>CAWFCI010000004.1:0-28567 GCA_963814305.1 uncultured Alphaproteobacteria bacterium
CGAGATAGAGAAACGGAGGGTGGATGGCCAATCCCGGGTCTTGCAGGATCGGATTGATTCCGTTGCCGTCGAGAGGGGCCGGTGAGACCCGCTCAAACGGATTTGACGTGAAAACGATGAACGCAATGAAGCCTAAAGAAATCATGCCCTGTACCGCTAGCGCATTGCATCGCAGCCCGTCCGGCAAATAGCCTCCCTTGACTGCCGCCATCGCGCCAAATAGCGCAAGGATCAACACCCACAGGAGCATCGATCCTTCGTGGTTCGCCCAGACGCCGGAGATTTTGTAGACGAGGGGCTTGGCGGTGTGCGAGTTGGCAACGGCAGAAGCGACGGAGAAATCGGATGTGACGAAGACATAAGTCAAGCATGCGTAAGCCAGCCCGATGCAGATAAACTGCCCGACAGCCGCCTGCCTGGAAAATCCAACCAATGCAGGATCCAGTGACCGCGCCGCGTACAGCGGGACGATAGACTGAGCCAACGCGATGAACATCGCAACGATCAGCGCAAAATGTCCGATTTCGGGGGCCATGTTAACTCCGAATTAGCATCCAAGGAGAGATGGTGTGTACGGCCTGATTTGATGCGACTTCTCCTGTTCACCTACCACGCAAGCCGTGTGGCAGGTGAGCAGGAGACGTTGCTATCCACAGTCTCGGCGTGAGGACACCAATGCCAAGATCAGCTTCCTGATAAATGTCTGTTTTGTCACAAGGAACGAGGCGGATGCGCGCGGCGCTAGAGTTGGAAACACTTGTGAAGTCAACCGTAAACCCGACTCTGAGCGCTAATATCGGGCAAATGCGACGAGATGGCGACGAGCGTGAGTTGCGACATGCTGTCCGCAATAAGCCGGTACGCCGTTCGATGCCCGAAGGCGCCGCACAGGATCGTGCGTCGGCGTTATGGAGCACGGCATTTTGCGTTCTCATAGGCGCGATTTTACTCTTTGGTCTCCAAGCGGTTGTTGAGCACCAGATTACCCCGAAAGAAGGCTTTGGGTATTATATCGGCATCGTCGGTGCATCGTTGATGCTCTCCCTACTGCTATATCCTGCACGTAAGCATATGAAGTTGCTGCAGGCTTGGGGGACTGTATCCGGTTGGTTCCTTTGGCACATGATGCTCGGGATCATTGGGCCTGCTCTCATAGTCGTGCACTCAGGCTTCGCTATGACGTCCAGGAATGGCACCGTCGCGATGCTGTCGATGTTGCTGGTGGTCGCGAGTGGCATCGTCGGACGCTATGTGTACTCTCGGTTGCACGTCGGTCTTTATGGCCGTCGAGCGGAAGTGCAAGAACTGATCAAAGACATCGAGAAATCAGAGGCGTCGCTGGCCATCGGATCAGAATTGCCGATTGAAGTCTTGGCGCAACTGCGGAGTCTGGCCCATTCGACGCTGGCGATGACGAAACATCTTTCGGGGAGCCTTGCATTTCGAATGGCGCGCGGCGAGCGTCGTGCCCTTAAGCGCAAACTGCATACCGAAATAGAGTCGTCAGTGGCAGGCGCTGCACTCAAGTCACTAGCCAGCCCATCTGCTATTCGGCAGGAGCTCGATAAGACGCACGAGGATCTGGACGTGTTCTTCATGACGGTCGAGCAGATTGGGTCTGTTCGGTTCTATGAGCGCATTTTTCACGCCTGGCACCTATTTCACCTTCCGTTGTTCCTTCTTCTGATTTTGACGGCCGTGCTGCACATCATCGCTGTTCACCTCTATTGATCGGAAGGCGCTATGCACCACCGCGCAACAATGGACCTGCGAGTTGGCCTTGTATGGCTTTTCGTCGCCTTTGCGGTGTGTTTGCTATCCAGTCATTCCGCATCAGCGCAAGGCGTCTTCGAGCGTTTGATCATGCCCGGCGAGCTGATTGAAGGCCATGCCAAACTCGAGAGCGATTGCAATTCGTGTCACAAATCGTTCTCGAAAGCTGCGCAAACCCAGCTTTGCCTTGATTGCCATAAGCAGGTTGCTACCGACATCGCAACCAAGTCACGCTTTCACGGCAAGTCGACAGCTGTCGCCAACAGCGAATGCCGTCAATGTCATGCCGACCACAAAGGTCGCAAGGCCGACATTGTACAGCTTGATCGCGTCGCCTTTGATCATAAGCTGACGAATTTTCCGCTCAGCGGCCACCATGCGACCGCTTCGTGCGCCTCGTGCCATGAAGATGGCAAAAAATTCCGCGCGGCCCCGTCGGCCTGTGTGGATTGCCATCGCAAAGACGACGCTCACCGAGGCAAGTTGAGCGAGGCCTGTTCCGACTGCCATTCAGACAAGGGGTGGAAGCCGGCGAAGACGTTCGATCACGACAAGACCAAGTTTCCGTTGACCGGAGAGCATAAATCCGTCGAGTGCAAGAGTTGCCATGCTGGCGAACGCTACAAAGGCGTTTCCACGACCTGTTTCGACTGCCACCGCGAGCGCGATGTCCACAAAGGTGGTCGCGGCGAGAAATGCAGCGATTGCCACACGACCGGGACTTGGACCGCCGCAAAATTCGACCATGACGCAGACACCAAGTTCCCGCTACGCGGCAAACACAGCACCGCAAAATGCGAAAGCTGCCACAAGGCACCCGCAAAAGAGGTCAAGCTCGCGACCACGTGCGGAGCCTGCCATAAAGAGGATGATGCACATCGCGCGCAACTGGGTACCGCCTGCCAAACCTGCCACAACGAGTCGGGCTTCAAGATTGGAGTGCTCTTCGATCACGACAAAACGCGGTTCCCGCTGATAGGCAAGCATCAGCGTGTGCAATGCACCGATTGTCACAAGACCAAGGCTTACAAGGACGCACCGATTGCCTGCCTCGGTTGCCACCGCAAAGATGATCGCCATGAAGGTCGGCTCGGCGCAAATTGTGCGCAGTGCCACTCGCCGGCACAATGGGCCGGCGCGCGATTTGATCACAGCAAAACTCGGTTCGCACTAACGGGGCGTCACGCCCAAGTTGGGTGCTACAACTGCCACAAGCAGAAACTTGTGGAACGCGCAACGACTGCAACCAATTGCTACAGCTGTCATAAATCCCAGGATCGGCATCGTGGCGCGTTTGGGCAGAATTGCGGTCGATGTCACTCGACCAGCACTTTTGGCGTTGCCTACATCAAGCGGTAACGGCCTGCACTGTGCGGGGCGCCTTTGGTGATGGCGCGCACTGTGACTTATTCACACGTTCTCCAACCATAATTCATTATGCGGCGTTCTTTCCGCATGTGCGAATCAATCATTCATTCCATGGTGAGCCCTCAATCGGCAGCAGGGGTAAATTTGCGCGGCGGCCGTACGACAGTTGTGGGGGAAGGAACGTCGGCGAGCTTTGCTGCTCGTCGCGCTGTGTTTCACGCGACCATTATTCTGGTTCTGTTTGCATCGATGTGCGCGATGGCGTTGCCGGAAGATTGGGCACTCGGTCGGGCAACCGCGCAAACCGCTGAGGGTTGGGCAACAAAAGTTACTCCTTCAAATACACCTGCAAAGCAACTCAAGACCGCGCCATGGGCGAAGTCACCCAAGGCGGCCCAGCACCCATCGCCGGTTGCGCCATCAACGCCCGCGGCCCCGACGGCCAAAATCGAGCAACCAAGTGAGACCGAGCCACCGGGTGGCTTAATTACGAAAGCGGCATCACCGACGCTTGACGCGACCCGTGTCGACGCAAACTTCGACCATGGTACGACGGGGTTCCCTCTGACAGGCGGGCACGTCAAGGTCGCGTGCGAGACGTGCCATGCGGGAGCAGTTTTCAGTGGCACGCCGACAACGTGCTCTGGCTGCCACGGTAGCCTGCGCGGAATGAGCGGCATTCGCGCAACCAAAAAGCCTGTGAAGCATATCCAATCATCGGAGACATGCAGCGACTGCCATACGACCAAGGCGTGGAAACCTGCGCGGATGGACCATTCACGTTTGACGTCCGAATGCTCGAGCTGCCACAACGGAACCAAGGCGTTGGGCAAGTCACCGCGCCATCCGTCGACCGTCAGCGCCTGCGACTCCTGCCATACGACCCAGGCATGGTCTCCCTTGCGACGCATGGACCATGCCGGCATTCAAGCGGCCTGCGGATCGTGTCACGACGGTTCTACAGCAACTGGCAAGTCGAAAAATCATGTCCTTGCGACCGCGGACTGCGGCACATGCCATCGGACTGTCGCCTGGAAGCCTGCGCGCTTCAATCATACGGGGATCGTCGACGGCTGCGCCAGCTGTCACAATGGAACGAGGGCTACGGGAAAGACCCGGAACCATCTGCCGACGACGCAGCCGTGCGAGACCTGTCATACGACATCGGGGTGGGTGCCGACCCAGTTCGACCATAGCGGCATCGTTGGAGGCTGCGCGACATGTCACAATGGACGCACGGCGACGGGTAAGAAGCCCAACCACATTTCGACGACTCAGCCCTGTGAGAATTGTCATACAACGCTCGGCTGGAAACCGTCATTCTTCAATCATGTCGGCATCAATGCAGGGTGCGCAACCTGCCACAATGGCGTCAGTGCGACCGGCAAGAACGCCGGTCATATTCCCACGACGCAGCCGTGTGAAACGTGTCACGCAACGTCGGCTTGGGTGCCAACGCAATTCAATCATCAGGGGATCACGGCGAACTGCGGGACCTGCCACAACGGTCGCGCCGCCGTTGGCAAAAAACCGACGCATATCCCGACGACGTTGTCGTGCGAGGTTTGCCACACGACGGCAGGATGGTTGCCGACACAGTTCAATCACCAGGGTGTGACCGGTGCCTGTGCGACCTGCCATAATGGCGTGATGGCCATCGGCAAGAAGCCGGGTCATATTCCGACGGCCCAACCCTGCGAAGCCTGTCACGATACCGTCGCGTGGAAGCCGACGCATTTTGCGCACGTGGGCATCACCGGCAATTGCGCGTCATGCCACAACGGCACAACGGCGACGGGCAAGCCGTCGACGCATGTCCCGACGGTGCAACCCTGCGAAACCTGCCATGCCATTGGGGCGTGGAAGCCCGCGCAATTCAGCCATGTCGGGATTGTGGCCGGCTGCGCCACCTGCCACAACGGTTTGACGGCGACCGGCAAGAAAGCGACACACGTCCCGACCACGCAACCGTGCGAGACCTGCCACACAACGACAGGTTGGTTCCCGGCGAAATTCAGCCACGTTGGCATCACCGGTGGCTGCGCAACGTGCCATAACGGTGTGACGGCCATCGGCAGGGATGCGAACCACCTCTTTACGACCCAGCCATGCGAAGCGTGCCACAACACGACGGCATTCAAGCCGGCGCGGTTCAATCACACTGGCATCGTCAATGGTTGTGCGACGTGCCACAATGGTACGACTGCGACAGGCAAGATCGCGACACATATTCCGACGACCCAACCGTGTGAGACGTGCCACGCAACGACGGGCTGGAAGCCTTCATTCTTCAATCATGTCGGCATATCGACGGGCTGCAGCACTTGCCACAATGGAACGACCGCTACAGGCAAGAAGACCAATCACATTCCGACAACGCAGGCCTGCGAAGTTTGCCATACGACGGCGGGCTGGCTGCCGACGCGGTTCAATCATACAGGCATCACTGCCGCTTGTGGCACCTGCCACAACGGGACGACGGCGGTCGGCAAGAAGACCAGTCACATCCCGACAACGCAGTCCTGTGAGGTTTGCCATACGACGGCGGGATGGCTGCCGACGCTCTTTAATCACACAGGGATCACCGCGGCCTGCGCCACCTGCCACAACGGGACGACGGCAATCGGCAAGAAGCCTGGGCATCTTCCGACAACTCAACCCTGCGAGATGTGTCACGTGACGGCTGGCTGGGTGCCAACCGTCTTCAAGCACACCGGCATCACCGGCAACTGTGCTTCCTGCCACAACGGTACGACCGCGACCGGCAAGCGCCCGACACATATTCCGACAACACAACCGTGTGAAACCTGTCACAATGTTGCGGCCTGGAAGCCGACCGCGTTCAATCACACGGGTATCACCACCGGCTGCGCAACGTGTCACAACGGTGTAACAGCGATCGGCAAGGTGCCAACCCACGTGCCAACCACGCAGGGTTGCGAGTCGTGCCATACGACGACGGCGTTTAAGCCAGCGAAATTCAGCCATGTTGGGATCGTGGCTGGTTGTGCAACCTGCCACAATGGTACGACGGCGCGCGGCAAAACGCCGACGCATGTCGTCACGTCTCAACCCTGCGAGGTGTGTCACAATACCACGGCGTTCAAACCGGCACGGTTCAGCCATGCAGGCGTTACAACGGGGTGCGCGACTTGCCACAATGGGACGACCGCGACAGGGAAGACGCCAACGCACGTTCCGACCACACAAGCATGCGAAACATGTCACACGTCGACGCTCGCTTGGAAGCCGACGCCGTTCAGCCACGCGGGGATCACGACGGGATGCGCGACGTGCCACAATGGAACATTCGCGCGATCCAAATCGACAACTCACATCGCGTCTGGAACGAATTGCGAGTCGTGCCACACCACCGTCACGTTCAATCCTAGCACGTTTACACACGCAAAAACGACGATCACTTCATGCGTCACATGTCACAACGGGACCAATGCGACCGGCAAGACGGCGACGCACATCACCACAACAACAGCATGTGAGACCTGCCACAATCAAACGGCTTGGAAGCCGGTGACGCGCGTCGATCATGCTCAAGTGCTGGGGACTTGCGCATCCTGCCATAATGGGACTCGCGCCAGAGGCAAGACGCCGACGCATATTGTGACGACCGCCAATTGCGATGCTTGCCATACGACGACGGCATTCAAGCCGGCGTCGAAATTCGATCACACCGGTGTAACGTCGGGCTGCATCAATTGCCACAACGGCACGACGGCACGCGGAAAAACGCCAACGCACATCGCCTCCACGAGCGCTTGCCAAAACTGCCACAACACGGTGATGTTCAAGCCCGTCGTTCGTGTCGACCACACTCAGGTCACGGGCACGTGTGCGACTTGCCACAACGGTACCATTGCCAAAGGTAAGACGCCAACACACATCACATCGACTGGGGCTTGCGCCAACTGCCACACGACCATCGCGTTTAAACCGGTTTCGAAGGTCGACCACACTCAGGTGATCGGCACCTGTGCCTCATGTCACAATGGCACGAAGGCCAAGGGCAAGACGACAACGCATATTGCATCGTCGATTGCCTGCGAGACTTGCCATAACACGACGGCTTTCAAGCCGGTCACCAAAGTCGATCATACGCAGGTGATCGGCACATGCGCGTCCTGCCACAATGGAGCGACGGCCAAGGGCAAAAAGGTCGGCCATATCCCGACGACGAACACCTGCGATGCCTGCCATACGACGACGGCATTCAAGCCGGCGCGCATGGACCACACGCAAACCTCATCGACCTGTGTCACCTGTCACAACGGCACCAGCGCGAAAGGCAAGCCGGTGACGCACATAGCCACGACTACCGCATGTGTCAATTGCCACAACACGACGACCTTCAAGCCGGTGACACGCGTCGACCATACGCAGGTGATCGGTGTCTGCAGCAGCTGCCACAATGGGGCCAAGGCGCCGGGTAAGCCGGCGACGCACTTGCCGGTGACCGGCGAGTGTAGTGCCTGCCACACGACGACGGTTTGGAAGCCAGCGACTTTTAATCACATCTATGCTGCAGCCGCCTGCTCGGTTTGCCACACGGGTGTGAAGGCGACCGGCAAGTCGACCACGCATTTCATCACGGCCCGGAACTGTGATTACTGCCACGTTAACACCGCATGGAAGCCATCGACCTTCCGGCATCTGTCGCCCGGCTATCCCGGCGATCACGCGGTCGCGCTCACGTGCAAGAGTTGCCACACGACGAATGCTGAAGTCGTCACTTGGCGGACGCCGGCCTATGCGCGGAGCTGCGCGGGGTGCCATGCGTCAGATTACAAGGCTGGGTCGCACAAGAAATTTGAAACACCGACAACCGGGCTCTATACGGTCAGCGAGCTGCGCGATTGCACAGGCGCATGCCATCTCTACACGAATAACACGCTGACCACGATCAAGACCACGCGGACCGGTAAGCATCGGGTCAATCGCACGTCCTGGTGAGTGGACCCAAGGGCCGAAACTTCGTGTTCGATTGACACAAATGTCCCATGCCGGGACGCGGATTAACGTGTCGGCAATTAAATCATGTCAGCAATTATTCATTGAAAGGATGGATAGGGCTGAGATGTTGGTTCGGGCGCTGAAATTTGAAGTAGCTCCTGTTCTCGCTTTGTCGATGGCAGTCGCCACGACGTTTGCGCCGGCGGTCCAAGCGCAGGTTGTTAGCGATCACAATCTCGCAAATGTTCGCATCGTCGAGAGTAATGCATGTGCAATTATCCGCGTTGAGTTTTACAGCCGGGTGCAGCTACATAGTTATTTCCCGCACGACATAGCCGATTCAATTCGAATTCAGCTGAAGGGCGTCGATCGCAGTGCCGTAACGCCGGCATCTCCCGGGAAGTCGGCGGCATCTGGTGAAGCAACGAAAAGTGAGACGACTGTCGCAACGCGGCGAGAACAGCTTCGCGCACCTGCGAACGAGCGTGCGCCGGTCAATGCGATCGAACTTGAAAACGCCGGGTTCGATCAAACGCTGTCGATCCATTTTCGCAATGCTGTGGCCTTCAAGGTCGGTCCAGGTAGGGATCCGCGCACGATTTTGATTGCAGTCGCAGGTCGCAAAGCCAACAGCGCTTGCGAACCGGTATTCGACGAACCGGCTTCACCGAAGTTGGCCGACGTGCCGATGTCCGGCGGTTCATGGGGCAATGCTGCGCTCGATACCGATATGGCCGAAGCGCGCACTGCCATGAGTAAATCCGATCCGGATCGCGCAATTGCCTATCTAACGCGCGTTGTCGAGGCAAAGCCTGCAAAGCTATTGCCCGAGGCACTCGAACTGCTCGGCCTTGCGCGTGAGCAAAAGGGCCACGTCGCGCATGCGAAGGCCGAATACAAGGCCTATCTGCACCAATTCCCGCAGGGCGAGGGTTTTGCGCGCGTGCAACAAAGGCTTGCGGCGCTCGACAGGCGCGAACTGGCCAAACAGCCTATCGCGCTGCCGGCTGGTTCGCCTTTAGCTGCCTCGAATTTGGAGAGCAAAGTCGTCGCCAGTGCGCAGACGCCAAAGGCGGCCGCGACCGACGCGTCAATTGGAAACGGGAGAGCGCAGCCGTCCCCGGCGAACCCCTGGACAATTCAGCAATGGGGCAGCCTGTCAACGTTCTACAACCTGAATCAAGGTGGTCGGGACTACTTTACAAAGCCAAAGCTGCAGCAGGGGTGGGAGAAAGAAAATATCAACCAGACCTACCGCAATTCGACGCTATCACAGGCCGACTATACTGCCGAGTTCGCCAACGCATTCTATCAGTCGCGCGTGCAGATGTCGGCATCGCAGGAGCATCGGTTCACGGACAACACGAATGAGTTGAGGATTTCGTCATTGAACCTTGAGGCGACGCTCAAGGAGACGAAAGCGACATTCAAATTCGGTCGGCAGACACACTACGGTGGAGGCATACTCGGCCGCTTCGATGGTGCCATCGCCACCGTCCCCGTTGGCGATGGATGGAAGATCCGCGCCTACGGTGGGTCGAGCGTCGAGCGCAGCAGCGATCGCCCCTTCCTGTTCGACCGCTATTTCTACGGTTCGAGCCTGGATTATCAGGTCAACAAAAAACTCGATGTTGCAGCTTATGCCATCGACCAAAAAATCACCGGCATTGTCGACCGGCGCGCCATCGGTGCCGAAGCCCGATTTGTCGATGAGACGCGGCATGGGTTCGGTGCGATGGACTACGATCTCAATTTCAACGAACTGAACAGCATCATAGCCACGGGGACACTCAATTTCGCCGACAAATCGTCGCTGACGGGTGTTCTCGACTATCGTCGATCGCCGATACTGTTCGCTAGCAATGCGCTTCAGGGGCAGGTCGAGACGAGCCTGAAGGATCTCTTGCGCCGCTACACGATGCATGAAATCGAAGATCTAGCCCTTGATCGCACGCCCAAGAGCGTTGTCGCGAGTGTTGCTTATTCCCGGTATTTGCGCGAAACGCTGCAGGTGTCTGGCGACGTCACGGTCACGAACATGTCGTCGATGCAAGCGTCGGGCGGGGTCGCGGCGACGCCCTCGACGGGTTGGGACACCTATACGATGCTCCAACTGATGGCAACCGACGTTTATCGAGAAAACGACAGCGCCGCAGGCAGCGTTCGCTACGCGACCACGCAGTCAGCGAATCGAGTCCTTGTTGAGGGCTCTTATCGACTGCCCGCTTTAAGCAATGATTGGCGCATCGGTCCCATGCTGCGGCTGGGGTACGCGACCTACAAGTTGGAGCCGCAGAAGGAGTACATTGTGCATCCGATGTTGCGGGCGTCGTACAATGTATCGCGCAATCTGATGTTCGAACTCGAAATTGGTAAGCGTTGGACCCTGCGGGATTCGATCCAAGGGCGGGCGAACGAGTCCGATCTGCTGCTCCTTGGCGGGATGCGGTATGATTTCCATAGCGCGCCGCTTACAACGGGCTCCATACTGAAATAGTCTGCGATTTCCGGCTTCAGTGCGACAGTACTGCCGCGACGATGTAGGCTTGGCGCGCAACTGTCGGGTTATTTTAATTGCGCGGCGATCGCGGTGTGGCCGGCAGCCAGAGCCAAGTCCGCAGCCGTCTCGCGCTTCTTGTTGCGCAAGCCTCGGTCTGCGCCGGCCTGCAACAGCAGGGAAACAATCTCCGCATGTCCCTCCCGCGCGGCCAGCATCAGTGCCGAATGTCCGACGCTGTTTCTGCCGTTCAAGTTAGCCGAGTTTTTAATGGCGTATTGAGCCGGGAGTATAAGGCCGCGCTGAGCGGCAAGCATCAGCGGAGTATTGCCAGTGGCTGTTGGCCGATCGACGTCGCCACGCCTTTCGAAAAGCGCCATGGCGGCGGCACCTTGGCCGAGTTCCAATGCCCTCAGGAGCGGCGTCATTCCGTCCTTGCCTGCCCGTTCCTGATCGGCGCCAGCTTCGAGCAACGCAACCACGGCTGCGACATTGTCGCGTTCGGCAGCATACCAAAGCGCTCCTCGACCATGCGGGTCTGTTACATCAACGGACGCTCCTCCGCGAATGAGTGCGCGCACGATTGCCGGCGGGCAGATGGCACTGGCGCGCATCACAAACGTTGCGCCATCATGAAATGCGCCGTGGACACTGGCTTTAGCGGCGATCAGGGAGTTTAGCGCTGTAGCGTGACAGCCTTGAACCGCGTGTGCGAGCGCTGTATTACCGACAGCATCGGTGCGATCAACTGTTGCGCCGGTCGCGACAAGAGTGGGGATGCTTTCGAAATGTCCTCTGCTTGCTGAAAGCATCAGCGGCGTCATACCCGACGTGTTGGCGATATCGATGTGCGCACCGACGGCAATCAATTGACCCACCACTTTGACGTGTCCGCCATATGCGGCCAGAGCGAGCGCGGTGGCGCCGTCGTCATCAACCGCCCGATGATCAGCACCACCTGCCAGCAGTTGGGCAACAGCGCTGCTATGGCCACGCCATGCTGCATCCAGAAGATGTGGGCGGGCACCATTCGCGGGCTGGCCGAGGTACATTGCGGTCGGCCGAGGTGCGGATGTCTTCTTTGTTCGATCCGAAGCGTCGTTGACCGGTGGTGTGGGGATTGAGGTCGCCAATTCGATCAGAAGTTGCTTGGCATCGTCGTTTCCCTGCGCGCATTACGGATACTCAGCATTACTTCGTTTCTGAAGCCACCGTCTAACACCAGCGAGCCTATGATTTGACCCGCATAATCCAGGGATACGAATTGAGCGATGCGATGCGGCCAACTTCGGCGCGCATGCGGTTCCAGGCTTTTGATGCGGCTTCCGCGATGGCTTCGCCGGGCGCAGATCAGGCCGGGTGTGTTGGAGTGCGGCGGGCTTGCAGGAAACGACTGTTTGGTGCGGGACTTCAACTCCTCGACACGGTATGCGACCTTCACGAACAGGTTCCGGATCGTCTCGAACATGGCTCCGCACCAGCGCAACTTCGTCGACGCCGCAGGCCGCACCGAATGAAGCAACCAATAGGCGCCCATGTGCAGGAATAGCCGGAACTGGTTGGGCTCCCATCGCGAGCACGCCGTCTTGTCCGACCTCGTATAGAGCTTCATGTCTTTGATCAGGTTCTCCATGCGTCCGCGCGCACATTAGACCTTTCTCGTGCAGAATCTTGGCACGGCCGGGGAGATTGGTGACGCGCGAAGCGCGCGTCGGTGCCGAGCGCGCAATCACCTTTTCATTCGACGACCACGTGCCCGCCGCGTACAGGAACCGGTGGAAGCGACGTATCTTCGTGAGGCCCGGCTTCCAGCGCCATTGGCACTGCTTGAGCCAGGGTCGGCGATCTGCGCGAGCGTCGCGTTGGTCGACAAGCCGAGGATGTAGTCGCACTTCAATCGACGCAGTAAATCCAGCACTTCCGGCACCCAGTCGTGGCCATCAGCACGGATCAGAATGCGCACCTTCGGCCGGTGCCTGCGAATGCGATGGATGACGTGCCAGAGCACGCGGGCGATCTCTTGCCCCGACGGCCGCTTGCCCGGCCGCAGCAGCGCCAGGATCGGCTTGCCCGAGTTGGCCTCGAAGATGTGCATCGGCCGGAAGCAGTGCCCGCCCGCATGCGTGTTGAACAGGGCAAGTTGCTGGCCGCCGTGGGCCATGCAGTTGGTATCGTCGATGTCGAGTACGATGGAGGCAGCCGGTGTCGCATAGCCACGGCAGAACAGGTCGATGAAGCCGATGCCGATCCGATAGAGCGATTTGACGTCGGCGACATTCTCGAGCCGCGAGATGGTCGGCTGGCTCGGAATATCGTGCCCGCCATCAGGGTGCACGGTTGCAGGCGATCAACAGCGCGGGCTCATGGCGCAGCGCGTCGAGATCGTCGGCGTCCTCGTGGCCGACCGTGATCGCCATCATGCGCGCCGTCACCATGACGCAATAGGTGTGCGGGATGAGCAGCGGGTTGCGCGTGCCGGGCAGCGCCGCCGCGACCACGTCCGCCACGCCGAGGCGAACCGCGCCTTCACGCAGCACGATCAGGCCACCGGTCGATGTTAGGTTGCCGGCGTCCTACGCGGCCGTGAACGACTTGCCCGCGACGGGTGACAAGCCGGGCAGAAACGGAATAGCTTCGGTCATGACGGCGGCAAATCTAGTGGACGACGCTCACGCGCTGCTTCGACACCAGAATGTTACGCCAATCCAACGGCTTCGTCGCCGCTTCATCGCGATGCCTGGAAACTTGGGGCGAATAAAACGGGCTGGCACCGCGACCGAGGCGACTGCTGCGCGCGCGGGATCTGCATTCGCGTCTTGACGGCCAAAGGTCCGATCAAGTCTAATTTGGCCGCCACGCCGATCAAACAATTGACCAAGCGTGCGCTCGACCGAACAACTGAACCCACCTCTGCTTAACTTGGTGGTGTGTGGGGAGTTTTGCAATGCTGGACGTCGAAAGGCTACGCGACGACTTCAATAGCAAGTTTGGCGCCGACAGCATGGTGACAAGTGAAGCGGTGCTCGATCACTGGAAGCGCGCGACCATGCTGTGGTCGGCAACGCCGCTCGCAGTCGTCCGCCCAGGCTCCGCAGAAGCGTGTGCCGGCGCCCTCCGATACCTTTCGGAATTTCGTGTCGCGGTTCAACCCGTCAGTCGCGGCCGTGCATGGGGCATGGGGTCCAGGCTGCCATTTTGCAACTCGGTCATGCTGGACCTTTCTAAACTCAACCGGATTCTCGACCTCGACCTCGTTGCCGGAACGGCTCGGATTGAGCCTGGCGTCACGTTCCGCCAGCTCGATGCTGCATTGCAGAAGACCGCGGCGGAATTTGAGGTGCCCTTTTTTGGAGGTCCTCCCGATGCGAGTGTCCTTGCCAATGCTCTCGATCGAGGCGACGGGATGGGGCGGTTCGGCGATCGCTTTTCGCAGCTTTGGGATCTTGATGTCGTCCTGATGACTGGCGAGCGGCTTCGAACCGGTTGGGGTCGGCACGGCGCCGACGAACTCGAACGACTGCACGCGCGACCGGCGGGCCCGCTTCTTGAAGGGCTCTTCAGCCAATCCGGGTTCGGCTGTGTGGTGTCGGGGCGCATTGCATTGGCACCGGTACTTTCACTCAAACGGCATGTCGTCGTCGAAATCGGGCCTGTCAACCAGATCGGGCCTATACTCGATACCCTGCGCTCGCTGATGGCGACAGGAGTAGTGGCGGCCCATGAGTTCTATCTTTGGGACGGAGCGAAGAGACTTTCTTCTCAATTCATCGCCGCAGAAATCGAAGACGCCGAACTCCCCATTGCTTTCGATGATTGGGCCATGTCACTGACGCTTTCAGCGGCTCACGTTGCGTTGCTTGAAGCGAAGACGGATATCGTTACTGCGGCCATCGCAGACTTGGGCCTGGCGCACGAGTGGGACAGCGGGAATGGCGACGTCGGCATGCCCACAGAGCATCGAACCGATCGTAGCGACGGGCGAAATCTCACCAGCTGTTATTGGGCTAAGCCGTCTCTCCCCGACGCTGATTTGGATCCGGATCGGGATGGTTGCGGCTTCCTCTGGCTGTGTCCGGCGCTTCCCTTCACCAGTGCGGCCGTACAGCAGCTGGATAGGACGTTGCAGGAGATCCGTTCCAGTCACGACATCTTCGCCACGGTCGGCTGTGAGGCTGTTTCGCATCGCGCGTTGCAGTGCTACCTGTCGCTGGCATGGGACCGCGACCAGCCGGGAGCCGATGAACGGGCCATGCGCGCGCACGATGACTTGCACGCCGCATTGGCCATCAAGAGGTGGTTGCCGTATCGTCATACGCTGGCGTCGCTGCGCTTACGGTCGGACGTGCTCGGAGACTGGGCCGCTGTCACCGAGCGCATTAAACATGCCCTTGACCCGCATGATCAACTGGCGCGCGGTCGCGTCCTGCGTGCCGAACCGTTCCGTCGGTAAACCTACCGGCATACAGGTGCACCGCCATGGCGGTAGGCGACCGCAGCTTGACCGGGCTTGCGTTGGACTGTCAATGCGATGTGCGCTCGTCGAGGGTAGCGGCCGCGCCGGCAAGCATATTCGCCGCTAACAATGCGGCTGCCGGCGAGAGACCCGTCTCAAGTGCCAATCTGAAGCTCTTGCGAGCCGCGACCATTGCCACGTCGCTACCGGGTTGATCGGCCATTCCGACGGACTTCAAATCAGCGACCATATCGAATGCTGCCTCGGCGGTAGCTCCGGTCTGCATGGCGACCGAGAAAACCTCGATTGCCATCAGCGCATCCATTTCAGAAAGAGTTCGATTGATGGCGTCTTCGGCCTCCAGGCCTTCGACCAGACGAGCTGAAACAACGGGTTCAGCAAGACGAGCGACGACGGTGGCAAGCTCATTCGACCAGCCTGCGGTCGCCGAAGCGATCGCGAGATAGCCGCGGATCGTGTCGCGCGAACTGGAAATCTCATTCTCCTGGCGCGTCGATTCTGCTGTGTTCTTGATCATTGCTCGTGTTCCTCTTACCAGCCTTTAAAGGCCTTCTTGAATTTCTTTCCGATTTTCTTAACGGCTTTCTTGACCTCTTTTGCAGCCTTTTCGGCAGTCTTTGCGACTTCCTTGCCGGCCTTTTCCGCAGCCTTGCCGACTTCTTTAGCGGCCTGCTCAGTGCCCTTGCCGATTTCCTTGCCGACCTTTTCGGCCTCTTTCGCGATTTCGGGCGCAATCTTACCGACGAACTTGCCGGCCTCGACAAACGGTTTGGTGTCGATTTGTAGATTGATGTCGAGTTTGAGACCGATGCCGGCCGCAAGGTCACCGGAGATTCCAAGGTTCAGTTTGCCATTGTCGTAACCGGCATGGGCGCTCCCCTCGAAGCCGACTTTGCCGACGCTGACGCCTGCTCCGGCCTCGGCGCTGCCGACGCCGTCGATGCCATTCTTGACGTTGCCCTCGGCCTCCGCACCTGCGCCGGCAAATGCTCCGCCCTCGGCGGCCGCGCCATACTGACCATTGCCATGTTGGACACCGGCGGACCCGCCGGCTTCGGCTCCGACCTTTATCGTCGCCTCGCCGCTGCCGCCGACGTTGACACCGCCGGCCGCGACGCCGCCTTCAGCGCCGGCGTGTGCAGACGCCATGGCGCCTGCTTGCCCGGCAGCACCAGTACCGTCGGAGTTGTGGTACACGCCGCCCGAAATACCGGCATGAACATCGACACCTCCGGAAACACCACCGGATACCGGACCAATCGAGCCATGCGCTTCGCCCTCAGCTCCCGCCGATGCTCCGCTGGCAATGCCGTAATGCCCATTCTCTCCCGTTGAGATGGAGGTCCCATTCGCTGCGTGCGCACTTCCGCTGGCACCTGCCGTCTCGCCACCAATGCTCCCACCGACCTCGGCGATCAGCAGGCCACTGCCGGTATGTTGGTCGGTCTTGAACAATGCATTGCCGCCGACGATCTTGGATAGGACATCATCCGAGACGGCGCCAAATTTCGACGCCAATGTCATTTTGGTACGCGCATTCATTGCTTTCTCCGAAATCAAAACCAGGACGGGGAAATTTGACTTTTGGTATCATAATCCAGTTCGTCTAATTTTCTGTGAACTCCGCATTTAATCGTTCCAGCGCCTGTATTGGAGTTTCGGAAGGAAAAGTTTTGGAGAGGCCGGAAAATTCCGCGCCAACTTGCGACGCAAAGTAACCGCCCATCCCGACAAGCTCGTCGAATGTTCCTGTTTCGACAATCTTGCCATCGTGCAGAACGACAATTCGGTCGCAATGTCTCAGTGTATCGAGCCGATGGGCGATCGTGATGATGGTCGCCTTGAGCGCGCGAAGAGCTCGGGAAACCGTCTGCTCTGTCGGCAGATCGAGTGCGCTTGTCGCTTCATCCAAGACGATGATTGGATGGTTATGCACGAGTGCCCGTGTCAGCAAAAGACGCTGGACCTGACCACCAGAAAGGACGCTTTCGGCATCCCCGATCGGCGTCGATAGGCCAAGCGGCATAGCCCGAATATCGACCGCGAGCGCCGCCTTGTCCAAAGCTGTCCAGGCTTCAGCCTCGGTCACTAGGGCGCCAGCGGCGATGTTGTCCAGGATCGTGCCAGCGAACAATCGCCCCATCTGTACGACACTGCCGATCTGGCGACGGACACCGGCACTGTCCAGCGCCGCAAGATCAACACCGTCGAAGCGGATCTGGCCCGAAGAGAGCGGCGTGATACCGAGCATCGCGTTCAGCAGTGTGGACTTGCCGGACCCAGATGCACCGGCAATGCCGACATGCTCGCCGGGTTTAATCTCGAGATCGATTCGGTCGATGATCGGTCGTGTATCTTTGCCGCTAACGACAGAGGCCTCGACGAATTCGATTTTGCCGGAGAGACGAGGTGGTTGGCCGGTACCCGACTGGGCTGGCGGGGCGTTTTCGAGCAGTGGGCCAATCATCTTGCGTTGCAGACCGATCATACACGCCTCGGAGAAAGCATGGACAAGACCGGCCGCTGCCGTCGTGACGGTCATTAATGCGATCGAAAACTTGATGGTACTGGCCTCAGGCATGGCCTTGTGAAGAACGACCACGGCGCCGATGCCGACCGCCATCACTAAGGGGCCGAGGGCACCTTCGATGGCCGGAAGCAGCGCGCCCGTCCGGCCGGCCGCAAGGAAGCGCTCCTTGAGCGCCAGAAAGCTTTCCGAGAAAAGTATGAAGAATCGCGATTCTGCACCGGCACCACGGACTAAATCGAGATTGGCGAGGGCCTCGTAGGAAATCGAGATCCAGCTCGTCGGTGAGCACGGACCACTAAAGAGCGTTTCGAGTTGCCGTTTGGCGATATATGCCGACGTTAGCGTTGCGGCAACCATCAGCGCGACGGCAAGTCCGGCCGCAACCGGTGAAATGCTCGCGAGTATGAGTAGGCTTGGGATAGCCACCAGCACGCCCGCAAGAACCGTGAAGATGATGTGCCACACACCGCGATGCCACGACTGAACGCATCGCGTTATGAGCACGGCGGCGGGTGGCGCCGGCATCTGGTCATGACTGGCACAAGAAAGCCGAACCATCCTGTCGAGCGCGGCGACACGGAGCAGCGCGCCGGTCCGTCCGTCGATGCGCAAGGTGGCGATTGCCGCAGCCAATCGAGTAGCCAGGGTGGCGATCAATAAGACGAAAAGCATTGCGATAATGTGGTAGAGCAACGTCAGCTCGCGGCCCGGGATGACGATTTCGACAATCGTCTCAGTCGCGACGGGGATGAGCGCACCAATAGCTCCGACCAGCAGTGAGGTGGCCGCAAACGCGGCAATATCCTGCCGACTTGACCGAATACCGAACATCAAGATGTCATACGTCTTCAGAGGCTTGTCCGGCAGCGCCGGAGTCAAGACCCATGCACGACATTCGAGGCTGGCAGCGGTCTGCGGATCGAGACGGCGTGGGCGCCGTGGTGCCGCACCATTGACGAAGCGCCAAACGTTTGCGCCGGGCAGGAGTGCGATCGGCGCGCCGTCGCTTTTGCGAATGCCGATGATGGGGGCGGACGCCGACTGTTGCCAACCGGATTGGAGCGAGACCTCTCGGGCGATCAAACCTGCTGTCCTTGCCAGTCGTACAATGGCCTCGTCGGTCGGTTCATCTTTACCCGGCTTCGAAATTGTCGGGCGCTTGATGCCGTGGGCGACTGAGATGGCGCGCAACGCCGCCGCAATCGGCGGCTCACTGGCGGAAAAACTGCCTGTTGCCTCCGGGCGAAGCATTGTCTCGGCGCGATCAAGAACGCTTTCAACGGCAAGGTAATCGGCTAACGGCGATGTCATGCCGGGGCTTGCAGATGTCATGCTACCCTCTGCAGTCGGTGTCCTGCCGCCCGGAGCAAGCGCTCTGGGGGCCCGCTGTCGGTGATGCGTCCGTCTTCGACGAGATGAGCCTCGTCACATCGCAGCGCCGTACCTGGTCGATGCGTAACAATCAGGGCAGAAACGCCAACCGATCTCAGCAATGCCAACATCTCTTCTTCAGCTGCCGGATCCAACGCGCTGGTCGGCTCGTCGAGCACGATCAGTTTCGGTCGACGCAGGAGGCAGCGGGCAAGCATCAAGCGTTGCTGTTCGCCGCCACTGAGACCATGGGCGCCGGCTGGAATTTTGGCGTTGAGCCCGCCAGATCGCCGCATGACGGTTTCGCCGAGGCCAACCCTCTCCACAATTTCGTAGACTTCCTGGGGCTCGAACCGAGGGCTCCACAGACGCAGGTTCTCGTCGAGCGTGCCTGTGAAGACGGCTGGTGATTGGCTGATGTAGACGAGATGTTGGCGCAGGTCGTGAATTGCCAATTGAGCAAGCGGTACACCATCGAGCGATACCGAGCCGGCTGTGGCGTCAACAATGCCGGCTGCGATGCGTGCCAGTGTCGACTTGCCGGCGCCGGACGGACCAAGCAGAGCAACCAGTCGGCCTGGCTCAACGACCAGATCGATGCCTTTCAACAGCGGTCGACCAGGAATATAGGAGAACTCCAGGCCCTCGATCTTGAGCCGCCCAGGACTGCCCTCCGGCAACATCTTATGAGTTTGTGTCGAATAGGCTGCAGTGACCGGGTGACGTTCGAGGTCGGCAAGCCGCATCAAGGCGCCGGCGGATTCCTGCAGCTGGCACAGACTACTCGCGATTGCTGCGATCGGTTCATTCAGAAGGCCGGCGAGTACTTGTGCGGCGAGCAGCCCACCGAGGGTCATAGTGCCGTCCATGGTGCGGCTTGCGCCGACCACGAGCACGACCGCGGATAGAAGCATGCCGGTTGATACAGGACCCAATCCTGAAATTGCACGTAGCCAGCCGATGCGCTGCTCACTGTCGATTGCGGCATCTTCAATCGACGCCCAACGGTTGATAAGTAGGCGCTCACGCCCAAGCGCACGATAGGCGGCGAGACTGGCCAAGCCCGCCGTCGCGGCACCCGCCGCTCGCCCCTCAGCGACCTGGTATTCCCGATTGTGTTCTGATAATCGCCGAGCGATCGCCCAAAGCACGATGAGGTTGAGAACCGCAGCTGTCGCGGCCGCAGCGGCGACCAGGATATCGTAAAGCGCAAGAATCGCGATGTAAATCACTGCCACGGTCGCGCTCGGCAATAGATGCGCCAACGGTCCAGCAATCGTGCTCCCGACTTCTGAACCGAGGCGGATGCGCGAGACGACTTCGCCGGCACTTCTCTGCGCGTAGAACCCCAATGGAAGCCTGAGTGCTTTCCAGAAACCCCTTACCGCCGAACTAGCCCCAATTTTGATTTTGAGCGCCAATTCGGTCCCCGCCGCCAGCCAGGACAGTGCCCCCGTGACTAGAGCCAGGCCAATAAAGGTACAAAGCAAATAGGGGATCCAGTCATTCTGCTGCGAACCCATGATCCGGTCAATGAAGATGCTCGTCGCGCCAGCCATGGCGACGCCCGGAACGACATGCAGGATGCCCGTTATGAAGGAAACGGCAATGGCATCGTTCGAGCGTCTAGCCTCGGCGACGAGCGCGCCGACAACAGACGGCTTCACGCCACCTTTTACAAATTTCGCCGATGGCTCGAACGCGAGGGTAAGTCCAGTGAAGGATCGACCAAATTCAGCGCGCGTCAATTTCTTGCGGCCGTAAGCGGGATCGATGATGGTAAATTTGTTGCGCGAGACGCGTTCGAGAACGACAAAATGATCGAAATTCCAATGCACGATCTGAGGCATCGGCAAATCGGAGAGTGTCTCGGGTTCGCGGTGGAATACACAACCTTCCAGCCCGAAGTGAGAGCCGGCGTCGATCAGGCTTCGCGCGCTGACGCCATCGCGCGACGTCCCGCATTGAAATCGGACCTCCTCAAGCGTCAGCCAAAGACCATGATCGGCGAGAACCATCGCCAGGCACGCCGCCCCACATTCGGTCGCCTCCATCTGAAGAAACAGAGGCGTTGATCCTCGGAACATGTTCAATTGCTCCAGGAATTGGCAGTATCATCGCCGAACAGCTTCTTGAGCGCTGGTAATGCCAGTGCCAAAAGGCTTTCGCGCTCCACGGTTATCTTAACGCTGACAGGCGTTCCAGGCGTGAGCCGAATCTCAGGAGGATTGCTTGAGGTCCACTTGTACTCGGACTGGCCGTTCTCGCCGCGCAGCAAGGTGATGCGCAGAGAAAATGGCGCTCCGTCCTTGGTGACTTGAGATACAAGTGCCGCATTACCGAGCATACGATTGAGGGCGCGATCGGTAATTGGAGCTTCTGAGACATCCTTTACAATGCCGAGGATACGAGCCTGTTCGGTAGTCGCTAGCGACGACGGCTTGACCAGAACGTTGCTGCCAACTTTTACCCGCTTGCCCTGGGACAGCGGGACATAGACGACAATATCGAGAGAGCCGGCAAAGTTCTCGGGCATGATGCTCAAGATCGGTTGGCCGGCGGTGACAATCCCACCACGGTCGCCGGAAAGTTCTGCGACGGCACCGTGGATTGAACTGGTCAAAATCGTACCTCGGGCAAGTTCGGTCTTGAGTGCAATGATTTCGGATTTGGCCTGCTCGATCTGGAGATTGATCGCCAGTTTTTCTCGGTCGCGTCGACCATCCTGGGTGAACCCATCAGCCACGAGGTTT
This sequence comes from uncultured Alphaproteobacteria bacterium, assembly GCA_963814305.1. Classification (GTDB taxonomy): domain Bacteria; phylum Pseudomonadota; class Alphaproteobacteria; order Sphingomonadales; family Sphingomonadaceae; genus Sphingorhabdus_B. The sequence continues at coordinate 21,735 of CAWFCI010000004.1, forward strand.
GAGAGGTCGCTGTGTGCCGATGCAATCTGGTCGGCAACCTGCTGCGTGGCGATCTTGACTTCATTGGCGCGAATTTTGCTAGTGACACCGCTCTTCAGCAAAGCTTCCTGTGCCAGCTCCCGCTCTTGTTGCCATTCCAAACGCTGTTTCAGATCTTGGATACGGCTTTCGATTGCACTCTTGCGTGTTTCGCGCGCCTTGGATTCGTTGATTTGTTCGTCCTTTTGAAGAGCGATTGTTTGCACGGCTTGGCGCTCCAGGCCGGCGAGATTGCGGTTGGACCTTTCCAAGGCAGCAAGACGATCCGGAAGGCGAAGGCGCGCAAGCGGCTGTCCTTCGCGCACGCGGTCGCCTTCGGCGACAAAAATGGCCTCAACCACGCCCTCCATAGGCGCACGAATAGGCTTGAGTAATTCGCCCTGTGGATCGATGAATATCCCGTTGCCGGCGATGTTGACAGGCACGTCGACGTAAGCGCTCCAGGCGACACAGGCGCATGTCGCCAAAGCGAGGGCCGAAAGTGTCAAGCGCGTCAGGCCGCTCGTGACACGCATCATGCTCGGAAGCGAGTTCGATCCGGCTCTGCGCGTCGAGCGCCTCTTGACGGAATTGTAATTGCTGCACGACCCCCCCCCCCGACGCGGAACGCGGAAAGCGCAATTTAGCTCATGGTACGCCTAATATTGCTTTAACGAGCCTGCGAACGCGGGATCATTTAGAAACCGCAAATCGAATGAAGTGGCACTGCCCCTCCATCTTGCAGGTCAAACATAGTTCTGACTGCGCCGACGCAGCGGAGACAGCATGGCAGGCAAACGGATAAAGGCATTGGTGTACAGCCTCAAAGCCGATCCCATCCGCAACATTTGCGGCACTGTCGATGCGCCGGGGCACAATCGCGAACAACTTCGCTCAACGAGTTGTCTTCGAATTCTCTTGCCTGGGTTTATTGGCGATGAAACTGGCGGTCGCCATGCTTGCGGCGTGCGCCATCGCGCGATGGTGGCTGATCGTCACTTTGAAATGCCAATCGGACAGCCGTTCGCCCTTGATGCGCTTAATGGCCTGATCAGCCTTGAAGTTCGCCGATGCCACAACCTCTACCAGCGCTTCATCGATCTCGGACATCTTAACCCCACCAACTCAAGGCTCGGCCATGATAGCAGCTGACATGGTCTTTGGAATTATACCGCAACTTCAATAACATAGGTGTTCGCACTTTTATCCTGTACGGCGCGCCATTTCGGAACAGGACTGCGAACCACTTGGGGGTGGTGCGGTCCCAGAGAGGCCTGACCCTGGGTATCGCCCGGCTGCTGTTTTCCGACTCAGTTTCTGCGCTTCGACCTGATGATCGGCGACGAACTTCCATTGCATCCGAAGCGATGTGAGCGAAACGCTGACGTCAGCATTTGTTATTCGAATCGGGATGATTTTATCGGGATTCTTGATCTCTGCGAGCGACGGCCCTGAACAATGCCGCGTGCCGTGCAAACACTATTTTCCGCTGTCCGTCCTTGACCAAAACCGAGGCTCTCAATCGTGGATCGACGGGCGCATTTGTGACGTCGATCGCACGCAGGCGCTGCTGCAATACTTATGGTGATATCCTTCGTGATATCGCCATGTCTTATCATCGGTCAACATATTCAAGCGGTCCGCGACCGATCACCATTTCGCTCAATATCATTTAACAACAATTGCGGGTGCAGACCTGGACAAAGCATTATTTGGGTCGTATCAGAGTTTTCACAATCGAAATCTTTAGGATGATGCCAGCGCGCATTTGAGAGCTTTTCGAAAGTCCGATACAAACCAACCTCAAGTAACTCAGTATTCGTTCTGATTAATCTCAAGGATCCGCCCATGGCTAGCATAAACGTCGACAAACTCTCGCTGAAGGAATTGGTCGATCTGGAAAATCGGGTCCGAAAGGCACTCGCCGCCGCCCGCCAGCGGGAACAGGCTGATGCGAAGGCCAAGATCGAGGCGATTGCCCGGAATGCCGGGATGTCAGCTGCGGAAATCCTCGGGCTCGGCGGCAAGGTCAAAGGTGCCCGCAAAGGTGGAAAAGTCGCGCCCAAGTACGCTAACCCGGACAACAAGTCCGAGACGTGGACTGGTCGTGGACGGCAACCGCGCTGGCTGGCCGCCAAGCTTGCCAAAGGCGGCAAGGTCACGGATTTCGCGATCTGACTTGTCGGCTGACTGATCGATACTCGTCAGCCAGTCAAAAACACTCGGCAGCGGAGGCTCCCGCTGGCGAGTTTTTTCTATTTGTGGTGGCATGCGCTAGCCAACCGCATGGACTGGATTTCCGGTTGCCCGGTTGCGCCGACGGCGTTATCGTCCTGTGTCGGGACTTCAAACGTCAGTCGATGCCAATGGTGGCAAAACGAGAGATGGAGAACCCAGATGTTCAAAACAGCATGGATTGCAGCCGTGATCGTGGCAGCCGGTGCTTCTACAGTAGCAGCCTGCGGGTTTAAGGCTCAAGAAACAGCGCAAACTCCTGTGCCGGCGGCGGCGCAAGCTCCGACCCAGACGCTGGTGCCGGCTGCGGATCTGACCGATCAGCAGAAAGAGGTCGCCGCAGCGGATCTCAAGTCGACGGCGCAGCCAAAAGCCAATTGACGTCGTCCAATCTTGCGCGTTCCGGTGCAAAGCGAAGGCCGTGATGCCCCACGCTCTATCGCGGGTGCATTGCGGCCATTTTGATCCTAAGTCTTGAAACTCTCGCCAGGCCGATCCCTTCGACATGACCGATATCGCAACCCGCGTTTACAATCACGATTGGAAAATCGACCCGATCGTGCGGTCGGTGCTGGATACTGACTTCTACAAACTGCTGATGGCGCAAACGATTTTCCGGCGACATCGGGCGACACAGGTGACGTTCGGCATCATCAATCGTTCAACGCATATACCTCTTGGGGCGCTGATCGATATCGGCGCGCTCAAAGAACAATTGGACCACATCAGAACGCTGGTCTTAGCGCGCGGCGAAAGCACGTGGCTGCGCGGTAATATGTTCTATGGCAAGCGGCAGATGTTTAGTCCGGATTTTGTGACCTGGCTCGAAGACTTCCAATTCCCGGCCTATCATCTGGAGCGCAAAGGTGACCAGTACGAGCTGGTGTTCGAAGGCCCCTGGATCGAGACCACGATGTGGGAGATCCCAGCGCTCGCGGTCATCATGGAATTGCACAGCCGAGCCGTCACCAAAGGCATGGGACGGTTTGAGTTGCAGGTGCTCTATGCCCGCGCCATGACGCGGGTATGGGAAAAGATTCAGCGCCTCCGCCAACTCGATGGACTGCGGATTGCAGATTTCGGCACGCGACGGCGGCATGGCTTCCTGTGGCAGGACTGGTGCGTGCAGGCGATGCGCGAAGGGCTTGGGCCGGCATTTCTCGGGACCTCAAATTGTCTCATCGCCATGCGGCGGGACCTGGAGGCGATCGGGACAAATGCGCATGAATTGCCAATGGTCTATTCGGCATTGGCCAATGGCGATGCTGCGCTCGCCAAGGCACCCTATGACGTGTTGGCCGATTGGCAGCAGGATTATGAGGGTAATCTGCGGGTGATCCTGCCAGATACCTTCGGGACGCGCGGGTTTCTCGATGCTGCGCCTGACTGGGTTGCACAGTGGACCGGCATCCGTATCGATTCCGGCGATCCGATTGCTAGCGCCGAGTACGCGATCAACTGGTGGCGGCGGCGTGGGCAAGACCCAGCCAATAAGCTGGCGATTTTCTCGGACGCGCTCGACGCCGAGGAAATCGAAAATTTGCATCGGCACTTTGCCGGGCGCATCAAGCTCGGCTTTGGCTGGGGAACGCTGTTGACCAACGATTTTCGCGGCTTCGAAGCCAACGGGCGGCTCGATCCGTTTTCGATTGTTTGCAAAGTCATTTCGGCTAACGGGCAGCCCGCGGTTAAGTTATCGGACAATCCCGCGAAGGCGATCGGACCGCCAGGGGAAATTGCGCGTTATCGGAGGGTATTTGGGGTCGGCGCGCAAACGCGGCAGCCAGTTGCAGTTTAACCCCGTTGCAGCGGCAAACTGTCGGTCGCTCAGGCACGCGCATGTGCATCACCGCTTGAACGCCCGTTTGGCTTGGGATACGACAGGCGAAGCAGTCTTCATTCAGAGCAAACAGGCGAGGCGAGAGATGGCGATCGACAGTTCAAAAGGCCATCCGGCGATGGACTATGCTGAACATAACCGGACGTACCTCGGGTTTTTGCGGGGTGCCGTGGTGCTGGTCGTGCTGTGTGCGATGATCCTGATCGGCATGCTGGTTGCTTTGACTTGACACCTGCGGCGGCGCTCGCCGTTCGTCAGGCCCTTATCGGGCCTTCGCGGACCGAGCAATTCTGACTTCCCCTTCCCCCTGCATCAGGCTCGCGTTTAGCGATTGCTGTGCGCCTGCCTCCTGGATCCTTTGCCATGGTCACGATTGCCGTTACGAGCGGGGCCAAGACGAGCCGCGCGTTGCCGTCTCGCCCGAGACCGTCAAGAAGTTTTCGGCGCTCGGCGCCAAGCTGATGGTGCAGTCCGGAGCGGGCGCTCGATCGCGATTCTCGGACGATGCGTTGCAGGCAGCCGGCGGGACGATGTCGGCACGTGCGAGAGAGGCAATAACGGATGCCGACATTCTGTTGAAGGTGCGGCGGCCGGGGCTCGAGGAAGTCAAGGGGTTGAAGCCTGGCGCGATCGTCGCGGCCATGCTGGCCCACTCGATGACCGGCCGGGCCGGATGTGCTGGCAGCGTCAGGCGCGTCTTGATGTAGATGGAATTCATGCCGCGGATCACGCGGGCGCAGTCGATGGACGTGTTTTCGAGCCAGGCGAACCTCGCCGGGTATAAGGCGGTGATCGACGCCGCGGCGATGTTCGAGCAGGCGATTCCGATGATGATGACGGCGGCTGGAACAGTGCCTGCTGCCGAGGTGTTCATCATGGGCGCTGGCGTTGCCGGACTGCAGGCGATCGCAACGGCACGACGGCTCGGCGCCATCGTGTCAGCGACGGACGTGCGACCGGCGACGAAGGAACAAGTTGCGTCGCTCGGTGCAAAGTTTATCGCGGTCGAGGACGACGAATTCAGACAAGCGCAGACGGCGACCGGTTATGCCAAGCCAATGTCTGAGGCATATCAGCAGAAGCAGGCCGAATTCGTCGCCAATCACATCAAGTTGCAGGACATCGTCATCACCACGGCAGTTGTTCCCGGACGACCGGCACCGCGCCTCATTATCGCGAGCAATGGTCGAGAGCATGAAGCCCGGAGCGGTCATCGTCGATTTTGCGGCGGAACGTGGTCGCAATTGCGAGCTGGCCAAAGCCGACAAGGTCGTGATGCATAACGGCGTGTCGATCGCCGGGCCGCTCAATCTGGCCGGCGAATTACCGGTCAATGCGTCGTGGCTCTATGCGAAGAACCTGCTGGCGTTCCTCGAGTCGATGATCGACAAGAAGGACAAGACGCTGGCGATCAATTGGGACGACGAAATCGTCAAGGGCACATTGGTTGCCAAGGATGGCAAGATCATCCATCCCGAACCTCGTGCCCAAAGGAACGTGACCGATGCGTCGGCTGTTGCTCGCCTTATTGATGCCTCTCTTGGCACTCCAAGCACTGGCCGCCGGTGGCAGCGACATCGACCCGCCGTCTACCGGTTCATGGTGTTCGTGATCGCGGTGTTCGTCGGATACTTCGTGGTCTGGTCGGTGACGCCGGCGCTGCACACGCCGTTGATGAGCGTGACGAATGCGATTTCGTCGGTGATCGTGGTCGGGGCGTTGCTGGCGGTTGGAGTCTGGCGATTGCGTCGGCGGGAAGTTATATCGCGAAGATCTTCGGGGTGCTCGCGCTGGCCATGGCCTCGGTCAATATCTTCGGCGGGTTTCTCGTGACGAGCCGCATGCTGGCGATGTACAAGAAGAAAGAGAAGAATGGATGAGCCGTGATTGGTTGGCTCACTCCTCCCCCCTTGCGACATCATGCTCATTGCTCACGGCTGAGCACTCGCGCCTCATCCACCTTCCACTCCCCCGAGGCTCGGCCATGAACGCCAACGTCGTCGCTCTTCTCTATCTCGTCTCTGGCGTGCTGTTCATCCTGGCGCTGCACGGGCTATCAAATCCGGTGAGATCTCGGCAAGGCAACCCCTTCGGCATGATCGGCATGACTATCGCCGTGCTGACCACGCTTGGGCAACTCGGCGACTATTCAATGAAACCTGGTTGCTTATCGTGCTCGGTCTCGGGCTCGGCGCAGCGATCGGCGCCTACACGGCGCGGACCATCCCCATGACCATGATGCCGGAGCTGGTCGCGGCATTCCACTGCCTGGTCGGGATCGCCGCGGTGTTCGTGGCCGCAAGCGCGATCTATGCGCCAGAAGCCTTCGGGATCGTCGATCGCTCGGGCAAAATTGGGTGGGCGAGCCTGCTGGAAATGTCACTCGGCGTGGCGATCGGTGCGATTACTTTTACCGGTTCGGTCATCGCGTTTTTGAAGCTCTCGGGGCGGATGTACGGCAATCCGATCATGTTTCCGATGCGCCACATCATCAACTTGGCGTTGGTCGCATTGATCGTCCTACTTGTCATATGGTTCTGCCAATCCGGTGGATCGGCTTGGATGTTCTGGGCCATCACGCTGCATCGTTGATTTTTGGCGTCTTCATCATCATTCCGATCGGCGGCGCCGATATGCCGGTCGTGGTATCGATGCTCAACTCCTACTCGGGTTGGGCGGCGGCTGGGATCGGGTTCACGCTCGGCAACATCGCGCTGATCATCACCGGCGCGCTGGTCGG
>CAWFCI010000005.1:0-9003 GCA_963814305.1 uncultured Alphaproteobacteria bacterium
GATGGCCAAGACTTCACGTTCATCAACAACGTTGTAATTCCCGTTCGTGTCGAGCCCTTCGACACACTCAGGAATTCGGGTCAGGTGAGGCTGTGCGCGACCGATGGGTGTCTCGACTGCGCTCGACACGAACGGATTTGGGGTGGGTGGTGCTAGAATATTCGCCCGACCCTGATTGGTAATCAGCACCTGTGCCCCGCTGTCCGCCATGATATGCCCGACCTGCGCCGCCTTTAGCAGCGGGTTGACCGGTACGTGCACCAGCCCCGCGCGTACCGCCGCAAGCGGCATCAGGCAGGCTATTTCGCCCTTGCCAAGCCACGTCGCGACGCGGTCGCCAGGGACCAACCCCTGCCCCGCCAGCCAGCCGCAAGCCGACCGATACGGAGATTTAACTCCTCGTAGCTAAAGACCTGGTCACGGATGATGAGCGCAGGCGCGGTGGCCTCCCCAAACAGGGGCAGGTGGTCGAGCGGAAACACTGGCAAGTCGGTCGTCATTAGGGCATTACTTCAAGGAATTAGGGCATGTCAGGGGTCAGCTATTTGCCGGTAAAAGGTGAATATCACGATAATTTCCTCACCGCGCAAGCTGCGGCGCGTGGTGGGCTGGACCGCGAACGGCAGCAGTGCCTGTTCGACCGGCTCGAATGGCTCGACCAGCTGCACCGCATGGCGTTGCGCGACCGCGCGCCGCTCCTGCTCCGCGCGCAGGAGGGCGGGGCCGATGCCTGGATGCCTTTGATGCAGCTCGCTGGCGGGCAATATGGCGCGCTGGCCAACTGGTACAACTTCACCTGGCGGCCTATTTTTGGTGGCGCTTATGACGAAGTGACACGGCTGTCCTTGCTGCGCCAACTCGCGGCGACTGCGCGTGACCGGACAAGGCGGCTGACACTGGCACCAGTGCCTGACGAAGATGGATCGGCAAGCCAGATCGCGGCGGCGTTCGAGGCATCGGGCTGGGTGGTCGAGATGACCGAATGTGACGAAAATCATTATCTGAAACTGGGTGGCCGGTCGTTCGACCAATATTGGGAAAGCCGCCCCGGTCAACTCAAGAACACCGTCAAGCGCAAGGGCAAGAAAAATGTCGTCTCGACGCGGATCGAGACCGAATTTTCGGAAGCTAGCTGGCGTGACTATGAAAAAGTCTATGCGCGAAGCTGGAAACCGCATGAGGGCAATCCCGATTTTTTGAAGCAACTCGCAAGCCAAGAGAGCGCCGCTGGCGCTTTGCGGATCGGCCTCGCCTATATCGATGGCCAGCCGGTTGCGGCGCAATTCTGGACCGTGGAAAATGGCACTGCTCTCATCCACAAATTGGCACATGACGAACGGCATCTGGAATTTTCGCCGGGGACGTTACTCTCTGCGGCCTTGTTCCAGCATGTAATCGATGTCGATCATGTCGACGAGATCGATTTTGGCACGGGCAGCGACCGATATAAGGTAGACTGGATGGAAAATGTGCGTCCGCGTTATCGCCTCGACCTGTTCTGGCCGAACCACATCGCCAATTGGCCCTTGATTGCGAGGGTTCATTTGCGGCAAATGCGCCGCAACGCCGCGTGAGACGGCAACCCATCCCCGTTCGTGTCGAGCGTAGTCGAGACACCCATAGGTCGCGCATGTCCTCACGGCATCTCGACCTTGGCTTGTCCAGAGCGCCTGCCTTGGCAGGCAGTCGATGGGCTCGATGCGAACTGATTTTGTGAAAGCACGACATGTCCGACAAAATAGAAGATACCGTCCGCGCAATCCTGTCCGATGTCCTTGGATTATCGGAGGTGCAGGTTGCGGCAATGGACGATGAAACCGAATTGTTCGGTGCATTGCCCGAACTCGATTCGATGGCGGTTGCGGGCCTGCTCACCGAAATGGAGGACAGGCTCGACATCATGATCGACGATGACGATGTCGATGGCGAACTGTTCGCCACATTCGGCAATCTGGTCGCGTTTGCCCGGGCCAAGTCCGAGGGGTGAGGCCTCCGTCTGTCCATCTGCATTATGAATTTGGCGGGCAACGCGAATATTGCCTGAGCTTTGGCGATGCGGGGGCCAAACGCAGCATCCTGATCGTTCCGCCGCTGTTCGACGAGATGAACCGCGTCCGGCGGATGCTAATAGAGGCGATGCGGGCGCTAGCGGGTTCGGGGGTGCGGACGTTCCTTCCCGACTTGCCCGGCTGCAATGAGAGTGTTGCTGACCTGTCGGTGCAGGCGCTGGACACATGGCAGCGAGCGGTCGAAACGGCGGCTGCACAGTTGGGCGCAACCCACATTGCCTCGATCCGGGGGGGGTGCCTGATCGATGGCCAACCAAAGCTTCCGCATTGGCGGCTGGCACCGGTCAAGGGCGGATCGTTGCTGAAGACCATGCTGCGCACGCGCGTCGCCGCCGAAAAGGAAGGCGGAAATGTTCTCACCATCGAACAGCTCATGGCTGCCGCGCAATCCGGGCCGCTCGAACTATCCGGCAATATGCTTGGGTCCGCGATGGTCGATGCACTTGACAAAGCCGAGCCGGTGCGGGTTGCTGACATCCACGAAGCGGCGCTGGCCGACGTTGCGGGCACGCCGCTCTGGCTGCGCGCCGAGCCGCAGGACAGTGCCGAAATGTCCGCTGCGCTCGCCGCCGAACTCGACCGTTGGAGTGCATCGTGCGGCGGGTGATTGATTTTGAATGCTGCGCCGACCGCCTGGTTGGAACGCTCGACGAGGCTGTTGGAGCCACCGGCCTGCTGATCGTGGGCGGCGGCAATGAAATCCGCAGCGGCGCTTATGCGGGGCAAGCCGCGATGGCGCAGCATTTTGCCAATCTGGGCTATCCTGTGTTTAGATATGACAGGCGCGGAGTGGGCGATAGCGAAGGCGTGAATGGCGGGTTTGAAAGCAGCGCTGACGATCTTGTCGCCGCCGTTATGGTGTTTCGAGCGCAGGCTCCTAAGATCGAACGTCTGGTCGCGTTCGGCAATTGCGACGCCGCCACTTCACTAGCACTGTTTCAGTCCGATCTTGCCATCGACGGGCTGATTCTTGCAAATCCGTGGGTAATCGAAACCGCTGCGACTGGCGAAGATGTTCCCACCCCGCCCAGCGCTGCCGCCATTCGCGCGCGGTACTGGGCGAGGCTGAAAAACCCGCGCAGCCTTATCGATCTGCTGTCCGGCAAAATCGACCTTGGTAAAATGGCGGGCGGCCTGATGAAAGCAGCGCAGAAAGAGGGACCAAGCGGGCTTGCCCGGCGCCTTGCGTCGGCTCTGTCCGGTATGAACCGACCGGTCCATATCCTGATCGCTGCGCGCGACACCACAGCGCTTGCCTTCATGGCGTCTTGGAAAACCGGCCTGTTCGACGCTGTCAGGAATGCGGATAATTGCTCGCTGGAATCGTGCGATACTGCGTCGCACAGCTTCGCCGACGCGCAGTCAAAGGATTGGCTTTACCGGCAGATCGCGTGTAAATTGGCAGACGGGTAGCCCGCGCCTGTATAAGCCGCTACAATGCGAAACACGCCTGACATGAAAGACATCGCCTGATGCGGCTGCTCTTCATCCTTCTGCTGTTATTGCCGTTGTGGCCAACGTCGGCAAACGCCCAGACAACCCGCGCGATTTTCGTTGGCATCGATTCCTATCAGTTTTCCACCACGAAAAACCCCCGGGCAACATTCAAGGATTTGCGCGGCGCGGTGGCCGATACGGTCCGGTTCAAGAATGTGCTGCGCGAAAAGTACATGCTCGACCTTGACCGCACGCCACAAGGCCAATGTCCCGACACCGCCCATCCGGTATCGATAACATTGCTCAATGCCTGTGCCACACGTGCAGCGATCATTGCGGCGCTCAATCAGATGATCGACCGCTCGGGTCCGAACGACACATTGCTTTTCTATTTCGCGGGGCATGGATCGCAATATGCTGACCAGGAATATACCCAATCGTCGGGCTATAATGGCACGATATTGCCGACCGATGCGCGCAACCCGCTCGCAGAAGCCGAAGGCGATATTCTTGACCGGGAACTACGTCGCATCAAGGAACGCGCGGTCGCCAAGGGCATCTATTTCGTCTCAATCTTCGACAGCTGCAATTCAGGCACCGCAACGCGCGACGGGGCAGCCGGACAATCGCGCAATGTGCCTCCGCTCAAAGCCAAACCGCCCGAACGTGCGCCCGGGCTAGAACCGGTCGGCCCCGGCGGCGGCTATTGGGTGCATCTGGCCGCCGCGCAAGATGGCGAACAGGCGCAGGAGGTAGGGGTTGTCGGACAGCGTGAAGGCGTGTTTACCACTGCGCTGATCGACACGATGCGAGAGATGCCCGCCGCAACCTTCGGTGACATTATGCGCGAGGTGCAGGCGAAACTGGTCCTGCGCGGTCATGTCAGTCAAAACCCGATGGCAGAAGGCTCGTTGAAAACCCGCTTCGGTGCCGCTGCGACCCAGGCTATCACCTATGAAGTCGAAGCCGGTGGCACTGTGGCCAAGCTGAAAGCGGGAACTTTATCCGGCGTGACCATCGGATCTGTTTTTGCGCTGTATGCAAGCGAGGCAGATGCCATCGCGGCTGGAACGAAGGAACTGACGTCTGGCAAGGTAACCAAGGTCACGGAATTTACTGCAGAGCTGCAACTGCAAGCCCCCCCCGCTGCAACGCAACCGCCACGGCTCATAGCCATCAAGAAACAGCATGCCTTTGGCGATACGAGGCTGGAAGTCGCCAATGCGATGCAGATTGATGCCGAGAAGACGTCTGTCAACAAAGCACTGCTCGCCACCAACATCGCGAACATAGGGAGTATGTCGCAAGTTCAGATCGCACCGGTCGCAGGCAAGCCCGGCCACGCCCACTTGCTCGCGAGCGACGGCACACTGATCGGCGATCTTGGCGCTATTGGGGACTCGAATTTCGTTCCGCGCCTGACCCGCAAGCTCGAAAAAATACTGCGTGTCCAGATGCTGCTGGCACTGCGCACCGAGCCCGATAAGGCAGGGCTCGCGTTATGCGTTGACGACAGCGATTATCCCGCGACGTCCGCCGCATGTCCACCGCCCGAAAAACGCAATATGCGGGTGCTGGCCAAGGGTGCCCAAACGCTGGTGACGGTCGAAAACCTCGCCGACAAGCCACGTTATCTTTATGTGCTCGGCATCGACCCAACCTACGGCGTCGCGCTGATTATCCCAGCGCCCGGCGCGGTCGATTCCAAGGTCGAGCCACTACAGGCGCACCGCGTTCCCAACGATCCGCTTGTGCCGACGGCTGCCGGAACCTATCGCTTTGTGACGCTGGCGACTGAGGAACGCATCGACGCTTCGGCCTTCGAGCAGGAAGGCACCAAGGCGCGGAGTGGTGGTGCGTGTCGATCGGCGCTCGAAAAGCTGATCTGCGACGCCAATCGCGGCAGGCGCGATGCTTCGTCACCAAGGGTCGGCAACTGGACCGCAACGGTCGATACTGTGCTGGTTGAGTAAGGGGAGAAATGATGCAGAAACTGGTCGCATTAGTGCTGGTCGCATTCAACCCTGCAATGGCACAGGATGCAACGTTGGCGCCGGAAGAAATTCCGGAAACCGTCACGCCGCCCGAAAGCGAAGCTGAAGACGAAGATGATATAGAAAATCGCGCAGATGACGAAATCCCTCCGGAACGCCGGGTTGTCCGCGGCTATCGTGCGAAGGACGGAACCGTACCTTGGCAGATTCAGATTTTTTCGACCAACGTGACCTATAGCGAAGCGGAAAAAATCAAGGACAGGGGCCTGCCGCACGGGCACAGGGACAAGCTTTACCTCGATGACCGCGAGCCGCATGAGCTTGCGCACAAATGCGGCGGTTCGTATATCGGCGAGGGCTGGATACTGACCGCTGCGCATTGCGTGCCTGCGCTCAATTTCGCTCTGCCCGGCGGCAAAACGGGTAATCTTTTTCGCGATCGCCGCATCCGCATGGGAACGCAGAATATCACCGCGGGCGGCGCGGTCTACGAGATGGAACGCATTGTCGTGCATCACGGATATTCCGCCGATACACAGGTCCATGACATCGCGCTTATCAAGGTCAAAGATCGTGGCCAGACGGCGAGACTAAGCGGGAGATTGAAAAAGATACCGCTGCAATCGCCTTCCAGGCCACTATTTCTGAACGAGGATGTCTGGGTGACCGGATGGGGTTGGCAGGCCCCACGCAATCCGGCGATGGCAGGCGCAATGGCCAGCGCATCGCGGCTTGGAGTCGGCAACGTCATTCAAAGCAATCCGGCAGAGTTGCAGGAGGCAAAACTCAAACATATCGGCGATGCCCAGTGCAAACCGCATTATCCGCATTGGGGGCCGGGAATGGTCTGCATCGGCGCGGCGAAAACGGGCCGCGATTCATGTCAGGGCGATAGCGGGGGGCCGTTGGTGCGGCAGGAAGGCGGGCAGAAGATTTTGGTCGGGATTGTCTCGAACGGCTATGGCTGCGCCTACAAGGACATGCCCGCCGCCTACACGCGCGTGTCGGCCTATATCGATTGGATCAACACGCAAAAACGAACGGCGCCCGTGGGATTTTCCCCCCGCAAATGAAAACGGCGACTATCCGTTCGGGACAGCCGCCGTTTTCCTGAATTTTTTTAGCGCTCAGGCGGACCGGTCCGTTCATCGGTAGCGCCTCGTTCGGGAGGTCCAGTCCGTTCGTCGGTAGCGCCACGCTCAGGAGGTCCAGTCCGTTCGTCGGTAGCGCCACGCTCAGGAGGTCCGGTTCGGTCATCGGCGGTACTTTTTTCTACATTTGCATCTGGTGCCTCGGCTTGTTCTCCACAAGCATTCAGTAAAAGCGACGACGCGAATAATACACTTACAACAGAAATCCTTTTCATTTTTACTCTCCTCCTTTTATGCTTAACACCACATAATTAAACAGCGATTACCAACTGTCAACTACAACGATGCAATGAACCGTTTCGATGATAGAAAACGCCATCTACAATCTACTAAATTTTGCAGGTACTCGCTTACCAAAAGCAATCCATTTTTCATAGTATTGTACTCGGGAGTATACTCCGGGAACTTTTTGGTATGCGCAGCCGAGACCAGATGAAACAACACCCACCAACACCGGTTGATTATCAAGCATTCTTGTAAGAGGACCTCCGCTATCGCCTTGGCACGCATCGCGCTTGCCATCCAGCGAACCAGCACACAACGCACCTTCGTTCCAGAATTTCGAAAAATCTGCCACCGTTGAACATTTTTCGTCTGATAGATAATTTATTTCAAGGCTTTGAAGTTTTGCAGGATTATGCTGGGTGTTACTAGCTCGATCCAAGCGGATACTCGAATCTGGATTGCGCGCTCCCATCCAGCCCCATCCAGTAACGCGTAGCCTTTCGTTCAGTACTAGAGGCTGATCGACCGATTTTTGTAAACGGATCGGGCGTATATTTGCGCTTAGTTTTGAATCGGAATTTATTCCAACCAGACGAACAAGCGCAATATCATCTCGTCGACCGCTTTTCGTGTAGCCTTTGTGGATGACAACTTTTCCGATGGCATATGTCATGCCTCCTGTTCTCAAGTCTTGCGTTCCCAGCCGCACCCGCCGGTCGGCAAAAACATCACCAGAAGTGCCGTTCGCGCCGGGCAGATTATCTACGCAATGTGCTGCGGTTAATACCCAGCCATCGCCAATATATGACCCGGCACATCTGTGCGTGATCTCATAGTCTTGCCTTTCGTCCAAATAGAGCTTTTTGGGATCTCCACGAGGAAGTAAAGCGTCTGCTGCTCGCTCCTCTTTCGTGTAGCTCAGCGTGGAATAAATCTGCGCCTGCCAAGGTACTGAAAGCGAAGATGCGGTTACCCCGCCCACTAAAGGCAGAATCTGCTTTGTGCGCTGATTGCTGTCCGAAAATTGATTGTATGCTAGCCAGATGCCAGCAGTAACAACGAAAAATCCGAGGGCTATTCTTCGAACACCCAAAGTGTGCTCCTCCACTTCGACGTTTGCAATCTTTGCCCAAGAAAAACCCTCGCTCACCGAGCGAGGGCATTCTATCTTGTCATAACTTACCTATCGGGCGGGCCGGTTTTAGGATCCGGCGTAGCCTCCATTGCTTCGCCTTCACCCGCTTTGGCTTCGTCGGCGGGCGCTGTGGTAGCGGCATCCGTCGCGGCTGCATCGGCTGCCGGTTCTGCCGCAACTTCGGTCGCTACTTCTTCGACCGGCGCTGCTTCCTCTGCTTTCTGTTCGCAGGCGGCCAATAGCATTGGTACCGCGAGAATCGCGGCAATCGTTACCATTTTACGCATTCTCTCTACCCCCTCTGTTGGTGGAAAAATGAACTTACACGAAACCAATATCATTTAGCAAATCAGAATACTCGGGCGAATTCCGCAAGGGTTTCAACAGAGGATCGCTATACATCAAAATTAGTCCGCTATCGTCCGCTGCCCTCGCCTCCTGCAAGTGAGTAATCGCGTGACCTAAATTGCCCCATTGTACGTGAATTTGCGCGTATTGATAAAGGCTCTTATCACCATATTCGGATTGCATCCGGTCGAGCAACTTCGATGCCGCAGCGCGGTTGCCATTCCTCATTTGAACAATTGCCATCCCGACAATTTGGTATTCCTCGTTAGATTCAGCGGCGAACGCCTTTTCTGCTTCGAATATTTTGCCCTGCATCAGGTACGCGAAACCGATATAAGCGTAAGCTCCGCTTAGCTTTGGATTTAATGAAATTCCCCGTTGGTAGCTTTCAATCGCCTTGTCGTAACGACCGGCATTATAATCGATCTCACCGCCGATTCTCGCTGTAAGGGGATTAAGCGGGTCAAGTACGACTGCGTGTGCTATTGCGTCAACAGCCGCAGTGTTTTGACGCATTCGTGATGAAAACAATGCAAAACAACTCAAAATGTCGGCATTTTCTTTCCCCAATTCATAGGATCGGCGATACGGTATCTGCGCCTGCTCGACCTTAAGAAGACCAAATCCAAGTGCAAAGCCCAAGG
>CAWFCI010000006.1:0-25569 GCA_963814305.1 uncultured Alphaproteobacteria bacterium
TGTATTCGGCATTCGCGTTGCGAGCATTTACCTGCCCAACGGCAACCCGCAACCCGGACCAAAATTCGATTACAGGCTGGCGTGGATGCGGCGGTTGCAGGCGCGCGCGGCACAATTGCTGGCGGCGGAAATACCGGCCGTGCTCGCCGGCGATTATAACGTCATTCCAACCGCGAACGATATCTGGTCCGCTTCGGCCATGCTCGACGACGCGCTGCGCCAACCCGAGAGCATCGCCGCCTATCGCGCACTTTTGGGTCAGGGCTGGACCGACGCGCTGGCGACGCATTATCCGCAAGGCGGCATCTGGACCTTTTGGGATTTTCAGGCGGGCGCATGGCAGCGCGATCATGGTTTCCGTATCGACCATTTGCTGATGAGCCCTGCCGTCGCCGACCGGTTGACATCTTGCGGCGTCGACAAGGAGCATCGCGGCCGCGAAAAGGCCAGCGACCATGCAGCGACATGGGTGGAGTTGGCTGGTGGTTGCTAGAACTAAAGAGACAAAACCGTGCTCGCTCTGCAGCGAGAAAATCGCAAACTCAGCAGTTAAATGTAAGCATTGCGACGGTTATCAAGGAGGCTGGCTTTTTCTCAATCTTGGCTTGCCGACTTTAAGCCTTCTGGTCGCACTGGTTTCGTTAATCTCTTTGTCGGCTCCTGTCATAAAGGCTGTTGTCACACCGGAAAATTCTCGCATCAAAGTCGTTTTTCAAAACTTTGAAGACGGATCAGCTTATTTTGTTGCGTCAAATTCGGGAAATCGGCCAGGTTCGATTGGCGAAGCTTATTTGGATTATGGGACACGAGCGAAGCCAGAGCGTTATTATTTGAAAACCAATCCGAAGGAGAAATTTATCCCGCCCGGTACCAGCCGTCAGTTGACTTTCGACATACAATGCTATGGCAATAATTACCCCCAAATCCATTATGCTCAAGATGGAGGCTTTGGCTCGAAGCCGCTAGCATCCGATGTCCGGTTAAATGTTGAAGTCACTGAATTCGACGGCACCCAAAACACTCAAACGACGAAGCTCAGCGAGCTGAGCGGCATCATGGCAATCAACGACCGACATAGTGAGTGCTTACAAAGCAAGCTTGGAGAGGTCATTGACAAGCTAGGCCAAGGAAACCCTAAATCGCGTTAGCAGTCCGGTAGTTTCACAATCAATCCGGCGAGTTCTTGACAATTCCAGTTATTTCTGTAAAAACAGAAATAACGAAAAGGACGAGTCGGCATGGGCGTGGAAAAATATCCTGAGGCGATGGAATTCATCCTCCACTGGGGGGAAATGGGAACGCATTGGGGGGCGAACCGGTCTGTCGCGCAGGTCCATGCGTTGCTTTATCTCAGCGACAAGCCGCTGGATGCCGAGGCGATTTGCGATGCGCTTAATCTGGCGCGCTCCAACGTGTCGACCGCGCTCAAGGAACTTGCAGGGCTTATGGCATTGTCCAGCGCACGCATATCCCCGGCGACCGGCGCGACCATTTTACCGCCGAGACCGAATTGTGGGATCTGTTCATGGCGATCACCGCCGAACGCAAACGGCGTGAGATCGACCCCACGATTACCAAATTGGGCGAACTCAAGGACCGGATGGCGGCGAACAAGGATTTGCCCGCGCACGTCCGCGACCGCATCGGGCGGATGCATGAATTTATCTCGACGCTGACCGGTTGGTACGAGCAGGTACGCGGGCTGAAAAAATCGACCTTGATTTCGCTGATGAAGATGGGCGCGAAGGTCGCCCGCTTCATCCCCGGATCGAAAGACCACCCCTAATCAGGAGAAAGAATATGCCGCCCGAACGATCGCATATCTGCAAATTTCGATATTTACAGAAATAAACGAAATACAATCCAATGAAAGGAAAAAGTCATGACCCTCTTAGCTTACAGCCTCTATCTCATCCTCGCGATCGGCATGACGATCTGGGTCGCGTGGACGCTCAGCACCAACGGCAAAATCTACCTCATACGTTGCTTCGGCCATGATGCCGAACTGGCAACGTCTGTAAACCATTTGCTGGTGGTGGGCTTCTACCTCGTCAACCTCGGCTTCATCGCGCTCGCGCTGAGCGCCGCAGGGACGGTCAAGGACACGCCCGAATTGATGCGGTTCCTGGGCTGGTATGTCGGGCTTGCCGTGCTTGTGCTCGGGGGCATGCACTTTTTCAACATGGGCGCGGTGACGAGGCACGGGAAGAAAGTCGCCGAATGGGTGCATCAGCAAGCCCCCGTGCCTGAGCCAGCTCCGCAACCCGAACACACCGTTGCCCGGACGCGCGCGGACAGCCTGCTCGACTGAGTTCGTCCGAGAAAATCCTCCCCGCGCCCATGTTGCGGGGAGGATTTGTTGCAATTCACCCCGCCCGCGTCACGCGCCACCGTAAAAGTCGCCTGTTCAGTCAAGGCACAGGCCCGAAAGCGCCTTTTCCATGTTCCCCAACCTTCATGGTCAAGGAGTAAAGTTATGACGTATTTCCCCAAGGGTGCAATTGCGCTGCTGTCGATTTCGGGCGCGCTGATGGTCGGCGCAACCGCAACGACGCTGTCCGCCCACCCCGGCCCTCAGCACCATGCGCATGTGCTCGACGCGCCGATTGCGGGTGAGCGCAACAATTACTGGTACGACTATAGGTCCGATCTGGAAGAAGCCGAAATTGAGCTGCGCAAGGATTTGCGCCGCGCCAAGACGGCGCAGGACCGGCGCGAGGCCTATAATGAATATGATCGCGAACTGATCGATGCGCGCAAGGATTACACTCAGGAAATGCGCGAGCGCGGTTATCTGCGTCGGGGCAATGTAGAAGTGCTCGACTGAATTAACTTTGCCGCCGTTGCTGCGCCGATATGGACAGCGGCGGCGGCAATGCCTATCGGCTGGGCATGCCAAACACTCACAAAAGCGCCCAGCCATCCGATTCCATCCTCATCGTCGATTTCGGGTCACAGGTAACCCAACTCATCGCCCGCCGCGTGCGCGAGGCGGGGGTCTATTCCGAAATCGCCCCGTTCAACAGCGCTGCCGAAGCGTTCGAGCGGATGAAGCCAAAGGGCATCATATTGTCGGGCGGTCCGGCATCGGTCATAGCCGAAGGTTCCCCCCGTGCGCCGCAAGTGGTGTTCGACAGCGGCCTTCCCATCCTTGCGATATGCTACGGCCAGCAAACGCTGTGCACGCAACTGGGCGGCACCGTCGAGGGCGGACACGCGGCCGAATTCGGGCGTGCCGATGTTGAAATCCTGAAATCCAGCCCGTTGTTCGACGGTTTCTGGGAGGTCGGCGGCAGCTATCCGGTGTGGATGAGCCACGGCGACCGCGTGACCGTCGCGCCCGAGGGCTTCGAAGTCATCGGCACCTCGCCCAACGCGCCGTTTGCAATCTGCGTCAACGAAGCGCGCAAATATTACACAACGATGTTCCACCCAGAGGTCGTGCACACACCCGATGGCGCAAAGCTGATTTCGAATTTCGTGCACAAGATTTGCGGCCTCGCTGGCGACTGGACGATGGCCGAATTTCGCGCCACGAAGATTGTGGAAATACGTGAACAGGTTGGCACGGGCCGGGTGATATGCGGGCTTTCTGGCGGGGTCGACAGTTCGGTTGCGGCGATCCTGATCCACGAGGCCATTGGCGAGCAACTCACCTGCGTCTTTGTCGATCACGGCCTGCTTCGCATGAACGAGCGCGAACAGGTCGAGACCTTGTTCCGCGACCATTATAATATTCCCTTGGTAGTGGTCGATGCCGAGGCGCGGTTCATGATGGGCCTCGCCGGGCTGACCGACCCCGAGCTAAAACGCAAGTTCATCGGCGGCGAGTTCATCAACGTGTTCGAGGAAGAAGCCAAGAAAATTGGCGGTGCCGATTTCCTCGCACAAGGCACGCTCTACCCAGACGTGATCGAATCAGTCTCGTTCACCGGCGGTCCTTCGGTCACGATCAAGAGCCACCATAATGTCGGCGGGCTTCCGGCAAGAATGAACATGCAACTGGTCGAGCCGTTGCGCGAGCTGTTCAAGGACGAAGTGCGCGCACTCGGCCGCGAACTCGGGCTCAACGACCAGTTCGTCGGCCGCCATCCCTTCCCCGGCCCTGGCCTTGCGATCCGGATTCCCGGCGAAGTGACCAAGGAACGCTGCAACATATTGCGGCTCGCCGACGCGGTGTATCTCGAAGAAATCCGCAACGCCGGGCTGTACAACGAAATCTGGCAGGCATTTGCGGTGTTGCTACCCGTCCGCACCGTAGGCGTTATGGGTGATCATCGCACTTACGACAATGTTTGCGCATTACGCGCTGTGACTTCGACCGACGGGATGACAGCGGACATCTACCCGTTCGAAAGTGCGTTTTTGAGCAGGGTTTCGACGCGGATTATCAACGAGGTAAAGGGGATTAACCGGGTGGTGTACGATTATACGTCGAAACCGCCCGGGACCATTGAGTGGGAGTGAGGCAAAGCCAAACAAAGCTTTCAGTTGAGCAGCGGTTGGAGACGCTGACCCAAATTATCATTCGCGCTCGAATTTATTATGATTTCTGGTGGTTTTTGGAAGGTGAGGAATTGCTTCCGCAGATAATAGACACATTAAATGATTTTCCAGATTTTTTCCGTTTTTCTCGACATTCTTATTTTGTCTGCTTGACAGTCAATACCGCCGTTGTTTGGGATAAGAGAAAAGATAATATTAGTTTGGAACAAATCGCATCGGATGTTTTGGATTGCCAAAGGTATCCCGCTCACAAAGAAATCGTTTCAAATATCGAGAAACTTAAAGCAGAGGCTAAAGGATTAGCGATTATTAGGCATGGTGCCATCGCGCATCGTAGCTCGACTGAAACCTATACAGAAGTATTTGAACGTGCTGGTTTGATTCCAAATAAAATCCCGACTATGTTGTCAGCTTGGCTAGATATCGCCAACAAATTGCGTGCCGAGCTCAATTTGGGGCCAGCAGCTTTTCAGGATATGCCGCTCGAACATTTGCAGGCGTTAATTCATGTATTGGGCGGACCTGATCTCAAGCCAAGTTCGTGGTTGGATGAAATCCTGCAAACTTGACCAACCCTCTTGGTCAAGCTAATCTCCCGCCCATCATGACCATCCACGTCAACATCGGCGAGGCTAAGGCCAAACTGTCCAAACTCATCGCCGCGTCCTTGCGTGGGGAAGAGGTTGTGATCGACCACGCGGGCATACCCCAAGTGCGGCTTGAACCGGTTGCCGAGGCAAAAGCGGTCGACCGCGAAGCGCGCAGGCGTCACATCGATGAGATTCTTGCCAGAGCGGATGCCCTTCCCATACGGCGTGATGCCTTCGATCCGCTTGAATGGGATGAGAACGGCCTGCCGATATGATCGTTGTCGATCCGTCAGCATTGCTGGCGATCTTGTTCGAAGAGCCGGAACGCGAACAGTATCGTAAAGTACTTGATGACGCTGCAACACTCCTTGTCAGTTCGACCAGCATAGTCGAAGCTCGGATGGTCGCATTTGGCCGTCAGGGACACGCCCAAGTTGCCGTTCTGGATGAATTGATAGAGGGTTATGACTTTGAAATTGTGCCTCCCAGCGTTGATGAAATCCAGATCGCCCATTCTGCATTTGTCACATATGGTAAGGGCAGTGGCCATCCAGCTCAGTTAAATTTCGGTGATCTGTTCAGCTACGCTCTGGCGAAATCGCGCAATCTGCCGCTGTTATTCAAAGGCAATGATTTTTCGCAAACCGATCTTCATCCGGCGATTTGATACGCTCCTCGAATGACCATCCAATATCAACCCGACCGCAACCGCTTCACAATGCAAACCGACAGAGGCGACGCCTATGTCACTTTCCGCTGGGAAGGCGACATCATGGTCCTCCCACACGCCGAGGTTCCGTCTGCACTGCGCGGAACGGGTGCGGGCGCGCGGCTGGCCAATGGCGTTTTTGCCGAGGTTGAGGCGATGGGCGTGAAGGCACGGCCGACTTGCCCGTTCCTCATCCGGGTGGCGCAGTCGAACCCGCGTTGGCAAAGGCTGTTTGGTTTATGAAGCGCATAGAAACTTCCATGTCAGGCGGGTGCCAGTGCGGCGCGGTGCGTTATCATGCGACCGCTGTTCTCGACAGCTCGCATATCTGCCATTGCCGGATGTGCCAGAAGGCGGTCGGGAATTTCTTTGCGGCCTTGATTGGTATTCCGCGCGAGGCTTTTGAGTGGACCCGGGGCCAGCCCGCTTTGTTCAAAAGCTCCGATCCGGTCACTCGCGGGTTTTGCCGCGAATGCGGCACGCCATTGCTGTATGATTATGCCGACAGCGCGCATCTGAATGTCACCACCGGATCGCTCGACAATCCGGCGCAATTCCCGCCGCAGGTCCAGTTCGGCAACGAAGCGCGGATGCCGTGGTTTGGCGACCTTTGTACCCTGCCCGATGAAGGCACAACCGAGGAAACGATGGCCGACTATGCGCCCGCCATCAAAGCCAGCAATCACCAGCACCCCGACCATGACACCGACGACTGGCCCGATAAGAGCGATAGGCCCGCCGCATAAAAATTCGCTATGGCGAAGTCGCCCGATGCGATAGCGGGGTCGTAACAAAAAGTCTATAGGAGCGACCCATGTCCGATATTCCAGCCACCGGCCTTCAACTTGTCTCTTTGCTCAAATCGTCGGGCGAACTCGAGGTTTCGCTGATCGATGCACCCGTGCCAGAGCCGAAAGAAAACGAAGTTTTGGTACGCGTCGAAGCAACGCCAATCAACCCTTCGGACCTTGGCCTGTTGTTCGGTCCAGCCGATATAGAAAATGCGGTTGTCTCGGGCACCGCGGACCGGCCAGTGCTGACCGCGCAAATGCCCGAACCTGCGATGCGCGCGATGGCGGCGCGGGTCGATCAGCCGATGCCGGTGGGTAATGAAGCCGGCGGCGTTGTAGTCGCGGCAGGCGCGTCGCCCGAAGCGCAGGCGTTGATCGGCAAGACCGTCGGCATCATCGGCGGCGCAATGTATGCGCAGTACCGCGCGGTCAAGGTCAGCGACTGCGTTGTTCTACCCGAAGGCACGACCGCTGCCGAAGGCGCATCCTGCTTCGTCAATCCGCTCACCGCATTGGCGATGACCGAAGTGATGAAGCGCGAAAACCACACCGGCCTGATCCATACTGCAGCCGCGTCGAACCTCGGGCAGATGCTCGTGAAAATCTGCGTCAAGGACGGCATTCCTCTGGTCAACATCGTTCGCAGCGAGGCTCAGGCCGAGTTGCTTCGCGGCATTGGTGCTACGCATATCTGCAATTCGACCGCGCCCGATTTCATCGACAGCCTGACCGCGGCGTTGGTCGAAACCGGCGCGACGATTGCCTTCGACGCCATCGGCGGCGGCAAGCTTGCCGGACAGATACTGACTTGCATCGAGGCGGCTGCGGTCAAGCGGATGAAGGAATATAGCCGCTACGGATCGGATACGTTCAAGCAGGTCTATATCTACGGCGCGCTCGACATGGGGCCGACCTTGCTGAGCCGCAATTTCGGCTTCTCGTGGGCCGTAAACGGCTTCCTGCTGACGCCGTTCCTGATGCAGATCGGGGCCGAGGGCAACCAGCGGCTGCGCGCGCGCGTGGTGTCCGAACTCAAGACAACCTTTGCCAGCCACTACACGAGCGAAGTATCGCTCGCTGAAATGCTCAACCTCGATGTCGCCAAAGCCTATAACAAGCGCGCCACCGGCGAGAAGGTGCTGGTCAATCCGCATAAGGTGTCGGCATGAGCGTCACATTTTACGGCATCCCCAATTGCGATACGGTCAAGAAGGCGCGGGGTTGGTTGGATAATAAGGGCGTTGCCTACGCCCTCCACGATTACAAAAAGGCCGGGGCCGATGCAGCCAAGCTCGCCGCGTGGTGCGATGCCAAGGGGTGGGAGACGATACTCAACCGCGCCGGAACGACGTTCAAAAAGCTGCCCGATGCCGACAAGGCCGGTCTGACACAGGCGAAGGCAATCACGCTGATGATCGACCAGCCGTCGATGATCAAACGGCCCGTGGTAGAATATTCGGGCGGGCTGTTGATCGGCTTCAAACTGCCCGAATGGGAAGCGGCGTTCGGCTGAGCCATGAAATGCTTGCTGCCGCTGCTGATCGCATCCATCCTCCCAGCATGTTCAGCGTCAGAAAGCCAAGCCATGCCGCAACCGCTTGAAGGCGAGGCCATCATCATCGCCCATCGCGGCGCGTCGGGCGAACGGCCCGAGCACACGCTTGCCGCCTACACGCTCGCCATCGAGCAGGGCGCGGATTATATCGAACCCGATCTGGTGCTGACCAAGGACGGCGTGCTGGTCGCGCGGCACGAGAACGAGATTTCCGAAACCACCGACGTTTCGGTGAAGCCCGAATTTGCCGATCGCAAGACGAGCAAGACCATCGACGGCCAGAAAATGACTGGCTGGTTCGCCGAAGACTTTACGCTGGCCGAACTCAAAACCTTGCGCGCCAAGGAGCGGTTACCGCAACTGCGTAAAGCCAATATGGCTTATGACGGGCAGTATGAGATACCGACTTTCGAGGAAATATTGGAGCTGGCGAAAGCGCGCGGCGTTGGTGTCTATCCCGAAACCAAGCACCCGTCCTATTTTGCCTCGATTGGCCTACCGCACGAAGCGCCTTTGCTGGCGCTACTCGAAAGCTATGGCCATACCGAAAAGACCGCACCGCTGTTCATCCAGTCATTCGAAGTCGAAAATCTGAAAGCATTGCGCCGTAAAACGAAAGTGCGACTGATCCAGTTGCTGGATGAAAAGGGCAGCCCTGCCGACCGCGCCGACCTGACATATCCGGCGATGGCAACGGCTGGAGGCCTCAAGATGATCGCCACTTATGCCGACGGCATAGGTCCGAACAAGGCAATGGTCATTCCGCGCAATATGCTGGGTGTGTTGGGCGATCCCACCAGGCTCGTCGCCGACGCGCACACAGTCGGCCTCGCCGTCCACCCCTGGACCTTCCGCCGCGAGAATTATTTTCTGCCGCTTGGCGCAAAGTCAGGCATCAACCCTGCGGCTTATGGCGATCTGGAAAGCGAAATCCGCGCGTTTCTAGCGGCTGGCGTAGACGGGATCTTTAGCGACAATCCGGCGCAAGCGGTCGCGGCGACAAAACGCTAAGCCGCGTGGCGTTTTAGCGTCAGCCAAAGCGTGAAAACCGCGACAACCATCAACGCCGTCGCCAACATATACGGCGCGCCGGGGAATAGCAGGCCGATATTGTCGGAATAGGCACCGAACACGCCGGTCATGGCTGGCGGGCCGATGATCGCGGTCAGACTGACCATGCTGGCAATCGCGCCCTGCAATTCGCCTTGCGCGTCTTCGGCAATGCGGGTGGTCATCAGGCTCTGCATCGCAGGGAATGTCAGGCCGGTTATCGAACCGACCACCAGCCCCAGAATCGCAATTTCGGTGGAGGTTGCGAAACCGATGATGAGGTAACTCGGTATCGCGAAAAACAGGCTATAGACTGCTGTTCGCACCGCGCCAAAGCGGGCAATAACCTTGCCGACCAAAAGCCCCTGAATGACCGCCAGCAATATGCCGAAAAGGGCAACGGTCGCCCCTATCGTCAGCGGCCCCCAGTCGAACTGCAATGTGCCATAATAGCTCCAGACCGCGAAATTGGACTGCGCCGCAAACTGCATGAAGAAGATCGTGACGAGGCAGCCGAGCACAAGCGGCGTCTTTGCCATTTGCAGCATTGTTCCAAAAGGATTGGCGCGGGCGAGACTGAACGCGCGGCGCTTTTCGGACGGCAGCGTTTCCTTGAGTGCATACGCGCCATAGGCCGCGCCGATAAGACACAGCACGCTCGCCACGATGAACGGCACACGGTCGCCGAGCAGGCCGAAAGCTCCACCAAGCGCTGGCCCCAAGACAAACCCTGCCGCACCCGCTCCTCCGAGCAAACCGTAAACTCCGCCGCGCTTATCCGGCTCGACAACATCGGCAACGCAGCTGTTCGCAGCGGCCCAGGTCGCGCCCATCACGCCCGAAATCATCCGCCCAACGAATAGCCACATGAGCGTGGGCGCCCAAGCCATCATCGCATAATCGACGCCAAGCGCGGCGAGCGTCACCAGCAACACCGGTCGCCGCCCGAACCGGTCGGACAGCCCGCCGATGATCGGTGAAAACACGAACTGCATGATGGCATAAGCAAAGAGCAGCCAGCCGCCGATTTCAGCAGCGCGATCAACACCCTCGCCACTGAGCCCCATGATCAGCCGCGGCATCACCGGCACAATCAGGCCGATGCCCGCCATGTCGATAAAGACAATGAACGCGATCAGGCCCAGCGCCGGTCTTGCTGTTTGTTGACTCATCTATCCCCCGTTAGCGGAGGTTTAACAGCAACAGGAACCGGGTCAACCGGACAGGCAAGCAGCGGGGGAACGGGGTCACGCGGTGACCTGCTTGGCGATGGCGGATAGTTTGAGGGATGCGGACAGTCAGGTCTAAAACTGGAATCAGGAATCCAGCCGTTCACCGAAAATTGCGCCCGTCAGAAAGATAAATGGGCTATGACGATTCGCTTCGCGACATGAAATAGAATAAAAGATCAGATGAAATTAATGAACGAATAGTTTGTGCTTAAAGGCCGGGCGCTGTTGCCAAAAAATAGAGTCTGCCATTGCCGATGAGATAATAGAACGCGACATGCGTTAGAATTTTTGGCGCGATTGCTCAACCCAGATAAAGATTACGAATTATCCAGAAATTTACATGGGGTGACATCGATGAAGAACAAATTACTAGGCTACGCCGCAATAGTGTTGTTCGCATCTCCGCTCAACGCGCAAGATGTCTTCACTAATCCTGCCGTGACGCACCTTGCCCAATCGTACGGCATCACAAAAGACGAAGCACAGATGCGTGTCGACCTTCAGGCTGAAATTATGGCTCTGTCCGAGAGTTTGAATACTTCCGGAGATGAGACCTATGGCGACATGTATATTCAACATGAGCCTGTTTTCAAGATCATCGTTTTGTTTGCCGACAAAGCAGACCGGAAGACGTTTCTGGACGCACTTGATCCAAAGCTTCGCAGATATGTCCAAGTCAAGCAGGCGAAGAGATCGCGAGGTCGCGCGGCGCGCGAGCTGGACGAATTGAACGCCGCTTTGAACGCGCAAACCTTCCCGTTCACGTCAAAATACGATCTCGCGAATGAGCGGTTCGTTGTGACCGTTGAAAGCGATCCGGTAGCGGCGCGCGTGCAGCAATTGCTACCCGAGACGCGAAAGGTAGAGACGGACGTCCTTGTTGCACCGCTACCCAAACCCGCAATCACTCCGCCGACGGGGACGCAAGCCGGGGATACGGTCAATGGAGGGCAACCCGTGTGGAGCGGAGCCGGGGGTACGGGAGGATGGTGTTCGTTAGGCTACGCGGTGAACTTTACGTCGGGCGGGGTGACGAAGCGAGGCATTCTCACGGCGGGTCATTGCTACGCCTCGATGAAGGCTTATCTGACAAACCACGACGTGACATTTTCCGATCCTCTTGTCCGGAAGCCCGCAAAGGTCGGCGGTATCACCCCGGACGGCGTAAGTGACAAGTGGGACTATCTCATCTGGGAGACGACTGGCCTGAGCGTCAGCAGCAGCATCTCCTACGTCGACAAAAGCTCCATCCCCGAGTTTCCAGCCATGGGAACGCTCAAACTGACCGGCATAAGCACGTTCATCAACCAAAAGGCCGGGATGGTCGTCTGCAAGTCGGGCCACACGACGGGCATAACGTGCGGCGAGATTACCAGCGGCAATGCCACTCACGACGGCGTGGCTGGTTGGATAGAGGTGAGCAAGTCGAAGCAGGCCCTGCTTGCGGATCAAGGCGATAGCGGGGGCCCCGTATTCTATTATCCGGGTGCCTCGACCACGATCACGGGTGTGGGTCTCACTTCCGCAAGTAACCTCGTTTCCGGACCGACCGGCGTGATGATCTACATGCCAATTGACTATATCGATGATCATTTTTCTACCGTAAACACAATTAAAAATTGAAGGTGTCCATGAGCCAGATGTTACCCGTAAAGATTCGAATTGTCGGGGCAGTCTTAGGGCTTGGATTGACTTCTTGTACGCCGCAGTCTCCTCAGGAAACTTCGTCTCCGACGACTGCGACATCGCCTATCGAAGCGAACGGCGCAACAGCGGCGGATGAAACCGTCCAATCGGCCGAGGCCCGCGTGAGTACTTCCACTCCAAACCCAGCCAAGGAAAGCAGCGGGACCGATATCCCGGTAAAGCCCCAAAGAGGAACTTCGCCTGAAATGTACGTCGCGGTCCTCAAAAAGGCGATCGCTATTCCGCTGCTGGCACCAACAGGTACGGTTTCGGTAAAGAACGGCTGCCTCGTAGCGACAATAGACGATGTCGACTACACGGCTGTCCTGCCGCCACAGGCGCGGTTGGTGGGTCCCTCGGACGTTCCGACCGCCATCAAATTGTCACGCCGCTCAGTGTTGCTAGGCAGACCAATGTCCCTGCCAGCAGGTGGCGTGGAGTTTTCGCCTGCAGATTTACGGGCTGCGATCCCCGCTAACTGCCCAGAGAAGAGTATCGTGTTCGCGGGCTAAAGCGGGCGGACACGCCGATTTAGCCCAATTTCAATCCATCGCACTTTAGCGAATGTCGTGATGAACGGATAACCGCATTTAGGCTTGACGATGATTACAGCGTCGAATCACCTTCGCGCGCTATCGGCGCTGCTCGATGGGCTGAACCCTTCGACAAGCTCAGGACGCGCTTTACTGAACTTTGCAATCAGGGCTGCCGACAGCTTTGCGCGCGCAAGGATTATCTGTGCCGTGAAAAACCGGCGTAATTCCGCTTAATCTGCGCCGTTTGAGGCGAAGCCGTTGACCTTCGGTCGGCTGTGACCGCCGACGGGCGTAGGACACGCATTTTGAGAATTGCCAGCAAAAGTGGAGGCCCGAACAAAGCTGGGGAGCAAGCGTTCGGGCCTCCGGTGCTGCGCAGCACTTAGGGGATGTCACCACTCCAGCGGAAAACCTCTTCCAATGGCTTGCCGAACACATGCGCGATACGAAACGCAACCTCTAGCGAAGGCGAATATTTGCCCTGTTCGATGGCGGCGATGGTCTGGCGGGTAACCCCGACCTTGTCGCCCAGATCGCCTTGAGTCATTTCGCTGGCGAGGAAGCGAAGCGTTTTGATGCTGTTCGTGAAGGGTGTGTGTGCCACCGTTCAATATCCACGCCGAAGGCCATGGATTTCCACAATGACCCGCGTCATTTCTGAAAGGATGAAAGCAAACGCCAAGACATGGATAACGACCAGTGAGTTCCAGCCGAACCAAGCCCCGCCGATGACCAGAATTACACCCGTGCACAGCATATGGTAAGAGAGCACGATGCCCCGACTTTCGATGCGGTGTTCGCGTTCGTCAGGCATCATGGTCCCGTCCCGGCGATTGACGACGGCAACGACAGACACTGCGATGATCATGACGACCAAGCCGACAATTATTGCAGATATCAATCCGCCGATTGACAGCCCCGCTAAGCCGGCACCTGATGCAAACGCGATTCCGACCGCACCGAAATACCATAAATATGGGGCAATCCCGGCCAACAGGGTGGTCCATAAAATTTTCTCACGGAAAGACATGGTAAGCGCTCCAATGTTATCTGATTCGGACTTAATGTTATATATTTTTAACATTGAGTCAAACAAAAGCGACATTCTACCCGTTCCTGCTTTTGCGCGACGCTTTTAGCCGCTAAGCCCGCGCCCCATGTCCACACGCCCCCAAACGCTCACCTTCGACACCTCCACCAGCCGCGCGAACCCGACGCCGTCGCCGATGAAGCGGCTTACCGTGCCGCGAATCCGCCAGCGTAAGGGCGGCGAGCCGTTGGTGATGCTGACCGCCTACACAGTCCGCATGGCCCAGCTGCTCGATCCGCATTGCGACATGCTGCTCGTTGGTGATTCGCTGGGTCAGGTTATTTACGGCCTGCCGCATACGGTGGCGGTGACGATGGAAATGATGTGCGCGCATGGCGCAGCGGTCGTGCGTGGCAGCTATCACGCGGCAGTGGTTGTCGATATGCCGTTCGGCAGCTACGAGGCAACGCCCGAGCAGGCATTTACTAACGCGGCGCGATTGCTCAAGGAAACCGGCGCGGCAGCGGTCAAAATCGAGGGCGGCAAGGTGCTTGCGCCTACCGTCGAATTCCTGACCTCGCGCGGGATACCCGTGATGGCGCACGTCGGGCTGACCCCGCAAGCGGTGAACATATTGGGCGGCTACGGCGTTCGCGGTAAAAGCGCAGAGGAAGCCAAATCCATTGTCGAGGACGCGGTGGCAATGTCCGATGCTGGCGCTTTTTCGATGGTTATCGAAGGCGTTCTTGAGCCTATCGCCATCGAAATCACCAGCAAGATCGCGTGCCCCACCATTGGCATCGGTGCCTCGGCACAATGCGACGGGCAGGTGCTGGTCACCGAGGACATGCTCGGCCTGTTTGATCGCGTGCCCAAATTCGTCAAGAAATTCGGCAATATGGGCGTATCGGTCGAAGAGGCGGTGCGCGAATATGCGAGCGGCGTGCGCGATCGCAGCTTTCCGGGGCCGGAGCAGTTGTATCAGCCTGTTTAACGCAGGGCTGGCCTATCGGACAGAGTCCCGCTAAGGACGGCGCCAACTTATGGTTATCATGAAATTTCGGAGGCCCTTTTGGCTTTGACACCGACTGACAAGCGCGCCGGAAGCGACGAAGCTTTCCTCCGCGAAGTGGATGATGCGGTCCGCGCCAGCGACCTTACCGGTTTCTGGAAACGTTATGGCCGCTGGCTGGTCGCAGCATTGATCGCCGGGCTCTTGGCCTTTGGCGGCTGGATTCTCTACCAGCAGCAGCAACAGGCCGCCGCTGACAAACAGAGCGAAGAATTTGTCGACGCGATGGACAAGCTACGCGCCGGCCAGGACAAAGGAAGCGCGTGCCAAACTGGCAACGCTCGCCAAGGCCGATCAGCCCGGATATCGCGCGATGGCGCAAATGGTTGAAGCAAACCTGCTCGGCGAGGATGGCAAGACCAAGGAAGCCATTGCGATCTACGCGAAGGTCGCCAAAGACGAAAGCCTGCCCCAGACTTTCCGCGACCTCGCACTGATCCGCCAGACAAGCGCCGAATTCGACACGCTGCCACCGCAGACCGTCATCGACCGGCTGAAGCCTTTGGCGACCGCTGGCAACCCCTGGTTTGGCAGCGCAGGCGAACTGACCGCAATATCCTATATGAAGCTGGGCAAGGACAATCTGGCTGGCCCCATTTTTGCCCAGATTGCCAAGCAAGACGGCTTGCCACAGACGATGCGCTCCAGAGCGCAGCAAATGGCGGGGGCATTGGGCGTTGATACCGTTCAGGTTGACGAAAAGCGCAATGCGGCAACGCAAGCGGCAATAGCCGCCGCCAAAGGAGAGTAAGAATTGAAAACCAGCGCTAAACTGCTTTTGGCCCTTGCCGCATCCGCATCGCTTGGCGGTTGCGCCGTGCTCGACAGCGTCCGCGGCGACGCAGGCAAGAAGAACAATACCCCGACCGTCGGCAACCGTGTCGATATCCTCGGCGGCGAACGCGACATGGACGTGGATCCGGCGCTGGCAGGGGTCGCGGTCATCTTGCCGCCTGCATCGGTCAACGATGCATGGGCTCAGCCCGGCGGCAACGCGTCCAAATCCCCTGGTCATGTCGAACTCGGCCAAGGCCTTGCGCGGATCTGGACCGCGACGGTTACCGGCGCAAACCCCCGCGCGCGTCTTGCCGCCAGCCCGATGGTCAGCGACGGTCGGCTATATGTCGTCGATACCACGGCGCGCGTAACGGCATTCGATGCCAATAACGGCGCGCAGATCTGGTCGAATGCGCTCGAAATTGAAGACGATGGCAAGGCATCGCGCTTCGGCGGCGGCGTCAGTGCGACCAGCACCAATGTCTTTGCCACCAATGGCGTCGGCGATGTCGCGGCGCTCGCCGCCGACACTGGCGCTTTAGTCTGGAAAAAACGTCCCGCCGGTCCGCTGCGCGGTGCGCCGACCCTGTCGAACGGCAACGTTTATGTCATGACGCAAGACAACCAGATTTACGCGCTGCGCCAGTCAGATGGCGAAGCTCAATGGAACGAGGCAGGCCCAGTTGCGGCTTCGGGCATTTTCGGCGTCGGCGCACCGGCCGCTGCGCAAGGTACCGTGATTGCGGGCTATTCGAGCGGTGAGCTTGCTGCTTATCGTTATGAAAACGGGCGCAGCCTGTGGTCGGACACCTTGTCGCGCACCGCGATGTCAACGAGCGTTTCGACGCTCACCGATATCGATGCCGATCCGGTCATCGACCGCGGACGGGTTTTCGCGCTCGGCAAGGGTGGACGCATGGCTTCCTACGAACTGGTCAGCGGCCAGCGTATCTGGGAAATCAACATTGCGGGCATTTCGACGCCGGTATCGGCGGGCGAGTGGGTGTTCGTGATGACCGACGAGGCGAAACTGCTTTGCGTGGCGCGCTCGAGCGGCAAGATCCGCTGGATCGCGAAGCTTCAGCGTTACGACAATGAAGAGAAGAAGAAGGGCCCGATCAGCTGGTACGGGCCGGTTCTCGCCGGTGGTCGGCTGCTGGTGGTCAACTCGCGCGGCGAGCTCTGGTCGGTGGCCCCGGCTGATGGTACCGCGTCGCAATCGGTCGATTTGAAGTCGGACGTGTCACTGGCACCGGTTGTCGCCAACCAGACACTCTATGTGCTAGACGATAGCGGGCGCATTTCCGCGTTCAGATAAGCGCCAGCAGGACGATCTCGACTTATCACCGTAGCCCTGAGCCTGTCGAAGGGCGCTTCTACAAAAAGCGCCCTTCGACAGGCTCAGGGCTACGGTGTATGGATTGTGCCATTGTATTTCATTAAGGCCACTCACATGCTTCCCACAGTAGCCATTATCGGTCGGCCTAATGTCGGCAAGTCCACTTTGTTCAACCGTCTGGTTGGCAAGAAGCTTGCGCTTGTGGATGACACGCCCGGCGTCACCCGCGACCGGCGTGAAGGCGAAGGGCGCTTATTCGACCTTGAATTCACCATTGTCGATACTGCTGGCTATGAGGACGAAGACCCCGACACGCTGCCGGGCCGGATGCGGATGCAGACCGAGGCGGCGATTGCAGGCGCGCAGGTCGCATTGTTCCTGATCGACGGACGTGCGGGCGTCACCCCGCTCGACGAGGAAATCGCCCGCTGGCTGCGCAGCAGCGCGACGCCTGTGGTGCTTGCGGTCAATAAGGCCGAGGGCAAGCAGGGCGACGATGGCATCCTCGAAAGCTATGCGCTCGGCTTTGGCGACCCGATAGCGATCAGCGGCGAACATGGCGAAGGCATGGCCGACCTGTTTCAGGCGCTGTTGCCGCATATCGACGGTGGCAAGTTCGAAGAGGTCGATTTCGAAGCGCCTGATGCCATATTGAAACTCGCCGTTGTCGGGCGTCCGAATGCGGGTAAATCAACTCTGATCAACAAGTTGCTAGGCGAGAACAGGCTGATTACCGGCCCAGAAGCCGGGATTACCCGCGACAGCATAGCGGTTGACTGGATTTGGACCGATCCTGCTCCCAAGCAGCGCGAGCCCGACGAAGAAGGCAATATTCCGCCGCTGCTGACCGAACGCCGCGTGCGCCTGATCGATACCGCAGGGATGCGCAAACGCGCCAAGGTGCAGGACAAGCTGGAAAAGCTCTCGGTGGCCGATGCGCGCCATGCCATCGACTTTGCCGAAGTTGTGGTGCTGCTGCTCGATGCAACCAAGGGTCTCGAGGTGCAGGACCTCAAAATTGCCGACCATGTCATTCAGGAGGGCCGCGCGCTCATCATCGCGATCAACAAATGGGACATTGCCGAAAATGGCAGCAGCCTGTTTCAGGGTATTCGCGGTGCGCTCGAAGAGGGGCTGTCGCAGCTAAAGGGCGTCCCGATGATTGCGGTGTCTGCCGCGACCGGCAAGGGCCTCGACCAGATGCTGTCCGCCGCGTTCGACGCGCGCGAGGCATGGAACAAGCGCGTGCCCACCGGGATTCTAAACCGCTGGTTCGAGGCGGCGATTTCGGCCAATCCGCCGCCAGCACCCGGCGGCAAGCGCATCAAGCTTCGTTATATGACACAGGCGCGCAATCGGCCGCCAACCTTTGTCATCTTCGGTAACCGCACCGATGAGTTGCCTGCCAGCTATGCGCGCTATTTGCTTAACGGCATCCGCCGCGACCTTGATTTTGGCGCAGTGCCCGTGCGCATCAATTTCCGCTCGTCGAAAAATCCATTCGCCGACAAGGACTAAAGCGGCGGCAAGAATATCTTAAACAGATTGCATCAACGCTCTGTTTACTTCTGCAAGTGTAAAAGAACCCGACAGGACCGGCCTTTAACCGATCTGCGGAGTAGCACATTGACCGAAAAACCGGATGATCTGATCGACTGGAAGACCTTTACCGAAACCCGCAACCTGCTGGGTGCGGGATTTGTGCGGATTCTCGGCTATTTCCGCGAAGATGGCACTAAATCGGTTGCGGCCATCGAAGAAGCAATGCGGCTGAAAGATTCGGCCAAACTGGTCATGCCCGCGCATACGCTGAAGGGCGAATCGTGGCAGTTCGGCGCCGACCAATTGGCCCTCCTTGCCGAGGAAATCGAGATTGCGGCGCGGCATTATGTCGAAATCCAGATCGACCCGTCCGAACTGGTCGAAAAAGTCGTGCGCCTGCGTCCGGTGTTCGAGGCGACCTTGGCTGCACTCGAATCCGAAGCCAGTCCGTTGATGGAGCGTCGTCCGGCAAGCTTCGGCCAGCGCAACGCGCTCGGCGGGATGAGCTACGGCTAATTAACTTTCCGGCTGCTTCGACTGGAGCTGGACATAATTTTCAATCCCCATGCGGGCGATCATATCGAACTGCTTTTCCAGGATATCGACATGCTCTTCCTCATTTTCGAGGATATGCGCAAATAGCTCGCGGCTGACGAAATCGCGGACACTTTCACAATAAGCGATAGCATCCTTGAGCAAAGGCAGCGCTTCATATTCCAGCTCGAGATCGGCTTTGAGGATTTCCTCGACCGTCTCGCCGATGCGCAGGCGACCCAACATCTGGAAATTGGGCAAGCCATCGAGAAACAGGATTCGTTCGGACAGTTGGTCCGCGTGTTTCATCTCGTCGATCAATTCGTGCCGCTCGAAATCCGCGAGCTTGGCCACGCCCCAATCGTCCAGCATCCGGTAATGCAGCCAATATTGGTTGACGGCCGTCAACTCGTTCTTGAGCGCTTCGTTGAGATATTCGATGACTTTGGCATCGCCCTTCATGGCGCGTCTCCTGCTGAATTATGCCTTGCAGGATAATCCAAAACGGACCTCAAGAAAAGCCCGAAAGCCGCATAAATACTAGGTTTTTCGGCTACGCTATTGCTAAGCGGTCGCAGGTCCGGCGCTGATAATGTTTCGCGCAAACGAAAGGCACTGGCCACATTTGGGTTTACTGCCGAGACGGGCATAGACGTCATTCGGACGTTCCGACCCGCAACGCACAGCGGCACGCAGGTCTTTTTCCCAAATCGCATTACACACGCAAACGACCATCTTCGTCTCCTTGGGAAACTAGATAACGTTAATGCGAATTGGTTGCAATAGCTTTAACGCACGAGCGGCTGGATTTTCATTCGTGCCAGACTACGCCACAGCCATTCGAGCGGGCCATAGCGAAACCGTTCCAACCAAGGCTTCGACCAGAGCAGCATCACCGCCCAGGCGCCAAAGACGAATGCCCATAGCTCGATCCGCCCGACATCGCCAAAGAGCCCGAAGCCATAGCCGTAGAAGATCGTGGTCATGAGTATGCTGGTGCCGAGATAATTTGTGAACGCCGCCTGGCCTGCTGCTGCGACGCGCGAAATGAAGCCGCTATTGGCATATTTCGCTATAACCAGCATGAGCGCCGCAGCGTATCCGATCGTCAGCATCGTGCGCGGAATGGCGCTCCAGATGAAAAATGCGGCGATCGCCGTGATCTTGTCGTAATTCGTCATCACGACCATGATTCCGACCAGACCGCTCAATATCATTCCGGGAATGATCATCTTACGCGCCCAGCGGGCATAGTCCGCGCGCCCCCATTCGCCAGTCATAAATCCGTTCTTTTTTAGCGCCATGCCAATCATCATCAGCGGCAGCGTTTCGCCGATGGTCTGCACCAATCCTATAAAGGGATCGCTCCAATTGTTGATTTTCTCCGCGACGATGCCGGCATAATCGCCGCGATGGAGCGCGAGCTGCCGCGCAGTTTCAAAGTCGAATTCGGGGCTGGTGATGAGCTCTTTATACTGCTTTGCCAGATCAGCAGATGCACCGGGCTGGGTTGCGAAGAACTGCATGACTTGCAGGCCGATAAATTGCAGCCCGAACAGCAGCAGGTGAAGCGCGAAAATGATCAACGCCCATTTGATAAGCCTGCGCGGCTCCCATTTGCGAAACAGGAATGCAAGGCTTCCTGCGGCGGCATAAAGGAACAGGATGTCGCCGAACCAGATGAAGAAATAATGCGCTAGGCCGAACAACGCGAGCCAGAACATGCGCGAATAGTGCACCTTGGCCGCGCTCTCACCCTTTGCATCGGCACTCTCGATAATGAGCATCATGCTGGCCCCGAACAGCAAGGAGAACAAGCCGCGCATCTTCCCGTCGAGCAGGACATAGGAGAAAACCCATGCGCCGCGCTCGGCAGCAGTCTCGCCGCCATAAGCCAGAGGCGTGATATAGGCCCAGAACGGCATGGCAAAAGCGACGATGTTCATCGCCAATATGCCCATGACCGCGAAGCCGCGCATGGCGTCCAGCGTGACATGCCGCGTTGTCTCAGCCTGCATAAACCCTCCCTGTATTAAGCGATTAATACGGCCCCGCTTTGCACACGTCCAGCCCTGTTAATCTTTTCTTATTGACATTAATGTAGGTAAGCGATATTTCAGACCCAACAAATTCGCCGGAGTTCCACCCGTGACCATATCGACTATCGCTGTTCCGTTCCAACATCCAGCCCGCCCTTCGAACGAGTTCCGTCCTATGAAGGCATGGCGGCATTTCCAGAAGTTGATGGCCGACAAGGAAGATACCGAGCAGGTATTCCATATCATCGCGGCGCTGCGCGGCGGGAAATTCCGGAAAGTCGCAGGCAAATTCTGGAACAGTGACAAGGGCCAGCGTCTATTGAACTCAAACCAGAGATTGATCGACGCGCTTGATGACCATGATGCGCTTAAGCAGCTGCCAGCTGGCACCGTTGGCCGTTTTTATGTCGATTTCATGCAACGTGAAGGCCTGTCAGCTGCCGGTCTCGAAGCCGAATATGCCAAGTTTGCTGATGTGGGAACGCGCTTCGACGACGGTATGGACCGCTATGGCGACCGCCTGCGCGACACGCACGATTTGCACCACATTCTTACCGGCTACGGCCGCGACGCGCTTGGCGAGCAATGTGTACTGGCCTTTACGTATGCACAGCACCGCAATCTTGGCGTCGGCTTTATCGCCTATATGGGCGGGTTCGAAATCAAGCGCCGCGTGGCACGGTCTTCGCCGATCATGAGTGCCGTTCATGAAGGCTACCGCATCGGCAAGGCTGCGAAAAATCTGGTGCATGAGGATATTATCGAATTGCTCAAGGAGCCTCTGGTCGATGCGAAACTCCGCCTCGGCATCCCCGATCCCGCTGCCTACAAAGCTGCGCACGAGGCAATGCGTTCAAATGGCTTGGATCCTTACGACCTGCTTGCGGCGGTCGCGGCTTAAAACCAGCTCGCAATGTGCTCCAGCGACTTCTTGATCGTTGCATGAACTGGCACCGAGGCATCGGGTGCAGGATGGCCGACCACCAGCACCATCACTGGCTTCTCGTTCGCTGGCCGCTCGCAAATCTGATTCAGGAACTTCATCGGATTGGGCGTGTGCGTTAAAGTTGCAGAGTCCTGCGTCGTGCAACGCCGCAATCAGAAATCCGGTGGCGATGCCGACGCTTTCGTTCACATAATAATTTTGCTTATCGTCGCCGGGATTTAGACCGCCACGCCGCTGGCCGAATATGACGATCAGATAAGGCGCGGTTTCCAGATAGGGCTTGACCTCATCGGTGCCGAGCGGGGCCAGCGCGTCGATCCATTCCTGACTGGCCTTGCCAGCGTAAAATTCGCGTTCCTCGACCTCCGCCGCCTCGCGCAAAGCGCGTTTCTTTTCAGGCGAGGTGATGACGGCAAAATGCCACGGCTGGTGATTGGCACCCGAAGGCGCAGTTCCCGCTGCAAGCAATGCCACCTCGATCACATCGCGCGAAACCGGCGTGTCGGCGAAATCACGGCAGGTGCGGCGCGTCTTCAATGCCTCAAAAAAAGCCCGCGCTCGATCAAGACGAACTTCGTCGGAATATCGAGGGAGCGCATCGTAAGGGATAGTGTCATGTGGCTTCATACGCATTGGCTAGCCTATAGCGAACGCGTCAGTAACTCATTTTATCATTGCCCTGAACCGCCAAGCCTGTGATTATGCAGTCAGGGTCGCCCCCGACGGCGCAGAGTCCAAAGGACCGCGTCTTCGCTAGAGGAGGAAACCCATGCGCCGTGCAGCAATCTTTGCCATCGCCCTTACCCTGTCCGCCCCTTTACTCGAAGGATGCGCCCAGCACCGGCTGACAGTTCCACAACCCAATCCAACCGGAGCGCCGATCATCGTCAACAGTGACGCCTATGCCTTCGGCACTGTGCAGCGCCGCACGGTGGTCAAATGCGACACCAACATCATCGACGAAGTCCGTGTTCATCAAAATATCGGTCAGGCGCTCGTGACCGTGCTCACGCTTGGCATCTATATGCCGACGACCATCGAATATGTCTGTGGCAACATACCGAATGCCGAGGGCAGCACCGATAATTAAGGGAGAAGTCCGATGCCAGCCGATCCGCATGTCATCACCGAGAATAACGTCACTTGGGTCAACCATCACGAAAATGTGAAAGGCGCAGTCGCCAAGAGGCTGACCGTCAATAACGAGGTACCGACCACGGCGAGCATGGCGGGAATGCGCGCGACCGCCACGCGGCTTCAGGGATTAATCGGCCAGGCGGTGACCGCCGGGCTACGCATCCGTGCTTGCGGCTCGCGCTGGTCGTTTTCCGACTTACCGCTCGTTGCGGGCGGCTGGATGGTCGAAACCAGCAGGCTCGATTACACCTTTGCCGTTGCTGCGGGCGATGTCGAACCGGCGTCGACGACCCTGCCCGAAGACCTGTACTTCGCGCAATGCGGTGCCAAAGTGTCGAAGATCAATGCGCGGCTTGAAACGAAGGAACGCAAGCGCGCCTTGCGCACCTCGGGCGCGAGCAATGGCCAGACCATCGGCGGCATGATCGGCACGGGCGTGCATGGCTCGGCCATCGGTGTCGGCGGGCTTGAGAGTCAGGTTGCTGGCATCCAGCTTTTGACCGCAACTCAAAATCTGTGGCTCGAACCGGCGCGCGCGCCCACGATGACCGCTGCCTTTGCCGCGAAGCTCGGCGCGACGTTAGTGCGCGACAATGCCAAGTTCGATGCGGCCTTGGTCAGTCTGGGTGCGCTTGGTATCGTGCATTCGGTGCTGCTGCGCTCGACCGGGCGGTACCGGCTGAACAGTTCGCTCAGGCATATTCCCTTCGGGCAATTGCAAACCGCGCTCAACACGCTCACTTTCATTGGCTCGGGGATTCCTGATGAAAGCCGCGTGCCCTATTTCTTTCAGGTCATCCTCGACCCGCGCAAGATGGACGTCGGTTTTACCACCATCCGCTACAAGGAAGCCTGCCCGCCCGATTACACCCCAAATTACAATCTCACCTCGGCATCCGAACCCGGCACCGATTTACCGCGCCTGATTTCTGCCGCGATCCAGATGTTTCCCGACCTGCGCGACACCGCAGTGCGCGAATTGATGAATATCGAGCTTCGCGTACGCACCGATACGCCCGCCGAATGGCGTGTGCCCGGTGAAACCTACAGCTTCACCAGCGCGCGCAAAGGGGTGGCGAGTTCGGGCTTTGGCGTGCCGATTGCGCAGGTCACAGCCGCATTGTCGATCATGCGCGAGGCGTTTCTGGTGCACAAAAGCGCGCCGGTGGTCTTTACCTGCCGCTACGCACGCAAATCACCGGCGATGCTCGGTTTCACCCGCTTCGACCCCACCTGCATCATCGATATCGACGGCGTCGAAACACCTGCGACATTGAAGCTGATCAAGCTCGCCACCGAGCGGCTGGAGGCAGCGGGGATGCCGTTTACCCAGCATTGGGGCAAGGCAAACCATATGACCA
Organism: uncultured Alphaproteobacteria bacterium; assembly: GCA_963814305.1. Taxonomy (GTDB): domain Bacteria; phylum Pseudomonadota; class Alphaproteobacteria; order Sphingomonadales; family Sphingomonadaceae; genus Sphingorhabdus_B. The sequence continues at coordinate 24,433 of CAWFCI010000006.1, forward strand.
AAGCGCGCGTGCGCGCCGCGTTCGGCGGAGATGTCGACCGGTGGAACGCGACGCGGAAATTGCTGCTGCCCAACGCGGCGGAGCGGAATGCATTTTCGTCGGGGGTGATCGACGGGTTGGGCCTGAATGCCTAACGGCGATCCTTACGGATCATCAGCTTCAGGCCGGACCAAACCGTGTCCACCGCGCAGACCTTTACGTCGACAAGATCGCTGTTTGGCAGGATGACCGCGCGGATCGTGTCTTCGGTGATGTCGGTCGGGACTTTGGCTGCCTTTTTCGGCCAGCTCACCCAGATGAAGCCGGCAGGCTGGAGGAGCGGACGTAGCATGGACAGCTTCGCCTCCATATCGGCGCGTTCGGTTACGAAGATATGCGCCGCGTCGAGGCCGGGTTCGGGCGCGGCGAGGTTTATAAGGTCGGGCATATCGATTTCGGCCAGCACGCTGCCCGGCATCGCGTCAAACCAGACACGCATCCCGGGTTTCAGCGATAGCTTCTTACCAAGCGGCGTGCCGGAATAACCCGAGGTCATGGCGCGTAGGCAACGCCGAGGCGCTCGGCTTGTTTTCCCAATCGACGATCACGAGTCCACAGCTTGCCGCCAAGTGTAAGTAATGCGGATGCCAGCAAATGAGCGTCTGTATAGCCGATGCCGGTAGCGACAAGACCTTCGTCCTCAATGAGCGAAAGTACATGACCATCCTTTGTAACATATGGAACGGGTAGTCGTAAGAAGCGGGCAATTACCTGATCGCGATTGCGAATGCTGCCCAAAGCAATTTCGCCGAGTGCATGCGGATGCATCAAGGCATGGTCAAGTTGAAGGAGTGAACTGAGATGCGACTCGCCGTGATGAATGTGGTCGATCCAAATGGAGGAATCGACGATAATCATTTCGCGGGTGGTCTGCGCCTTTCCGGAATCCACGCATCCGGGTCGCTGCCGCCCAATGCAATGATCGCCCGGGCATTTTCGCGTGCAATCAAAGCACGCAAGCCATCGTGGATGAGCCTGTTACGCTCTTTCTCGCCTGTAGCCGCGCTGGCTTCTTCGACAAGACGGTCGTCCAATGTAATCGTCGTTCTCATGCATCAAATATCGCATCAAATGATGCTTATGTCAATGTGACGTCAG
>CAWFCI010000007.1:0-201970 GCA_963814305.1 uncultured Alphaproteobacteria bacterium
GGGTAAACCCCCGCATGGAGCTTTTCCAATCGGCTAGCGCTAAATTCCTTGTTTTCGATAAGACGCTGCTTCTTTTGCTCAAAGGTCAGCCTCTCAAATTCTGGACGCCGTAAAGCGACGATTGCCTGCACATCTTCGCGAAACGATTGCGCGCGCGGGTTTGCTGGTCGGCATTTGACAGCAGCCATTCGATGCGGCGGTCGAACAGTGCCGATCGGCTGTGTCCAGCAAAGCTCGCGACGTAACAAACACGGGAGCGATCCGCCCGCCAAGCCTGATCCATAACGCGCTCATCGGGATAGGACGACTTGCGACACATTGCCAAAGTCCTTGATCGCGGCTTAAAATCAAAAGCGCTCCATGATCGGCGCAAGGCGCGAAGCATGTTCGCCGATATTGGTTTGATGGCTCCATCGGGAAGGTGCTCTTCGCAAGGGATGTCGCCACTTGCGATTAAATTTCGAAAGTCGTCCAGCGCCTGCAAATTGCGTTGAAGCACCTCATTCGGCTCGTTGATAAGTTCGTCAATTTCGAGTTCATCGCGAACTTTGCGCTGATTGTGCGCCCATAGGAAAGCCAAGCCGCCTGCAGAGCATGATGTCCCCACAATCATCGGTTCGATGGCGAGGCATAAAATGGCGCCGACGACTGCTACTAAGATGGAAGCGCCGATGCGATGTCGAGCATCGGCGCCGTTTGCGTCCGCGCTTCGCTGCCGATGCCATCGCATCAATAATGTGTTGCGGAATGACATGCTCAATCGGCGTTCCAGCCGGTTGCTTTAGGAACGCGATGAAGCCGTCGCGAATTTTCACAAACTCGGCTGGGCGAAGGGGCAACTGCTCCTGCATCTGGTGTCAATGCGTAGAGGGAATTGGCTCCGATTTCAATTTAGATCGGCTGCCGCAACATTCCATATTGGTGCGCAAAAGCACCCCAGACGCAAATAAAATGCGCGTCGCCTGAAATATAATTTCAGAAAACTGCACCACCAGCGCACCACCAGAGGCATTTTGGCCCTCTGCCGGGTCATCGTGATGCTGCTAAGTCATTGATTTATTGGTCGGGACGACAGGATTCGAACCTGCGACCCCCACACCCCCAGTGTGATGCGCTACCAGGCTGCGCTACGTCCCGACCGCCAGCGGGCGCGGCTGCGCCTGTTGGAAGCGCGCCTATATGGCGGTGCTTTCCCAAAAGCAAGGGCATTCCCCTCCGCTTTGGGAGGGGTTAGGGAAGGGTCGGTCAGCGTCAATCACTCACCCTCCCCCGGCCCCTCCCGCAAGCGGGAGGGGAGAATCAGCGCTTTGACGTTGCTTCATCGGGGTGCAGGTGATAATCGCGCCCGATTGCTTCACAGGGCCGCCGAAAATGCGGCTCCTCCATAATATAGTCGCGGGGAATAACGCATGAATTCGCTTATGATTTTGGCTGCTGCTGCCGGTACAGGTGGTGCAGGTGGTTCGGCCTTTTTTGTCCAGATTTTTCCGCTGTTGCTGATTTTTGTGGTTTTCTACCTCTTCCTCATCCGCCCGCAGCAGAAGCGTGCGAAGGAGCATGAGGCGAAAATTGCCGCTGTGCAGAAGAATGACGAAGTCGTGACTGGTGGCGGCCTGATGGGCAAAGTCATCAAGGTCGCCGACGACCATGTCGAGGTTGAACTCGCGCCGAATGTTCGCGTGAAAGCGGTCAAATCGACGCTGGTTAATGTAACCCCGCGCGGGACCAAAGCCGCCAATGATTGATCTTGCGGGGTTGAAGCGCACTGGCGCCAACCCCAAATACCATTCTTCTCGTCCGTCCGGAACCAATTTATGCTAGATTTTCCCCGTTGGCGTGTCTGGATGCTCAACATCCTCGTGATAACGGGCGTCCTGCTTGCGATCCCGAGCTTGCTGCCGTCCAGCATCCGCTCTCAGGTAGCGCAATTCCTTCCAACGCCGACGATCAATCTGGGTCTCGACCTTGCCGGCGGCAGCCACATCTTGCTCGAAGCCGACACCGCGCAACTGGCCGCGACGAGGCTTGAAGCGTTGGAGGATAGCGTCCGCGCCGCGATGCGCCGGACCGAACCGCGCATTGCCATCGCCGATGTTTCGCGCAGCGGCGGGCAGTTGAGCTTTACGGTTACCGACAGCTCGCAAATCGATGCGGCTCGCGAGGCTTTGTTGTCGGTTACGAGCAACACCACTGGCGGGCGCGACTGGAATATCGGCGTCAATGACGGCAACCGCATCATCTTGACCCCGGCTAATGCTGGCAACGAAACTGCGCTCGACCAGGCGATGGATACTGCCAAGGACGTTATCGACCGGCGTATCAACGCGCTTGGCACGCTGGAGCCGACGATCATCCGGCAGGGCGACAACCGCATCGTCGTGCAGGTGCCCGGCCTCGACGATCCCGAAGCGTTGAAGGCGCTGATCGGCAAGACTGCGAAGCTCGAATTCAAGCTCGTCGATGAACAGGCCGACCCTGACCTGACCGCCAAGGGGCAGGCGCGCGTCGGCAGTCAGGTCTTGCCCTATCCATCGAACCCGACCGGCCTTCCCAATCTCGCCGTGCGCCGTCTCGGCGGAATAGCGGGCGACAAGCTGGTCAAGGCCGATCCGACTTTCGACCAGCAAACCAATGAACCAGCGGTCACCATCCAGTTCGACGGCGAAGGCGGGCAGAAATTTGCGCGGATGACGCAGCAGAATACCGGCAAGCTGTTCGCGATCATCCTCGACGGGCAGGTTATTTCGGCACCGCAAATCCGCGAACCGATCTTCGGCGGTATCTCGCAGATTTCGGGGAGCTTCACGGTCGAAAGCGCGAACCAGCTGGCGATTGCCTTGCGCTCGGGTGCGCTGCCGGTTGATCTTAAAATTGTCGAGGAACGCTCGGTTGGGCCAGATCTTGGCAAGGATTCGATTGAGCGCGGGGTGCTGGCGGCGGTGATCGGAACCACCGCGATCCTCGTGCTGATGTTCCTCGTTTATGGCCGCTTCGGGCTTTATGCCAATGCAGCATTGGTTATCAATATCCTGATGATCCTCGGAGTCATGGGTGTGGCGAATGCGACGCTGACCTTGCCGGGTATTGCAGGTTTCGTGCTCACCATCGGTGCGGCGGTCGATGCCAACGTGCTGATCAATGAACGTATCCGCGAAGAACTCAAACGAGGGCGGCGCGTGGTGCAGGCCATCGAGTTCGGTTACAAGGAAGCGAGCCGCGCGATTTTCGACGCGAACAGCACCAACGTGATTGCTGCGGTTTTGCTGTTCATTTTCGGCTCCGGCCCGATTCGCGGTTTCGCCGTCGTCCTGATGATCGGCATCGTCACTTCGGTGTTCACCGCCGTGACTCTGACCCGCATGTGGGTCGCCGGATGGGTGAAACGCACCCGCCCGCAAGAATTGACCATTTGAGGAAAAGCCCATGAAACTGCTCAAACTCGTTCCCGACGATACCAATATCGATTTCCTGAAATGGCGCGTGCCGGCGTTCGTAATCAGCCTGTTGCTGATGGCCGCGTCGATTGGCGCTGTCGCCACGCAGGGACTGAATTTCGGCGTCGATTTCATCGGCGGCCAGATGATCCGTGCGACTTTCACGCAAAGCGGCAGAGGCACCGGTGTCGGAACTGCGCGGTAAGGTTGCAGGCCTCGGCTATGGCGAGCCGACCATCCAGCGTTTTGGTGCGGAGAACCAGGTTTCGATCCGGATGAAGCTGCCCGAGGGGGCGGATAAGAACCCGGAGCTTGCCAACACGATGGCGAGCAAGATTACCGACGCAGCTGAAGGCCGATTATCCCGGCGTGCGCATCGACGGCGTGGATTCGGTTTCGGGCAAGGTGTCGGAAGAACTGTTTAGCAAGGGGATGATTGCGTTGCTCGCCGCGATGGCGGGTGTGTCGCTGTATATCTGGATCCGATTTGAATGGCAGTTCGGGGTGGGGGCGATCTGGTCTTTGGTCCATGACGTGACGCTTACGTTCGGGTTGTTTTCGATCACCGGACTTGAATTCGACCTCAATATCATCGCCGCTTTGCTGACGATTATCGGTTACTCACTGAACGACACCGTCGTCATCTACGACCGGATACGCGAGAATCTGATGAAGTTCCGGAAGATGGAAATGGCGTCGTTGCTCAACCTGTCGGTAAACGAGACTTTGGCGCGCACGGTGATGACCAGCGTGTCGATTTCGCTGCCGCTGATTGTCCTTGTGCTGTTTGGACCCGATGTAATCTTTGGCTTCAGTCTAGCGATGGCGTTCGGTATCGTTGTGGGTACTTATTCGTCGGTTTATCAGGCGGCACCGATCTTGATCTGGCTAAAGGTTGGATCACACAGCTTTGTGCCAACCGAAGGCGCGGCGCCAAAGGCCGAGCGCATGGGTGAAAGCTTCGGCGCGCAGCCTTAAGCCGCCACCGTCCGGAAAAACGCCGCCAATTGTCGTGCATTCTCGTCCCATGAGAAAGCGCTGACATTAGAGGCGACAGCTTCGCGCGACGGTGGGTTGGCGAGGATGTCCTTGATCGCTGCCGTGATCGCCTCGGTATCGCGCTCGACAATCCGGCCTGCCTCGGGTGTTTTGACTAGCTCGCGGATACCGCCCACATCGCCCGCGACAATCGGTGTGCCGCAGGCGAGCGCCTCGACCCATGCGTTGGCCAAGCCTTCAGAAAACGAAACCAGCGCCATCACATCGGCGGCGGCGAAATATATGGGCAGATCATCGTGCGGCACATTTCCCAAAAAACGGACGCGATCGGCGACGCCCAGCTTTGCCGCCAGCGCGCGATAATCGCCTTCGCTTGGCCCGTGGCCTGCCAGCATCAGCATCGCATCGGGTAGCGAGGGTAACGCTTCAATGAGCAAGCCTTGGCCTTTGCGATGAATGAGCCCGCCAACACTCAGGATAAGCGGCCCGGAAACGCCCAGTCTGGCCTTTTCCTTTGCGCGGTCGCGCGGCACGAAGCGCGACTGGTCGAGGCCGGTATAATGCACCATGATCTTGTCAGCATCCATCCCAAGCCTGACCATGTCGGCCTTGAGTGCGCTCGACACTGCGAGCAGGCCAGCCGCTTTTTCGGCGGCATCGAGCATCTGTCCGGCGCAGCCCGGCTTCGTGCCCCAATGATGTATATCCCCGCCACGCGCCTTGATAGTGAAGGGAATTCCAAGCGCTTCGGACAGCTTCATCGCAGCAGGACCATCGGGGTAGAAAAATTCAGCGTCGATCAGGTCGAAACCGATTTCGGCATGGAGCCTTTTTGCCAGCGGCAAGACCGCCCGCACGATCATATCGGGGTTTAGCCGCCCACCGATTTTGGGAATGGCGGTAAACCGGGGTCGATATACGTCGAGTTCGCCCCATATTTCGCTGTGGAGGTCGCTTAACCGATTCTTGTCGCCGAACATATTCAGTGGCCAGGGCGCAATGCCGATAGGGTTGATGACCGTTACCGCAAAATCACGCACCGCCGTCAGCGCGGCAGTCTGGCGCTCGACGAATATTCCGAAATTCGGGCGTGATTCTGCGGGGAACAGCGTTGAAAGGGTTAGAATTCTCACCGGAACAACACACTGTCGCACCAGCGAAGGCTGGTGCCTATTACGCCTTTTTGCCTCGGCTGACGTAAACCTTTGCAGCTGGACGTCATAGGCACCAGCCTTCGCTGGTGCGACGTAGATTTTGTAAGTTCACAACGCCCGTACCAGACGCACCGCTTTGGCAATCCACGCCGGATCGGTTACAACCTGCTGCCGTGCGCCTGCTTCAAGCGGTAATATGTGTAGCTTGCCATCGTCACGCCCAAGCAAGCGCCCGAAAATGAACCGCCCACCGGGGCGCGGGACAAGGACGTCGAGATTGAGCGCCGAGGCAAAGCTCTCCGGCTGCAACTGTTCCATCCACAATTCGTCGCCGCGCCGATATTCACCGGTCGCCTGCCGCAATCCGCAAACCCACCATTGTCCCTGAGACATTGGGCACCATGATGCGTTCTTCTTTGGTCGGCGCGTGCGTGCCGTCGTCATGAAGGACCGCCGCAACGGGCAGATATTGTTGGTCGGGAAGCGCCACCAAGTCGCTTGAATCCACCCCTAGCGCATCGGCGATACGGTTTATCCAAATCAGCGACAAGACACGCATCCCGGTTTCCAGCCGCCCGATGGTCTGCGCGGTCGTAGCTGGCTTGCAGCGCTCGGCAACGTCTGCCAGCGTTAGCCCCTTGGCCTTGCGCACATCGCGGATACGGCTTTGCATCGATTTTCTCCGATTACCAGATAGGTTTTTTCTTTCCTACAATAATCACCGCATGGCAAGTGTGATTCGCACCCAATGGAGAACCGCTTATGCCCCGCAAAACTAACGCCGCGCCGAAATATACCGACCCCAGACCACTTGTCGAACGCTCGCTCCACGAACCGGGTGCGGGGCGTAAAGTCAACCGCAGCGTCACCGTCAATCTGGCGGAATCGCCGCTCTCCTGGTTGCATTCGCGTGGGCATCTGACTGACCGGCAGCTTCTGGCAGGCGAGAAGCTGCGAAGCGATTACGAGGCGGCGATGATGGGGCCGCAGGTGACGATGCGGTGGGAAAATGTGCCGTTAAGCCGCGAAAAACGAAGCGCGCCATCGGGCTTGAACCAGACCGAGCGAATGATTTCGGCTAAAAAGCGGTTTGACGATGCGTTGCTCGCGCTTGGTCCAGATCTCGCGGACATTGCTTGGCGGGTGATCTGCGCGGGCGAAGCGATGCCGGTGGCTGAGCGCGAAATGGCTTGGCCGGTGCGCTCGGGAAAGCTCGTGCTGCGGATCGCGCTGGACAGGCTGGCGGGTTTTTACCGGTTGCCGGGATGAGTAGGCCGTTTTTTGGAAATTTAGGGACTGTCCCAAGCGTAGCGCCTTGGACTTTCCCTAAATCTCGGTGCCCGCGCTCTCGGGGACAGTCCACGGCGCTGCGCTTGGGACAGTCCCCTGCTGCCGGGTTAGGACGCCATCTCCTCCACCAACATCGCCAATACCAGCCACCTCTCCTCGGCAACGTCCTTTTCAGCGCGGAGGGTATCGCACTTTGCTGTCAACTCGGCAAAGCGCTCGGGCTTGCGCGTGTAAAGCGCCGGGTCGGACATCTCGATTTCTGCCGCCGCAATCTCCGCGTCGATTGCCTCTATCCGCTTGGGTAAAAGGTCGTAATCGCGTTGGTCCTTGTAGGACAATTTGGCGGGCCGTTTGGCTGTTGGATTTGCGGGAGGTGAGTTGGCTGTGAACTTGTCAGCTTTGCTGCGGGTTTCGGGCCTATCGCGCCGGTCCCGTTTTGCCTCCCAATCAGCATAGCCCCCGGCGATAATATCGACCTTGCCCGACCCGTCCAGACCAAGCGTCAGCGTGACCGTGCGATCAAGGAAATCGCGGTCATGGCTGACGATCAGGACGGTGCCGTCGTAATCGGCGATCACTTCCTGCAACAGATCGAGGGTTTCGAGGTCGAGATCGTTGGTAGGCTCGTCGAGGACGAGCAGATTGGCCTCGCGGGCAAACTCGCGTGCCAGCAGTATGCGCGACTGCTCGCCACCCGAGAGCGTGCCGATCCGCGCTTCGATCAACGACGGGATCGAACAGGAATTCCTTCAAATAGCCCTGAACATGCTTGCGAACGCCGCGCACATCGATCCAGTCGCTGCCCTCAGCAAGCACGTCGCGCACCCGCTTTTCGGGTGTGAGCAATTTGCGCTGCTGGTCGATGACGATGCCGGTCAGCGTCGGCGACAGCGTTATCTTGCCGGTATCGGGCGGCGTTTCGCCGGTCAGCAAGCGGATCAGCGTGGTCTTGCCCGTGCCATTCGCGCCGACAATACCGATCCGGTCGCCGCGCTGGATGCGCAGCGTGAAATCCTTGATGATCGTCCGCTCACCGAAGCTTTTTCCGACATTCTCCGCTGCAATTACCGTCTTGGTCTTGCTGTCATCGCTCGAAGCGCCGAGTTTTGCCACACCTTGCGGCCCCATCATCGCCGCCCGCGCCGCGCGCATTTCCCACAATTTCGCTAGCCGACCCTGGTTACGCTTGCGCCGCGCCGTCACGCCGCGCTCAAGCCAGTGCGCCTCAATCTTCAGCTTGGCATCGAGCCGGTCGGCGTTCCGGGCATCCTCGGCATAAACGCGCTCTGTCCACGCATCATAGCCGCCAAAGCCGATCTCGTTGCGGCGAAGCAAGCCGCGGTCGAGCCAGAAGGTCTGCTTGGTCAGCCGAGTCAGGAATGTCCGGTCATGGCTGATCACCATGAACGCGCCGCGATAGCGGGTCAGCCATTCCTCGAGCCATTCGATGGCGGCGAGGTCGAGGTGATTTGTAGGCTCGTCGAGCAAAAGCAGATCGGGCTCGCTCGCCAGCGCGCGGCAAATTGCTGCGCGGCGTTTTTCGCCGCCGCTCGCGGTTTTGGCTTCGCGGTCGAGGTCGATGCCCAGCTGGTCGGCAATCGCGCGCACGGCATATTCGGGAGGGCCTTTTTCCCCATGCGTGGCAAAGTCGACGAGACGGTCAAATGCGGCGACGTCGGGATCCTGATCGAGCATTACGATATTCGTGCCCGGAACAACGACGCGCTTGCCTTTGTCTGCCTCGACTGTGCCAGCCACCAGCTTCATCAGTGTAGTTTTGCCTGCGCCATTGCGCCCGATCAGCGCCAGCCGGTCACGCGCACCAATAAACAGGTCGATATCCTCAAACAGCCACCCGCCGCCTTGCTGAAGGCTAAGTTTTTCGAAAGCAAAAATGGGGGGCTGCGACATGGTTCGCGGCGGATAGGGGGGCTGACGACACAAAGCAACCTCGGCCACACTGTCACCCTGAACTTGTTTCAGGGTCCATCTTTCCCCATAGACCGGAGCTTGTTGGACAAATGGACCCTGGAACGAAGTCACACGGTGAAACAAGTTCAGGGTGACAGATTTGGGGGAAACGTGCGCACTATCTATCTCAACGGCACCTACGTCCCCGAATCCGACGGCAAGGTGTCGGTCTTCGACCGCGGCTTCCTGTTCTCGGACTCGGTTTACGAGGTCGTCTCGGTTCTTGACGGCAAGCTTGTCGATTTCGCCGGTCATGTCCGGCGCTTGGCGCGATCATTGGGCGAACTTGCTATCCAGGGCGCTCCGGACGCAGAAGTATGGCTCGCCATCTGCCGCGAATTGGTCGACTCGCAACGCGGTCGAAGAAGGCATGATCTACTGGCAGGTAACGCGCGGAACGCCCGCCGACCGCGATTTCGCTTTTCCGCCAGGGGACACGACGCCCACGGTTCTCGCCTTCAGCCAGTCGCGTGCGCTGGCCGATAATCCGATGGCCAGTCGCGGTATCAGCGTTGTGACGGTGCCCGACCTGCGATGGGGCAGGGCGGACATCAAGACCACGCAGTTGCTCTATGCCTCGCTGATGAAGAACCAAGCGATGGCCCAAGGTGCAGACGACGCGTGGATGGAACGCGGCGGGGTCATCACCGAAGGAACGGCGCAGAACGCGCATATCATCACCAAAGATGGCGTTCTGGTGACGCACCCGCTGAACCGCGATATTTTGCACGGAATTACCCGCGCCGCTGTCCTGCCGCTCGTGGCGCAGCGCATCGACGAACGGTCTTTCACTATCGCCGAAGCGGAACAAGCCGCCGAGGCTTTCGTTTCTTCCGCCTCTGGCTTTGTGATGCCGGTGGTGCGGATCAACGGCAAGGTTATCGGCGACGGTAGGCCCGGTTCGGCAACCATTCAGCTTCGCAAAGCCTATATCGATTGGGCGCGCCGGACAGCAATTTGACGGCGATATGTGCGAAGGAATGATAGATGCGTAAATTGGTTTTGGCGGCTCTGTTGGCAACGGGCGGTATGACAGCGGGAGAAGCAATGGCAACGCAGGTAACGATTGTGGCGACCAATCCGGTGATTGATTTGACCGTCAGTGAGACGGTCGAAACGAAGCCCGATATTGCTACTTTTTCGACCGGCGTGCAGACGATGGCACCCACGGCAAGCGAGGCCGTGCGTCAGAATAATGTCCAGATGGCATCGGTCGTGGCGCGGCTTAAAAAGCTCGGCATATGCCGAGAAAGATATCCAGACTACGCAAATTAGTCTTAACCAGCAATTCGATTATCGCGACGGGCAGCAGATATTCAAGGGCTTCCAGGCATCGAACATGGTCAATGCCAAGCTGCGCGATCTGAAGAAGCTGAGCGCCTTTCTGGACGCGCTGGCGGTCGACGGCGCGACCAATTTCAACGGGCCGACTTTCGGTGTCGATGACGACAGCAGATTCAAGGAAGCCGCACGCGACAAGGTGTGGGCAATCGCGATGGCACGGGCCAAAGCAATGGCGCGCAAGGCTGGCTATGCCGACGTTCGCGTGCTTCGCGTCGAGGAAGCGGACAATCAGGGCGGCGGATATCCCATGCCGATGATGCGCGCGATGGACGCGTCGGAGAAGTCTACGCCCATTTCTCCCGGCGAACTGAGCATCGGGACGACGCTTTCCTTCACCTTCGAAATGGTGAAATAGGCAATGAATTCGGGGCATCATCCTTACCAAAAGGTTGATGCCTCATTCAGTTTATGTTCAACGCATGAAGATTAGGTGGCAGCAATGTTGAACAAGATTTCTCTCTTTTCTGCCGTTGCGCTAGCCGCTTTGGCACTTTCTCCTCCGGCCGAGGCACGGCGCGGCGAGCAAGCCGATGCGCGCCAGGACATGGCGGCCGGAAAGGTGCGGCCTTTGCGCGAAATCGAAGGAACAGTGGTGCCACGGATGCGGGGAATGCAGTATCTCGGTCCCGAATATGATCCGACGGCACAGGTCTATCGCCTCAAGTTCATCGACAAGAACCGCGTTATCTTTGTCGATGTCGATGGCAAGACCGGTGGCGTTTTGCGCCAGCGTTGAAAGCCAAGCGTTGATTGGAATTTGCGCCGGGGCGCTAATCTGCTAGCCCTCATCCCGACATTAAAAGCATCCAGAAGGGGACAGCATGCGCATCCTTATCGTTGAAGACGAACCCACGCTCGGCCAGCAGCTCAAATCCACGCTCGAAGGCGCAGGCTATGCCGTCGATCTTTCGGTCGATGGCGAGGATGGCCATTACATGGGGTCGACAGAGAATTACGACGCGGTCATCCTCGATCTGGGTTTGCCCGAAATCGACGGCCTGACCGTGCTTGACCGCTGGCGCAAGGAAGGGCGGAAGTTTCCCGTGCTGGTGCTGACTGCGCGCGATAGTTGGTCCGACAAGGTGGCTGGCCTGGACGCGGGTGCTGACGATTATCTTGCCAAGCCGTTCCAGACCGAAGAGCTGATCGCTCGCTTGCGCGCGCTGATCCGCCGTGCGTCGGGGAACGCCTCGTCCGAGCTGAACGTCGGTGATGTGCGCCTCGACACTCGCTCGGGCCGGGTGACGCTTGATGGCCAGCCGGTGAAGCTGACTGCGCAGGAATATAAGCTGTTGTCCTATCTGATGCACCACAAGGGCAAGGTCGTATCGCGCACTGAACTGATCGAGCATATCTACGATCAGGATTTTGACCGCGATTCCAACACGATTGAGGTGTTCGTCACGCGTATCCGCAAAAAACTCGGGACAGGACGTCATTTCGACGATTCGTGGTCTCGGTTATAGCCTTGAGGAACCCGTAAGCTGAACCCGCCTGCCGCCATAAAGACGGCTGTAAAAGCGCCGTCATGGCGGAGCCAGTTCCAGAGCACGGGCTCGCTGACCCGGCGAATGATCCTGACTGCGGCGGTCTGGATCAGCATATTGCTGTTTGGTGGCGGACTTGCGCTGGATCGCGTGCTCACCAGTTCGGTCGAGCAGAATTTCGACAACCAGCTTGAATATGTCCTGACCGCGATGATCGCTTCGGCCGAAATCGGCCCGGACGGCGAAATCCGCATGAACCGTCCATTGGGTGACCAGCGGTTTCTGGAACCCAATAGCGGTCTTTATTGGCAGATCACTGGCGAAGGCGCGATGCCGTTTCCGTCACGTTCGCTGTGGGATCGGGCGTTGGAGCCGCCGGTTGATCACAACGACCAGACCGTGCATTTCCGCAACAGCAACGAATTTCGTGATGAGCCTCTACGCATCGCAGAACGTTCGATCGAATTGCCCGATTCCAATATCAGCTGGACTTTCATGGTGGCGCAAAGCCGGGATAGTCTTGATGCACAAGTCACGGAATTGCGTTCCGTCTTGGTGACCAGTTTTCTATTGCTCGCACTGGGTCTGATTATCCTGGCGGCATTGCAGACCGTTTACGGTCTGTGGCCATTGCGCACGGTGCGCAAGGCGATTGCCGAAATGCGGAGCGGGCGTGAGAGCCGGGTAACCGAGGCGTTGCCCGACGAAGTAATGCCGATGGTCAACGAACTCAACGCCTTGCTCGACCATAATGAGAAACAAGCCGAAGAATCACGGCGGCACGCAGGCAATCTTGCCCATGCGCTCAAAACCCCGCTCACCGTGATCATGAACAGCGCGACGGCCAAGGCAGGCGACCTTGATGAAACCGTCATCCGCGAGGCAACGACAATGCGGCGGCAGGTCGACCATCATCTTGCCCGCGCTCGCGCGGTCGGACGGCGTGGTCACAGCCACAGCCGCGCGCAAGTGTGGGACAGCCTTGAATCGGTGGAACGCGCGGTCAGTCGCCTATATGCCCATGTCCGGCTGGACATGGCGGGCGATCAGAGCCTCGCCGCCAGGGTCGAGCGGCAAGATTTGGACGAAATGCTTGGTAACCTCATCGAGAATGCCGCTAAATATGGCGGTGGCAGCGTTTTTGTGACGGTCGAAGACGCAGGTGAATTTGTCGAAATGTTGGTCGAAGACGACGGTCGCGGCATACCTGAGGCCGAGCGCGAGCGCATATTTGATCGGGGCGCGCGGCTCGATACCGGAAAACCCGGAACAGGGCTCGGTTTGGCTATCGTACGCGATGTCGTCGAAATCTACGGCGGTACGGTGATGCTGGAGGAAAGCGAGGATTTGGGCGGCTTGCTTGTCCGGCTGCGTTTACCAAAGGCCGAAAGTCCGCTCGTCCGCTGAACGATTTTCTGTTATGGCTTTGCCGAGTTTCGACAAAATGGGAGATGGACCGTGGCGGAAATACTGTCTGCGCTTATCGGCTTAGGTGCCGGCTTTCTTGGAGGTATCTGGCAAAGCTGGATGGCCAAGCGCAACAAGCTCGATGAGACCCTGACCAGCGAGCGTAAGCTGCTATATGTCGAGTTGTGGTTATTAACCGGTCGCTTACCCAAATATCCCAAAGATGAAAAGTTCTCGGCAAAAAATGCGTATCAATTGATGGAGGAACTGCGCGACTGGTACTTCGGCAAATTGGGCGGCCTATATATGTCAGCCGACACTCAAAAACGGTATATTGCTTTTCAACGCGCACTCGATGCGGCATCGAAATTTACTGATAGTTCGTCAACCGATTGGGGCAAACTATACGATGCGGCGCAGGATGGCGGAAGCGCACTCCGCACCGGAATGACACGTGATCTACAATCGCGAAACGCCGCCAACATTTTTTAAGGCTGATCAGCCGCCGTCCCTGATCTGCTGATGGTGGCGGATCACTTCGTCGATGATGAAGCGCAGAAATTTCTCGGTAAAATCCGGGTCAAGCTTCGCATCGCGCGCCAGTTGGCGAAGGCGCTCGATCTGGCGCTCTTCCCGCGCCGGGTCGGCTGGCGGCAGCGCTGATTTAGCCTTATATTCACCCACTGCCTGCGTAATTTTAAAACGCTCGGCCAGCATAAAAACCAAAGCAGCGTCGATATTATCGATGCTGTTGCGATAGCTTTCGAGGATATTGTCGTCGTCCATAGCGAACCCTCTGCCGCGTCAGCGCGATTTGGACAAGGGCAAATGCGGCTTTTGCACTTGCGTTGTGTTAGGGGGATTGGCAGTGCATCATGACGATGACGGCAACAATCCACCAGCTTAGCGGACACCGCGCACCTTCGCTCGAACCGATGTTGAAGCTCGTCGCGCCCGGCATGAACCGCGTCAACGCCGTGATCCTCGACCGGATGCAGTCGGAAATTCCGCTTATTCCTGAGCTCGCCGGGCACCTGATCGCGGGCGGCGGCAAAAGGATGCGCCCAATGCTGACTTTGGCCTGCGCGCGGCTGCTCGATTATCCGGGCGAGCGGCACCATAAGCTCGCCGCTGCGGTCGAGTTCATCCATACCGCGACGCTGCTGCATGACGATGTCGTCGATGGCAGCGATATGCGGCGCGGGAAGACTGCGGCGAACCTGATCTTCGGCAATCCTGCGGCCGTGCTCGTGGGCGACTTCCTGTTCAGCCGCTCGTTCGAGCTAATGGTCGAAGATGGCTCGCTCAAGGTATTAAAAATCCTGTCGAATGCATCAGCCGTCATTGCCGAGGGCGAGGTCAACCAGTTGACTGCACAGCGCCAGATTTCGACGAGCGAAGAAAAATATCTCGAAATCATCGGTTCCAAAACCGCCGCGTTGTTTGCCGCCGCCTGCAGGATCGCGGCGGTGGTCGCCGAAAGCGGTGAGGCCCAGGAAATGGCGCTTGATGCTTATGGCCGCAATTTGGGTGTCGCGTTCCAGTTGGTCGACGATGCCATCGATTATGTTTCCGACGGCGCGACAATGGGCAAGGACAGCGGCGACGATTTCCGCGACGGCAAAGTGACCCTGCCAGTCATTCTGGCGTATAGCCGTGGTTCGGCGGACGAGCAGAAATTCTGGCACGAAGCGATGTTGGGCAACCGCGTGTCGGATGCAGATCTAGCTTACGCGACAAAGTTGCTCCGCGAACACGGTGCCATCGAGGACACCATCGACCGAGCCCGCCATTACGGTCAGCGAGCCATCGACGCGATCGCCCATTTCCACGGCGGAGAGGCCAAGGCTGCGTTGGTCGAGGCGGTGGAATTCGCGATTTCGCGCGCTTATTGAGCGATGTACGGCAAGGCCGCTGCCAGCCCCGGTGCCTATGTCGAGGCTTTATCGGGATGGCAGCGAGAGCGGGTTGAGATGCTGCGCGCTGCGGTCAAAGCTGGCGGTGAGTTTCACGAGATCATCAAATGGCATAATCTGGTCTTCGTCTCGAACGGATTGTGCATATTGATCAGGGCGGAAGAGACCCGCTTGTTGCTCGGATTCTGGCGCGGCAAACGGCTGCGGGATATCGAAACCCGGATCAAGGCGAGTGGCAAATATGAACTGGGTAATCTTGTCTTGGTCGAGGAAACATTAGTCGATCCAGCGCGGGTAACGCGGCTGGCTGCGGCTGCGGCGGCGCTCAATTTGGAATATGGCGACCCAACCGCTAAGCACTAATCGTGACCGTCAATTTGCCCATTCACGCTGTCCTGCCCGACTTGCTTGCGACATTGCGCGCGGCATCGAACGCCGTGCTGATCGCGCCGCCGGGTGCGGGTAAGACGACCATGGTTGCGCCTGCCTTGCTTGCTGAAGCGTGGTGCAAAGGGCAGATACTACTCCTGTCACCTCGCCGTTTGGCAGCGCGGATGGCGGCCGAGCGGATATCCGAATTGATGGGCCAACCGGTCGGCAGGACGGTTGGCTATGCCACGCGGATGGATAGCAAGCAGTCGGCGGCGACCCGGATATTGGTGTTGACCGAAGGAATTTTCCGCAACCGGATTATCGCCGATCCTGAACTCACAGGCATATCGGTGGTGCTGTTTGATGAAGTGCACGAACGAAGCCTCGACAGCGATTTCGGGCTGGCGTTGGCGCTTGAGGCACAGTCAGCGTTCCGGCCAGATTTACGACTATTGGCCATGTCGGCAACGCTCGATGGCACGCGCTTCTCGCGGCTGATGGGCGATGCCAAGGTTATCGAGAGCGATGGACAAAGCTGGCCGCTCGAACTGCGCTACATCGGCAGGCGGGCGGAGTTACCGATAGAGGACGAGGTCGCCAAAGTGGTAAAGCAAGCAATCGCTGAAGAGCATGGTGACGTGCTTGTTTTCCTGCCTGGTACACGCGAGATCGACAGGGTGGCCGAGCGACTGGGTTCGCTGCCGGATGATTTCGTTGTCCATCGCCTGCATGGCCAAATCGATCCAGCGGCGCAGCGGCTGGCTGTCCGCCCCGATTCCGGCGGGCGTCGCAAGATTATCCTTGCGACGAATATCGCCGAAACCAGCCTGACCATCGACGGCGTGCGTATCGTCATCGACAGTGGCCTGGCGCGTCGTGCACGCTTCGATCAGGCGGCAGGCGTAACGCGGCTGGTTACCGAGCGTGCCAGTCTTTCGGCCGCAACCCAGCGCGCCGGTCGCGCGGCACGGCAGGGGCCTGGCGTCACGTATCGCTTGTGGGAAGAGGCGGGCAATGGCGGGCTGCCACCTTTCGATCCGCCTGAAATACTGGAGAGCGACCTCGCGCCGCTGCTTCTCGATTGCGCGTTGTGGGGCGAGAGCGAACCCGTGCGATTACGCTGGCTCGATCCGCCGCCAGTGGCTGCAATGACTGAGGCTCGGAGATCGCTTCTGGCGTTGGCCGCAATCGACGAAGGCGGCGGCATTACCGATCATGGCAAGCAGTTGGCGTTGCTGCCACTGCCACCTGGGCTTGCCCATATGGTGGCCAACGCTGCTGCCAGCGGTCAGGCAGAGGATGCTGCGATGCTGGCATTGCTGTTGCAAGAACGCGGACTGGGCGGTCAAAGCGACGATATAGAGACGCGCTTTGAACGTTTCGAACGCGAGCGTGGCGGTCGGGCCGATGCCGCCAAATCATTAGCGAAACGTATTGGAAAATTGGCGGTGGGGGATGGAGATGCTCCATCACTCTCAATCGGCCAGATGGTCGCGACAGCCTTCCCCGACCGCATCGCCAAACGCCGTGATGCCAAAGGCGAAAGCTGGTTGACTGCCATGGGGCGTGGGCTGCGGCTCGACCCGGCATCGCCGCTGGCATCGGCCGGATGGCTGGCGGTGGCGGAAATGCAGGGTGCCGCTTCAGGCGCACGGATCATGTCGGCAGCAGCGATAACCGAAGCTGAGGTGCTTGCGCTGTTCGGCGGCCGCATCGAGACGATATCGGACCTTCGCTACGACAGGGCAAGTGACCGCATCGAAGCGCGCGTACGCCGCCGCCTCGGTGCTATTGTCCTTGCCGAAGGGCGGCTGGAATCACCGCCGCCCGATCTGATGGCAGATGCGTTGCTACAGGCTGTGCGCGATGTTGGTCTGGATTTGCTACCTTGGTCCGAAGCCGCGCAGGCGCTGCGGCAACGCGCAGATTTTGCCGGAGAGAAGGCATTGTCGGACGAGGCGCTAATCACAAGCGCACCAGAATGGCTTGTGCCCTTGCTACCAGGCATTTCACGACTTCGTGACGTATCAAAATCCGGCCTGTCGAACGCGCTCGACAATTTGCTGGGGTGGGATGGCAAGCAGCGGGTCGATCGTATCGCGCCATCGCATTTCACCAGCCCTGCAGGAACCGTTCACGCCATCGATTACAGCGCAGAGGCTGGCCCCACGGTGGAATTGCGGGTGCAGGCGCTGTTCGGTTTGGATATACATCCTCTGGTGGGCACAGATCGTATTCCGCTTGTCCTGAGCCTCACGTCGCCCGCCGGTCGCCCGATCCAGACAACGCGCAACCTGCCCGAATTCTGGCGTGGCAGCTGGCGCGATGTCGCCAAGGAAATGCGCGGGCGCTACCCCAAGCATAACTGGCCGGATGCGCCGTGGGAGGGTGTGGCGAGCCTTAAAACGAAGAAAGCGCAAGCACGAGAAGCTTGACGAATCCGCGCTATTTGGCGCAAGGGGCCATCATGACCGCACGCATCTATCAGCGCCCCAAAAATGCCATGCAATCGGGTAAGGCCCGCACCGACGAATGGGTGCTGGAATTTGTACCGAGCGAGCAGCGCAAGGCCGATCCATTGATGGGCTGGGCCGGTTCAGGCGACACCCAGGTGCAGGTTGAGCTTTGTTTTCCAACGCTTGACGCCGCGCGCGCATACGCTGCAAAAAAGGGTATCGCGGCGACCTTCATTCCGACACCACCAAAGACATTGAAGCTTCAGGCTTACGCCGACAACTTCCGTTAAAGCGGGAATCGCATCGCGACATCGCACCGCTCGTACGATTTCCCGTATCGCTCCATTATGTCCGCATCATGCTGGAAACCCGCTTTTTCATACAAATGGATGGCGGCTTCGCAGATATGGCTCGTGAGCAAATAGAGGCAGTTCATATCCATACTTCGCGCCCGGTCGATGCAGGCGGCAAGCAGAAATTCTCCGGCTTTCAGGCCACGCGCGCTCTCCAGAACACCCATTTTTGTTAGTTCGTAAATGCCATCGCTGGTTTTCATAAGGGCAACCGCACCGACAATGCCAATGTCTTGGGCCTCTACGAACAGGATGACGCCGTCGCGGTCGATGATCGTTGCTCGTGGGTTTTCGAGCACCTTGCGGTCGGTTGCTTCCATCACGAACATCGCCTTGATCCATTGCGCGTTGATGTCGTGGAAAGCCTGAGCGAGGCCGTCGCGAAATTCGACAATGCGCAGCGCGGACAATGCTTCAACCATGGAAATCGACCATGCCGGGTAGCATGAGCAATTTGACATCCATGACGCAGCCCTCTTTGCGCTTGATTTGGACGAAATCGGGCAGTGCAGCCAGCGCGACGCGGTGGACAAGGATATTCTCGCCATCAACCCCGCCACCATCGCCGACCTTGTTCAGTCCCGTCGCGCGCACGAGCGTGAAGCTCTCGCTCACCATGCCGGGTGAGGAGAAAAACTCGCCGATGATTTCGAGACGATCTGCGCGGTAGCCGGTCTCTTCTTCGAGTTCGCGCGCCGCCGATGTCAGCGTTTCTTCGCCTTCATCATGGTCGCCGATTAAGCCGGCAGGCAATTCGATGCAACTAGCGCCAAGTGGCACGCGATATTGTTCGACCAGCAACACATGCCCGTCCTCTACGGCGAGAATGACTGCCGCTTTGATGCCGCGCGCACGGCTGACATATTCCCATTTTCCGCGTCTTTTGGCGGTGACAAATTTGCCCTGCCACATGATTTCTTCTTGTTCGTCCTGAGCCAGTCGAAGGGTCAAAGTTCGATCAACCGGTCAGGCAATTCGTTGGGGTTTTCGCTTCCCTTGGGGAAATGCTCGGCAAGCACGATACCCATTTGCCGAACCGCCTCGGCCATGCCTTCGCCGGGCTTTCCAGCTTTTACCCGATCAAGCAGCGCGATCATCGCATCGCCCCAAACTTCCGGCGCGACCAGTTTGGCGATTTCTTCATCAGCAACGATTTCAGCGCGATGTTCCTTCATGGAAAGATATAGCAAGACACCTGTCCGGCCGACGGTTTTGGCTTCGGTGCCGACCTTGAACATGCTGATAGCGCGTGCGCGAACGCGAGCGAGTTTGATGTGCTTGGGCGTCAGCGCAAGCCGCAGCGGCATCCATTTCATGATCAGCCATGTACCGAACCATTTCAGCCCGACCGCCGTCAACAGCAACGCCAGATTCTCGCGGGCGCTATAGTCATGCTCCCATCCGCCAGTCATCCGGTCGATGATGCCAAGGTAAAAATCGGGGAACAGCATATAGCAAAAGAGCGCAAGCAACGCTGCGGCGCTCGCCCACGCCATGCCGATATCCTCATAATGATCGGACAGATCGGCGACAATCGTCACGATTTCGCCGCTGGTGTGCCGCTCTGCTTCGGCAACCGCTGCGGTAACCAAGCTATGGTCGGCCTCATCCACATGATCGACTTTTGCCATTTCTATGTCCTACCAGCCACCCGAGGCACCGCCACCACCGGATATGCCTCCGCCGAAGCCGCCAAAACCGCCGCCGCCAAAAGAAGAGCCCCCGCCGCCCCACGACGAACCGCCCGAAGAACCGCCGCCGCCCCAATCGCCGCCGCCCCAGATAATCACTGGCCCGTCATAGCCGCGCCGCCGGTGCTTCTTCCCGCCACCGGAGAGCGACCGGATAATAGGAAGGATGACAAAGAAGATAATAAAAAACAGGAAGATGATCGCACCAAATGGAAAGCCTTCATCTCGTTTGCCCGCTCGTTCGGCGGCCGCTGCAGCTGCAGCGACTGCCCGTGCATCGGTTGGCTCGCGGCGCAATTGCTGTTCGACGGCGTTGGTTGCCTGCAATATGCCCTCGCCGTAATTCCCGGCTTTGAAATTCGGGATCATCGTCTGGTCGATAATTCGTCCGGCAAGTGCGTCGGGCAATATTCCTTCAGATCCCAGGCCAACTTCGATCCGTGCCCGCCGCTCATTGGGCGCAACCAGAATCAATGCACCTTCGTCCTTCTCTTTGTCGCCAACACCCCACGCCTCGAACAGGCGAACGGCATATTCGTCGATCTCTTCGCCACCTAATGACGGCACGGTAGCAACGATGAGTGTCTTGCCGGTTTCCTTGCTCAAAGCGCGAAGCGCAGCGTCGATTTGTGCCTCGGTGCCGTCTGGAATGACCGACGCACCGTCAAAGACCGGCCCCTGCGGACGTGCAGGCAATGCGGCATGCGCACACGCTCCCCAAAGCAGGAGAAACGAAGCGGCAAGATAAGCAATGAGCCTTGGCATCAGCGTAATGCTGCGTCTCCGTTCGGACTAAAACTTGACTTCGGGCGCTTTATCGGATCCGGCTGCAGCTCGGAACGGCGTCATCGGCTTTGCGCCGTGGATAACTTTCGCACCGATGATATCAGGAAAGGTGCGGATCGTCGTGTTATAAGACTGCACCGCTTCGTTATACCGCATACGGGCGGTGTTGATCCGGTTTTCGGTGCCTGCGAGTTCGACATTCAGGTCGCGGAAGCCTTGCTGGCTTTGCAACTGTGGATAGGCTTCGACAACTGTGCGCAATTGGCCCAGTGCCTGCGTTAGCTGGTTCTGGCCTTCTTCGAATTTGCGGAATGTTTCGGGGTCTGACAGATCATCTGTTGTAATGTTGATTGATGTCGCGCGTGAACGGGCTTCGGTCACTTGTGTGAGTATCTGCGTCTCAGAAGCGGCGGCACCCTTTACTGTTGCCACCAGATTCGGAACAAGATCGGCGCGGCGTTGATACGAGCTTTCGACATCGGCCCACTTCGCTTTAGCGTTTTCCTCGGCGGTGGGAACGCTGTTGATACCGCAACCTGCGAGTGAAACCGCCGCCATTGGTACCAACAGAAATTTTGCAAAATCGCTACGCATCGAATTCACTCCTCCGAACAGGCAATATGCCCCGTGTATTACACACATAAGGCGCACGATGAATTTACACAATGATTGCTATCGTTTGTCATAAAAATATGTCACCTAATCAACAGGTATAAAAAAGGGAGAAGAACGATGTTTAGTGAATTTAAGGCTTTTATTGCGCGGGGCAGTGTACTCGACTTGGCGGTCGGTGTGCTGATCGGTGCCGCGTTCGGGAAAATCATTACCTCGTTGACCGACGATGTCATCATGCCATTCATTTCGTTGCTGACCGGTGGCGGCGTAGATTTCAGTAGTAAATATGTTGTGCTGGGTGGCGCAGAAAAAGTCACTGCTGGCATGTCTTTGGTTGCCGCCAAAGCGGCGGGCGCGAATGTGCTGGCTTGGGGTAGCTTCATAACGGCGTTCATCAACTTCCTGATTTTGGCATTCGTCATCTTCATGATCGTGCGTCAGGCAAACAAGATGATGCCGCCACCTGCTGCAGGACCGAGCGACGTTGATCTGCTCACCGAAATCAGGGACGAGTTGCGTAAAAAATAAGCGAGGGCCTTCGGGCAATTGCAAAGCACGGGAGCGTGTAGCATAGGCGCTGCAATGAATGCTCCCGAAGTTAAAAGAGGCCGCCATCTGACGCATGCAACTGGTTTGCGGGCATTCACTGGCGGCCTTTTTGCGCGCGGTTTCGAGCGGATTGTCGAGCGCATTGATCAAGGCTTGGCATATGGGACAATCGAGGGCATTCTCCCCGATGGGTCGATGCGGATTGTCGGCGCGCGCGGCCCTGGACCTAAAGCATTTATCACGCTGCACAGCTGGAAAGCGTTGTACCGGCTGGTGCGAGGCGGATCGGCCGGATGGTATGAAGCATGGGCAGCGGGCGAGTGGAGCAGCCCCGATCCGGTGCAGATATTCGACCTTTTTATGCGCAACCGGGTGTCGCTGGGCAATGTGGCGCGGCCTTCCGGGTTGGCCCGGCTGGCGGGCAAGATAGTCCATGCGCTGCGTGACAACAGCAAAGACGGTGCGCGGCGGAACATCGAATTTCATTATGATCTCGGCAATGATTTCTACGCCGCGTGGCTGGATCGATAGCATGGCCTATTCGAGCGCGCTTTTTGCCGAGCCGATTTCGGCGGCTGAACCATTAGAGGATGCGCAGAATCGCAAGGTCAATGCTCTGCTCGACCGATTGCATTTGAAGCCGGGCGATAGCCTGCTCGAAATCGGGTGCGGTTGGGGTGGGTTGGCAGAGGTGGCGTTGCGGCGGCATGAAGTCGCCTATCACGGCATTACGTTGTCATCGGAGCAAAAGGCTTATGCCGACAGCAGGCTGGCGGGACTAGGCGAAGCGTCGGTTACGCTGACCGACTATCGCGACGTGCGCGGGCAATATGACGCGATTGCCAGCGCGGAGATGGTCGAGGCGGTTGGGCAGAAATACTGGCCCGATTATCTCGCGACCATTGCGCGCTGCCTGAAATCCGGCGGTCGTGCCGCAATCCAGTATATCCGCATCGAGGACGATGTGTTCGAGGCTTATGCGCGGGGCACCGATTTCATCCAGCATTATATTTTTCCGGGCGGAATGCTTACTCTCCGAAAGCCGTTTCCGTGCGCTGGCCGATGAACACGGCCTCGAATGGCAGGACCAGCATGATTTCGGGTTGCATTATGCGGAGACACTGAAACGGTGGCGTGCGCGTTTTGACGCTGCTGTACACGAAGGCCGATTGCCCGGCGGTTTCGACGAAAAATTCGTTTCGCTTTGGCGCTATTATCTGATGTATTGCGAAGGCGGGTTTCGCGGCGGCGGGATAAATGTCGCGCAGGTCACGCTGATTAAAAGATGAAAAATGTTCTGGGAGGGGCGTCGTGAAAAAATGGATATTGGGCATATTGCTGGTGATCGCCGCGGCTGCGGGCGGTTTTTGGTTAAGCGCCGACAAGGACATGAAGCGCCTTGTCTCCAACCTGCCGACGGACGCTAACGTGCTGTTCTGGAGCATTCCGCAGCGTGACGCTGCATTTCGCACGATGGACCGGCTGCCGGTGTTGGCGAAGGCCAATATCATCGAGGCTGGCGACGATGTTCTATCCGATGCCGAAGGGCGAACCGCTAGACGTCGGCGTCGATGTCGATGCCTATATGAAGGCGCAGCGCACGGCTGGATTGGTGATTGTTCAGGACGGCAAGATCAGGCTTGAAAAATACGGGCTTGGATTTTAGCGGCGATGGCAAATGGACAAGCTTCTCGGTCGCCAAATCGTTCACGTCGACGTTGGTCGGGGCCGCTATAAAAGACGGCTACATCAAAAGCATCGACGACAAGGTGTCGGCCTACATCCCCGATCTCAAGGGGTCGGTTTATGATGATGTGTCGATCAAGCAATTGCTGACAATGACCTCGGGCGTGAAGTGGAACGAGGATTATGGCGACAAGAAATCTGACGTTGCGTTGTTCAACGCGCACAAGGCCGAGGACGGGCATGGATGTCACCGTCAGCTACATGCGCAAATTGTCGCGCGAGGCACCGGCGGGGACGAAATGGGTTTATAAGACCGGCGAGACCAATTTGATCGGCGTGCTGGTCAGTCAGGCCACTAAGAAGACATTGTCGGCCTATCTGTCCGAGAAAATCTGGGCACCGTTCGGCATGGAGCAGGACGCGAGTTGGCTTCTTGGTGCAACGGGGCACGAAATCAGCGGCTGCTGTATTCAGGCATCAACCCGCGATTATGCGCGAATGGGATTGTTCATGCTTGGCGGCGGGATGGCGGGCGGCAAAGCGGTTTTGCCTGACGGCTGGATTGCGGCTGCGACCACCAAACAGGCCGACATCGGCGATGCCGAAAACGGCTATGGCTATCAATGGTGGACCGTCAATGATGGCAGCTATGCGGCGCAGGGCATTTTCGGACAGGGCATCTTCATCGACCCGAAGCGCAGGCTGATTATTGCATCTAACAGCAATTGGCCGCAGGCGACCGACCGGCAGGGCGGCGATCAGGCGCAAAAACGCGGGCTTTTCTATAAGCAGGTGCAGCTTGCCATCGACAATGAGGCCAAATCGGTGGCCAAATAATATCAGCTTTCGGCAATTATATTGCGACTGCGAAAAGGGCTTTTCTAGCGGCGCTTTTTGGTCCAGCATGTTGTCCGGGATCGTAGCTTAGCCGGGAGAAAATCGATGGACTTCAAGACATTCTTGCACGCAGGCAGCAACCGCCGCGCGATGCTCAAGGGCATGGGCGTTGCCGCCGTCGGCTTTTCGTTGACCGGCGCGTTGGCCGGCTGCGGCGAGAAGGAAGCGGCGAAGCTTGCCAATGGCGAAGAGGCCAAGCTGAACTTCTACAACTGGGACACCTATATCGGCGAAACTACGCTTGAGGATTACAAAGACAAAGCAGGCGTCGATGTGAACATGACGTTGTTCGCCAGCAATGACGAACTGTTCGCGAAGCTGCGCGCAGGTAATCAGGGCTATGATGTGATCGTGCCGTCGAACGATTTTGTCGAGCGCATGGCATCGGCGGATATGCTGATGCCGCTCGATCAGGCGCAAATTCCGAATTTCAAAAATGTCGCCAAAGATTATCAGGACGTGCCTTATGATCCGGCGCGCAAATATTCGATGCCTTACACATGGCTGGTGCTTGGCATCGGTTATCGCAAATCGAAGGTGCAGGGCGTTCCCGATAGCTGGAAAGTGCTGTTCGACAGCGATCAATATAAGGGCCGCATTGCTGTGCTGTCGGAAGCTGGCGACATGTTCCGGCTTTACGGCAAATATATGGGCAAGTCGGTCAATGGCCTGACCGATGCCGACTTGGCCGCAATCGAAGCGATGATGATCAAGCAGAAGCCAAATATCAAATCCTTCCACGAAGATAATGGCCAGGACCTGTTGCTGAAGGGCGAGGTCGATGTCGTGCTCGAATATAATGGCGACATCGCGCAGGCGATGGTCGAGGATCCCGACATCGGTTTTGTCATTCCCAAGGAAGGCAGCCAGCTCAATTCGGACAATCTGTGCATTCCCAAAGGGTGCGCCGCATCCGAAGAACGCCCATGCCTTCATCAACTATCTGCTTGATGCCGAGGCGGGGAAGAAGATTACCGAGACGATTCTCTATCCGACGCCCAATGATGCGGCCAAGGCGCTGATGCCCGAGAGTATAAGAACAATCCCGTCATCTTCCCGCCAGCCGACGTGTTGGCAAAATGCGAATATGCGAAGTTCAATCCGGAGCTTCAGCCGAAATATGAGGAGGCCTTCACGCGCGTCAGGGCGGCTTAGGCGTGCGGGCCTTATGCCATGATTTGTCACCCTCGCGAATGCGGGGATCCATGGCCTGAGCGTCAGGTTTACGGTGAGCGCCGACCATGGATTCCCGCTTTCGCGGGAATGACAAATTTTGAAGGGGTGGAACGGCACTGATGGCAGGCCCCTTGCAGGACTGGAAAGGCCAGAAGCGGCCCTTCGCGGCCATTGCGTCGGTGCCGGTCTTCTGGCTCGCTTTATTCTTCATCGCGCCGATGGCGATTGTCTGGCTGTATAGTTTTGGCCAGAATTCCGGTCCGGCGAGCATCGATATTTCGGGCACGCTGGACAATTACAAGCGCGCGACCGAATGGCTGTATCTCTCGATTTTCCTGAAAAGCCTCGCGGTCGCGGCGCTTACCACGCTAATTTGCCTGATCATCGGCTTTCCGGTGGCGATGGCGATTACCTTCGCCGCGCCGAAATGGCGGCCTTGGTTGCTGCTCGGCATCATGCTGCCGTTCTGGACCAACCTGCTCATCCGCACTTATGCGCTGATGGCGCTGATGGGCACCAATGGCTATATGAACAAGGGGCTGGGCGGGCTTTGGGAAGGGGCTAGTTGGCTGCGGACCTTGGTCGGGATGCAGCCGCTTGAGGCGTGGACGCCGGTGCAGTTGCTTTACAATAATTTCGCGGTCGTCCTCGGGCTGGTTTATGTCCATCTGCCTTTCATGGTGCTGCCGCTCTATTCGGCACTCGACCGGCTGGACAAGAGCCTGATTGAGGCGAGCCTTGATTTGGGCGCAGGACATTTCAAAACCTTCATGAAAGTCGTCGTCCCGCTTGCGGCTCCCGGCATTGTGGCTGGTGTGATGATTACGCTGATCCCTGCATTAGGGGCATACCTCACCCCCGATTTGATGGGCGGGACCGATAGCCAGATGATTGCCAATGTCATCGAACGCCAGTTCAAGCGCGCCAATGACTGGCCGTTCGGCGCGGCGCTTTCGTTCCTTTTGATCTACGCGATGTTCATCCTGATCGCGCTGCAATCGATGAGAGCCAATAAAGTGAAGGAGGTGCGCTGATGTTCAATCGCACCGCCATCGCCCCGCTCGAATATACCCGCAAATTGTGGATGCGCAGCTGGGTCGGGCTGACCATGCTGTTCCTCTATGCGCCGCTTCTGGTGCTGATGATTTTCAGCTTCAATGACAGCAGGCGCAATATCGAGTGGAAAGGCTTCACGCTCAAATATTATGAAAAGGCGCTGAACAACGATAGTTTGGTAGAGGCGATGGTCAATTCGCTGACCATCGCATTTCTGGCGACAATCGTGAGTTTGGTAATCGGCGCGCTGGCGGCGGTCATGCTCTGGCGCTTCCGCTTCCCGTTCAAAGGGCTGGTCGAGGGCACGATGTCGCTGCCGATCATTGTTCCGGAAATCTGCCTCGGCGTTGCCTTCCTGATCTTCTTCGCGAAAATAGATTGGCCGACCGACCTTGCCATGGCCGCTGAACCTATCAGCGATCACCATCGCGCATATAACCTTCTGCTTCCCGTTCGTCGCCATGGTCGTCCGTGCGCGGCTGGCGAGTTTCAACAAAGAGGAGGAGGAGGCTGCAAAGGACCTGGGCGCGACCGAATGGCAGGCGTTCCGCGACGTCCTTTTGCCGCATATCAAGCCGGGGCTGGTCGCGGGCGCGTTGCTTGCCTTCACATTGAGCCTCGACGATTTCGTCATCACCTTCTTCACCAGCGGGCCGGACACGATCACCTTCCCGGTGAAAGTCTACTCGATGGTGCGCTTCTCGGTCACGCCGGAGGTCAATGCGGCCTCGACGATCCTTATCCTCCTCACCGTCATCCTCACCTTCATCGCGCTGAAATTGCAGGGCGTGAAGGGCATCGCGGAAACCCATTATATGACTGAAACCAAAACACCCATCATCCAGATCCGCAACGTCTCCAAACGCTTTGGCAAGGTGACCGCAGTCGACAATGTCAGTCTCGACATATTGGCGGGCGAATTCTTCGTACTGCTCGGGCCGTCGGGTTGCGGCAAGACGACGTTGCTCCGCATGATCGCCGGATTCGAAATGCCCACCGAGGGCCAGATCATCATCGACGGGCAGGATATGAGCCTCGTCCCGCCCAACAAGCGGCCGGTCAACATGGTGTTCCAGAGCTACGCGGTGTTCCCGCATATGAATGTCACCGACAATGTCGGCTATGGCCTGCGGATCGCGGGTGTCGGCAAAGCCGAAATCAAGGATCGTGTGGCCGAAGCGCTTGAGCTGGTGAAATTGGGTGGCTTTGACGACCGGATGCCTGACCAGATGTCCGGTGGCCAGCGGCAGCGCGTGGCACTGGCGCGCAGTCTGGTCATGCGGCCCAAGGTGTTGCTGCTCGATGAGCCGCTGTCGGCGCTCGATGCAAAATTGCGCGCGCAGATGCAGTTCGAGCTGTCCGATTTGCAGGACAAGGTCGGAATTACCTTTGTCACCGTTACGCACGATCAGGACGAAGCGCTTTCGATGGCGAGCCGCGTCGCCGTCATCAACAAAGGCGAGGTCGCACAACTCGCCCCGCCGTCCGACCTCTACGAATATCCCGCCAACCGCTTCGTCGCCGATTTCGTCGGCTCGGTGAACATCTTCGCGGGCAAGCTGACCTTGGACGAGCCCGACAAGGCGGCGGTCGATTGCCCGGGGCTCGGCAAAGTCTATCTCAACCACGGCGTCACGGGCCCGCATGGCGCCGATGTCTGGGTGGCGCTACGGCCGGAGAAAATATACCTCCACGTTCCAGGCGAAGGCAAAGCCATCCGCGCTGCAGCGCAAGATGCTCCAGACGACCATAATCTGGCGCGCGGGGTCATCAAAGGCATGAGCTATCTGGGCGACATCACGCTGTATGAAATCCAGCTCGAAGGCGGCCAGATGATTCGCGTATCGCGGCCCAACCTCTCGCGGCACGACCAGGAAGATTTCACCTGGGACGACAAGGTCAGCATGCACTGGCGCGCTGATAGCCCAGTGGTGTTGCTGAGTTAATCGGCCACCGGAGCAGGACGCACGTCGAGCAAATCGACGCGGATGTTGATTTGTGGTGGCGGTGTCGCCGCATCATCAGCTTTGGGTGGGGGTATGCAAACCGTATAATGCGATCCCGCCGCCATCAATTTCAATGCTTCGCCAAACATCGGGGTGACCTGCGCCAACGCAATTTTTTCCCATTCGCGTTTTTCCATCGTTACGCCCGTATTGGCATCAAACGTGGAAAAATCGACGAGTGTCATGTCGCCGTCTACCGGCTTCCTGCCTGGGCCAGCTTTAATCACGCGATAGCCTAGACCCGATGCAGTAATTTGGTCGCAAGTGCGTTCGGCGATCGGGATCACGGGCTTAGGCGGCGGGTTCGTGAATGACAGCATGTCGACTTCGAACACCAAATCGGCATTGCCCGGAATTGGGCCGGTACCGGACTCACCGTAGCCAAGCTTGGCAGGAATGCAAAGGCGGTAGCTGCCGCCGGGCTGCATCAATTGCAGGCCCTGGGCAAAACCAACAATAACGCCACCTACCTTGAACTCTATGCCATTACCCGAATCGAACGTGCTGCCGTCAGAAACAAGCATTCCCTTGTAGTTGACCTTTACCTTGGAATCAGCGCCAGGCTTGTCGCCTTTTCCTGCCTTTATGACAGTGTAGGTAAGGCCATCGGCTGCGGCGGTTTTGCAGGTCAGCACTGGCACTTTGGCTTTGGTTGTTTTTGGCGTTGCCGCGAAGGACGGCGTTGCACCGATCAGCAGGGCAGGGGTTAGGAGCGCGGCGGTTGCGCGCTTGAGCGTGATGATTGTCATAGCAACTCGCGGTAAAGATTGAGTCGGATTTGTCTAGCCTATCGCGTGCAATTTGGGCTCGGCTTCATCGAGCGACTTGCGGATGATGCCGACCAGATCGTCGATTTGCGCTGTGGTGATAATCAGCGGCGGGCACATGACGATGCTGTCGCGGATGCCGCGGACCATCAGGCCTTTTGCGATGCAGTGGTCGCGCACCATTGGCCCCGCAGTGCCTTCCTTGCCGCCGAAGCGAGCGCCCGTTGCCTTGTCAGCAACGATCTCGACCGCGCCGAGCAGGCCGACGGAGCGCGCTTCGCCGACCAAAGGATGATCGTTCAGTGTCGCCAGCGCCTTCGCCAGATAAGGCCCGGTTTCGTTGCGCGTGCGCTCGACCAGCCCTTCGCGTTCCATGATTTCGATATTGCGCAACGCCACAGCAGAAGCGACCGGATGCCCCGAATAGGTATAGCCATGGACGAAGTCGCCCCCGGTTTTCATGACCTTGATGATGTCGGCGCTAACCGCAACGGCGGAGATTGGGAGGTATCCCGACGACAGTCCCTTGGCCATCGCGATGATGTCGGGCTTCACTCCAACGGTTTCATGCCCCCACATATTGCCCGTACGCCCAAAGCCGCAGATGACCTCGTCGCAAACCAGCAAGATGCCATATTTGCGGCAGATCGCCTCGACCTGCGGCCAGTAATTGGCGGGCGGGATGATGACGCCGCCTGCGCCTTGCACGGGTTCGCCGATGAACGCTGCGACATTTTCGGGGCCGACTTCGATGATTTTGTCTTCGATAGCCTGCGCGCACGCCGTGCCGAAATCCTCGGGCGTCATGTCGCGGCCTTCATTGTACCAATAAGGCTGACGGACATGTTCGATGCCCTGCATCGGCAAAACGCCGGGGGCAGGGAAGCCTTGGCCATGCATCATTTTCATGCCGCCCATCGCGACGCCGGCAACGGTCGAGCCATGATAGGCGTTATGGCGGCTGATGAAGATCGTGCGGCTTTGCTCGCCCTTCACCTGCCAATAATGGCGGACCATCCGCAGGATCGTGTCGTTGGCTTCGGAGCCCGAGCTGTTGAAGAACACATGCGGCAAACGGCCGCCGGTGAGGCTGGCGATCTTGTCGGCGAGCATGACCGCAGGCGGGTTCGCGGTTTTGAAGAAGCTGTTATAATAAGGCAGCTCAAGCATCTGCTCTTTGGCGACATCGGCCAGTTCATCGCGGCCATAGCCGACATTGACGCACCACAAGCCCGCCATGCCGTCCAATATGCGGTTGCCGTCGCCGTCATGGATGTAGCATCCGTCGGCATGGGTGATGATCCGGCTGCCGCCTAGATCCTCGATTTCTTGCCAGTCGGCTTGGGCGGGCAAGTGGTGCGCGATGTCGAGGCGACGGAGTTCGGCGATGTCGTAATTGCGGGGCATGTTTTAATCCTTTGATTGGTTCACGCAGAGGGCGCAGAGAACGCAGAGTATTGGGATGCGCACGAACTCTGCGTTCTCTGCGCCCTCTGCGTGAAATCAAAAGATATTAAGGCGAAAAGCCGATGCGCGCTTGATAGCGGTTGTAGCGGGTAACTTTGCTGTTCACAGTTCGCCTCTTAACGCCTTTCCGAGCAGGCGGAAATAGGTTTGAGAGTCGGGATCATTTTCGGTTCCCCATTCGGGATGCCATTGAACGGCCAGCAACGGTGCGCCGTTGGGGCGGGCGCTGTAGGCTTCGATCAGACCGTCGGGCGCGCGAGCTTCAATGGACAAGCCCTTGGCGAGTTTGCCGATGCCCTGAAAGTGGACCGAGTTTACGTCCATCGCCGGTTTGCTATAGGCGGCGGCCAATATCCCGCCCTCGGCGATTTCAACCCGGTGGCGGTGGCTGAACATGGCGTCGAATGCGACGCCGTCGGGCGCATGGTGGCGGATCAGCTCGTCGCTAGCGCTGGTGTCGCGCCTTAGCGTTCCGCCTAAAGCAACATTGATCTCCTGAAAACCCCTGCAGATCCCAAACACCGGCTTTTGCGCGTCGATCATCCTGTCGACCATCGATAGCGCGATTTCGTCGCGCGCGTCGTCAAACGGACCTTCGCCGTTCACGTCGCCATAGCGTGCGGTACCGACATTGGAGGGGCTGCCAGTCAACAATATGCCGTCCAGACGCGGCGCGACTTCGGCGGCGGTCATCAAATCGGGGAGCGACGGCACAATCAGCGCCGCGACATCGGCATAGGTCATTGCGGCACGGATATAGCGGTCCATAACAGCCTGCGCGCTTTCGGTGCCAACTCTCCGATTGCAAGCGATAACGCCGAGGACAGGGCGGGTCATGCGGCGACTTCCTGCTTTGCGCGCTCGGCAATTTCCTCGGCTTTCTCGATCTCGCGCTTTTTCTTGCGGCTAATGAGAAATTGCCAGACGCCGAACAGGTTAATCAGCAATAGAACGGCATTCTGGATCGCGACGGGCATGCCATCCTTCGCGGTCAATCCCGAATAGACCCACAGGCAAGATACCACGGCAAACAATACGAACCCAAAGCCCGAAACCCGTCTGCTGTAATCCGCAGCGACCATTGTAGCGGCGATCATAGTGCCGATGGCGGCAATCCACTCTATGACTCCGCTCATGCCGCTCCAATCAATTCCCGTCCGATCAGCATCCGGCGAATTTCGTTGGTGCCCGCGCCGATGTCGAGCAGCTTGGCATCGCGCCAGTAACGTTCAACCGGCCAGTCCTTGGTATAGCCAGCGCCGCCGAGTGCCTGGATGGCTTCGCCCGCGACCTTCACCGCGCTTTCGCTCGCCAATAATATCGCCCCCGCCGCATCAAATCGCGTCGTTTGTCCGGCATCGCAGGCCTTGGCGACGTTATAGACATAGCTGCGCGCCGAATTGAGCGCGACATACATGTCCGCGACCTTGGCCTGCATCAGCTGGAAGCTGCCGATCGGTTTGCCGAATTGCTTGCGCTCGCGGACATAGGGCAGGACGACGTCGAGGCATGCTTGCATGATGCCAAGCTGTAAACCGGCAAGAACGACTCGCTCATAATCCAGGCCCGACATCAACACGCCAACGCCGCCATGCAGTGGTCCCATGATACGGTCTTCGGGGATGAAGCAATCGTTGAACACCAGCTCCGAAGTCGGCGATCCGCGCATCCCCATTTTGTCGATCTTCTGACCGATGGCGAATCCCTCGTCGTCTTTCTCGATGAGGAATGCAGAAATGCCGCGCGAGGCGGCTTCCGGCGCAGTTTTGGCGTAGACCACCAAAGTGTCGGCATAAGGCGCGTTGGTGATCCAGAATTTGGTGCCGTTTAGCACAAAGCCGCCTTGAACTGCGTCGGCTTTCAGCTTCATCGAAACGACGTCGGACCCCGCGCCTGCTTCTGACATCGCAAGGCTGCCGACATGCTCGCCCGAAATGAGTTTGGGGAGATATTTTGCTTTCTGCCCGGCATTGCCCCAGCGGCGCACCTGGTTGACGCACAAATTGCTGTGCGCCCCGTAGGACAGGCCGATGGATGCAGAGGCGCGGCTGACCTCCTCGACCGCTATGACATGCTCGAGATAGCCGAGGCCAAGGCCACCGTCCTCCTCATCTACCGTCAATCCGTGCAGGCCCAATTCGCCCATAGCAGTCCAAAGCTCGTCGCGCGGGAACCAGTCGTCGGCGTCAATTTTCGCTGCCAACGGTGCGATTTTGTCGGTCGCAAAACGCTGTGTCGTGTCGCGGATCATCTCGGCATTTTCGCCGAGGCCAAAGTCTAATGTCATACTTGTCATGGCATTGCTCTGCCAGTTAATCGGGGTCATCGCAAGCATTGGGGCTAGCCATCGGGATCGCTTTTGCCTACCGCGACGCGACGCTCGTTGAACGAAAAGGACACTCCCAGATGCTGCAATATGATGTGCTCATTGTCGGCGGCGGACATGGCGGTGCCCAAGCGGCGATTGCGCTGCGGCAGGCAAAGTTCGAGGGCAGCATTGGCATCGTCAACGCCGAACCCGAATATCCCTATGAGCGTCCGCCCCTGTCGAAGGATTATTTCGCGGGCGACAAGGCATTCGAGCGGATCATGATCCGGCCCGCTGCTTTCTGGGCAGAACGCGACATCGACATGCTGCTCGGCAAGCGGGTCGAAACGGTTGACCCGGCGGCCTGTTCGGTGACTACGGCCGACGGCGATGTCGTCGGCTATGGCACGATGATCTGGGCCACGGGCGGCAGTCCGCGCTGGTTGCAATGCGAAGGCGGAAATCTGCCGGGCGTGCATGTCGTGCGTACCCGCGCTGATGTCGATGCGATGCTCGATGGACTCGACGATGTCGCGGAAGTCGCAATCGTCGGCGGAGGCTATATCGGGCTTGAGGCAGCCGCCGTGCTCAGCAAAATGGGTAAGAAAGTCACGGTGCTTGAGGCAATGGAACGCGTGCTGGCACGTGTCGCTGGCGAGCCGCTGTCGCGCTTTTACGAGGCCGAGCATCGCGCGCATGGCGTCGATGTGCGGTTGGGCGTTGAAGTGACAGCCATCGAAGGCGAGGACCATGCAACGGGCGTCCGCCTCGCCGACGATGAAGTCATTCCTGCACAAATGGTCATTGTCGGCATCGGCATCATTCCATCGGTAGCGCCATTGCTCCATGCGGGCGCGTCGGGTGGCGGCGGGGTCGATGTCGATGAATATTGCCGCACATCGCTGCCCAATATCTTCGCCATTGGCGATTGCGCGGCGCACGCTAATGCTTTTGCGGGTGGCACGATTATGCGCGTGGAATCGGTGCAAAATGCCAATGATATGGCCAATGCGGTGGCGAAGAGTATGGTTGCCGAACTGACGCCATATCATGCCGTGCCGTGGTTCTGGTCGAACCAATATGATTTGCGTTTGCAAACAGTGGGCTTGTCGGTTGGCTATGATGCGACAGTGGTGCGCGGCGATCCTGAAACGCGCGCATTCTCGGTGATTTACCTGAGACAGGGCAAAGTTATCGCGCTCGACTGCGTTAATGCGACCAAGGATTATGTGCAGGGCAAGGCGTTGGTGGTCGAAGGAATGCAGATGGCGCCCGAGCAACTAACTGACACGAGCCTGACTTTGAAAGAATTGGCCGCAAGCGTCGCATCTGCCTGAGATAAGTGCCCGAAAACCGACCTTCAGTGACGGCCATTCTCGGGCCGACCAACACCGGCAAGACCCATCTCGCCGTCGAGCGGATGTGCGCGCATTCGAGCGGGATGATGGGATTTCCACTGCGGCTTTTGGCGCGCGAAATCTACGACCGCGTGGTCGCGATCAAAGGCGTGCATCAAGTCGCGTTGATTACCGGCGAGGAGCGGATCGAACCGCCACAGGCGCGCTGGTATTGCTGCACAGTGGAATCGATGCCGATCCAGAAGGAGTTTGCCTTCGTAGCGATTGACGAAGCGCAATTGGGTTACGATCCCGAGCGCGGTCATATCTTCACCGACCGGATATTGCACGCGCGGGGCCGTGACGAAACGATGATCTTGGGTTCGGAAAGCCTGCGGTCGTTAATCCGCAGCCTACTGCCCGACGCGGAAATCATCTCCCGCCCGCGCTTTTCGACGTTGAGTTATGCAGGGGCAAAGAAGCTGTCACGCCTGCCGAAACGCTCGGCCATCGTCGCGTTCTCGATTGAGCAGGTCTACGCCGTTGCCGAAACACTCCGTCGGATGCGCGGCGGGGCGGCGGTGGTCATGGGGGCGCTTAGCCCGCGCACGCGCAACGCACAGGTCGCAATGTTTCAGTCGGGAGAGGTCGATTATCTGGTCGCGACCGACGCGATAGGGATGGGCCTGAACCTAGACGTAGCGCATGTCGCTTTTGTCAGCCTGTCCAAATTCGACGGATCGCGCAGGCGGCGACTGACGGTTGCCGAAATGGCGCAAATTGCTGGTCGAGCCGGACGGCATCAGCGCGATGGCAGTTTCGGTACGCTGGCGGGTGAGGGGAGCGAATTCACCCCCGAAGAAGTCTTGGCCATAGAAAGCCACAATTTCCCGAGGCTGGATTGGCTCTACTGGCGAGAGGCTGAGCCGCGTTTCGACTCCATCGCTACTTTGATTGCCGATCTGGA
Source organism: uncultured Alphaproteobacteria bacterium (assembly GCA_963814305.1). Lineage (GTDB taxonomy): Bacteria > Pseudomonadota > Alphaproteobacteria > Sphingomonadales > Sphingomonadaceae > Sphingorhabdus_B. The sequence goes on from CAWFCI010000007.1 coordinate 35,492, forward strand.
AAAAAAGCCCAACCGCACGGGATTGTTGCCTGCGCCAAAGGCCATCGACCTTCTGGTGCTCAAACGCCTTGCAGAAATGTCCGAAGTCACGGCGCTGATCCGCCATCCGGTCGACGTTGCGCGGTTGTGGGAGGTCGCGAGCCTGCCCGATTTCCGGCAGATGGGCGAGGAACATCATAGCCGCTTTATCGCCTCGCTGTGGCAGCATCTGGGGCAGGGCGAACGGGTGTTGCCGCACCCGCTGTTCGCCAGTGAACTTGCGCGGCTCGACAACATACAGGGCGATGTCGATACGCTGTCAGCGCGGATCGCGGGCGTGCGAACATGGACCTATATTGCACATCGCGGTGACTGGCTGGCCGACCCGGCAGCGATGGCAGAGCGAGCGCGAGCGACCGAGGAAAAGCTGTCCGATGCGCTCCACGATGCGTTGCGCCAGCGTTTTGTCGACAAGCGCACCTCGATGCTGCTGCGCAAAGGTGCCGCCGACCCAGCGCTTTTTCCGGTGGAAATCGGCGCAGATAACCGTGTGCTCGTCGATGGCGAGGATATCGGCTCTTTGCACGGGTTTGTCGTTTCGGGTTGACGCGGGCGCGAAAGCGGGTGACCGTAAACTGTTACTGGCCGCTGCCGAACGACATCTGGCGGCGCATCTAAGACAAAAGGCGAGGGACGTGGGCATGGCAGACGATAGCGAATTTACGCTTGGGCCGGATAGTGACGGCAAACCCGCCATTTTCTGGAAGGGTGATTTGCTGGGGTCGTTGAATAAAGGCCGCAGTTTGATGCAGCCGGTTTTCACCGCTGCAAAGGCGGTGGCGGGCCTTGAAGGCGACGCCTTGCGCGAGATCACAACGCGCGCCGAGGCGTGGATTGAGGCACAGCTGGCCAAGGCAATGGGCGGCATTGTTGGCCTGCAGGAATTGGCGCAACAGGCCGACATCGACGGCAATGTCCGCGCGCTCGCGGTGCGGCTGGCGGATGAAGGCGGGATTGCTGGCAGGCATTATCTCGCCGATGCAATTGCGGCGTTGCCCAAGGAAGCCCGCGGCGCGGCGCGCAAGGGTGGGATCGTTTTTGGCGCGCTCGATATCTATCATCATGCCGCGCTGAAACCGGCTGCAGCGAAATGGCGCGCGGCCTTGTTCGCGGCGCGTGATGGGCGGGCAATGGCCGAACTACCGCCCGAAAGCGCGGTGCACCTGAAAGACTGGAAATTCGCCCACCCCGGCGAAGCCCGCAACGCCGGTTATCGCCGCATCGGCGACGAATATGTCCGCATCGATTTGGCCGAGCGAGTCATCAAAAAGGCGCATGAAGCGCGCGGGCAGGCAAATCTGTTCGGCATGGATATGGCATTTGCGACCTCGCTGGGGATTAGCGAGGCCGGGCTGAAGGCATTGATGCGTGATGCCGGGTTCCGTCCAGCGGAAGCACCGCCTAAGAAGGTAGAAGAGGTCGGGTCACCTGAAGTTGATCGTCACCCCCGCGAAGGCGCGGGGCCATCACCAGAGCTGGACGTTTCCGCTGGCGCTGTTGAAGAGCCGACAGATCAGGAGATGGATTTCCGCTTTCGCGGGAATGACGAAATTGGGATAGATGGTGACGAGACAGCCGGTGCTGAAATTGAATCTTCCACACCCCCATCACCACAACCCGTCGCCCTGACCCATTGGCGCTGGGTCGGCCTGCCAAAACCCCGTCCGCCCGAGCAACGGCAACAGCGGCCCGAAAAGCAAAACCGGCAAGCCAACGCAAAACCGAAAGGCAAGCCGGATCGTCCACCTTTGCCCGCAAAATCAGCATCACCCCCTTCGGCTTTGGCGCTGCAACTGGCCGCACTCAAAGGCCTGAAGTTCTAAGGCGATGGCGGACGCGGCGTTGCGGATCGACAGGCTGCTGTTCTTCCTGCGTCTCGCAAAAAGCCGCACGCTGGCACAGGGATGGGCTGAGGCTGGCCACATCCGCGTTAATGGTCGCCGCATTGAAAAGGGCAGCGCAACCGTCAAAATCGGTGACATTATAACGCTACCAAAGGGCGATATAGTGCTGGCAATCGAGCTTCTATCGCTTCCGGTGCGTCGTGGCCCGCCAGCAGAGGCGCAGCTTAGCTATCGGCTGCATGAATAAAAATTGCGCTACAGCACATATCCCCCGTTGACTTGGGCATCGGACTGCCAATAGGCAGCAAAGCGAGGGTGCCGCTTTTTAGATAGTATTCGGGCGGACAGTTTTGGGAGTGCGTTGCCAATGACTTATGTAGTGACCGATGCCTGCATCAAGTGCAAATATATGGACTGTGTAGAGGTCTGCCCGGTGGACTGTTTCTACGAGGGCGAGAACATGCTCGTCATCAATCCCAATGAATGCATCGATTGCGGCGTGTGCGAACCCGAATGCCCTGCCGAAGCAATTTTGCCTGATACCGAAAGCGGGCTTGAACAATGGCTCGAACTCAACACCACTTACAGCGCTGAATGGCCCAACATCACCAGCAGCCGCGAACCGCCCGCTGATGCCGACGAGCACAAGGGCGAAGAAGGCAAGTTCGACAAATATTTCAGCGCGGAGCCCGGCGACGGGGATTAATGTTTCCCTCTCCTTTGGGAGAGGATACGTAGCCTTGCCGCTTTAGCGGTTAGGCGAAGTTGGTGAGGGGTTCTGCCTTCCCGACAGCGCACAACCCCTCACCCAGCTACGACTAGCAAGCAAGCTTGCAAGTCTGCGCAACCCTCTCCCAAAGGAGAGGGGCTATTTCGAGCGCCGTTCCTTTAACCACTGTTTCTGATAGGCCTCGACCTCGCGCAGCGCCGCGAACACTGTATGTTCGAGCTTGGGGCGGCCTGTTCCGCCCCAGCGCGTAAAGCTGGCTGTAATACCAATATTGCACGGCAAAGCCTTCAATCCCGCGCATCATTTTGATCTTGCGCAAGCAAGACAGCCATTCGGGAAACAGCTTCAACTGCGTTTCGTTGCTTTGGCAGCATCGCCATACCTGCCAAGCAGGCGCTTTGGCGCGTCGGGCAATATGCACATAGGGCGACCCAGCCCTACAACATCCGCAGCGCCCGACCGCAACGCCTGTTCCATTGCCGATTTGGAGCGAAAGCCGCCGGTGACCATCATCGGGATAGCCAGTTCATCCTTCATCGCCTTGGCGAAATCGACGAAATAAGCTTCGCGCGCCAATGTGCTTTCGGCGACCGCCTGCGGCTCCTCGGCTTCCAGTCCTTCGATGCCGAGAAGTTTGGGCTGCTCATAAGTGCCGCCGGATATCTCGATCAGATCGACGCTTGCATTCTGCAGCCAGCGCGCGACTTGCAGGCTGTCTTCAAAAGCAAATCCCCCACGCTGAAAATCGGCGCTATTGAGTTTGACCGAAATCGGGAAATCCGGACCCGCCAGCTGGCGCACTGTATTTACGGTAAACATCAGGAAACGCGCACGGTTTTCAAGGCTCCCGCCCCATCGGTCGTCGCGTTGGTTTGATCGCGGGCTGAGAAATTGCGAAATCAGATAGCCATGCGCTGCGTGGATTTGCACGCCGGTAAAGCCGGTAGCTTTGCAGATCTTTGCAGCCTGGCCGAAGCGGCTGATCAGATTCAGTATTTCATCTTCGCTCAGCGCAATCGGTGTCCCGAACAGTCCGCCGGGAAGGCCGAGCTTGACCGCCGACGGTGCCTTGGGGCGCGGATTGACCGCTTTCATCGTCTGCCGTCCGGCATGGCTGATCTGTGCCCAGAAATGATTGCCGCCGCGCGTGGCTGATGCTGTCCAGCGTTTCAGCGCGCTCTGCATTTCTTCGCCCGGCATGGAATCGATGATTACATTGCCGGGCCGTTCGAGATGGTCGCCGTCGATCTGGATATTGCCCGACAGCAGAAGTCCTGCGCCGCCGTCGGACCAGATGCCATAGAGCTTATCCAGCTCGGCGGTCGGGCGGCCATCGGTATCGGCCAGCCCTTCGGTCATCGCTGCCTTGCCAATGCGGTTGGCCAGCACCGCGCCGCAGGGCAGTTTTAGCGGTAGATTGAGGTTCATTCGGTGGGCGGTTCGTCGGCCTTGATTTGGACCTTATCCGGGCCGCCAGTCTCTTTCGCCTGCGCTTTGTCAAGCTTGGCCTTTGGGGCGTCGGTGGTGGCAGGTGCAGCTTCAACCGGGGCTTCGTCGGTAGACTCGTCCATATTGATCGCGTCGTCGCTGATCGTACCTTCCAGGCTGTCGATATCGTCCATCCGGGTTTCGGTAACCTGATTATCCTCTTTGCTGCCACCGCAAGCGGTCAAGGCCAGCAATGCTAGAGTAATGGGGGCGATATGTAGGTAGGCGCGGCGCATCGTTCCTCCAAAGGCTTAATTCGCAGCGACCCTACAATCTCCGCCTGCTTTGGCAAGCGCGTTCAGGAAGTCTGGCAGGGTCGGCGGCCAGCGCTTCGTCGAAATCGTGGAGCGTTGCGTCGATGCCGAGGTCGGCGAGGCTGGTGACCGGATATTCGGCAATGCCACAGGGCACGATGCCGCCGAAATGCGTCAGGTCCGGCGAGATGTTGACCGCAAAGCCGTGCATCGTAACCCAGCGCCGGATGCGAACCCCAATCGCGCCGATTTTTGCCTCTTGGCCGCTTGGTGTGTCGCACCAGATGCCGATGCGTCCCTCCGCGCGCCGCGCTTGGACGCCAAAGCGCGCGAGCGCGTCGATAACCCAGCCTTCGAGCGCATGAACATAGCAGCGCACGTCCTTGCCGCGCGTGGCAAGGTCGAGCATGACATAACCGACGCGCTGCCCAGGGCCGTGATAGGTATAGCGGCCACCTCGCCCCGTATCGTAGACCGGAAATTGCTGGCTGAGCAGTTCGGCGGGGTCCGCACTTGTGCCCCCGGTGTAGAGCGGGGGATGCTCGAGTAGCCAGATCAGTTCACGTGCGCCTTCCTCCCGGATGGCGGTCTGCACTTTTTCCATCCGTGCGACTGCTTGCGGGTAGGGTGTCAGGCCTTCGGAGATTTCCCAATCAATGTTCATGCAATTAACGGAATCTGCGGCGCGGCGTCGCGCGAAATGAGACCGGCGAGGCGCGGGTCGGCAAAGGTTTCCACTTGCCGCTGATAAGGTGTGAAGCCTGATTTGATATAGAAGTTCAGCGCGCCCGGGCCATCCAATGTGCAAGTGTGAACCCACATGCGTTTCACGCCGGGCTCAGCCCATCCAGCCTGCAAAGCCATCGCCATCAGCCAGCGACCATATCCCTTACCTGCCAGTTCGGGAACCAGTCCGAAAAAAGCGATTTCGCATTGTCCTGCTTCGCGGAAATCGAGTTCGAGAATCCCGATCTCGATCCCGCGCCTGTCGAGTACTGCCCATATCCGAACCAGCGGGTTATGGATAATGTCGGACAGCGCCGCATCGTCAAGCTCCAGCCTCGAAAACCACAGCCAGGGCTCACCGACACGTCGATATAGCGCGCGATATTTATCTGGCGACGGCGCATTCCAACGCTCCAGCCGCAAATCCGAAGCCGGCATCGCACGCAAGGCAGGACGAATGGTCATTTCGAGCGAGGTCACGATTGCACCGATCTCGCCTCGGGCGATGGGGCTAAACGGCATCGTGCGTCAATCCCAAGCCACTTCGGGTGGCAGGCTCATCAAAATCGCATCGACATTGCCGCCGGTTTTCAGGCCGAAGGTCGTGCCGCGGTCATAAACGAGATTGAATTCGGCATAGAGCCCGCGCCAGCGCCGCTGCGCCTGCTTCTCTTCCTCGCTGAACGGCTGGTTCATCCGGCGGCGCACCAGTTTCGGGAAAATGTCGAGGAACGCCTTGCCGACGTCGCGGGTGAGCGCGAAATTCTGTTCGAACAACGCGTCGCTCGTGTTTTCCAGATGGTCATAGAAAATCCCGCCGACGCCGCGATGCACACCGCGATGCGGGATCCAGAAATATTCCTCGGCCCATGCCTTGTAACGTTCATAGACATCGGGTCCGTAAGGCGCGCAGGCCGCCCGAAAACATGCATGAAAATCGGCGGTATCCTCATCATAAGGCACCGGCGGATTGAGGTCAGCGCCGCCACCGAACCAGCTTTTGGTGGTGACGAGATATCGGCAATTCATATGCACGGCGGGCACGTGGGGGTTCGCCATATGCGCGACGAGGCTGATGCCGGTGGCGAAGAAATTCGGGTCTTCCGCCGCGCCGTGAATAGTCTTGGCGAACTCGGGGTTAAACGCTCCGCCGACGGTTGAGACATTGACCCCGACTTTTTCGAACACCTTGCCCTTCATCACGCCGCGCACGCCGCCGCCGCCCGGTGACCCGTCATGGTCGTTGCGGTCCCAAGGGAGATAATCGAAGCTCGCGTCCGACCCTGCTTCACGTTCGATTGCCTCGAATGCCGACGTAATCTGGTCGCGCAGGCTTTCGAACCAGTCGCGTGCGGCTTGCTGGCGGGTGTCGAGGGTGAGGGTCACGCATTCTCTCCGGGAAATTGTGCGGTTTGCCGCAATGCTTCTGCCAATGCGATGCCAGCCGATACCGAAATGTTCAAGGACCGAAATCCGCGTGCCATCGGAATATAGACGCGGGCATCGGCGCGGTCGTGGACATCGGCAGGCGCACCGCTGCTTTCAGAGCCCATCAGGATGACATCGTCGGGTTGAAAGGCAAATTGCGGCAGCGGCGTTGATGCCTTGCTCGACATCAAAACCAATCGCGCGCCATCCAAGGTTTCCAGAAATGAACCCCAGTCGGCGTGACGGCAAATCTGCGCCTGTGCGGCATAGTCCATCCCTGCGCGTTTCAATGCTTTGTCGGAGAAGGCAAAGCCGCACGGCTCGATGATGTCGCATTTTACGGCAAAGCAGGCGGAGGTGCGCAAAACCGCGCCGACATTTCCGGCGATATCAGGCTGGTAAAGGGCGATGCGCAACGACTCAATTCCTTCTATGGGGTGATAAAATAAGCATCTCAAAAATAGGGCAATTTTACCATAATTAACATCTGCACAAAGCCGCGTCCCATGCTGGCACAGGCCGAAAATCGCTGGCGCGGTACCCCATAAATTGGTGTAACGGGTCGCTTCGCAAGGTTTTCGGACACTCTCTTTTGCAAAGCGCGGCATGATTCACGAACATTTCAGTGAAACGATGAAGCCCCGGAAGCGGGTAAAACCGGCGATCCCCTATCGCCGCCTCATCGGCACGCGCGAAATCCTGTTGGTGCTGATTGCGTTTGCGTTGCTGGCGGTTGTGCCGTCGGTTGCGCAGATTTCCCCATTTGGTCGTAACACTGATCCTCAACCGACCGAAAAGCTGAAATGGGATGCTGAATATCCCGCCGAAAATTTCCCTGGGTCAGCATTCTATTATCTCGACCAGAATTATTCGATCCCGCCCGTCGCTGTCGAAACTGGCCAAGGCGATATCAGCGCGCTGATCAGCGATGCGCCGATCGACGACATTAAGGCCCCCGCCGATTTCGCCACAGGTGGCGCGGCAAGACCCTTTGTCATGCGCGCCGGATCGGTGGAGCACAGCCGTGCGCTCAAATGCCTGACCGATGCGATCTATTACGAGGCCGCCAACGAACCCGATGCGGGACAACGCGCCGTCGCACAGGTCATCCTCAACCGGATGCGGCATCCAACCTATCCCAACAGCGTGTGCGGCGTGATCTATCAAGGCTCCGAACGCGCGACTGGTTGCCAGTTCAGCTACAGCTGTGACGGATCGATGGCGCGTATTCCGGCGCGTGCGGCGTGGCTGCGCGCAGGCGGCGTCGCGGCGCAGGCATTAGCTGGATCGGTCTATGCCCCGGTCGGCATGGCGACCCACTACCACGCGACTTATGTTTACCCCTATTGGGCACCCAGCCTGAATTTCGTGGGCACCATCGGCGCGCATCGTTTTTACACATGGAAGGGCAGCGCCGGACGTCAGTCGGCATTCTTCCGCAGCCATGCTGGCCGTGAACCGTTCCCCGGGCCAAAACCGCGTGTCTGGACGCCAGCACCTGCCAACGACCTCGATCCGATCCAGCTGCAAAAGCGCTACGAGAAGGAATTTGCCGCCGCGCGCCTGAAGGCCGAAGCGGAAGCGCGCGCCGTTTCGATTGCGCCGCCATCGCCTTATGCCGATATTGCGCCAGCGCGCCAACGCGCGGCGGCCAGCTACTCGGCCCCCGATTACTCACGCGAAGCCCGCAAGGCAGGTGGCGACTCGGCTTACGGCGGCGAGCGTTTACCGCAAGCGACCAATGTGAAACCCGAATATCAGACGAGCGGCAGCTGGAAAGCGCAGCCGACGGGCTAAAGCCTGCGACGTGGTTGCCGTATTACCAGGCAGACCGGCTGGACGGCCATTACTTGAGCAGCGCAAGCTGCGATACTGGTCCATCTGAAATGGCTATCTGTGCGGTCGGCAGAGGTTGGCGGTATGACTCCGCTACGCTCGAAGTTCCCGGTCTCCGTTACGCAGTCCCACATCCCTGCGTTCCGGGGGCCGGAGTTCGATCAGGTCTTGAATGAGATCGTAGCGCGAAGGCCGCCTTCGCTGCGGTTTTCCAGCGTGACATCGCCTCCATGGCTGCGGGCGATGGCGCGGGCGATGGTCAGGCCAAGGCCCGAACCGCCGGTCGCTCGGTTGCGTGAGGCATCGGTGCGGGTGAACGGTTCGAATATGCCTTCTATCAGCTCCTCAGGAATGCCGGGACCATCGTCCACTATTTCGACGCTCGTGCTATCGCCGGTTTGGTGCACTGTAATGGTCGCACTTTTGCCGTATGTCACTGCATTGCCAATCAGGTTACGCAGCGCCCGACGCAGCAGCACCGGGCGCACATGCGCTACAACCCGATGCGTTCGGGTCTACAAAGCTAGCTGCGGGAAACTCGCCCGTGATCAATTCTGCCAGCGCTCCGATATCGACAGACTGCAGGGCTTCGCCCGATTTGCCGAGCCGCGCCAGCATCAAGATATCGTCGAGGATGGTCACCATCTCGTCGATGGTTCCGGCCATCTTTTCGCGGTCAACATCGTCCTCGACCGATTCGACGCGCACGCGAAGCGCAGCGAGCGGGGTTTTGAGGTCATGGCCAATCGCGCCGAGCATCACATCCTTTTCACCCAGCAAGGTTGAAACACGCGCGTGCATGAGGTTGAACGAGTCAATGAGCTGGCGAATATCGCTCGGCCCTTCGCTTGGCATCGGTTCTACTTCCTCAGCCAGCCCGACACGCTGCACCCGTTCGGTAAGCGTACCGAGCGGTTTGGCGATCCGCCGCGCGACCAGCGCGAGAGGAATCAGCACCGCGACATAAAGCAGCAAGGTTTGCAAAATCAGCGCCACGAGCGAGCCCGTCTCCGTCGGCCGCACCAGCGCCGCCGCATTCAGCCACCGGCCGTCTGCAGTCCGTGCCGTCATCAACACCGCAAAACGCGGCTTCTCCGGCCGGTTTTGCCGCATATTCGACAGCATGAAGCGCCGCATCACCGGTTCGCGCAAATCGGCAGGCAACAGCTTGATCGACCCGGTGGAAATCCTGATTTGCGATAGGCCCAGATTGGATGCGGTCAGGAATTCATCGGCACGGCCGGTCAGTTCGTCCTCTACATTGTAGCGCGGGATGATGAGCGGCTGCGAAGTATACTCAATGGATACCGGCGGACCCCTGCGACGCCGGGGGCCTTCGTTGATCACCCGTTCGCGCAATTCACCAGGAAACGCGCCGTCGCGTTCCTGTTGCCGTTCGAGCTGGTTTGCGACGCGCGTGACGACCATCGTCGTGGACTCGGCAACTGCACGGCTACGAGTACTTGCGAGCAACAAGGCGGCATTCACGCCTTGTGCAAGCAACAGGGCCGACGCCGCCACCAGCAATATCTGGCCGTACAGGCTCTTTGGAAAAATCCGGAACGGCCAGAACCGGCTCATACCCGTTTCACTTCGGTCGAAAAGCGATAGCCGCCGCCCCAGATCGTCTTGATATGCTGCGGGTCCTTGGCATCGACTTCGATCTTGCGGCGCAGGCGGCTGACCTGATTGTCGATCGCGCGATCGAACGGCCCGCCTTCGCGGCCTCTGGTGAGGTCGAGCAACTGGTCGCGGGTCAGCACCTGACCTGCGCGCGCGACAAGCACTTCAAGCATCCGGTGTTCGCCCGACGACAATGGCACCAGCACGCCTTCGGGGTCGTGCAGGCTCTGCTCGGCGGTGTTCAATGTCCAGCCTGCGAAATGATAGCTTTCACCCATCCGTTCGGGCTTGGGCGTGCCTGATGAGATGCGTCGAAGCACCACCTTAATGCGCGCGACGAGTTCGCGCGGCGAGAAGGGTTTGACGACATAATCGTCCGCGCCAATTTCAAGCCCGACAATTCGGTCGGTTTCTTCGGATTTGGCGGTGAGCAATATCACCGGCGGGCCATCGATGGCGGCGATGTGGCGGCACAGACTCAGGCCATCTTCGCCCGGCATCATGATGTCGAGCAAGACAAGGTCGATGTCGTAGGATAACAATGCCGAACGTGCGGTTGTTGCGTCGGCTGCGTCGGTCACCCGAAAACCCTGCCGCTCGAGATATTTGCTCAACGGATCGCGGATCGATGCTTCATCATCGACGAGCAATAAGATGTGGAGCGGGTCTTGTTCATGTCAGGAGCGCTTCTTGCTGCTTATCTTGCCGCAAGCAAGAAAAAGGCCGGAGGAGAAGGGAGGGGAAACTCCTCCGGCCAGGTATGACACGGTCCAAAGGGGAGGGAAGACCGCGCCAGCAAAGCTTATTTAGCCTGCGTCAGCAGGAGCGGCTTGGCGATCCCGCCATTTGCCACGACCTGCTTTACGCTCATCAGCCGAAATTGTTCCGTCGCTGTTGGCGTCGGCCTTGGCGAAGCGGGCTTCGGCAGCGGCGCGGAATTCGGCTTTCGAGACCGCCTTGTCGCCATTGGTATCGGCACGCGGCAAGCATCTTCATGCCGCCGCCGTGACCGCGGCCGCCATGACGGCCCATCTTGCCTTCAGCGCCGCCGCGACCCATGCGCTTTTCGCGGCGGTTTTCGCGCTTGTCCGCGCGCGCCTCATGTGCGGCGACAAATTCAGCTTGGCTCAGCGAACCATTTGTGTCGGCGTCGATAGTAGCAAAGCGTTTTGCGACTTTCGCGGCCTTATCGGCTTCGTTAAGCGTGCCATCGGCATTGGCATCCATCTTGGCAAAGCGCGCATCGGCAGCCGCCAACACTTCTGCTTTGGTCACGGTACCATTGCCATCGGCATCGCGCATTACGCCGGGCGCTGCATAAAGCGCTGCGGAGGTAAGCGAAGCTGCAGTCACCGCAGCAAAAATTTTCGTCCTGTTCATGTTATCATTCCTTGATCTTGCATTCCGGCGGGGCACCGGATGACCATCATATAGGAACAATATGTCGCAACGCTTTGTCAGCGCAAACGCTGCTTTGTCGCAAAGTGTATCAGGAATTTTGGAGGTAAGCGGAATCGAAAATCTGTTTGTTTACATTATTTAAGGCATCTATCAGCTTCGCATACGTAAATCGACGGCGCTTTATGTGGTGGGTGTTTAGGCCTAAATGGGGGCTGATATGTCATAAGTCGAAACAACTATCCGGTATGATGGTCCCGCCTTGACAGGGCATGAGATGGATATGCGCATTTGGATGACGAGTATCTCCTCAATGGCGTGCGGCGAATAGGGAATGCGCTCGAGCGGTTGATCGCGGTTGATTAGAAAATATGCGCGCGGACCTAAACAAGTTCGCGCGCGAACAGCCATGCGATTGATAGGTAGGTCCACTTGGTTGGACTGTCCGTACAGTTTGATATTTATCCGCGGCGGCTGATCCTCGCCTTTCGTTGAGCCTCACTATTTCACTTACTCGTTGCGCGATCCTTTAAGTCTACCTTCGAACTCGAACCAATTGGTACAAGGCCGCTTAAACACGAGCACAATGGGCAATGCCGTAACCCGTTCTTTTCGCTGCCTAAGTAGGTCTGGGTACGAGCTATCTTACTGAATTTAAATTCATAACTAAGGTTAATATGCCGTTAGGGATATTTTCAATCATACTCAACGGGCGTAGCCTTCTCCCTTGGTCGTAAAACGACTCGGCATCAACAACTTGGCCGGGCGATAGCATTTTTGGCGATTGTGCCACAAAACCGCGCGGCTGACTCTTCGGTAAACAGAAGCTCCGCGAGGCCTTTATCGAAGGGGTGAGGTTATGACTGATACATTTAGCGGGTTCTTTGGCGGCTTGCCATCTGACAGCACCGGTTTCAAAGAAGAAGAGCTGAGCCAGGCCGAAGCTTTGATAGCAGCCGCAGCGATCGTTGTTCCCGACCCAGGCACGGGTGACATCGATTTGCGCGCCGCTACGTCCGAAGTGACAATCAACGGTGCGATTTTCCAGGATTCGGCCAACATCGGATCAGGCACCGGGAATTATGAAACCTTTCTTGCGATTGGTGACAATGACGGCAACGAACGCGGGTTTAACTCCGACAATGCGCCGCCTCTGGATGACAGCAACAACAATCTCGACCACGCAAAATCGGAAACGCTTCTGCTGTCCAATATTCCGATCATCGTGATCGATGGCGTTGAATATTATGAGTTCCGCACCGACATCAATGAAGCGAACAGCAACCCCAACGGGCAGATTTCGCTGGATACGTTCCAGATTTACACGTCGTCCAGCAACGGCATCATGACCTATGCGGATCTGACCAACCCGGCCATTGCCGCCTTGCGGTACAACATGGACGAAGGCGGCAACCGCACTTTGCTGTTAAGCGAAGTATCCACGGGAAGCGGCACCGACGATTATGCCGTGCTCGTGCCGGTCGCAAAATTTGCCGGCTCCGATCCGGCCTCGACCTATCTCTACCTCTATGTCGAAATGGGTTTCAAGGGTGGTGCTTATGAGGCCCAGAGCGGGTTTGAGGAATGGAACACCCAAAAGGCCGGAACGCTGGTTGGCGTAAAGTTCGAGGATCTTAACGGTAACGGCGTCCGCGACGGCGGTGAGCCCGGTGTCCAAGGTGTCACTATATTCATAGATGCTGACAAGGACGGCGTGCTTGATTTTGGTGAGCGTTCGACTGTTACCGACGCTAACGGTAATTACAAATTTTTCGGCGTTGCGCTGGGTACGCACCAGATTGACGAAGTCGTGCCTGCGGGTTCGACCCAGACAACGGGTGCTTTCGAGACGGTCACGATTGCCTCCACAGGGCAAATCGTAACAGTCGATCCGATTGGCAATTTCATTCCGCGGCCGGCGCTAAACATCGTGAAGGACGCGGTTGCCGGACAGGTGGCTGACGTCGCTGGCGAGCTGATCAACTATACGATCACGGTTGCCAACACGGGCAACACGACGCTGACCGGTGTGAGCGTGACCGATCCTTATGCCGATGCGGGGATCGTGCGGGTTGCCGACCTTGTGGGTGACAATGACGCGCTGCTCGAGGTTGGCGAGACCTGGGCATATACAGCGGCGCACACGCTGCTGCAGTCCGAGATCGACAGCAATGGCGGCGGCAATGGCCAGCTTGAGAACACGGCGACGGCGGACTCGAACGAGACCGGTCCTGACACCGACGATGCGCTGGTGCCTGTTGCGCGCAATCCGGCGCTAAACATCGTGAAGGACGCGGTTGCCGGACAGGTAGCTGACGTCGCTGGCGAGCTGATCAACTATACGATCACGGTTGCCAACACGGGGAACACGACGCTGACCGGTGTGAGCGTGACCGATCCTTATGCCGATGCGGGGATCGTGCGGGTTGCCGACCTTGTGGGTGACAATGACGCGCTGCTCGAGGTTGGCGAGACCTGGGCATATACAGCGGCGCACACGCTGCTGCAGTCCGAGATCGACAGCAATGGCGGCGGCAATGGCCAGCTTGAGAACACGGCGACGGCGGACTCGAACGAGACCGGTCCTGACACCGACGATGCGCTGGTGCCTGTTGCGCGCAATCCGGCGCTAAACATCGTGAAGGACGCGGTTGCCGGACAGGTGGCTGACGTCGCTGGCGAGCTGATCAACTATACGATCACGGTTGCCAACACGGGCAACACGACGCTGACCGGTGTGAGCGTGACCGATCCTTATGCCGATGCGGGGATCGTGCGGGTTGCCGACCTTGTGGGTGACAATGACGCGCTGCTCGAGGTTGGCGAGACCTGGGCATATACAGCGGCGCACACGCTGCTGCAGTCCGAGATCGACAGCAATGGCGGCGGCAATGGCCAGCTTGAGAACACGGCGACGGCGGACTCGAACGAGACCGGTCCTGACACCGACGATGCGCTGGTGCCTGTTGAACAGCGCAAGACGGTCGATTTGGTAAAATATGTCTCGGTCAATGGCACCGACTTTGTCGATGCCAACTATAGCCTCGGAAGTCCGCCGCCTTATGGGCCGCAGAATGTGAACGTCAATGCGCCGGTCAATTTCCGGATCACGGTGCAGAATACCGGTAATGTGACGCTGACAAACGTCGTTATCCGAGACATCGACACTTCGCCGCTAGGCAGCTCTAATACTATATTGTTCCAGAACGGGCTGCTGACTGCGGCTGCTGACGCGCTCGGCGCATCGCTTCTGGGCGATAACGGTAACGGGGAACTGGATGTCGGGGAAACCTGGACGATTGAATATACAACGGAATTCGATCCGGGACAGCATCTTAACACGGGCTATATCACAACGCTTCAAGGTGCCGCTGATGAAGATAATGCTGCCTATTTCAGTCTGGTCAATGAAGGCCCCGGCGTCCGCACACCGGGTTTCTGGAGCAATCTGGGTGCCAATTTGTGGAACGGCGTGCTCGACCCGGTAGGTCAGGTAAAGGTCGGGCCAACTTTCGCCAAGGATGATCTTTTGATCACCGGCAACACCAACGGGTCAAAGGACTCTAACGGCGATGGCGTCATCACTGAAGCTGACAAAGGGCTACTGATTGGCGACTTCAACATGAATGGCGTCACAGATGCTGGAGAGGATACATTTTTCATCGGCTATAACGACGCCAAGCAACTGATCAATGCCTCGCAAAAAACGGTGTCCGGTGACGGCGTGCAAATGCTCGGGCGCGATGTGGTGGCGACGTGGTTGAACTACCTTGCTGGTAACGACATTGGCACTGACAGCGGCAATAGCGATCACAGTCCGAAGCATTTCATCAGCGATGCGGTCGACTGGATGCAGACGTGGGGTGGCAAGTCGGGCAATGGTGCGGCCAACAATCTGGGCGACAACGTCAAGACCGAAACATTCGACATTTACGACTCGGGCCACGCGACCGTAAAAACCAACACCGCGCAGTGGAATACAGCCCAGTTTCGAGGGCCAGCCGCACCGTTTGATGAACATAGCGCGGCGCAAATGCACAACGCATTGGATGACTATAACAACACCGGAATGATCGACGCGACAATCTACGCTCATGATCCCGATGATGCTGCGTTCGCGTCTGCCCTCGCTGTTGCGCAAAGTGCATCATACGGCAGCGGTGCCAGCACGATGGAGGACAATGGTTCGCTGGTGGTGATGATCTGATCCGCCCGTCATGGTCGCAACCCAATGAAAAACAAAACGGGGCAGAATGATGGACGATAGTGGAATTGGCAAAAGCGATGGGGCTTTTGCCATCGAAAAGAGGCTGGGGCTGGCCGATTGGCTGTCCCGGCCTCTGCGCGAGAACCGGTGGCTTTACGTGCGGGTGGGCATTGTCGCCGCTGCATTGATCAACATCTTCGTGCTGTTCACATCGCTCTACACGATGACGGTTTATGACCGAGTTATCCCTACAGGTTCGCATGGTTCGCTTATCGGCCTGACAATCGGGATGGCGATCATCGTCATCTTTCGATTTCGTTATGAAAGGTCTGCGCGGCTATTTCGTCGATGTCGCGGGATCGCGGCTCGATCAGCGTATCGGGCGGTCGATCTTTGCCAAGATACTGGCGATGCGGCTCGATCAGCGCCGCGGCAGCATCGGCGGGCTTTCCGCGATTGTCCGCGAGGTCGATACCATCCGCGAATTTTTCGCCTCGGCAACGATATCGGCGCTGGTCGATGTGCCGTTTATCTTGCTGACCTTCTGGTCATCGGGTTGATGGGCGGCAGCCGTTGTGTGGGTTCCGGTCATCCTGATCCCGCTGGTGATATTGGTCGGCGTTGCCTTGCAACCCGCGCTCAGGAAGCAGTCGTCCGAAATGCTGAGTAACGCGCTGACCAAGCAGGCTGTGCTGGTTGAAACTATCGGCAGCCTTGAAACGGTAAAGATGGCTGGTGCCGGCCCGATGCTCGATCAGCGGTTCGACAAGGGGATGGAGCAGCATGCCGTCGATTTCGCTTCGTCAGCGGTTCATCTCCAACCTCGCCGTGAACAGCGCGCTGTCCGCGCAGACGTTGTGCTATGCCGGGGTTGTATTCGTCGGGGTCTTCAAGATCGCCGACCAGAGCATGACGATGGGCGCGCTCATTGCCTGTTCTATTCTGGCGGGGAGGGCGGTCGCCCCGCTCTCCCAAATTGCGCAGTTGCTGACCCGAATCCATTCGGCGCGCACCGCTTACCGTCAGATCGATGCGCTGATGCAGCAACCCGACGAGATCGGCGACGGCAACCGCTCCGCACCGATGCTGCTTGAGGGCGGGATCGAGTTTCGCGATGTCGATTTCCGTTATCCGGGTGCTGCCGAACTGGCACTTCGCAATCTGAGCTTCCGCATCGCACCGGGCGAACATGTTGCGCTGATCGGGCCCAATCGGGTCAGGCAAATCGACCATCGCGCGCCTGATCTGCGGCCTGTTCGAACCCGCATCGGGCCTGGTGATGGTTGATGGCATCGACATCCGCCAGATGGAGGCGACTTCTTTCCGTTCGAAAATCGGCGCTTTGTTGCAGGACAGCAGCCTGCTGACCGGCACCATTCGCGAGAATATCGACCTTGGTCGGGGACAGGACGAAACCGAGATGATGCGCGTCTCGCAATTGTCGGGCGCGCACGATTTTATCGCTACCCTTCCCAAGCGGCTACGAACTGCGTCTTGCCGACCGCGGCGAAGGGCTGTCGGGTGGGCAGCGGCAATCGATAGCGCTGGCGCGTGCGCTTTATGGCAACCGCCAATCATGGTGCTCGACGAGCCGACATCGGCCATCGACACCGACACCGAGGCATCGCTTGTCGCCAAGTTGAAGGAAGAATTTGCCGGACGCACGCTGATACTGGTCACGCACCGACCAAGCCTGCTGGCGCTCGTCGACCGTGTCATCCTGATGTCGCGCGGGCGGATGGTGGTCGAGGGCTCACCCGACCAGATCAGCCAGAAAATCGCTTTGTTGAAGGCTGGCTGATGTCCGAACTCGTCCCTTATGCAACCATCCAGCATTATGAAGACCGCTTGCTCGCGGTCGAGCCGCGCCGCGCGGCTAGCTTCATGCTCTATCTGGTCGGCGGCTTTTTCGTGATCGCTTTGCTATGGGCGGGTCTGACCAAAATCGACCGCACCGTCCGCGCCAATGGACAGGTCATTCCAAGCGCAAAGCTGCAAATCGTCTCCAACCTCGAAGGCGGGATTGTCGAAGCGATCAACGTCAAACCCGGCGACCGGGTCAAACAGGGCGCAGAACTTATCCGGCTTAGCCCGACCCTGACCGGCGCTGCCTATGACAGCAGTGCGATTGGTGTTGAGGCGCTGGAAGCGAAAGCCAACCGTTTGCGGAGCGAGGTTCTGGGCCGAAACCCAGGCTATGCAGGCTCTGCTTCGGGAAGCGATCAGGTCGCGATGGAGCAGTCGCTCTATGCGTCACGCCGTGCCGAATTTTCCAGCCTGATTGCGGCCGCCGAAGCGCGCGTGGTGCAGGCGCAGCGCCAAGTGGCGGAGGCTCAGGCGGCGGTCGGTGCACGGCAATCATCGCTTAAGGCGGCAGACCAGGAACTGGAAATGATCCGGCCGATGGCAATGAAAATGATCGTGCCCAAAATTGACCTTGTACGTGCGGAAAACGCTGCCTCGGTGGCACGTAGCGAACTTGATGCCGCAATCTCGGCGCTTTCGCGGGCGCAATCTGGTGTGGCCGAGGCGCGGGCCAGCCTTGCGCAGCAACGCAGCGACTGGAAATCGCGTGCTGCTACCGAACTGACTCAGGTGCAGGCCGAGCTTAATTCGCAGCAAGGTGCGCTGCCTGCACTAAAGGACCGCGTTAGCCGCACTACGGTTCGTGCGCCGATGAACGGCATCGTTAACCGGATATTGGTCAACACCGTCGGCGGCTCGGTCGCGGCGGGCGAGCCAATTATCGAGATCGTTCCGGTAGAATCGGTCTTGTTGATCGAAGCCGCCGTCCGTCCGTCCGACATCGCCAATGTCCGGCTCGGGCAGAAATCGCGTGTCGAGATAACCGCTTATAATTCGGCGATATTTGGCTGGATGCAGGGCGAGGTCGTCTCGATATCGCCCGATGCAATCTACAATGAAGCGCTCAAGGAAAGCTTCTATTCGGTGCAAGTCCGCACAACGGGCAGCCCGCTGAAAGACAGCAAGGGCAAGCCACTGCGCATCGGCCCGGGCATGGTCGCCACAGTCAACTTGTTGGGCGAGAAACGGTCAATTTTGTCGTATTTGCTGACTCCGATTTCCAGATTGAGCGAGACTGCGTTTAGAGAATGACATTCCCTTGGAGACCTGCGTTTGCGGGAACTTCGAACGCAGCTTGCCACAAAATTGGCAATTGCAATTGCAATTGTGATGAATGAACAGCACGGCGCAAGCCTTGCGAAAGGCTCTTCGGGCGCCGGCAATGTTGGGCACACTGATCGTTGAATATATGGCTAGTTACTAGTCCTCACGAGGATAAGCAAAGCGGAAACGTACCGGAACTACAAAATCCGTTGGATCGATTACCTTTCACAAAGCCCTTCGGAATTTCATAATGTTCGGTGCCGAGCGTTGCGATGGTGGTCTCACCCACTCGTTTAGAACCCAGCGCCATCGCAGCAACTCCATTGGCCTCGCCGATGAGAAAGTCCAAAGCCTGTTATAAAAAATTTATTCATATTCAGTTTCGAGTGGTCCGTTGTTACACGCTTTCCATGGGGCATTGGGGAAATCGTTATTGGACGGTTGCAGCAGGCCCAGTCGGCATCATTGTGCCTGCTGTCTCAGTCAGCGCAGGTGATCAGCAAGATGCTGGACTGGTCAGCAGTCACGATATTATCATGTTTGGGACCCGGACCGATGGCACCGTCTCTACTGGAGTAATACATGTCGTTAGTAGTTGCGATACCAGATCTGTATTTAGTTGGATCGTTGCTCTGCTCATCCCTAACACCGTTATAAAAAACGTTAATGGGATTATCGAGAGCGATACGTTCTGTGTTCCACGCTGATACAACATGCGTCCGTTATGTTACGCACCGAGCATGACGCGTAGGTTCTGAGTCCCAGGGATAGTTCGTCGGCTAAGCTATGACCGACCTATGCACGTTAGAGCATTATGAAGCGCAACACTCGTACCCCACCTAAACAACTGATGGGGCGGTCGACCACAATGTCCCACGCTGGATGCGTCTGAATGAATGGCCGCTTTTAAGAGTGCTGTTTGCCGCCTCGATTGTCAGGTCTGTTTGGGGAATCCGCTGTTTCAACCTTCAGCCACTTTCGAATTGCGGGTGCACTTTCGAAAAAATGGCGCGGACGGTGTTCTGGCACCGACACCTGTCACATCTCGGGAAAGGCTATTCTCATGCTCCAAGATCGGTCTTATTCTTGTGAAACATCATGCAAACAAAACAGAAAATTCTCCGCGCCAAGCAAAAAACTACTGCATCAAAAGCTCAGAACGTTTCTTAAACTTAAGACTGCCAAGAGAGGTTTGTGTTGACAATTCGCCAACCAGATGTTCATTTCACCCCACCGGTCGCCACATAATCCAGAAAAATTTCTGGTTGTATTGATCTTCGCCAATCCCATTTTGCCTGTTGCGAATGCGGCAACGCGAGGATTTTTTCGAGGCGTCCGCTATGGGCAAGAACGGCAGAATGATCGGTATCGTTGGACGCCTTGGCGTTCGCCCACTGGTAAAGCTCTCGCTGCCGGCGCGACGTCTGTTGGCATATCTTGCATTAGTTGGCGGCGAATCCACACGGCAACGCGTAGCCGACGACCTATGGCCCGATTCCCCCGAAGATATCGGTCGGTCCAACTTGCGTAGATCACTTTGGCAAACGCCGCGAGGATGGGTGTCGACTTTCGACGACAACATCATGTTGGAGGCCGATTGCGACCTGCCTAACGCCCGACAGATTGCGGTAAACGCGATTGAAGGCGATGCGTTGACCTTCGACGACATCGACGCCCTTTCAGAAGATATTCTGCCTGGCTGGCATGAGGAATGGCTGCTGGATCCGTTCGAAGAGTTTCGTGCGATGCGTATCCAGGCACTAGAGGCAGCATGCCGCACTTTTGTATCGCGCGGCAACTTTGCACTGGCTGTTCAAGCGGGCACTACGGCGCTCGCCGCGGACCCGCTGTGCGAATCGGCGGCTGAAGCGCTGATCGAGGCGCACCTCGCGCAGCACAATCGTGCAGCTGCAATGCGCTGCTATGTCGCACTCGCCAAACGGCTCGACGTCGATCTTGGCGTCGAGCCGAATGCGGCTCTAGCCGACCGGATGCAGGTTGTCGGCCTCAATCACCGGGCGGCCTGAATCGCCTCGCAACGCTTAACATAACCGACATTGCAACGTTTGCCCTTTCGACGTTCGCATGTTTTGCAGACGATTAGCGGACGCTAAAATGACGCAGTTAGAACCGAGCGCAGACGGCGGACGATACCCAATAAGATGAATCTCTGACGCACCGCAGAATAGAGGTGCCACGCGCTTCTGCACATCAAGCGACGTGCACCATGCTCTATTTACTGAACGGCAATGATCCCGGACGGAGAGCGGAAATGCAGTTAGGCACATTTGTGGACGCGGCTGAGGCGCTGGCAGAAAGTTCGTTCGAGACAATGTCTCCGTTCGCCGAAGCCCAACAGTTGGCAGATCATCCCGGTGCTCCGCTGGGTTTCGCGCCATGGGCCGAAGCCCTTTCGCCCTTCGCCGGATCGGAAGCGTTAGGCGAAGATACCGAAGACACCGAGGTCGAGGAAACGCTAAACGAACTTTACGACGAAGGCTTCCACGAAGCTGTCGCATTGCTCGCCGAAGAAACCGAGCAAGCGGTTTCGGACCGGTTCGTCGACGAGCGCTCCATGTATGCCGGCGAGCGCGAACGTTTCGGACGGAGCTATCTCTCGGGTGTCCAGTTCGAAGCGGAACAATATTTGACGACCCTTGAATCGGGATTGGCGAATGCGGATGTCGCATCCTTCTCGTCCGAACAGCTCGACGAAATGCTGGATCGGTTCGATCCTGCGTCGGGGGAGCTGACGCCTGCCGGTGAGGAATTTGTCGGAAAGCTGGTAAAAAAAGCTAAACGCGCGGTCAAGGTGGTCGCCAATGTCGCCAAGGCCGCCGGAAAGCTCGCCGCGCCTTTTTTGGCACCAATGCTGAAGCGGCTACGCGTGATGGTAAAACCCCTTCTCGACCGGGTGCTTTCACTCGCAATCGGCCGACTTCCGGAACCTTTGCAGCCTGCGGCACGCAGTCTTGCCAATAAAATTCTCGCAAAAGCCGCGCCGTCGTTCGAAGGCGAAGACGAGGGCATGGCACCAGCGGTCAATATAGACGCAGAGGGGCTGGCAGATTCTTTCGATTTGCGTCTTGCTGAAGCTATTCTCCGCCCTGACGGCGTCGAGACCGAAGATGAAGCCCTGTTGGCCGATCATGACAGCACATTTGCAGAAGGAAACGAACTGCAATCGCTCGCCGAGGCGCGCGGTGCATTGATAGATAGTCTTTCCGATTCGAATGGTAGGCAAGATATTGCACCTGCCATAGAGCAATTTGCTCCGGCCGTGCTCATGGCGCTGCGCACGGGTGTCCGACTGATCGGTCGCCCTCGGATCGTCTCGTTCCTGTCAGGCTATTTGGCGAAAATGATCCGCCGCTGGGTCGAACCCAGCCAGGCACCAAAATTGGCAAACGCAATCGTCGACGCCGGTATGCGGATGATTTCGCTCGAGGCTGAAACCGGGGAGACGGGCGCCGAGGTGGCGCAAACCGCTCTTGCAAGCGTGATCGAGGACACGATCAGACGATTTGCCGATAATGAGGAATATATGTTCGAGGATGAGGATCTGGCGCAGGTTGCGGCGGCAGATGCTTTCGGTGAAGCCGTCGCGGCGTATTTTCCTCAAGAACAGGTCCGCCAGGAACTGCAGCTGGCACCATCGCTCGGGGGCGCGTTCGTGACGCGCCGTGCACGCAGCTTGCGCTCGTACGCCAAGTACAACCGCACGCCCGAGATAGAAATTTCAGCGCGTGCTGCCGATGCAATACCATCATTCGGCGATACAAGCCTTGGAGCCAATATGCGCGCCGAAGGCGCACGCTTTCCTATGCGTGCGCGCCTGCACATTTACCAAACCAAGCCCGGAACCACTGTCGCTTCGATGCTGAAGCATGATCGCAAAGGTGGTCAATCCGCCACGCGCGCTCATCCGCTCACACCCACTGCCGCTGGCACTCTCCTTCGCGAACCCGGACTGGGGACGCGAGTGCCCCGCCGTTTCATGCGAAACCACCGACGTGTTGCTGCGGGCCAGCGCATCTTCGTGATCGAACCGCTGTCGAGTTCGCTGGCGATGCAAGGCAATCCTGCGCCGGGTAGGGTCTGGATCGCGGTTAATGCTGCAAAAGCCCGAATCACCGCAGGCTTCTACCTGTCTGAAGAAGAAGCGCAGCGGATTGCCGAGGCAATCCGCAAGGGTCAGGGTCATGGCGATTTGCTTCGGCGCATGCTCACCGGATTTCAGGAAGGCGGGCGCAACGCGCGCGAAGCGGAAGATGGGGATGGAGCAAAGCATGAGGATGGCGAAAGCTTTGAAGACTTTGCAGCGCGAGCTGGTGGTTCCCTGCCGCATGGATTCAAGGCGTTATTGCGGCGGCGCATTGCCGAATGGGCGCTTCCAGCGGTTTCCGCGTGGCTGCGGCAAAACACAGAGCCTTTCTTGCGCGCAGCGTCCGATCCGCGACCAGGGGTGACGATCCGCGTCAGAATGGCAGGTGTAGCAGGGCTAACGCGGCGCGGTGGCGGCGCTACGCTCAAGATATTTGCCAGTGCTTTGAAAAGCAAGCCTGCGATTTCGATTTTGGTTCGACCCGGAAGAGGTCGCTGATGTTCGAGCCTGTCGCTATTACAACGAAGCTGGTCGCGGACGACCTTGAGCGGCAAGTGGCGCATTGGCTGGCCTCGGCGCGCGTATTTCGAGATGCGGAGGAATTTGCGTCGCTCGAAGCATGGCGATCGGTCGAACGCGAAACAGGCGTTCCGCTCCGCCAGGAAATCAATAGGATGGTGGAAGAACTTGTCTCGACAGGCGATGCGACAGCCAAATTGGTAGCGGAAGCTCGCAAGGATTCGGCCAAACTGGTTCACGCGGCAGGCACGGTTCAGCGCTTTCGCCGGCGTTATGTACAGGTCGATACCACGCTGGATTTTCTGGGCGATGCCGTCAACTCAAGGACCAGCCGTGTTTTGCGGGCGGCGCTCTCAAGTCTTGACACTCTTGCCGTGGCGAGCATGGAGCCGGCGCTTCGTGCGGCCGGCAAGCGCGTGCCCCGCGTGCTGGTTTACCAAGACAAGGGTCTTGGAGCTTCTATCTTGCGCGCTGGTGTGCGGTTATGGGCTCCGGGCGCGGTGATGCCGGTCGCTGCCATCAAGATCGTCCGACACAATCTCTACCGTCCGACATCGCTGTTTCACGAGACAGGACATCAGGTCGCGCATCTTACCAATTGGACCGAAAGCACGCGCAAGGTGCTCGCGGAGGCCTTGGCCGAAGACGCTGAACTGAAGGCGATGTGGGTGCCATGGGCCTCAGAGATTGTCGCGGATGTTTTTGCTTTTCTGCACACAGGATATGCATCGGTTGCTGCGCTTTACGACGTAGTGGGCGATGCTGCCTCGATCCTGCGCTGGCCGGTGGGCGATCCGCACCCGATCGGATGGCTTCGTACCGCGCTCGGCTGCGAATTCTCACGCCAAAGCTTCGGTCAAAACGGTCCGTGGAATGCACTGCAAAATGCGATGATGACGCACTTTCCGGTCAGTCGCGCCGAACCGCTGCTTCAGCCGCTTTTGAGACGCTCGCTCGCCGCTCTTCCGAAAATTGCACGTGCATGTTTGGAAGCACCGGTGCCTGCGCTCGGTAGCAGGCCAATGACAGTGGTTCACGATCCTCGCCGTGTTTCTCCAGTAGCGCTTACCGAGCTTGAGCGCGCAGCCGGTCCGGCGCTTTGGACATCGCCCCACTGGCGGCAGGCAGAGGGGATCAGGATAGTGGCGCTCGCCGGACTGCGTGAGGCTGAACGTCCGGAAACCGCTTCACAGTGGATCGGCAAGGCTAAGAATTGGCTTAACCGCGAAGCATTGGCAGCTTGAAGAAGAAAGGATTAGGCAGATGGTTGGAAACCGAAATGTGCGGCAGGGGGGCCAAGATGCCGACTTGTCCAAGGATCCCGTGGTGCAAGCCCTGTCCCGCGCGATCATCGACAACGCGAATACAAATTCCAAAGCTATTTCGGAGGCACCTTCCTGGCTCCAAGAGGTGCTCGAAGCACTGACACCGCTGCGGGCGCTGGCACCGGTCCACGGCAAACTTCCTAACGAAGCAGCGGAAGACCTTAAGGGCATCCGTACCGCTTTGGCGCGAGTCGACATGTCGAACGCCAGGAAACCGGGCGCGGGCTTGCGCAGCAGATCATCCACTCCAGCAAAGGGGCAGGCATCATGATACCTCAACTCGTAAGAAACCTCCTTCCCGAAGATCAGCGCGATAATCCTACGGCAGGGGCCAAAGGCGCTGCGGCGATGGAAGTGCTCACCGCCGACCCGCTCGATCTGATCCTTTACATGGAACAGGTTTGGGACGAGGCAAATCCGGGAGCACCGGGCGATAACAAATCAGCGCGAGACGAACTTTGGAAAATGGGCCGTTTTCGAGACAAGCTGCCAAAAGCGAACGGCCGTGAAGGGCCATGGGATCATCTCGCTTATGGCTACGTGCTCGAAAGCACCCGCATCGTACAGATATTCAGGCGTATTATCCGCGAGTACCGATCAGGCGAAGGCCTTGGCATCCCTACATACGAGACGCAGCTTTGGCTCGACGCAACCGAAGCATTGCTATTCGGCGCAGCCAATCCGCTGGCGGCATGGCTATCGACCAGTAGTATCCGGCAGGACCCGGAAGCTGTCCGTCGCAATGCCTATTGGCGCCTGTTCGGTCTCGACCTGTCATTCGGTGCCGACGATAATAGCGCTCCCCAGTTCAACAAGGCAAAGGCTGCAAACACCTCGTTCAACAGCATGTTCGAAGAACTCCTCTTCGAATTATGGCAGGCAATATCCAATGAGCGCAACACTTCTGGCGTCAATCAGTCGGACGACGACCGCATTTTCCGGCTTTCAGAAGAACTCCGTTATGTCCTCACCTCGCGCCGTCAGAACGACATGCTGCGGCGCGAAGAGCTCTCGGCCGTTACTGCACTGGGCTGGGCTGAACTTACGTTAAGCTTCGATTCGCCCATTGTGGAAGATCTCGGCGCACAGGGGTCGAGCCCTGGGGACCGACTGCGCCTGATGGGGGAACGCGTCGGCCTTCCAGCACACAGCCGGTCGGCGGCGTTCTTCTCGATGTCCGCAGAAATTTCGCTGTTGTTGCGCGTCATCGAAGCTGGAATCGTTCGCGATGCCACCCATGCATGGATCCTTTACGCCACACCGGATGGTGACCGTGAAAAGCCGGTGCCGATCGGGCCTGAAGCCCGCCGGGTTATTACTGAATGGGCTGCTGCAACGGGCAAGAATTTGAAAGAACGCAGCAAGCCGCTTGATGTGCGAACCCAGTCGCCGCGCCTTGTCGCCGTTCGGTGAAGCCCAGAACATGAAAGGAAATGTCATGGAAGACCGGTTCGACAGTTTCGAAGAACATCTGGATTCGTTCGGGCTCGAAAGTCCATTTGCAGAAGCAGAACGGCCTTTCCGCTCTGATGGGAATTGCAGTTGCGCAAACCAAGGCGGTAGAAGTGAAGCCGAGGAATACAGCGAGGAAGATGAAAATTTCCAGGATTATGAACAGTTTCAAGACTTGGCGTGGATCGAGAGCGAAGCACCGTCAGGCGAAGCAGAGTACTCCTACCGGGAAGAAAATGAGGCCGAGTGGGAAAGCGATGAGGCCGAAAGCGGCTGGTCGAACGAAGCCCCCAAAGCCCCATCACACAGCTTTTCGGGATGCGACGCGACCAAAAAGCAGTTGTTGACAACGGCGGCGGAGCGGGCGCGCAAATCGGTCGGTCTCGCGGTATCTCTCGTTGGCTCCGCTTATGGTCGGCCCGACAGGATGTCGGCAATTTTACGCAACCAACTGACGACGCATTTCAAAACGACACAACGCAAGCATCTGCGGACTATACTTTCAAACCTGATGGGAATTCGCAAAGTACTGAGCGATGGCGTCCCATTTGTTTGCGAGAGCAAAACCCCCATCATAAATGGGAAACCCGCCTGCGGGTGGGCCTATAATTCTCAGTGGTTCGGAGGCTTCGGCGGTATCAATATCGCGTTTGAGGCCGGAGGCACATGCAACTTCGCAACGGACACTATTCCGGGCGTTTTGGACGCACCGAACAACCAAGATAGAATTCTGATCCACGAAGTGGCACATCGATATGAAGGCCTCGACGACCACGCCTACGGATGGGAGGCCACATATGCGACGCTTCCGACGAAGCAGGCGCTGGATAACGCCGACAGCTACGCAATGTTTTGCGTCGAGCTACACAGAGACTGGTCGGCCGCTGCGGGAGGCGGAGGCAGAGCTACTGGCGGACGACTCCCAGGTACGCCAAAGCGCGAGGCGTTCGTCGAAGATTTTGAATATATCGACGAGTTTGAGGAGCTTGGCGACTTTGAAGATGAGTCCGAGGAGGAAACCACTTATGAGCAGGATCCATCTGTTGCCGGATGGGCGGAGAAAATAGTTGCGCGCGAAACGCCGCTCTTCGAACTCGAAAGCCCTTCGAAATGGACCTCGTGTTTTACCGCGACCGACGTCGATAGGGTAAAGAAGCTTTACGCCGATAATGTTGCTGCTGCTCAGAGGAAAGACGTGGATCGCGCTAGCTGTATCGTCATGCTAAACAGCGCGCTTGGCACGATGCTTGGGCTCGGCATGAAGCGACACCGGGCACGCAGCAAAAGCAATCGAATGGTCATGATGGCCAATCTGACTACGGACACCATAGAGAAAGCTATGACCCAGTTGCGTCGCAAGAGCTATGCTACACCCCCAGCCGTTCTAAACTTTTTTGACCGCCGGAACCGCACCGCAGGGACGCTGAAGCCGGAGCGGCTCAAGCAGAGTGTAAGCAAATATGCGACCGACAATGCCACTCAGAATTGCTGGACTGCCTTCAGCCTTTCGGTGATGGATGGCTATCATAGCGTCTTGGTCCTTGTCGACCGGACGTCTGCGTCAGCGAAAATCTACTGGCTCGACCAGTTTACAAACGGCTTGGGCGACGATGTATCTGCAACGCTTGACGAGCGGCTGACGCAAACCACGCAGAGTTTCTGGCAGGGTGTGATGGACAGGAAGAAGGTTGGCTACAACACAACGATCCGGTTGTGGAAGCTCCGGAAACGCAACGGTTGAGCCATAACCCAGCTGTATCGCCCGCCGGAATCGGCTAGTTTATATTGTTTTTCGCGGCCCTTGGCAGCCTTGATCGCTAATGCCGTAAGCCCCATGAGGGTATCGCTCCATCATCGACCGGCGATATACCCTCAAATATACCCTCAGATTTTGCGGATGTATCGGGATAGCCGTGTATCGATATACAATAAAACCCTAGAAAACAGGCCATTTCTGGACATCAGTCGACAGCGGTGGAGGAGTTTTTTTGGAGCGGGTAAGGGGAATCGAACCCCTCTAGCTAGCTTGGAAGGCTAGTGCATTACCACTATGCTATACCCGCTCGGGTGCGACAATCGCGGCGCTGCCATTAAAGGCTGTGCGCCGCGCCGTCAATCTTATGCTTTTTTGTCGGCCCAGATTGCCTTGTACGACATCCATGTCAGTACGGTGAAGATGAGGAGGAAGCCCAACGCGGCCCAACCGGCGCTCTTGCGGTTTTCCATTTTCGGTTCGGCGGTCCATGCGAGGAAGGCGGATACGTCCTTGGCCATCTGCGCCTTGGTTGCCTTGGTGCCGTCGTCATAGGTCACCTGATCATCGGCACCGAGCGGTTCGGCCATCGCGATGTTCAGGTTGGCGAACCACGGGTTGAAGTTCAGGCCAGCTGGCGTTGCTGCTTCAGGGAATTCCTTGAGCAATTCCTCGCCTTTTTCATTCTTGTAACCTGCCTGTTCGCGATAGCCCATCAGCAGCGAATAGACATAAGCCGGGCCATTGGCGCGCGCCTTGGTGATGAGCGAAAGATCCGGTGGCAACGCATTGTTGTTCGCCGCGCGCGCGGCAACTTCGTTGGCAAAAGGTGAGGGAATCCGGTCCGCAGGAATGCCGGGACGCGTTGCCGGCTCGCCGGTTTCAGGATTGATCGTCGGCACCTCGGTGGTCCAGCCCTTGGCAATCGCCTTCACTTCGTCCTCGCTATAGCCGAGGTCGGCAAAGTTGCGGAACGATATGAGGCTGAGGCTGTGGCAGGCCGAGCAGACTTCCTTGTAGACTTTCAGTCCGCGTTGCAGCTGGCCGCGATCATATTTGCCGAACGGGCCGTCGAAGGTGAACTTCTCCGCCAGCGGCTTTTGATGGAATTCATGCTCTGCCGTGGCTTCGGCAGGTTCCTTGATCGCGCCAACAATTGTGTCGCCAAGGCCAAGCAACAACATGCCGCTGAAGAACACGCCTACCAAAAAAGCAATTAAACGAACCATGATATATGCTTTCCCTGTTTACGCGGTCGCGGCGACGAGCGGCTTGCCGGTGACGGCCTCGGTAATCGAATTGGGCAGCGGTAGCGGCCTTTCGATGCGCGAGACGATCGGCAGGATGATCAAGAAATGGGCGAAGTAATAGCAAGCCGCGATCTGGCTGAGCATTACCCACATTGTTTCAGCTGGCATCGCGCCGCAGACGCCGAGGACGGCAATCGAAGGCAACAGGCCAAACCAGAAGAATTTGCGGAACAGCGGACGGTAATGCCCCGAACGCACTGGCGAGGTATCGAGCCATGGCAGGAAGAACAGCAGCAGGATCGAACCGAACATCGCCAGCACGCCCATCAGCTTGGCTTCGATGAGCACGATGCCGGTGAAGGGAATGGCGAAGTTGACGGTGAATGCCTTGAGGATCGCGTAGAAAGGCAAATAATACCATTCAGGGACGATGTGCGCAGGCGTTGAGAGCGGGTTAGCCGGGATATAGTTATCCGGATGCCCCAGCATGTTCGGCGCGAAAAAGGTCACTGCAACGAAAATCAGCAGGAACACGCCAAGACCGAAACCGTCCTTCGCGGTGTAATAAGGATGGAATGGCACGGTGTCCTGTTCGCCCTTGATGCTGACGCCTGTCGGGTTCGACGAGCCCGGGATGTGCAGCGCCCAGATGTGCAGGATGATGACACCGGCGATGACGAATGGCAGCAGATAGTGCAACGAGAAGAAGCGGTTGAGCGCGGCCTGGTCAGGCGCAAACCCGCCCAGCAGCCACTGGCGCAAAGGCTCGCCGACGACGGGAATGGCCGAGAAAAAGCCGGTGATGACCTGTGCCCCCCAGAAGCTCATCTGGCCCCAAGGCAACACATAGCCCATGAAACCGGTGGCCATCATCAGCAGGAAAATCACAACACCGAGCAGCCAGATCATCTCGCGCGGGGCTTTGTACGAACCGTAGAACAGTCCACGGAACATGTGGATATAGACCACAATGAAGAAGAAGCTCGCGCCATTCATGTGCGCGTAGCGGATGAACCAGCCCGAATTCACGTCGCGCATAATATGTTCGACCGAATTGAACGCGCCATCCACGCTGGCATAATAATGCATCGCGAGGATGATGCCGGTGACGATCTGGATGACCAGACAGACGCCCGAAAGCACACCGAAATTCCAGAAATAATTGAGGTTGCGCGGAACCGGATATCCGGCACCGACGGCATTATATACCAAACGCGGCAAGGGAAGGCGTTCGTCCACCCACTGCATGACAGTGCCTGTTGGCTTATATTCTTGTGCCCAGGGAAAGCTCATTTTGCTCTAGCCTCTCAACCGATTTTCACGACAGTGTCGGAAAGAAATGCATATTCCGGAACCTGAAGGTTCAGCGGTGCCGGACCCTTGCGGATACGCGCGGCGGTATCATAATGCGAGCCGTGGCAAGGGCAGAAATAGCCGCCATATTCGCCTTTGACTTCGCCAGATGCGGCTCCCAGCGGAACGCAGCCAAGATGGGTGCAGACGCCCAAGGTAATCAGCCAGTTTTCCTTGCCAACCTGCGTACGCTCGGCGAGCGTTTGCGGATCGCGCAGCGAACCTACATCGACCTTGTTGGCTTCGGCGATTTCTTCTGGGGTCAGGTTGCGGATGAACACCGGTTGCTTGCGCCAGCTGGTCTTGATCGACTGGCCCGGCTGGATTGCGGCAACATCGACTTCAATCGAGGCAAGCGCGAGAACGTCTGCGCTGGCGCTCATCTGACCCACAAGCGGCACCACGACCGCGACAGCACCGACTCCGGCAAAGCTTACGGCGGCGATATGGATGAAATCGCGGCGATCGACGCTTTTGTCTCCGCCATCAATTGTTGCTGCTGCTTCCATCGGGACTCCATTCGATGTCGGCGCTGCTGTTGCGGCAGCGGCCTTTGCCGGTGCCTTGCGCGGCGCTTTTGCTGTGCCTGTCGTTTTTTTGACCGTAGCCATATACTGCCCTTGTATGCGATACGGGCACCAGACCCGCAATACCGTCGAAACCCCGTTTCGCAGCGGCGGAAAGGCGGTTTGCATGCCTTCGCCATCGCGATTCAGCGGCCTGATAGACGTCTTTGCAGGTATTTGCCAACAGGGAATTTGGCACTTATCCTGCCAATCGGAGACGTTATGATTGCAGAACGGTAAAGCGACGCAAAATTGCGGCTTTCGCTTGCTTGTGCTATGCACAATGTCCTAAGGGGCGCGCCTTTGTGAACGATTATTGCGGAGTGATTGAAATGGCGACGACTTGGACGCCGGATAGCTGGAAAACTGCCAAGGGCATTCATATGCCCGAATATCAGGATGCCGCCGCGTTGGCCGCGACCGAAGAAACGCTGCGCAACTATCCGCCTTTGGTTTTTGCCGGCGAAGCGCGCAACCTGACCGACGACTTGGCGAACGTAGTCGAAGGCAAAGCGTTCCTGCTTCAAGGCGGCGATTGTGCGGAGAGCTTTGCGGAATTCCATCCGAACAATATCCGCGACACTTTCCGCGTCATTTTGCAAATGGCGGTGGTGCTGACCTTTTCCGGCAAGGTGCCAGTGGTGAAGGTCGGTCGCATGGCAGGGCAGTTCGCCAAGCCGCGCTCGACCCCGACAGAGACCATCGGCGGCGTTGAATTGCCGAGCTATTTCGGCGATATCATCAACGACATCGAGTTCGAGGCTGCGGGCCGCCAACCCGACCCGGCGCGTATGGTCCGCGCCTACAGCCAGGCAGCATCGACGCTGAACCTGCTGCGTGCCTTCTCGAACGGCGGCTATGCCAATCTGAAGCAGGTCCATGCGTGGACGCATGATTATATGGGACGCTCGCCCTGGGCACAGAAATATAAGGAGACGGCGGACCGTATTGGCGAAGCGCTCGACTTCATGGAAGCCTGCGGGATCACGCCTGAAACGGTGCCGCAGATCAAAGGTACCAGCTTCTACACCAGCCACGAGGCTTTGCTGCTACCTTACGAGCAAGCGATGACGCGGCAGGACAGCCTGACCGGGCGCTGGTACGATACGTCGGCGCATTTCCTGTGGATCGGCGACCGCACGCGGTTCGAGGGGTCGGCGCATGTCGAATATCTGCGCGGTATTGGCAATCCGATCGGCATCAAGTGCGGACCCAGCCTTGAACCCGATGCCTTGCTGCGGATGCTCGACACGCTTAATCCCGCGCGCGAACCCGGACGGATCACGCTGATTTCGCGTTACGGCTATGACAAGGTCGAGGCCGGTCTGCCGACATTGGTGCGCGCGGTCATGCGCGAGGGCCATCCGGTCATCTGGTCCTGCGATCCGATGCACGGCAATGTCATCAAATCGGCGAGCGGCTACAAAACCCGTCCTTTCGAACGAATCCTTGCCGAAGTGCGCGGTTTCTTTGCCGTTCACCGGGCCGAGGGCAGCTTTGGCGGTGGCATCCATATCGAGATGACGGGGCAGAATGTGACCGAATGCACTGGCGGCGCGGTTGCGGTCACCGATGAGGCTCTGGCAGACCGTTATCACACGCATTGCGATCCAAGGTTGAATGCGGCGCAATCGCTCGAACTCGCCTTCCTGCTCGCCGAGATGCTCAATCAGGAACTAACCGAACGCGCGCGGAAAGCGGCATGAACGGAACAGTCGTCCAGTCCACCGTCAAATCGGGCGTCGGTTTCGGCAGTGCGCTGGCGATGGTGATCAGCTATACCGCGCATAAATCGGTGCTGTGGGCGATCATCCACGGCATATTCAGTTGGTTCTACGTCATTTATTTCCTGTTAACGCGGTAAGCCCGTGTAAACGCATGTATTGGTTGCGCGCATTGGTACGGACTTGATACAGTGCGCCTGTGAACCGATGGATTGTCTTGATCGGCGGGAGTGCCATGGCCGCAGGCTGTTCGAGCACTATCGAAACGCGCGTGTCGAGCGGTGGGATCCAATCGCCAACTGCTCAAGCCTTTATGATCTCGACCGTTGCCGAAACCTCGCCCGAATTGCGCAACGCCTATAAACTGGTGGCAGCGTCGATGGCCAGCAAGGGCTTTACGCTCGCCAAAGAAGCGCCGCTGCACCTTGAAATCACAGTGGACGCGCGACCTGCGGCATTATCGCTTGGCGGCAAAGACGGCCCTGAAAGCCTGTCGCCTGCCAAACCCAGAAAGCCGCTGCAAAGCTGCGAGGACCGCGAATACCGGTTGGGCGTGACCCTGACCAAAGTCGCCGACGGCAGTGAAATCTATCGCGGTCGCGCGGCTGAATATCATTGCAAGCTGGAAATCGCCGAACTCGCTGCCGACGCTGGTCAATGCGGCGTTGGCCGATTTTGGCAAAGCCGCGCGGCAATTATGTAGTGACGCGCCAGGGCCGCGAATAGGACGATCAGGATTCGGGCGCTTCGGGCAATCGAACCGTAAAAGTTGCGCCACCCCCGGCATTATTCGCGGCGCCAACTGAGCCGCCGTGCCGCTGGATAACTGCCTGGACAAAGTTCAGCCCCAGTCCTGCACCGCTGACGCGCCCCTTATGTTCGCCGCCGCTAGCGAAGCGGCTGAATAATCTGGGCAGGATATTGTCCGCGATGCCGGGGCCATGGTCGGTGATAGTAATGACGATGTCCGACGCGTGTCGCGCCACGGCGATAACAATTGTCCGATTATCCGGGCTGAACTTGATCGCATTATCGATAAGGTTGCAGAAGGCGCGGAAAAGGCGGTCGGGCTCGGCTAAAACAAATGCGCTGTTGCTGCTGTCGCCGAATGCGAATGTGATGCCGCGTTCGTTTGCCAGCGGCCACAGACTGTCGGCGACTTCGCGCACCAGATCGGCAAGCAGCACGTCCTCGCCTTCAAACCCGGTTTCGCCCATCCGTGCGATTTCGACAAAGTCCTGTGCAAGCTGCATCGTGCGTCGTGCGTTGCGCTCGATCCGCTTTTTGGCATTGGCATCGATGTTACCGTCAAGGATTGCAATGATGGTCGACTGCGGTGCGCGCATGTCGTGCGACAGCAGTTGCAGCACTTCCTCTCGCTCGCTTTCGGCGCGGGCGAGGTCGGTGATGTCGGTCAAATAATGGATATGCCCGCGTAACTCCCCGGCATCGCTGCGGATTTCAGAGCGGCGCATGACGAAGGTCTGGTCCATCGGCGAAGCGAAACGAACGAATTCGGGGGCTGAATCGTTGCCGGCAGTCTGGAGATAGCGGTCCACATTTGGTCTCTCGCCAAGCACAACCATCGTGCCCAAGGCTTGCGAAATTGTCATCCCGCGAATGACGTTCGAGAGCCGTTCGTTGAGCATGTCGTTGGTCAAGGTGACGATGCCGTCGGGGTCGGTCACGAACATCGGGTCGGGCAAGTCGGCCAGCGTATCGGACACAAAGCGACGCAAATCGCGCATATGGTCGATGGAGCCTGCGAGCGCCTCGCTCTGACGGCCCACCAGATCGGTCGCGCGGTTGATCTGGACGGGCAGGGGGTTTGCTTCGCCTTCTTGCTCGAGCGCGCGCAGTTCGGACCCCATGAAGTCACTCATCGCCTGCAACCGCCGCCAGCCCCAGAGCGGGTAGACGATCATCACGCCTAGCAGCGCCGCTCCCGGTGCGAGCCAGATACTGTTCCAAAGCAAAGCAGCGCTGACCGCAAGGATCAGGGCGAAAGTCAGCAACGATGCGATCAGCATCACATGCGGCTTCCAAAGCAGGAAGCCCGTCATCAACAACCATAAGGGCATCAGCGACGCAGCGATGGCCCAACCTTGCGCGACGGGCGCGATGAAATCGTCGCGGCGCAATGCTCCCAGCATGTTCGCCATGATCTCTACGCCGGAGAGCAGCCCTTCTTCGCCATTGGCAGTGGGGAAATTGTCACCCATGCCCGTCGCCGTCGCGCCGATGATGATGTCGCGCCCGCGAACCAGTTCATCGGGCACATCGCCGCTAAGCAAGTCGGCGTAGGATATTTCGGCAAAACTGCCGCGCCGGGCGTAAGGAATGAGCAACTCCTGCTCCGCAGCTGACTGCGGTTATAAGCTGGAGAAGCCGCATCGTTCGCGCCGCGAAAGGCCAATTCCATCAAATGCGGCCAACGCGCTGTTGCACCATCGGCGCGGAAACATAAAGCCGCGCGGCGGACGATGCCGTCGGCATCGAAGGTCACATTGGCATGTCCGATGGCCGACGCCGCCCCTGCAAAAATGCTGGCGGGCATGATCGTGTCATAGGCCTGCCCGTCGCTGCCTGGCGTATTGAAATGAAGTGGCATGAAGATCGGCGCGGCGCCTTGCTGCATCGAATCCGCCAGCGCGGTGTCCGATGCGGCGGCGCTCGTTTCGCTCAGCAGGATATCGAAGGTGATCGACCGTGGCTGCTTGGCCTGTAACCGCTCGACCAGTCTGGCGTGCGTCTCCCGGTCCCACGGCCATTTGCCGAGCGCGGCAAGGCTGGAATCATCGATGGCAACGATCAGGATATTCTCGTCCGCAGCAGGCCGCGCTGCGGCGCTCAAACGATCATAGAGCAGATTGTCGAACGGCGCCGCCCCGTGCCAGAGCGTCGCAAACACAACAACTGCGCTCGCAAACAAGCCGATGGCAAGCCATTCGAGGGCAAGGCGCAGGCGCAGGTTCATGGCGCTTAATCGAACGCGCTGCGCCAAATATCAATCGTTTCTCAAGATGCAGAGACGGACAGTTTTTCCAGCGGGGTCCAGTTGATGCCGACTTCGCCGTCGAGATACTGGACAACACCGACGCGCCAGAAATAATCACCGGGGGGCAGGTCGGACAAAGTGACGCGGTCGCCGTTCAGTCCGGCCTCATCGACCATCGCGATCGTGTCGGTGGCATTTCGGAACAACTGGAAGTGGAAACGCTGCGTGCCTGCGCCTTCGCCGATCCAGCGGAAAGCATAGCCGTCTTCGCCTTGGCCCGCGCTGGCGGTAACGCCGTTCAAACGGCGTTTGAAGACAAAGGTCGCGGGCATTCCCTGAATGCCGTTGTCCGAAATGGCGCGTGCGCGGACGAAGTAATTGCCATTGGCCAAATCGGAAAATTCGGCCCTGCCATCGGGCGCGATGGTATCGGCGACCTGCTCGATAAAACCCGCATCGGCGGCTATGGTATAGCGAACGCCACCTGGATTATCGGCTGCAAAACGAACGATTTTCTCGGCTTGCGTCTTGCCGGGTTCCTGCAAAGCCGGGGGGGCGAGCAAAGCCTCGGTAATTACCCCGCCACCGGCTTTGACAGCCAATCCATTGCCTGCGGGTAACGGACGGCTGGCCCCGCTTCCGGCATCGACCGAAAGTCCGCCTTCGATCACTTCGGCAAAATCGCTCCCGGCATCTGTGTCGAAGCGCGACTGGAAATCGGTGCCGCGCACTGCCGATACAGCTTTGGGCGTCCGCACCTGATAGCGGTCGTCGCCCGATTTGTGCTTGTTTACGGTCGAACGAATGCCGCCCTTGGCGATGTCGAAATCATAATCGAGGCTGCCGCCCAAGCACATAGCTGCGCAGGCGGCGAATGCGGACATTGCTGTTCGAGGGCAGCGAAATGCGCGAGCCGTCGTCGAGAAGCATCGTCGCAAAAGACGACGGGCCGGTGCTGATGTCCGCACCTTCCTGCAATGCCTGGCCAACCGAGGCGATGCCTGATCCGGCCATAACCTGACCCCGGACCGAAATCAGCTTTGCGTTTGCTGGGCGAAATTTGAGCAGGTTCCGCGCAATAAAGATGACCTTGCCCACCGGAATGGCATGCGGGTCGGCGATTCGGTTTTGCTGTTGCACCAGCTTGTACGACTGGCCGGTACGGAAATAGCGGTCGCCCAGCGAAATGAGATTATCGCCCTTTCCGCACGGTATAGCTGAATCGGCGCGTCGTCTGAGGCCATAGCCATCGAAGCAGAAAGCAGTGCAAAAACGCCCGCGAGGCCGCTGAAAAACGCCGACCGAATCCGCATGCTCACTGGCCCTTTGCTATCGTCTCCAAGCGATAGCCATAGCCGAATACCGTGAAAATCCGAAACCCGTTTTCGGGCTGCAGATCCAGCTTCGAGCGAACCCGCGAAATGTGCATGTCGAGCGTGCGCGTCGCGAGCGCTGCCGTCGTCCGCCAGATCGTTTCCATTATATAATTACGCGACAGGGTGCGGTCGGCATTGCGGAAAAACAGGTCGGCCAGTTCGAATTCTTTTGCGGTCAGCGCGACGGATTTATTGTTGATCGTAACCGTCTGGTCGATGCGGTTAAGATGGTATTTTCCATATGTTGCCTCGGCATCGAACGCACCGCTGCCAGCGCTCCGCCGCAGCATCGCATTGATCCGAGCGGCCACCACCGAACGGTCTTCGGGTTTGGTGATATAATCGTCCGCCCCGGCGTTCAGTGCGTCGCTGATATCTTTTTTCGCCGAGCGGTTGGTCATCATGATGACTGGCGGACGTTCGGTCATTGCAGTCTTCATCCATTGCAAAGTTGCAAGCCCGTCCTTGCCGGGGATGTTCCAGTCGAGGATCAGCAGATCAAAGGTTTCGCGGACTAAAGCTTGCGACAAAAGATTGCCATCGGAGTAGCTTACCGCGACATGGCCTTGCTCTTCGACAATGGATTTCAGGAAGTTTATGACGTCGGTTTCGTCGTCGGCGATAACTACACGCATGATATTTGCTGACCCTCCAAGGCATCATCAGTTACGTTCCGATGTTACATCTGGATGCAAATATGCAGGTTTGTTCGATTTAACCAGCGCGACGGTTGTGTCTTTACAACCATTTACAATGTTGAACACCGGCTGAAGCCGCAGAAGTCCATTGCAATTTGGCTGGGGCGGCAGGGATCGAACCTGCGAATGCCGGCATCAAAAGCCGGTGCCTTACCGCTTGGCGACGCCCCAGCAGGCCAGCGAACTGGCCGTTACGGCGCGCCTTATATCGCGGGATAAGGCAAGCGCAACCGCTTAATCGATGCGTTGCACCCAGTTGTGGGTATCGGGGGCTGCGCCGCGCTGTATGTCGACTAATCTGGCCCGAAGTTGCTGCGTGATTTGCCCCGGACCGCCTGCGCCGATATTGAAGCTGCCGTTGGTCGAATGCACGCTGCCCACTGGCGTAACGACAGCTGCGGTTCCGCAGGCAAAGGCTTCGACCAGTTTTCCCGACGTCGCATCGTCGCGCCATTGGTCGATGGCATAGCGTTCCTCGCGCACCGTCAGGCCTTGTTCGCGGGCCAGTGTTAGAATCGATTCGCGCGTAATGCCTTCCAATATCGTGCCATCGGTCGGCGGCGTGATCAGCGTGCCGTCGTCGAACAGGAAAAACAGGTTCATGCCGCCCAGTTCCTCGATCCAGCGATGCTCGGCGGCGTCGAGGAACACGACCTGATCGCAGCCACGCGAGATGGCCTCTGATTGGGCGACGAGGCTCGACGCATAATTGCCGCCGCATTTGGCCGCTCCAGTCCCACCGGGCGCGGCGCGGGTATAATGCTCTGAAACCCAGATCGAAATCGCAGGCGCGCCGCTCTTGAAATAATTGCCCGCTGCCGATGCGATGACCATGTAGAGATATTCAGCCGACGGCTTGACGCCCAGAAACACTTCGCTCGCGATCATGAATGGACGCAAGTAAATCGAGCCGCCCTCGACTGGCGGGAACCATGCTTTATCAACCTCGATCAGTTGTTTGCATGATTGCAGGAACAATTCCTCGGGCAATTCGGGCATCGCAAGCCGCTTGGCCGACCGTTGGAAACGCCGCGCATTCTGCTCGGGCCGGAACAGCGCCATCCCGCCATCTTCGAGGCGATACGCCTTCAGGCCTTCGAAAATTTCCTGCGCATAATGCAGCACCGCAGTTGCTGGATCGAGCGTCAGCGGTCCGCGCGGCCCGACTTTTGCGTCGTGCCAGCCTTTGCCCTCCGCATAGCGGATGGTCACCATATGATCGGTAAACACCCGACCAAAGCCGGGGTCGGCGAGCAATCCGGCGCGGCGCACGGCGTCAACCGGATTGGGGTTCGCCTCGAATGGAAATGCGCCAGCTATCATATGCGTTCTCGTGCTTTAGGGTTGCGCTGTCCTATGGCCTGCGGCAAGATACGTCAATATGGCTGTCCCATCTTCTCCTCCTGCATCACCACTGTTCTTGCGAGAACATGAAGTCCGGCGCGGCGTCGAGTTGCTGTTTTTTGGATATACCCGCTTGACCCGTTCGATCGATGAAGGGCTCACCGAACATGGGTTGGGCAGGGCGCATCACCGCGCACTGTATTTCATTGCGCGCCAGCCGGACCTGACGATCAGCGAGTTGCTCAGGATACTCGCGATAACCAAACAGTCCTTGGGCCGGGTGTTGACCGATCTGGCCGAGCGCGGATTGGTCGAAACACGCGCAGGCGCGATTGACCGCCGGCAAAAGCTGTTGCGATTGACGGCGGACGGTCAGGCTTTCGAGGCGCAATTGTTCGACGCGTTGCGCAATAGTCTGGCATCGGCTTACGCGGCGGCAGGGCAGGAATCGGTCACTGGCTTCTGGCGCGTGCTCGAAGGCTTGATACCTGCGCAGGACCGCGCGATGGTTGCGGCGCTACAAAAGGATATCTGATGCGCAATACGCTGCAAAGACTTGAAACGGTGATCGCGGAACGGCGAGGAGCATCGGCGGACAGCAGCTATGTTGCCTCGCTATTCGCCAAGGGTCGTGAAAAAATTGCGCAGAAGGTCGGCGAAGAGGCGACCGAGACCGTCATCGCGGCGCTTTCGGGCCATCCGGCAAAGTTGACTGCCGAAGCGGCGGATTTGCTGTTCCACTTGATGGTGCTTTTGGCGGATGGCGGGGTTGGTATCGATGACGTGCTCGCGGAACTCGATCGACGCGACGGCGTGTCGGGTATCGCCGAAAAAGCTGCCAGAAAGGACTGAAAGATGCCCATCGACGCAACGCTTCCTTATGACGACGGCAATATTCTGGCCAAAATCCTGCGCGGAGAGATCCCGAACCGGACGGTTTATGAGGATGAATGGGCGCTCGCGCTGCACGATATCCATCCGCAAGCACCAGTCCATGTGTTGGTCATTCCTAAAAAGGCGTATGTCAGCTGGGACGATTTCACGGCCAGGGCGAGTGACGCCGAGGTTGCCGGCTTCAATCGCGCGGTCGGTCACACCGCGCGGGAACTTGGCCTTGTCGAAGGGGGCTATCGCCTGATTACGAACATCGGGATGAACGCACATCAGGAAATTGCGCACCTTCACGTCCATATTCTCGGTGGAAAAGCGCTCGGACCATTGCTCGCGCGCTAAAAAATTGCGGTGACTGCGGTCAGCAATGCCAACGCAACGCTTGGATAAAAGGTGAGCCCGAACCCAAAAGCCCGCCCGCCAGCGCCTTCGGCATAACCGGCGGCGAATATCAGCCTGCCGATCACGAACAGCCCCGCGCACCCCAAGATCGCGTCGGTCCAGTGCGCAGGCAAGGCGATCGCGGCCATCGCATAGACCAACGCGGCAAATGTCACTTGCTCATGCGTGTTGCGCAGTATCGCGGAGAGCATGTCGGCCTTTGCTGTCGAGGTGTCCGCCGCAGCTGAATTGCGGTCCAGTGGCTCGGCAAAGCGGTGGTTGGCCATGCGGGCGATGTCACGGAGCAAAGCCAGTGTTAGCGGCGCAAAGGCGACCGCGAGCAGCGAGAGCCGTTCGTCCACGCCATCGGCTTCGAACAGCGACAGAACGCCCGCAGCAACCAGCACGGAACCGGTCACCAATAATGCGGCAATTGCCGATCGGGCAATCGCCCGCTGCTCGTTATCCAACGCCATGCGGGTATTATGCCCAGCCTTTTCGACATTGCACGGGAAATTTTGTTGCGCGATGCGCTTGAGCGGTTAGGTTCGCCGCCATAAAGAATCCGTCGGGGAGATTAAGATGGCGAGTAACGAGCAATCCGTGATGCAGCGCATGTTCGCGCGCAAAACGATCGCGCAGGTGCAGCGGGAATCCGCAAATAGCGAGCTGAAACGCTCGCTTGGTAAATGGAATTTGCTGCTTTTGGGCGTTGGCTGCATCATTGGTGCAGGTATTTTCGTTCGTACGGGCAGCGCTGCGGCGCTTCATGCGGGGCCAGCGGTCATGCTGTCCTTTGTCGTGGCGGGTTTGGTCTGCGCTTTTGCCGGGCTTTGCTATGCCGAACTGTCTTCGACCCTGCCGGTTTCCGGTTCTGCCTATACCTATAGTTACACCACGCTGGGCGAATTTGTGGCGTGGATCATGGGGGCGCTGCTGCTTCTCGAATATGGCCTTGCCGCGTCGGTGGTCGCGGTCGGGTGGGGCGGATATGTCGTCAGTCTGCTCGCCGACTTCGGCCTTGTGATACCCGCGCAATTTACCGGACCAACGGGACATGCGGTGATGAAAGACGGTGTGCCGTTGCTCGTCGATGGTGCCGCTGTCACTGCGATTTTCAATCTTCCGGCCTTCCTGATCTGCATGGCGCTGTCGCTATTGCTGATGATCGGCGTTTCGGAATCGGCGAAGGTCAATAATATCATCGTTGCGATCAAGGTGAGTGTGCTGGCCGCGTTCATTCTCGTTGGCGGCTACATCGTTCTGACCAACTTGCCCGAACTGATGACGAAAAACTGGACGCCGTTTATTCCGGAGAATACCGGCCCGGGAGAATTCGGCGTCGACGGCATCATGCGTGCGGCGTCGATTGTGTTCTTCGCCTATATCGGCTTCGAAGCGGTTTCGACGGCGGGGCAAGAGGCAAAAGATCCGAAGCGCGACATGCCGTTCGGGATCATCGGTTCGCTCATCGTCTGCACCGTCATTTACATGCTGGTTGCGGCGATCATGACCTTGCTGGTGCCCTATGCCACGCTGAACGTGCCAGACCCTGTCGCAGTCGTCGTCGACAGCTTCGGCGCGCAATGGGCATGGCTTGCCAAGACCATCAAGGTCGGTGCCATCATCGGTCTGACCTCGGTCGTACTCGTGTTGATGTACGCGCAAACGCGTATCTTTTACACGATGGCGCGTGATGGATTGCTGCCCAAGATTTTCTCGAAGGTGCATCCGAAGTTCCAGACACCTTATGTCAACACGTTGCTGGTCGGCACGATTACAGCGTGTGCCGCTGGCTTCTTCGACATCAACGTTCTGGGCGATATGACGTCGGTCGGCACATTGGCGGCATTCGCCATCGTCTGCCTTTCGGTGATCTATTTGCGCCGTGCAGCGCCGGAGTTGCCACGTGGCTTCTCGGTACCGCTCTACCCGATTGTGCCGATCCTCGGTATCCTGTCGTGTCTGTATCTGATCACTACGGTGCCCTATAATGTGCTGATGTTCTTCGTGTACTTCCTGATTGGTGCGGTTGCGCTTTACTTCATTTACGGGATGCGCAATTCGAACCTGCAGCACGACCAGTTGCAGGACGACGCACCCGATATGGGCGAGTTCCCCGGCCCGGTCATCGACTGAGCCGCCACCTCATTTGAAAGTTAAGGGGCGCTTCGGCGTCCCTTTTTCTTTTGGGTCTTTCTTTTGCCTCACCCGCGGGGGTTTTGCGGCACCGGCAAGGTTGTGCCCGGACGAGTGAACAGTTTGCCGTTCTCGCACCACAGCACCAACGCCAAGGCGACCACTCCGCATAAAAGGAAACCCGCAGCCACCGGAACAGCACTGCCATCGAACTGCTGCCCGATACCCGCGCCAATGACGGCCGCTAGCAAGGTTCGGGCGAATGACTGGAAGGACGAGGCCGCGCCCGCGACATGCCCGAAAGGCGTCATTGCGATGGACGAGAAGTTGGAACCGATAAAGCCAACCATCGCCATATTCGCGGTCAACAATGTGAGGAATAGCGGTAACGATGTGGGTGCAAACTCAGCCGCAGCCAATTGCAGCGCGCCCAGCAAAATGAATGTCAAAAGTGCCGCCTGCGATACACGCCGCGCACCAAAGCGCTCGACAATCCGCGCGTTGGTGAAATTGGAAACCGCGATCCCGATGGCGACGATGGCAAAGCCGATGGTGAAAAAATCGGCCGCGCCGAATACCTTGTCGAATAATTGCGGCGAACTGTTGAGATAGCCGAACAGGGCGCCCTGCACGATGCCTGCGCCCAGCATATAGCCTGCGGCATTGCGGTTGAAGAATACGCGTTTTCCATGCCTTTGCCAGCGCGTGCGGTTCGATGGGAATGACGTCTTCCGGATGCAATGTTTCGGGCAGGCGGTAATAGACCCAGATGGCCGCGGCCACCGCCATAAACGCCATCAGGTCGAAAATCGTCCGCCAACCGGCGAATAGCAAAACCAGTTGTCCTATTGTCGGCGCAATAATCGGCACGATCATGAAGATCAGGAAAATCGTCGACATCCGCCGCGCCATCGCGTCGCCATCGAACTGGTCGCGGATGACCGAGACCACCAACACGCCCATCGCGGCGGCCATCAACCCGTGCACAAATCGCATCGCGAGCAATATTTCGAAGCTGGGTGAGATGCTGCAGGCGAGCGAGAATATCGCGGCACCGACCGTGGCGGTCAGCAGGACAGGTCTGCGTCCGAAGCGGTCTGACAAAGGCCCATGAACCAATGCGCCGATCCCGGTTCCAGCCAAAAAGACAGAAATGACATGTTGGATGAGGTTCGCGTCGGTGACGCCGAGGCTTTCGACCATGACCGGAAATGCGGGGAGCATCGAGTCGATGGCAAGGGCATTGAGCGCCATCAAGGACGCCATCATCACCGTCAGCTCGCGTGGGCCAATCGATCTTTTTAAGGGAAGGGGAGAGTGCATTTATTTATTATGCTGCACCTGCACATATATAGCCACCCGCTAAATCGGCTAAATGAGACCGGCGCTCCGCATGCTGGAAAAGCCGTCCTTGCCGATGATGATGTGGTCATGCACCGCGATGTTGAAGGCTTTGGCGGCGTTGATGATATCCTTGGTCATCGCAATATCCTGACGGCTTGGCGCGCTGTCGCCGCTGGGGTGATTGTGGACAAGGATGATGGCCGCCGCCCCCAGATCCATCGCCCGGCGAACGACTTCGCGGGTGTAGATGGCGGCCTGATCGACCGATCCTTCGCTCGCCACCTCGTCGCGGATCAGCATATTCTTGCTGTTGAGATACAAAGTGCGGACACGTTCGATGGTCAGATGCGCCATGTCGGCGCGCAAATAGTCCAGCAACGATTGCCATGACGCGAGCACCGGCTGTTCGCGCACGGGTTCGCTTAAGAGACGCAATGCTGCGGCCTGCACAATCTTGAGCGCTGCCGTGCTCGT
Organism: uncultured Alphaproteobacteria bacterium; assembly: GCA_963814305.1. GTDB lineage: Bacteria > Pseudomonadota > Alphaproteobacteria > Sphingomonadales > Sphingomonadaceae > Sphingorhabdus_B. The sequence goes on from CAWFCI010000007.1 coordinate 79,886, forward strand.
TTCACCCATACCCGGCTGTTGTGCGATGTTTTCGGCATCGGCTGTCAGCAAAGCCGAAAGCCCGCCATAATGCGCGAGCAGTTGCTTCGAAAGCGGCTTGGTGTCCTTGCGTGGGATGGCGAGTGCGAGCAGATACTCGACCAGTTCATGGTCCAGCAATGAGTCGCCGCCTTGTTCAAGCAACCGCGAGCGCAGCCGTGACCGATGGCCAGTGCCGTGATGCTCATCCTTGTCCGGACCGTCAGCCATCCAAGCTACCCTATTGCGAATGATGGCCTTTTCATCGATTTTAGGGGGCTTAGCAAGCGACTTGGCGTGAAGGGCGTTGCAACCTGATGGCCTTTCAAGCATTTGATACCCATGCAGGATGCCACCCCCGATGAAATGAGGGCCGAAGACGAACCCGTCCCGTTTCGCGGACGGCGGTGGAAGCGGCGTATCTTCGGCGCGGTCGGGCTGCTGCTTGTCGTTTTGCTGGCGGTCGCATATTGGCAACGCAACCACATCGCCGACCGCTTCGTGCAGAACGAACTTGAGGCGAGGGGCGTCCGCGCAACCTATAAAATCGATCAGGTAGGATTTCGTACGCAGCGGATTCGCGATCTGGTTATCGGCGATCCGGCCAACCCCGATCTGGTCGCAAAATTGATCGAGGTTGATGTCGCGCTCAATTTCTCGGGCGCAAATTTGCGCGATGTGCGTGCCGATGGCGTAAAAATTCGCGGGCGCTATGCGAACGGGAAACTGTCGTTTGGCGAGCTCGACAAATTTGCCGATCCTGATTCGACCGAACCGTTCGAATGGCCCGACATCGGGTTGGTCGTCAAAAACGCGCAGGCCCGTATCGATACGCCTTGGGGGGTTGTCGGGGCAGGGCTGAACGGGAAAGGCCTGTTGCGCAACCGCTTTGTTGCCAACCTGTCACTGCGCTCGCCGGGATTGGCGGGCGGAGGTTGCGTTGCACCTGCCGTGAAGTTCGATGGAAAATTGCTGCTCGAATGGCGACAGCCCCGGCTGATTGGGCCGTTAAGCACTTCAAGAGTCGACTGCAAATCGCTTGGGTTAGCGGTTTCCGAACCTATGCTCGACGCCGATATCAAATTGTCGGAGCGTTTCGATAAATGGGTCGGTGATGTGGGTTTCACCGCCCGGAAACTTGATTATCCAGGTTTCGCGCTTAGTCAGCCCGCCGGGACACTGTCGGTCGATGGCGGGCTTAGCCGCACCAACTTTGCAATGAAGCTTGATCGCGCAGCGCTGCGGTCGGCCCCGTTGACGGTGAAACGGCTCGTGATCGATGCCGAAGGCTATGCCGGACTGACCGACGGAAAATTCGCACTTTCTGCGCGCGGCGATGCGGGTATTTCGGGCGGGGCGCTGGACCGGGGCACGCTCGGCGGATTCCAGAACATCGCCGCGCAGACAAAAGGAACACCCGTCGGCCCTTTGCTGGCGCGCATGGCACCGGTGCTGGAACGCGCTGGCGACCGCTTCGATGGCAGCATTGGTTTCGATGCCTATCGTGATTTTCAGGGGCGGGCAGGGGCAACCATTGGTGCCCTCGCGCTCAACACCGCGTCAGGCGCACGATTGGCTCAGACGGGCTCATTCACACTGCAAAACGAAGCGGGCGGCTGGCGGTTGCTGTCGCCAGCGCAATTGACCTTGAGCGGGCGCGATTTGCCGAACGCGACCATCGCATTGCGGCCGTCGTCGGGCAACCAGTGGAGCGGGAACCTGAATATTGCGCCATATTCAACCGGCGGCGCCAGTCTCGCGGTTCCGGGCATCGCGTTTAACGGCAGCCCCGGCGGGGCGTGGGCATTCAACGGGCAGGCAAAGCTGTCCGGACCATTGCCGGGCGGTGCGGTGAGTGGGCTTAGCCTGCCAATCACCGGCCGTTACAGCAGCGGTGCGTTCTCGTTTTACGATAGTTGCCAGAATGTGCGGTTTGATTCGCTGCGGATTTCCAGCCTGAGCGTGCGCGGGCAGGCGCTGCGGCTCTGTCCCGATGCCGGGCGGTCGATGCTGACCTTCGGCAGTTCGGGGACGCGTTTTGCGACCAATCTTGCCAATTTCGTCGCCGCTGGCCGCTTGGGTGGCAGCCCGATATCCGCGCGCAGCGCTAATGTTCGCTTCACACTCGCCGATGGCTTTGTTGCGCGGGACGTGAAGGTCGAACTGGGCGAAACGGACGCGCGAACCGATTTTGCCGTGGCGATGCTGGCGGGGCAATTCGGGGCCGAAGCGATTAGCGGCACATTGTCGGGTGGTTCGGGCAAGATTGGCAATGTGCCTTTGCTGATCGATGAAGCCGCCGGGAATTGGCGCTACCTCAACAATGTGCTGACGCTCGACAGCAGCCTGCGAGTCCTCGATGCCGAGGCGGTGGACCGGTTCCAGCCGATGAACGTGCCCGACCTGATGCTCAGTCTGGAAAACAATGTCATCAGCGCCATCGGTAATATCGTTGAACCCAAAACCGGCACGCCGGTGGCAGGTGTCGATATTCGCCACGATTTGGGCAACACAAGCGGACGCGCGTTGCTCGCGGTCGATGGCCTGCGCTTCAACGACCGGCTCCAGCCCGAATTGCTCACGCCTTTGACGCTGGGCGTCGTCGCTAATGTCGATGGCGCGGTATTCGGGGACGGGCGGATCGACTGGGACGCGGGTGGCGTGCGCAGCAGCGGCCGCTTTGCGACGCGCGGCATGAACCTCGCTGCCGCATTCGGTCCGGTTGAGGGGCTGACGACAGAGATTGTGTTCACCGACCTGTTGGGCCTTGAAACCGGTCCGGCACAACTGGCGACGATTGCCTCTGTCAACCCCGGCATACCGGCGCTGGGTGGGCGGATCAGTTACCGGCTGCTGCCCAATCAACAGGTCGCTATCGAAGCGGGTCGCTGGCCCTTTGCTGGTGGCGAACTTATCCTCGAACCGACCGTTCTGGATTTCGGCGTGGAAAAAGACCGGCGCCTGACCTTCCGCGTCATCGGCCTCGATGCGGAAAAATTCCTTGCCGGTTACGATTTTCAGAACCTCCGCGTGACCGGCGTGTTTGATGGCACATTGCCGATGGTGTTCAATCAGGACGGCGGGCGCATCGTCGGCGGTGCGCTGATTTCGCGCCCCGGCGGCGGCGAGGTCAGTTATCTGGGCGAACTGGCCTATGAAGATATGGGCGTATTCGCCAATTACGCCTTCGAGGCATTGCGCTCGATCCGCTATTCGTCGCTGACCATCGGCGTCGGCGGCGATCTCGGCGGAGAGATCGTTACCGACATCAGCTTCACCGGCCTGCAGCAGGGCAGCGGTGCCAAACGCAATTTCATCACAAAGCAACTCGCGCGCATCCCGATCAAGTTCAATGTCAGCATCACTGCCGAATTTCTGAAACTGATCGGCTCGATCCGCGGGCTATATGATGCTGATTATGCCGCGCAACGCGACTTGCAATTCCTCATCGAACAGGAACAGCGCGTTCCCCCAATCGACGAAGCGAAGCCTGTCAAAGATGAAACGAGCGATGAATGACCCATTCAGCAAAAGGAAAGCGGCCATGAGGCAAAAGCATCGGCAATTGACGAACCGCATGGATAGTGCGATTCGCCGTAACATGGGGAAGACGATACTCTTACTGACACCGATCATGGTCGCCGCTTTGTCAGGCTGTGTGCAGGTCACTGCGCCCGACAAGCCGATTGTGATCAACCTCAACATCGCGATCCGGCAGGAAATACTGTACAAGCTGGATGCGGCGTCGAAGAAGGTGATTGAAGAGAATCCGGAGATATTCTGATGAATGACAAGTTAGAAATGCTGATTGCCGCTGTTTTGCTCGGCGCGACCGCGACAAGCGCCGTGGCGCAGCGCGACCCTGCTTACCAAAGCGCGCGCGAAAGCGGGCTGGTGGGCGAAAAGGCCGATGGCTATCTGGGCTTCGTCGGCACGCCGTCGCCAGCGATCAAGGCGCTGGTCGAGGACATCAACATCAAGCGCAAGGACGCCTATTCAAAGGAAGCTTTGGCAAACGGCGCGACCGTCGCCGAAATGGCGCTTCGTAATGGCTGCCGCTTGATTGGTGAGCGAACCGTGGCTGGCGAGAAATACCAGACGCCGTCGGGCCAGTGGCTGACGCGTGACGCGAACCCGCCACAACTTGATCCTCGCTGCCCTTGAATTAAACTCGTCATCCCCGCGTATGCGGGGATCTTGGGATGTTTATCCCAATGGCGCGGCATCAACCGACTGAGGTCCCGCCTTCGCCCGAACGACGTCAACGCGAAAAATCTCACTAAGGTCTCACCTTGGGCGCGCTCAAATCAGCTGTTTTATGCCAATTTGCCGATTCCGTGCCCTTGCAATCTTCCATGAGTTCGGGGTTGTGGAGTATAGCTGTTTTAAGCATAGTGTACGCTAAACTGCATTGAACTGTGGAACTTTCCTGCGATCTGCCAGGGCACAAATATCGACCGCAACAGGGGGCGTTGGGTGAGGTTTCGCAAATTGGCACCTATGTTGTTGATATGCACATTTGCGATCTTCCTGACGGGCGTTTTTGCCGCCAAACGGGATATGCCTCCTTTGCCGCAACTGGCGGCGCTGCTCCGTTCGCCCTCATCCGACAGTGATCCGCCCTTACCGGGCAATGACACTGCCCGCATCTTCATCCCGGCAGATGACATCAGAAGAATCATTTCGTTTGATAGCGGCGGCGAGGCTCTCGAACGACGAGAAATTTTGAGAAGAGCAATCGGCATGCATTCCCCGACTCCCCATGTCAGTGCCGGCAAAGGGCTTCGATATGCACGACGCGATCTGATCGCCTCACACCAGTTGCTTCGTTTCGAAATGCGTCACGGGCTGGTTTCCAATGTCCATTTTCTGCAACCTGCAATTTTTAACCGGCGAATATTTATACTCCACGCCGGGCATAGTGCTTGGCCAGAGGAGTTTGGCGGGGATAAATTGATCACGGCGTTGCTCGAAAAAGGCTTTGGCGTTGCCCTGTTTTCGATGCCGCTGGCTGGATATAATCTCGAACAAGTCTCGGTAAAGACGCAGCGATTTGGAAAAATCGACCTGACCAATCACAATGCCTTTTTCTTTATAGAGGAAGAGGCATTTTCTCCCATCAGCTATTTTATCGATCCAGTTTTGGCATTTGTTCGCCATGCAAGTGCGCAAGGCTATGCCGACGAATTCGTAATGGGGGGCCATTCGGGCGGCGGCTGGACGACCGTCGTCGCCGCTGCGCTGGAACCACGCATAGCCAAAAGCTACGTCGTCGCCGGAACATCCCCGGAATTCCTTACGCCTCACGTAACGCCGTCGGAGTGGGGCGATTATGAGCAGACCAATATGCGGATGTTGCGGGCAGCCAATTATCTGGAAATGTATGCGCTTGCCGCGCTCGAAACCAAGCGAAGGCAAGTGCATATTTTCGCGCGGAAAGACCCGTGCTGCTGGAATGGCCCCAATCTGGGGATATATGAGCAGCCGGTGCAGCAGCATTTGGTAAAGCTGGGTGGAGGCAGTTTCGCCGTCGCCATCGACGAAAAATCAGTTGAGCACAGTTTTACCGATTTCGCGCGAGACTATATCATTGCCGACCTGACCGGCCGATGATGCCGCGCGGTCGTGTTCCTAAAAAACGTGCTTCTAAACAACGAACCGCCGTTTTCTCCCGCACCGCAACATTATCACGCCGCCGCTGTTGACTTGGGCCAAGCCCCCGCCTAAAGCGCCGGTGCCTAGGCGGGGTTGCCCCGATTTCGTGGCGGTTTCCCTTATCAAAAGGTGCGGAATCACATGAACTCGAACGACCCCGGGCAGGATAAAAACGGCAAAAGTGACGCTCGGCTCGATTCGTTAGACATGCAGCTGAAAGCGGCGCGGAAAGCCGAGGCAGAACGCTCTGGTAGCGACCAGGTCCCCGCCAAAGGAATGCGGCAAGGGAACAGGGTACTGACAGAGTTGATTGCCGGTCCTGCGGGTGGTGCGCTTGTTGGCTGGTTGTTCGACCGGCTGTTCGACACCTCCCCTGCGCTCCTGTTGGTCTGCATGTTTTTAGGCATCGCAGTCGCCTTCAGGAACATCATAAAGATCTCCAACGAGCGTCCGGAATAGTCCGGGCGCTTCTGGTGTATATTGGCCCGCGCACAAGTGCGCGGGTGGACGCGTATTAGACAGGGTAGTGAACGTGGCAGGCGAAAGCGGCAAAATCGATCCGATGCACCAGTTCCAGATTGAGCCGCTCGCGCCGTTCAATATTGGCGGGTATGACGTCTCCTTCACCAACTCTTCGTTGTTCATGATGGTCGTTCTGGGCGCGCTCTGGCTGTTCATGTGGGGCGGCATGAAGCGCGATCTGGTTCCCGGTCGCTGGCAGATGGCGGTCGAAGGCGTGACCGGCTTCGTCAATAACATGCTGACCAGCAGCGTCGGTCCCGAAGGCAAGAAATATGTGCCTTTGGTGTTTTCGCTGTTCATGTTCATCCTGATGGCGAACTTCATCGGCATGATGCCCTTCGGTATCGTACCGGGCGTTCATCCGTTCACCGTCACCAGCCATTTGACCGTCACTGCGGTGCTTGCGGTGTTGAGCTTCGGTACTGTCCTCATCGTTGGTTTCTGGAAGCACGGCCTGCATTTCTTCAGCCTGTTTGTCCCGCATGGCACGCCTTGGTGGCTGCTCTGGCTTATCCCGCTGATCGAGCTGTTCTCCTTCCTCATCCGCCCGTTCAGCCTCGCGCTTCGGTTGTTCGTCGCGATGACCGCAGGTCACGTGCTGATGAAGGTGCTGGCAGGATTCGTCATCAACGGCCTCAACGCCGAAGCCGCCTGGGTGCCGTTGGTCGTGAGCATTCCAAGCTTCATCCTGATGATCGGCATCACCCTGCTTGAACTGCTGGTTTGCGCCATTCAGGCTTATGTTTTTGCACTTTTGACTTCGCTGTACATCAACGACGCGGTCAATTTGCACTAAGTTTTCAACCAACTAATCGTAGTTTTTCACAGGAGTTATTATCATGGACGCAGAAGCAGCAAAATTGATCGGTGCCGGTCTCGCAGCAATCGGTGCAGGCCTCGCAGCCGGCGGCGTGGGTAACGTTTTCGGATCGTTCCTTCAGGGCGCATTGCGCAATCCAGCAGCGGCTGACGGCCAGCAGGGTCGTTTGTTCATCGGCTTCGCGGCTGCCGAACTTCTCGGTCTGCTCGCGTTCGTCGTTGCGATGATCCTGATCTTCGTTGCCTGATTGACGGTTTCGCCCCGGCCACATGCCGGGGCAATATCTTCATAAGGACGAGCGGATAACATGCCCCAGATTTCCCAGATTATCGATACCTATGCGTCGCAGTTCTTCTGGCTGCTGATTGTCTTTGGCCTGATCTATTTCACGATTGGCCGGGGCATGTTGCCAAAGATCGAGGCCAATATGGACGCACGTGATCGCAAGATTGCGGACGACCTTGCGGCCGCCGAACGCGCTCGTGCGGAAGCCGACAATCTGGGCGATAGCGGCGAGGCCGAACTGGCCGCGGCACGCGCGGCACATCAGGCCAAGGCGAACGAGGCGAAGGCGAAAGCTGCGAAGGATGCCGAAGTGCGTCTGGCCGCTGCCGATGCGGAAGTTGGCGCAAAGCTGGCCGTCGCCGAAGCAGACCTTGCCAAGGCGACTGCCAAGGCAATGACCAGCATCGAAAGCGTTGCAGCCGAAGCCGCAGCCGACATCGTCGCCAAGGTTTCGGGTGCGAAAGTCAGCGCTGCGCAAGCAGCAACAGCAGTGAAGGCGGTATTGGCCAATGGCTGAAGAAGCGAAAACCGAACTGACCGCTGAAGATCATGTCGCAATGGGGCATGGGCCTGAAGGCGTTGCCACGACCGAAGCCAATGCCGGTGAAGAACATGCCGTGCCTTCGGCCTTGGGTTTTGACGCAACGATGCTCGTCGCGCTGGCGATGATCGTCGTCATCGCGCTGGCCATCTGGAAAAAGGTTCCCGCAATGATCGCCGGGATGCTGGATAACCAGATTTCGGGCATCAAGGCGCAACTCGACCAGGCTACCGCACTTCGCGCCGAGGCCGAAGCGATCAAGGCCGAATATGAAGCCAAAGCAAAACAGGCCGCACAGGACGCCATCGATATCAAGGCGTCCGCCCAAGAAGAAGCCAAGCTGATCGTCGCGCAAGCCAAGACCGACGCGACGGCATTGATCGGTCGCCGGGCGAAAGCTGCCGAAGACAAAATCGCCGCTGCTGAACGCGCCGCAATTGCCGATGTGCGCGCCAAAGCCGCGTCGGTGTCTGCTGCCGCTGCGGCGCAATTGATCGCCGCGCACCATGATGCGAAGGCCGATGCTTCGCTGATCGATCAGTCGATTGCTTCGCTGAATTAAATAAACCCCTCTCCCCTTGGGCGTTTGCCGGTTGCGGGTCGAACATGCCCCCGGCATGTTCTTTGGAATGCTGGGAGCATTCCAAACCCGAAACAGCCAAACGGGTTGCGAAAGCTTGGCAACTTGTTGCCTAGCTGTAGCTGGGTGAGGGTTCTGCCCTCCCGACAGCGCGCATCCCCTCATCCAACTCCGCCTAATTCGCTGCGCTCATAAGGCTCTATATCCTTCTCCCAATGGGAGAAGGGGTAGCGTTCGCGCTTCATTCTACTTACATCACATCATAATGTCCAAAGCCGACCGCCCCGACCAACCCAACGCATCCTCGCGCTTCAACGAAGAGAAAGCGACCTACTCGGTGCGCGGTTCCGAACAGCCTGATCTGGAGACAGGCGTTGCTGCGATCCGAAATGTCTGGAAAACCCTGCCGCCCAAACCCGGCGTTTACCGGATGCACGATGCGCGCGGCGACATCCTCTATGTCGGCAAGGCGCGTGCGCTCAAGAATCGGGTGAGCAACTACACGCAGGTCGAACGCCTTCCGCAACGCCTGAAACGCATGGTCGCGCAGACGCGGTCGATGACGATTGTGACCACCAACAGCGAGGCCGAGGCGTTGCTGCTCGAGGCGCAACTCATCAAGCGTTACCGCCCCGCCTATAACGTGTTGCTGCGCGACGATAAAAGCTTCCCCTTCATCCTGCTGCGCGCCGACCACAATTTCCCGCGCATCCAGAAACATCGCGGCGCGCGGCGGCATAAAGGGCAATATTACGGGCCGTTTGCCAGCGCAGGCTCGGTCAACCAGACGCTCAATGCGCTTGAAAAGCTGTTCCTGCTCCGGAGCTGCTCGGACAGTTTCTTCAACAATCGCGACCGGCCCTGTCTGCTCTACCAGATCAAACGCTGCTCCGCGCCGTGCGTCGGGCGGATTGATGATTCGGCCTATTCGGAGCTGGTCGCCGATGCCAAGTCGTTCCTCGACGGCAAATCCTCGGGCGTGCAGGCGAAGCTGGCCAAAGAGATGGAAGGGGCAGCCGAAGGGCTCGATTTCGAACGCGCGGCGATGCTGCGCGACCGGCTGAAGGCGCTGACCTTCATCCAGGGCTCGCAGGCAATCAACGCGCAAGGCATTGGCGATGCCGATATCTTTGCGCTGGCGCATCGCAATGGCGTGATGGGCATACAGGCCTTCTTCATTCGCGGCGGGCAGAATTGGGGGCATCGCTCCTTCTTCCCCGCGCATGTTTCCGATATGAACGAGGATGAGGTATTCACCAGCTTCCTCGCGCAATTTTACGAGGATGTGCCGCCCGCGCGGCTGATCCTGCTCGACCGCGAACTGTCCGAGGCGGCTTTGCTCGCGCAGGCGCTGTCAGAACGCGCCGAGCGCAAGATCGAAATCGCGGTTCCGCAACGCGGCGACCGCGTGCGGCTGGTGGCGCAGGCGACGCGCAATGCTGAGGAGGCGCTAGACCGGCGGCTGGCGGAGAGTACGACTCAGGGCAAGTTGCTGCAAGAGGTCGCCGACCTGTTCGACCTGCCCGAACCGCCCAAGCGGATCGAAATATACGACAACAGCCATATCCAGGGGACGAATGCACTCGGCGCGATGGTGGTCGCGGGGCCGGAGGGCTTCATCAAGGGCCAGTATCGCAAATTCAACATCAAACAAGCTGCGACCGACGACGATTTCGCGATGATGCGCGAAGTGTTCCAGCGGCGGTTCGGGCGTGCGCAGGAAGAAGACCCCGACCGCGATAGCGGCCAATGGCCCGACCTCGTGCTGATCGATGGCGGCAAAGGGCAGATGAGCTCAGTGAAAGTGGCGCTTGAAGAAATCGGCGTAGACGACGTGCCGCTGATTGCCATCGCCAAGGGGCCGAACCATGGCCGTGAGGGGCGTGAAGTCTTCCATTTCCCCGATGGCCGCGAATTGACCTTGCCGGTGAACGCGCCGGTCCTGTTCTACCTGCAACGCCTGCGCGACGAAGTGCACCGCTATGCCATCGGCGCACACCGCAACAAGCGCGCCAAGGCCATCACCGCCAGCCCGCTCGACGAAGTTCCGGGCATCGGCCCTTCACGCAAAAAGGCGCTGCTGATGCACTTCGGCACGGCGCGAGCGGTGCGCAGCGCAAGCCTTGAGGATTTGCAGAAAGCGCCGGGGGTTTCGGCAGCGGTGGCGCAGGCCGTGCATGATTTTTATCATGCGGGTGGGTGACGCACCAAATATTTGCCTCCGTTCCGACAATCGGATAATGTAACGACATGGCAACAAAAGCAGCTCCATCCGATCACAAAATTGCCGATACTGGCGAACCTGCCGAACACGGCCATGCCAAGTGGAAGCGGGATAAGGTGACGCGCGGTCTGGAGCAGGCCATGGACCGCGATTCCATGATCCCTGCCGAACGCGTCTGGCGCAATCTCGGCCTTGAACGTTAATTTCACGCCGCAGGCGCTGGATGATCTGCGCGCCATCCGCGAGTGGATCGCCGAAGATGATGAACTTGCAGCGGAGCGGGTGATTTCGCGCATTCGACAGACGGTACTGATGTTCGAGCAATTCCCATTGCTTGGCCATCCCGGTGATGTGGCCGACACGCGCGAGTTCAAGGTAACTGGGTTACCGTATTTGATCGTCTATCAAATCGCATCGGCAACTGATCTCGATATATTGACGGTCATCCATTCGGCGCGAAAATATCCATAACTAATGTGCATTTTCAGGGGAAAATTAATTGCCAAACATCACCGCCAATAACATCGATCTCCATTACGAAGACAACGGCCCCGCCGATGCGCCTGTCATCCTGCTCGTCATGGGTCTTGGTGCACAGATGATAGCCTGGCCCGACGAATTCGTTCAGGGCCTCGTCGGCAAGGGCTTCCGCGTTATCCATTATGACAACCGCGATGTCGGCATGTCACAGCGTATGGACGGGGCCGCAGCTCCACATCTGATCTGGACGATGTTCAAGGCACGGCTGGGGCTTCCGGTGAGCGTTCCTTACACGCTGACCGATATGGCCGCAGACGGCATCGGGCTGCTCGACGCGCTTGGCATCAAAAAGGCGCATGTCGTCGGCGCGTCGATGGGCGGGATGATTGTCCAACTGATGGCTGCAAACCATCGCGAGCGGTTGTTGAGCATGACCTCGATCATGTCGTCGAGCGGCGCGCCCGGTCTTCCCGGCGCGCGCGCCGATATCCAGCGGCGCTTCATGGTCAAGCGCTCACCCGACGCCAGCCGCGACGAAGCCGTGGCGTTCGGCGCCGATCTCGTGCGCGCATTTTCCTTTCCAGATCCGGCGCGACCCGACGGTGCGCATGCTGAACTGGCCGCCAAGGCATTCGACCGCGGATATTATCCCATCGGCACAAGGCGGCAATTGCTGGCGATCATCGCCGACGGCAGCCGTGTCGAGCGGCTGAAAAAGATCACGACGCCGACTTTGGTCGTGCATGGCGGTGCCGATCCGCTGGTGCCCAAAGAGGGCAGCGAGGACATCGCCCGCCATATTCCCGGCGCGCGGCTGGAGATTATCGAGCACATGGCACACGATCTGCCGCCATCGCAGGTGGGCCGCATGGTCGACCTTATTGCCGACCATGCGACCGCCTCTGCGCCGCTAGCGGTTGTCTAGCTGCGACCTTACGGCGCGCAATCCTTCGCGGGTAATCCGATAGGGCGAACCACCCACGCTGCCGATCATCCGCTTGCGCCGCAGCTTCTGGAAAACCGTAATGGTGCAATCGTCCAGCCGCCAACCATCGCGGTTCATGCAATCGACCTCGATTATCCGCCCGCGCTCGTCAAAGCGGTGAATGATCGAGCCGCCCTGCGCCAGCGCGTGCAGCACGCGCTGTTCATATTTTGAAATGTTCATTGAAACATACCCGTAGAAATTGATCAGGGGCCAGCAGGCGCGCATCTGCGCCTCTGGAGCCAAGTTCAGCAGGTCCGCGAAGCTTCGCGGCGTGCTGGATCAACGGGTGGCAATCTCTTGCATAAATTCCTCTAATGCGGTGCCCAGCATAACCGCGCCGAGATATTTTGCAATATCGCCGATATTTGTGCTGCGCTGCACAATTTTAGGGTTGCGTGTCGGGACGACTGCGATAACTTGCATTTATGTCAACAAACCCTCTCCTGTTCGAAGCCATCGCGCTCAAAAAATGCGTGACCACGGTCTATAACGGCGTTGCGATGAAGCTTGCCCCGCATGTGCTCTATTCCAAGAACAACGCGCTGTTCATCGACGCGATCACGCTCGAGAAGCATGGCGAACCGCCGCGCGAGAAAAAGCTTGGGGCATTCCATCTGCAGGGACTCAATGATCTGCACGTTATTGACGAGCATTTCGAACCTGACCCGCTTTTCGAGCCGGAAGCCGAGAAATATGAAGGTGTTGCGTTGTTCAAGGTGAGCGGGGAATAAGGTAATGATTGACTAGGCAATGCTGGTTGCCATCATGTGCAGATGTGCAATCACTATCGCAACAACCCCGACGCAATCCCGACCTGGCGTGAATATATCGGTTACGACGTAGGTCGCGAGTATTCCGAAATCAAAATCGATATATGGCCGAAATATAATGCCCTGATCATCCGCCAGGCAGAAGGACGGAGAATCGGTGAAACCATGCGATGGGGCGTTTCGTTGACTGTTCCCGGGAAGCGCGAAGGGACAACCATAGCCAAACGGATAACCAATGTACGAAACCTGGCCAGCCCGTTCTGGAAATCGAATTTGGCGAACCCGTCGCATCGGTGCCTTGTGCCATTCACAAGTTTTGCCGAACCGATCTCCGGTGCCGGGCGTGACGAATGCTGGTTTAAGGTAGCCGCTTCGCCCGTGTCAGCATTTGCCGGGATCTGGCGCCCATCCAGCGAGGGCAATGTTTTTGCGTTTCTGACCTGCGAACCGAACCCGCTCGTCAGGCCGGTCCACCCCAAGGCAATGCCGGTAATATTACATCCCGAGGATTATGGTCGATGGCTTGCAACCGACGCCACAGATGCTGCTTCGCTGGCAATGCCGTATCCTTCGCAATTGATGGCGCTGGATAACACTTCCCCTACAGCCGCACGCTTGGCATGAAGCGTCATGCACCTAAACGCCTCAGCTATAATCTGCTCGGTCCGCAATCATGGCGAGACCGGTGCGATTGTGCGCGCCTTTTCCGCCGACGAAGGCATGCTCGCAGGCTATGTCCAGGGCGCGAGGGGGCGGCATCTTCGCCCTGTTCTTATCCCTGGCAATGTCATCAAGGGCGAGTGGCGGGTGCGGGTGTCTGGCCAACTGGCCTCGCTGGTCGCCGAACCGTTGCACAGCCGCGCGCATTTGTTGTCCGAGCCGCTCGCGATTGCCGCGATTGACTGGACGACCGCGCTGACCGCAGCGACCTTGCCAGAGGCGCATCCCTATCCGCGACTGCACAGCGCGCTCGACGGATTGCTTTCGGCGATAGAATTGGCCCCGGCAGCGCGGGTGTGGGCGGGGGCAGTAGCGCAATATGAAACGCTGCTGCTCGCCGAGCTTGGCTATGCCGAGGAGGTTGAAGCTGGCGGCGCACCTGTCGCGATGATGGCGCAGAACCGCGAGCGACTGGTGGCGCATGTGCTCGGCGAGCGCCGGGCCGACGTCATGGCAGCGCGTGAGCGATTGGTGGACCGGCTTAAAAGGGCAGTTGCATAAGGGCGGCGCTGGCGGCAAGGGAACTTCCACACATTACCGTTCGTGTCGAGCATCGTCGAGACACAGTGAGATCGCGCGACTGATGGGCATCTCGACAATGCTCGATGCGAACGGAGTTCTAGTTTGCTGGAGTAGTCATGCTAATCGCCCTGTTACCCGGAGACGGAATTGGCCCAGAAGTCATTACCGAGGCGCGCCGCGTGCTCGACGCGCTGGCGATTGACGGGCTGATCTTCGAAGAAGCACCGGTCGGCGGCGCGGCGTATAAGGCGAGCGGCCACCCGCTGCCGCCCGCAACGCTCGAACTCGCCAAGCGTGCCGATGCGATATTGTTCGGCGCGGTGGGCGATCCCGATTGTGACAATCTCGAACGCCATTTGCGGCCTGAACAGGCCATTCTCGGCCTTCGGAAGGAGCTGGCGCTCTTCGCCAACCTGCGCCCCGCGACATTATTCCCCGAACTCGCCGATGCCAGCGCGCTCCGCCCCGAGGTCGCCTCGCAAATCGACATGGTCATCGTCCGCGAACTCAACGGCGACGTCTATTTCGGCGAAAAGGGGATGCGCAAAACCGCAGATGGCAAGCGCGAGGGCTATGACATCATGTCCTATAATGAGGATGAGGTGCGCCGCATCGCCCGCGTAGGCTTCGAAACCGCGATGGCGCGCAACAAAAAACTGTGCTCGGTGGATAAGGCGAACGTCCTCGAAACCTCGCAACTGTGGCGCGATGTCGTCATCGAGACCCACGCCGAATATCCAGAAGTCGAGCTCAGTCACATGTATGTCGACAATTGCGCGATGCAGCTGGTGCGCAACCCGGGCCAGTTTGACGTCATCGTCACCGGCAACCTGTTTGGCGACATTCTCTCGGATCAAGCCAGCATGTGCGCTGGTTCCATCGGGATGCTGCCAAGCGCGTCGCTCGATAGCAGCCAGAAGGGGCTGTATGAGCCCATCCACGGCAGCGCGCCCGACATCGCCGGGCAGGGCAAAGCCAACCCGCTGGCGACGATATTGTCCGCCGCGATGATGCTGCGTTACTCGCTTGGTTTGCCCGATGTTGCTGACCGTATTGAGGCCGCTGTGGCCAAGGCACTGGCTGGCGGCGCGCGTTCGGCTGACCTTGGCGGTAATATGCCCACCGGCGAAATGGGCGATGCCGTTCTTGCTGCCTTGACCTGACCGACACACTCCCCGAAAAGCGACCCCATGAAGAAAAATACCGGCCTCGACCGCTCGATCACATCAAAATGGCGTCCCGCCACTCAGGCGATTCGTGGCGGCACGTGGCGCAGCGAGCATGGCGAGACATCGGAAGCCTTATTCCTCTCGTCGGGCTTTACATACGATGACGCCGAAACCGTAGCCGCGCGCTTTGCTGGTGAGCAGGACGGCATGACCTATTCGCGGCTGCAAAACCCGACAGTGCAGATGCTCGAAGAACGCATTGCCCTGATGGAAGGCGCTGAAGCCTGCCGCGCGCAGGCGACAGGGATGGCGGCGATGACCACCGCTTTGCTGTGCCAGCTTGAAATGGGCGATCATGTCGTTGCGGCGCGCGCTGCTTTCGGTTCGTGCCGCTGGCTCACCGATACTTTGCTGCCCAAATGGGGCATCACGACCACGACCATCGACAGCCGCAATAACGATGAATGGCTGGCGGCGATCCAGCCCAATACCAAGGTTTTCTTCTTCGAAACCCCCGCCAACCCGACGATGGATATTGTCGATATGGCCTTTGTTTGCGGGCTGGCGAAGCAGCATGGAATCACCACGGTGGTGGACAACGCCTTTGCGACGTCGGTGCTGCAACGCCCGATGGACTTCGGTGCCGATGTCGTCGCCTATAGCGCAACCAAGCTGATGGACGGGCAGGGCCGAGTGCTGGCTGGCGCGGTCTGCGCGTCGCAGCAGTGGATCGACGAGAAGCTGCTACCTTTCCAGCGCAATACCGGGCCAAATTTGTCGCCGTTCAATGCCTGGGTGGTGCACAAGGGGCTTGAAACGCTCGAACTGCGCGCGATGAAGCAATCGGAAAATGCGTTGGCAGTCGGCAAATTCCTCGAAAAACGCGTTTCCGAAATTCTCCACCCCGGACTGCCGAGCCATCCGCAGCACAATCTGGCGATGGCGCAGATGAAGGCGTGCGGGCCGATTTTCTCGTTCAATCTCGACGGTGGCCGCAAACAGGCGCACGGGCTGCTGAATGCGCTGCAACTCATCGACATTTCCAACAATATCGGCGATGCGCGCAGCCTGATGTGCCATCCTGCTTCCTCTACACATCATGGCATGGGCCGGAGGGCCGCGACGCGATGGGGGTTGGTGAAGGCATGATCCGTATCAATATTGGCCTCGAAGACCCTGCGGACTTGATGGAAGATCTGGACCAGGCGCTTAAAGTGGTTGGACTATGAATATCAAAAGGTTGTTCGCATCGAGCGCAGTCGAGATGCCCATCCGTCGTGCGGCAACTCACGTGTCTCGACTACGCTGGACACGAACGGAGAAGTGAGATGAACATCCTGCGATTCCTTCTTCACCGCCAGCGCGACCACCGATGGCATTACCGTCCGCGTCGCGCCGAACTTCTTGCCCGAACAGTCACAGGCGGCGCAGGCGCGCTGGTTCTGGTCTTACCATATCCGCATCGAAAATCATGGCGATGAACCCGTTCAACTGCTCACCCGCCACTGGAAGATCACCGACGGGCGCGGGATGGTCAACCATGTCGATGGCGATGGCGTCGTCGGCGAGCAACCGCTGCTCAAACCCGGCGAAAGCCATGATTATGTCTCGGGCTGCCCGTTATCGACACCGAGCGGGATGATGGAAGGGCAATATCGCTTCATCCGCGAAGATGGCGGCACGTTTCTGGCGGAAATCCCGCGCTTCAAGCTGGTAGCGCCAGCGACGGCAAGATGAAACGCACCCACCTGCCCCTCAACGGCCTGCGCGTGTTCGACGCAGCTGCGCGGCATTTAAGCTTTACCAAGGCGGCGGATGAACTCGCCGTCACACCCGCCGCAGTCGGCCAGCAAATTCGAGCGCTGGAAGACATGATGGGCGTTGTCCTCTTCCGCCGCACACCCAAGGGACTCGAACTGACCGACGAGGCGGCCAACGGCCTCGATGCCTTGCGCGCCGGTTTCCTGCAATTCGAAGAATCGGTGCGCGCGATGCAGGCCGGGCAGTCTTCGAACTCGCTCACCATCGCCGCTCCGCGCGACTTCACGGCAAAATGGCTGGCGGCGCGATTGGCGAAATTCGGGCAGGCCAATCCCGAAACGCGCTTTACGCTCGTTGCGGCGGACGAAAATATCGACTTTACCGAAGCCAATCTCGATCTCGCGATCCGCCTGACCGACGGTCCCGGCGATTGTGAAGGCGTGATGCTTGCCCAAGGCGCATTTGTGACCGTGACCGCACCCGAAGGCGGCGCGGACACCCCGATCAGCTGGCCGAGCTGCCCCGTCGCCGAAGGCATTCCTGCGCTGCGGCTATCGGACGCAGGGCTTGCCATTGATGCCGCCGCTATCGGGCTAGGACGGGCAACGGTGCCGTTGCTGCTGGCCGAAGCTGACCTGTCGGCTGGCCGCATCCGGGCGCTGGATAATGCCAAGGAGAGCGAGCAGGCCTATTGGCTGCTCGCGCCGTTGCCGCAATGGCGGCAGAAGAAGGTCAAGGCGTTGGTGGAGGCTTTGACGGCTTAAACCCCTCTCCTTTGGGAGAGGGTTGCGTAGACTTGCAAACTTGTTTGCTAGTCGTAGCTGGGTGAGGGGTTCTGCCCTATCGATAGCCCACAACCCCTCACCAACTTCGCCTAAGCCTGTCGGCTAAGGCTACTTATCCTCTCCCTATGGGAGAGGGGGTTACTTCGCGACGCTATCCAGCAACCGCGTCATCAGCGCCGCAAATGCCGCATTATCGACTTCTATCGCGGGATTGTTCCAGGCACCACTGATTGCATACCAGTCGCCGGCCTTCGACTGCGCCAGAAAGCTCATGGCGATGACGCCGGGTTCGGACCCGCCTTTGTAGCCAAGATAGCGCCATTTGGCGGCAGAAGCCGGCGCAACGCCCTTGTTGACCGCCATGATGTCGAGCGCGGTCTTGCTGTCGATCCGGTGCAGATGGTTCAGCAGCAGCGCAATGTCGGCGGGAGAAGCAGACCACTCGATACTATCGATGGCCACAGGGCCGGAGCCGAGCTGCGACAGGTCGATTTTGTCGTAACTCAAGGCAGCGGCTTGGCTGTCGAGAATGTCGCGCTGCTGCGCTTCGCTGGCCTTTTCGAATCGTGAACGCAACGCAGCGTTGCTTTTAAGCGCAAAAGCCTCGACCGTGGTGAGCAAAGGCAACGCCTTGTCGGGCGCGCTGTGGCCGATGCTCGCCAGCTTCTTTTCGACCGCATCGCGGCCAAGCACGCGGATCAGTTCGTCGGTCGCGGCATTGTCGCTGACCGAAATCATCCATGTCGCTAGCGTTTGTAGCGTCACCGGCGTCCCGCGCGGCCAGCCTTGCGTGGCGCTTGACGAATAAGCCCGCTGGTCGAGCGGCACGACGTCCGACCATTTGCGCTGCCCCGCCGCGATCTGGCTGGCGAGTTCGGCGAGGATGTAGAGCTTGAAGGTTGAACCAGTGGCGAATTGCTGCTGCGCGTTAAGCTGGGTTGCCTCGCTGCCATCGAGCTTTTGCACCAAAAAGCCCCCGCGCCCCGACAATGCTTTGAAATCGGCTTCGATTTTACCGATACTGTCGCCCTTTACGGCAAAGCCCGTGGCGAGCAAACCGGCGACTTTGTTGGGTGCGGCTGATTCGACCGTGATCTCGACGGTCGCAATCGCGCGTTCGAGTTCGACGGTCAGAGTGGCGCTATTGGGGCCGTTGCGGTTTACACCGGTTACCGTGATTGCCTTGCCATATTGCGTGTGAAGGCTCGACGTGATGGCTTTTAACTGTGTCGGCGGAACGGCGGTTAGGAAGCTTGGAGTAAAATAGTCTTCGACGGGCATCGCGTTGTTCAGGATAGCAATCAGTTGCTCGACACGTGTATCGAACGACGTTGCGGGAAGCGGTTGGCTCTCGGCGGTGCTTGCAATTGCGGGCATGGTCGCGCAGGCGGTCGACAACATCAGGGGCAGGCATAGCAGCAGGCGTTTCATGTCCGTCTCCAAAAGGTCAGGCGTCGATGGCTTCTTCGTCCAACTGCGCCGCATTTTCCTGGATGAAGTTGAACCGGTGTTCGGGGTTTTTCCCCATCAGCCGGTCGACAAGATCGGTGACCACCGCGCGGCGTTCATATTCGTGCGGCAGGGTGATGCGGATCAGCGAGCGGGTTTTGGGGTCCATCGTCGTTTCGCGCAACTGGCCCGGGTTCATTTCGCCCAGACCTTTGAAGCGGCCGACATCGACATTCTTGCCCTTGAACACCGTCCGCTCCAGTTCGGCGCGATGCGCGTCGTCCTGCGCATAGACCGACGTCGCACCGACGGTGAGGCGGTAAAGCGGCGGGCGCGCCAAAAACAAGTGACCAGCACGGACAATCTCGGGCATTTCCTGAAAGAAATAGGTCATCAGCAACGTCGCGATATGCGCGCCATCGACATCTGCGTCGGTCATGATGATGATTCGCTCATAGCGCAGATTGTCGGGGTTGCAGTCTTTGCGGATGCCGCAACCCAGCGCCAGTTGCAGGTCGGCGATTTCGCTGTTGGCGCGAATTTTTTCGAGCGTGGCCGACGCGACGTTGAGGATTTTGCCGCGGATCGGCAAAATCGCCTGCGTCTTGCGGTCGCGTGCCTGCTTGGCCGACCCGCCCGCGCTGTCGCCTTCGACGATGAACAATTCGGTGCCGGTCGGGTCGTCATTGGCGCAGTCGGTGAGCTTGCCGGGCAGGCGGACCTTGCGGCCCGACGTCGCGGTCTTGCGCTTGACCTCGCGCTCCGCTTTCCGACGAAGCCGGTCGTCGACCTTCTCCAAGATGAAGCCCATCAGCGCCTTGCCGCGCTCCATATTGTCCGCAAGGAAATGGTCGAAATGGTCGCGGACCGCGTTTTCGACGAGCCGCGTCGCTTCGGGGCTGGTGAGCCGGTCCTTGGTCTGGCTCTGGAATTGCGGGTTACGGATGAAGACCGAGAGCATCAGTTCGGCTTCGTTGAAAATATCCTCGGCGCTGAATCTGCGCCGCCTTTTTCTGGCCCACCAGCTCGCCAAATGCGCGCAAGCCTTTGGTCAGCGCGGCGCGCACGCCTGCCTCGTGCGTGCCGCCGTCGGGGGTCGGGATGGTGTTGCAGTACCAACTGTAGGAACCATCCGAATAAAGCGGCCACGAAATCGCCCACTCGACTCGGCCTTGGGCATCGGGGAAGTCCTGCGTCCCGGCGAAGAAATCGCTGGTGGCACAGGCCCGCTCGCCCAAGCTGTTCGCGCAAATGGTCGGACAGGCCGCCGGGGAACTGGAACACCGCTTCGGCGGGCACTTCCTCGGTCGCAAGCTCGGGGTCGCAGCGCCAGCGGATTTCGACGCCCGCGTACAAATACGCCTTCGACCGCGCCAGCCGGAACAGCCGCGCCGGTTTGAACTTCGCGTCGGCACCGAAAATCTCGACATCGGGTGTGAAGGCTATCGTCGTCCCGCGCCGGTTTGGCGTTGGCCCAAGTTCTTCGAGCTTGCCCAGCGCATGACCCTTGGAAAAACGCTGGCGATACAATTGCTTGTTCCGCGCGACCTCCACCACCGTGTCATCCGAAAGCGCATTGACCACCGAGACACCCACGCCGTGCAAACCGCCCGACGTCGCATAGGCCTTGTCCGAAAACTTGCCGCCCGAATGCAGCGTCGTCAGGATGACCTCAAGCGCCGACTTGTCAGGAAACTTGGGATGCGGATCGACCGGGATACCACGTCCGTTATCGCTGATCGTCAGCCGGTTACCTGCGGCCAGATAGACCTCGATGCGGTTGGCATGGCCCGCGACCGCTTCGTCCATCGAGTTATCCAGAACTTCGGACGCCAGATGGTGCAGCGCGCGCTCGTCGATGCCGCCGATATACATGCCGGGGCGGCGGCGGACAGGTTCAAGCCCCTCCAGCACCTCGATGGCAGAAGCGGTATATTCGTTCGACGCAGCCGTTGCGGCCGCGCTCCCCCCAAACAGATCATCGGTCATGCAGTTGCTATAAGGCGCGCGGAGTCACCAGTGCAAGCGCCGCTTTCCGTTATCCCCGATTTTCGACAGACTTCGGCATTGACGATTTGCATGGCAAGCGTATCAATAGGCTAATACACCAAAGGAGAGCCCCCCGTGAATAAACTGCTTCTGACTTCGGCTGCGACCTTGTCGATGGCCCTGACCTTCATTCCCGCCGCGCAGGTTGCTGCCCAAAGCGATGCGGTTCCGTTGATCGAACGCGAAAAGCTGTTCGGTAACCCGCAGAAATCGGGTGCAGCGCTTAGCCCTGACGGCAAGTCCATCGCGTGGCGCGCGCCGGTCGATGGGGTGATGAACGTCTTTGTCGCACCTGCTGGCGACATGGCGAAGGCCAAGGCAGTGACGACGGCGAAGGACCGGCCGATCCGCAATTTCAGCTGGTCGGGCGATTCGTCGATGATCATCTACATCCAGGACAAGGGCGGCGACGAAAATTTCCTGCTTTATGGTGTGGACGTCGCGACCGGTAAGGAGCGGAATTATACGCCGTTTGAAAAGACCCGCGTGCTGCTCGTCGGTGCGTCTTACGCGATGAAGGACAAGGTGCTGATCGGCCTCAACAACCGAAACCCGCAATATCATGACGTGCATTTGCTCAACCTGAAAACCGGCGAAACCAGCGAAGTCATGCGCAACGACGGCTATGCAGGCTTTGTAGCGGACGACACGCTGACACTGCGCATGGCGCTGCGTTCGAACCCTGCTGGCGGGCAGGACTATTTCAACGTCGTCGATGGCAAGGTCGAAGAAAAGCCTTTCGCCTCGACGGCACTCGAAGATTCGCTAACGACATCGCCTGCCGGATTTACCAATGACGGTTCGACACTCTACTGGATCGACAGCCGCGAGCGCAACACCGCCGCGTTGTTCGCGCAGGACATGAAGTCGGGCAAACGGACAATGCTCGCCGAGAACGCGAAGGCGGACATCGGCGGTACCTTGCGCGACCCCAAAACGGGTGTCGTTGAGGGCTACAGCGTCAATTATCTCAAGAACGAATGGACCATCCTCGACAAGGATATAGCCGACGACTGGAAGCTGCTCGACAGCAAGCTCGAAGGTGATTTCGGGGTGCAGTCGCGGACCGATGCCGACGACCGCTGGCTTGATCTGGAACGATCCGGTGACCGCGCCGTCGGTCGTCTACCAGTTCGACCGCAAGACCAAGGACTTGAAGGAGCTTTATGTCGGCCGTCCTGAACTTGTCGGCGCGCCGCTGGTGCCGATGCATCCGGTTGAGATCACATCGCGCGACGGGATGACGCTGCCCAGTTATCTGACTTTGCCCAAATCCGCCGACGCCAATAATGATGGCAAAGCGGACAAAGCGGTACCGATGGTCCTGTTCGTCCATGGCGGCCCTTGGGCACGCGATGGCTATGGCTTTAACAGCTATCACCAATGGATGGCGAACCGGGGTTATGCCGTGCTGTCGGTCAATTTTCGTGGCTCCACCGGCTTCGGCAAGAATTTCATTTCCGCGGGCAACCTCGAATGGGGCCGCAAGATGCAGGACGACCTGACCGACGCCGTCGCCTGGGCGGTGAAGAATGGCGTCGCGCAGAAGGATAAGGTCGCAATCATGGGCGGCAGCTACGGCGGCTACGCGACGCTCGCCGGGATGACCTACACGCCCGAGGTTTACGCCTGCGGCGTCGATATTGTCGGGCCATCGAACTTGGAAACGCTGTTGAAGACCATCCCGCCTTATTGGGTGCCAATCGTCAGCCAGTTCCACCAGCGTATGGGCAATCCGAACACGCCCGAAGGGCTTGCATTGCTCAAGGAACGCTCGCCGCTGTATTCGGCGGACAAGATCGTGCGTCCGTTGCTCATCGGGCAGGGCGCAAATGACCCGCGCGTCAATCAGGCTGAATTGGACCAGATAGTCTCGGCCATGAAGGCCAAAAACATTCCGGTGACCTATGTCCTCTTCCCCGACGAAGGACACGGCTTTGCAAAGCCCGCGAACAACATCGCGTTTAACGCGGTGACGGAGGGCTTCCTGTCGAAATGCCTGGGCGGCCGTGCCGAGCCGATTGGCGATACCGTGCGCAAATCGACGGCGAAGGTGCCGCAGGGTGCAGAATATTCGCCGGGTCTTGCCGAAGCCATCGCGGCCAAATGAGAAACCGAAACGGGCCGGAATGACCGGCCCGTTTCATAATCATCTGAATTACCTAGCGCCTTAGCGGACTCTCGGCCCGCCAAATGGCATCGGCGGCGGAGGACGACGCACGCCGCGCGGCAATTGTGCCTGATACGCACGGCCGCAATGTTCGACGCAATACGGAAATCCGGGATTGACCGGGGTGCCGCAGAAATGGAAGTCAGCTTCGCCCGGATGTCCCATCGGCCAGCGGCAGACTCGCTCGTTAAGATCGAGCAATGAGGTCTTGTCGGCCATTTCGGGGCTCGGTTTGGCAGGCACGAGGCGGCGCGGCGGGGCAGGCGGGATCGGTGCCTGCTGGTCGCCGGGGCCTTGACGCATGAAACCGCCGGGGCCGATCGAGACGATGCGCGGCATCGACGAGACTCTGGGTTCGGGAGCAGGTTCGCCGTCGGCACGCGGGGCAGCAGCCGGCGCCACCGGAGCGATAGGACGCGGCCGCATGGGCGCAGCCGCCGCCATCGGTTTTGCGGGCGCGGCTGCGGCCTTTTTGGGCGCAGCCTTTTTGTCCGGCTCATTCGCCTTCACCGGCGACGGACGCGATTTCAGGCCGAGGCGATGCGCCTTGCCGATGACGGCGTTGCGCGAAACCCCGCCAAGCTCGTCGGCGATCTGGCTTGCGGTCAGGCCCTTTTCCCAAAGGGTCTTGAGTTGGTCGATCCGCTGGTCGGTCCAGGACATAAATACTTTCCCAATAAATTCGTGAGCCCGCGTCGCAGCGGCAAATGCGCCTTGCGGTCGAAGCTGCAAGCCGATAGTCGATTGCGCGATGAGTATCCACCCAAAAAGCGTCACCGACCCAGATAGGGATTTGGTCCCGATTGTTCAATTGCCTGAAGGGCAGAAGTTGATCCGCAACGTCAACTGGGTCGGGCTATGGGCGCTCTACATGAAAGAAGTGCGCCGCTTTTTCAAAGTGCAGTTGCAGACCGTCTGGGCTCCTTCGATAACGACTTTGCTCTATCTCATCATTTTTACGGTTGCTTTGGGTGCGGTCAAACCGAAGGTGCTGGGCGTTTCGTTCGCCGATTTCATCGCGCCTGGGCTGATCATCATGGGGATGATGCAGAACGCCTTTGCCAATTCGAGCTTTTCTTTGCTCGTCGGCAAGATCCAGGGGACAATCATCGATTACCTGATGCCGCCCTTGTCGAATGCCGAATTATTGGCGGCCTTGGTGGCGGCCTCGGTAACGCGTGCGTTTCTCGTCGGCGCGACAATCTGGCTGGCGATGGCGATCTGGCCGGGAGTCAATGTCACGCCGGTGCATTTCGGCGCGGTTTTGTGGTTCGGGCTGATGGGATCGACTTTACTCGCTTTGATCGGCGTGATGACCTCGATCTGGGCGGAAAAATTCGACCATGCCGCAGCGATTTCCAACTTCATTGTGGCCCCTGCGGCCTTGTTGTCGGGAACATTCTATTCGGTTGATCGGCTGTCCCCGGCGTTTCAGACGGTGAGCCATGCCAACCCGTTTTTCTACGCGATATCGGGCTTCCGCTATGGCTTTATCGGCAGTGCAGACAGTCCGGTGCTGTTCGGCGGCCTGCTGTTGCTCGGTATCAATGTGGTGCTCGCCATCGGCTGCTATTTGCTGCTGCGTTCGGGCTGGAAGCTGCGCGCTTAATCTTCGCCGGTCGGTGTCGTTTCTTCGTTTGAGGAGGCGGCATGACAGACAGCGTATTACGAACACTCGAACATCGCAGCGAACGGCTCCGCACTATCCTGCGCGGCGGAACCGCTACCGAAATAAAGGTCGCGAGGGAAATGCTGCGGCTGTCGCTGATCGAGCTATATGAGTTTGGGCATTCGCAACGCCAGCCAAACGACCTGTAAAATCACATGCGGCTCTATCGCGCGGCTGAGGCTACCGCGCCGCCGTCCATGTCTGGGCTTGGCAAAATGGCCCGATACAGCCCTTGACCACCAGATTGCCTGACTTGCCCTTGTAGACAATAGAGCGATAGGTCTTACCCGATTTGGGGTCGTATATCTGGCCCTTCCACTCGTTTCCGACTTCTTTGAATCCGGTCAGGATGTTCATGCCGAGCAACGTGCGGCTGCGCAGCGCCTTGTCAGGATTGTTTACATCTTTCTGCGCCGGCACCATTAGGCGGCGGAACCAGAAATTTGGCGAGTTTACCGCAGATCGTGGCTCCGCATTGGTAGATTTCGACAACGCCGTCTTTGCGCTCGGTAACCCATTTTCCGGTGACGGGCGCAGCGGCCTGTGCGGATGTGGACAGCAGCATTGCAGCGACAAAGGCGGCGGAAATTCGTGCGGGCAACATAGATTCTCCTCAAAGTCTATATCCGGACATTAGCCTGCGATTGTTACATCGCAATGCTTTTGCCTTTTTATGATGCCATGCTAACCCGACCGACATGAACGAAATCATATTATACGATTATTGGCGCTCGTCGGCCAGCTACCGGGTGCGCATTGTCCTTAACCTCAAGGGCGTGCCCTACACCGCCATTCCGACCAGCCTGCTCGAAGGCGATCACAAGGAACCCGATTATGTCGCGCGCAATCCGCAGGGCTTTGTGCCCATGCTCCATATCGATGGCCATGACCTGACGCAAAGCCTTGCGATCATCGACTATCTCGATGCCAATTATCACGACCCGAAAATGGTATCACCCGAGCCATCGGCGCGCGCCAGAACACTGGCGCAGGCGATGATTATCGCCGCGGACATCCATCCGATCAATAATCTGCGTGTCCTCAAATATCTGAAGGATACATTGGGGCACGAGCAGGCCGCATATCGATGACTGGTATCGCCACTGGATCATCGATGGCTTTACCGCATTGGAAGCGATGGCCCCCGAAGACGGCCTGTTCGGCGGCGATTTGCCCAATCTCGCTGACGTCTGTCTGGTCCCGCAAATGGCGAATGCGCGGCGGTTCGATACGCCGCTTGATGCCTTTCCGAAGCTCGTGCGGATCGACTGCGGTATTGACCGAACTGCCCGCGTTCAAGGCTGCCCATCCCGACGCGGTGAACCCCGACGCGTGAAAAAAAGTCTGTTAGTTTTCTTGTCCGTCGCCGCATTGACGTCGCCCGTATTCGGGCAGGTCAATAAAGCCCAATACACCGATTGCCCTCCAAGCAGTCAGGATGAAATTTATGTTCATTGCACGATATCGGTGATTGGCAATCTCGGCACGGCGCGCGCCGAGAACACCGAAAGCATTACAGTGGTTGAACCAAATTCCGAGCGATTGGAAAGCAGCCTGCTTCAGGTCGCCGGCCTTCAGCAGTTTCGCCGCTCTGACGCTAGGTCGGCAAACCCAACGAGCCAAGGCGTTACTCTGCGTGGCCTGGGTGGCAACGCTTCGTCGCGCGCGCTATTGGTGTTGGACGACGTTCCTCAATCTGATCCCTTTGGCGGCTGGATAAGCTGGCCGGGCTATGATGCATTAAACCTCGCCAGCATTCGGGTGCGCAAAGGCGGCGGACAGGTCGCGTCCGGCGCTGGTGCGATTGCGGGCGTTATCGAACTCGATAGTCGCCAAAATATGAGCCTGACCACGGCCAGCTTCGCCTATGGCAGCCGAAATAGTGTCGATGCAAAAGCTTCGATATTGCGTGGCCTGAATGGAGGAAGCGTCTCGATATCCGGCAGCTACGCGCGGGGCGACGGGTTTACGCCGATCTTGAAGAGCCAGCGTGGCGCGGTCGATCGGCCAGCGCCTTATGAACAAGCTGGTATCGCCATTCGCGCCGTCGCGCCGCTGTCTGACACCGCCGAATTGCAGGCCGGGATGCGCGCCTTCACCGACGAACGCGACCGGGGTTTTGACTTTTCGGACAATCAAAACAGCGGCGTCGATGCCAGCCTGCGCCTGGTCAACCGTACGCAAGGCGGCTGGCAATATAGCGCACTGGGTTATGTCCAAATCCGTGATTTTGCCAACCGCTTCGGCGCGATAGCCGCTGGCCGCAATTCGGTCAGCCTGACGCTCGATCAATTTTCTGTGCCTTCGACGGGGCTTGGCGCGCGCGTCGAAATCCGGCCTCCATTGGGCGACATCGCCGAATTGCGGATCGGCGGCGACTGGCGGCGGACCATCGGCGTGACCAACGAGAATTTCTTTTTCACCGGCCTCACACCCGGACGCAGCCGCCGTGCCGGGGGCGAGAGCGACACGTTTGGCGCATTTGCCGAGGCCAGCTTTGAGCCCGCCGACCAACTCACCCTGACCGCAGGCGCGCGCGCCGACCATTGGAGCATCGCCAACGGTTTCCGCAAGGAAGTGAACATCGGCGGCACCGTGCGCTCGGACGATGTGTTCGCCGACCGTTCGGGTTGGGAAGGCACGGGCAGGGCTGGCTTTGCCTATCAGCCAAACGATATGCTGAAGCTGCGCGGCGCGGCGTATGTCGGCTGGCGTTTGCCGACACTGAATGAATTATACCGGCCATTTCGCGTCGGTGCGGATGCGACGGCGGCGAATGAATTGCTTACCCCCGAGCGATTGAAGGGCGCGGAGATTGGCTTTGATCTTGAAAGCGGTGACTTCCGGTTCGGTGCGACCGCTTTTGCCAACAAACTTGATAATGCCATCGCTAATGTCGGGCTGGGTGTCGGGCCGGGCAATTTCCCCGGCGTTGGTTTTGTTGCGGCGGGCGGCGTATACCGCAAGCGGCAAAATCTGGACGCTATTGACAGTAAGGGCGTCGAAATCGAAGCGTCTTACGCGGTGCGCGATTTCAGGTTGACCGCTGGCTACGCCTATATCGACGCCAAAATAGAGGCGTCTGGCGTGGCGACGGCTCTCGAAGGATTAAGGCCCGCCCAAGCGCCGCGTCATTTCGCGAATATCGGCGCGAGCTATGATAATGACGTGGTGAGCGCAAACTTGAACGCTCGCTATGTCGGCGGGCAGTTTGAAGACGACACCAATAGCCGCCGCCTTGGCAGCGCATTTACGCTCGATGCGGGGGTCGGCTATCGGCTGGGCGGTAAATTGCGGGTTGAACTGCGCGCCGAAAATCTGTTCGATGCTCGGGTGGAGGCGGCCATTGGCAGCGACGGTGTTGTTGAGCGTGCCACTCCGCGTACGATCTGGGCAGCGTTATCGGTGGAATATTGATGGTCAAAAAGGCGCAAAAACTGACTCTGGCGGAATTTCTGCCGTACCAGTTGTCGATTACCTCGAATGCGGTCAGCGACCTGATTGCACGCGCCTATCGCGGGCGGTTCGCGCTCAAAATTCCCGAATGGCGGGTGATGGCGGTGCTGGGCGAGGTCGCTTCCGCGACTCAGCGCGATCTGGGGGCCGCGACGGCGATGGATAAGGTGACGGTCAATCGTGCGTCCAAGGCGCTCGAAGATCGCGGGCTGATCGGGCGCGCGCCAAATGCCGCCGACGGCCGTTCGCACCATCTCGCGCTGACCGGCGACGGGCCGCGAACTTTACGAACAGATCGTGCCGATGGCGCTCTCGGTCGAAGCCGAGCTGCTGGCCAGCGAGGAGGCAAGGGCGTTGGAAGCGATGCTGGCCAAGTTGCGGGCAAGGGTGGCCGAACTCGGATGATCAGCCTAATTCTAAAGTGCATTATGGCAGACATATCACCCTTGACATTGGCAAAATGTTCTGCTAATGTTCCATATTAACGTCGCTAAGATGCCCAGGCAAAATCAGCTCGCTTGGCAAAACTGGTTTCATTTGATACTAATTAGGAGCGAATCTCGATTTCGCGTAAAAAGTGTCAAAAGTGCGGAAGCCTTTCATGACCGACTTGTTTGAAAATCCTCTCGGCCTCGACGGTTTTGAATTCGTCGAATTCTCCGCGCCCGAAAAAGGCCTGCTCGAACCGGTCTTCGAAACGATGGGTTTCACCCACATTGCCTCGCACCGCTCGAAAGACGTCCACCTTTGGCGTCAGGGCGAAATCAACCTGATCGCCAATTACGAACCGCGCAGCCCCGCCGCATTCTTCACTGCCGAGCATGGGCCATCGGCTTGCGGCATGGCATTTCGTGTTAGGGACGCAGCTAAAGCTTATGCCGAGGCGCTTGAACGCGGAGCCGAACCTGTCGAGAGCAAGACCGGCGTAATGGAGCTGCGCATCCCGGCGATCAAGGGCATCGGCGGTGCGTTTATCTATCTGGTTGATCGTTATGCGACGTTAGATAATCCCGAGGCTCTGTCGATTTACGACATCGACTTCGTCTACAAACCCGGCGTTGACCGCAATCCCGTGGGCGCGGGCTTCCAGAAAATCGACCACCTGACTCACAATGTCTATGGTGGCCGGATGGCGCATTGGGCGAACTGGTATGAACGGATCTTCAACTTCCGCGAAATCCGCTTTTTCGATATCAAGGGCGAATATACCGGCCTAACCTCGAAGGCGATGACCGCGCCGGATGGCAAAATTCGCATTCCGCTGAATGAGGAAGGCAAGGCTGGCGGCGGTCAGATCGAAGAATATCTGCGCGCCTATAATGGCGAGGGTATCCAGCATATTGCGTTGATATGCGACGATTTGCTGGGATGCTGGGACAATCTCAAGAAGCTAGGTGTGCCGTTCATGACTGCGCCGCCCGAAACCTATTACAAGATGCTCGACGATCGCCTGCCGGGACATGGCGAACCCGCTGAAGAACTGCAAACACGCGGCATCCTGCTCGACGGAACCACGGAGGGCGGGCATCCGCGCCTGTTGCTGCAAATCTTTGCGCAACCGCAAATCGGCCCGGTGTTCTTCGAATTCATCCAGCGTCGCGGCGACGAAGGCTTTGGCGAGGGCAATTTCAAGGCGTTGTTCGAGAGCATCGAGCGCGACCAGATCGAGCGCGGTGTGCTGGAGGTGGCGCAATGAGCGTGCCTCCTTCGACTTCGCGCAGGACAGGCTTCAGCACCAATGGCGTCCATCACGTCGCCTATCGCTGCAAAGACGCCAAGGAAACGGTGGACTGGTATGAGCGCGTGCTTGGGCTTCACCTACACCAACGCCTTTGCCGAGGATTATGTGCCTTCGACCGGCGAATATGACCCCTATATGCACATCTTCCTCGATTGCGGCGGCGGCAATGTGATTGCCTTTTTCGAACTGCCCAACCAGCCTGAAATGGGCCGCGATGAAAAGACGCCTGCGTGGGTGCAGCATCTTGCTTTCAAGGTCGCTGATTTCGATACGCTAAAGGCCGCGAAGGCACATATCGAGGCGCAGGGCGTCGATGTGCTGGGCCCGACCTATCACGGCATTTTCCGGTCGATCTATTTCTTCGACCCGAATGGCCACCGGCTCGAACTGGCCTGCGACATCGGCACCGAAGAGCAATATGCCGAACTAAAACGGGTGGCACCGGAGATGCTCGAGGAATGGAGCCAGACCAAGAAAGCGCCAAAGCACGCCGACTGGTTGCATATCGAACCCGCCAGCGAATAGGTGTTTCAAAAGCTGTCGATGGCGGCCTTCCCGACCTTGGGTGTTTCGGTCTTGGGCATCCGCGCTTCGAGCGGGCCAAGCCAGATACTGGCCTTGTCGCCAACGAAAGTCTGCGGGCGCGAGGCGAGCAATTGCTTCGAACTCTCCCATTTGGCGATCAGGGCGACAGCCTCTTCGGTCGCCTTGTCGAACGGCTGGGCTTTGCGCAGGCCGTTATTGATCAGCGCGTCGCCGAAGAAGGTCCAGTCATTGCCCGGTGTACAACCGAACGATGTCCGGTTCGACGCCGCCGCCGTCACGATGATGCTGTTCTCATTGGTCAGCAGCGGCAGGAAAACCCCAGCATAGCATGCCGAAAGCAAGATCATCCGCCGCTCGAAGCCCAGCCCGTCGAGCAGGCTCGCCAGCCGTAATGGCGCGATCATGCCGATGCCGTTATTGCCGTCGCGATAGGCAAGGCCGCTATTCGGATCGCCATGCGTCGTTGCAAAGAGGATCAGCACATCTTCTTTGACATTCATCTTTGCCGCCACCGCAGCGAGCGCCGTGGCGAGATTGGGCGGCGAACCTTGCGGTGTTCCGTTGCTTTGTCATCGGCACCCGCCGTCAGGAATATCGTCCGACCAGCGGCATTATAGCGCCGACCCAGCACTTTGGCCGCCTCGCCGGCCTCGCGTCCGAATACCGGGTCCGAATCAAGGCCGATCGAAACGACATACACATCAACGGTGCCCGGGCGCTGCGGCTGCAACGCAGCAATCGCGGTCGCCAAGTCGTTTGTGCTGCGCCAGATGCCAGGCTGCGCTGCGGTTCTGTTCCATCGACCAGCCGTTCTTGGCGGCCTCGATCGGGATTAAAGCCCTGCTGCCCAATCGCCGGATTTACGGCCAGCATGACCAACGCGAGCGCCGACGCTTTCAACCTTTTGCGCATGATCTCGTTTCCACCCCCGCCACCGCTTTCCATGTCTTGACATTAGGCAGACAGTAACGGTTGCCGCAACCCGAATACTGCGGGCATCATGTCCGCATAATCGAGAGGATATTCATGAAACTAGCTTCGCTGAAATCGGGCCGCGACGGCCATCTGGTTGTCGTATCCAATGATCTTGCCTGGTATGCCGATGCCGCGCATATCGCGCCGACTTTGCAAGGCGCGCTTGACGACTGGGACGAGATCGCGCCGCGTCTGGAGGCGCTGGCGACCGATCTGGAACATGCGGTCATCCCGCGCGAACGTTTCCACGAACATGATGCCGCAGCACCTTTGCCGCGTGCATATCAATGGGCGGACGGATCGGCCTATGTGAATCATGTCGAACTGGTCCGCAAGGCAAGGGGCGCGACGCTGCCGGAAAGCTTTTGGCATGATCCTTTGATGTACCAGGGTGGGTCGGACGAGTTTCTGGGAGCTCGCGATGACATTCCGTTGGCGGACGAAGCTTGGGGTTGCGACCTCGAAGCAGAAATCGTGGTCGTGACTGGCGATGTGCCGCGCGGCACATCGCCCGAAGAAGCATTGTCATATATCCGTTTGGTCGGGCTCGTGAACGATGTGTCGCTGCGCAACCTGATTCCTGCAGAGCTGGAAAAAGGCTTCGGTTTTGTCCAGTCGAAACCGGCCAGCGCCTTGTCACCGGTGTTTGTTACGCCAGATGGCCTCGGCGATTTCTGGCGCGGCGGGAAGTTACACCGGTCGCTGATGGTCGATCTGAACGGAGCACCGTTCGGACGTGCTGTGGCTTCGGACGATTGCACATTTGATTTCGGCGTGCTGATTGCGCATCTGGCTAAGACGCGGAATATTGGGGCAGGCTCGGTCATTGGTTCGGGCACGGTGTCCAACCGCGATGCCGACGGTGGGCCCGGCAAACCAGTGGCTGACGGCGGACTAGGCTATAGCTGCGTCGCCGAATTGCGTATGGTCGAGAAAATCCAATCCGGCGAAATGACGACGCCATTTCTTAAGGCAGGCGACATCGTTCGAATTGAGGTGCGCGACGACGCCGGACACAGCATTTTCGGGGCCATCGAACAAACCGTCTGCAAGGCATAAAAAAGGGCGGAGCCGCAGCCCCGCCCTGTTTTTTCGTTATGGTCTGGCGTTATTCGAGAACGCGTCGCCGATCGAGCAGGCCGCAGGGCCCAAAATCACGATGAACAGCACCGGCAGAATAAACAGAATCAGCGGCACGGTCATAATCGCGGGCAGGCGAGCTGCTTTTTCCTCGGCACGCATCATGCGCTCGTTGCGGAACTCTGCGGACAGGACGCGCAATGCCGAAGCAAGCGGCGTACCATATTTCTCGGTCTGGATCATGGTGGTCACCACGCCTTTGACCGAGTCGAGATTGACCCGATAGGCCAGGTTTTCAAATGCCATGCGACGCTCGGTCAAAAATCCTAGCTCGATTGCGGTCAGCGCAAACTCGTCGCCAAGCTCGGGATAGCCCCGGCCCAGTTCCTTGGCGACGCGGTTGAACGAAGTATCAACGGTCAGGCCCGCTTCGGCACAGATGACCAGAAGGTCGAGTGCATCTGGCAAGCCCTTGCGTATTGCGTCGGTGCGCTTCTGGATCAGGTTGTTTAGGAAAATGTCGGCTGCTTTATAGCCCAGGATCGTGATCCCGGCGAACGCACCGAAACGCTTGAATGTGGTCCAATCCGACAGACCACCAAAGGCATAAATCCACAACGCCGCACCGCCGCCGAAAACGAACGGCAGGACAAGGCGGCTGAAAATGACGATAACCGCGAGTTCCTTGCGGCGAATGCCTGCTTGCGCCAGTTTTTGCTGCACAACCTTGATCTGGTCCTCCTGCAAAACTTGCAGTTTGGACAACATGTTGCGCATTTTGTCGGTCGTCTCGGTCTTGCGAACGAGCTTTGCGCGCTTTTTCGAGGTCGTTGCGGTGATACCGGCCTTGAGTTGCTCACGCCGTTCGCTCAGCGCCTTGACACGCTTGGCCATCGGGTCGCGGACGGTCACGGCGGTGTAAATAGCGAACATCACGGCGACTGCAGCGACGGCAGAAAGCATCGTCGCCACCATCAGCACATCTACGCCAAGAAGTTCTGGTCCACCCGGATTGGTCATTTTATTATCCCGTTCCCAATCAGATTTCGAAGTTGATCATCTTGGCCATGATGAAGCCACCAATGGACATCCAGACCAGCCCGATCATGCCTGCGACCATCAGCCGCGGTTCGTAAAAGAAGCCCGCCAGATATTTCTGGTTCACGTTCCAGACCATGCCGAACACGAAGAAAGGCAGCGATCCGATGATGTAGGCAGATGCCTTGGATTCCGACGACATCGCCCTGATCTTCAGCTTCATTTGCGCGCGTTTGCGCAAAACATCGGCCAGGTTGGCCAGCGTTTCTGCCAGGTTACCGCCGGTTTCGCGCTGGATTGCCAAGCGTAATCACAAAAAACTGGAACTCTGCGGTTCCAAGTCGATCAGCAGTCTCCTGCAAGGCGTCTTCCATGGTTTTACCGATGCGGATTTTCTCGGTCACCATCTTGAATTCTTCGCCGACCGGGCCCGGAATTTCCCTCGCCACCATGGTCAGCGTTTCGCCAACCGGAAGACCCGATTTGAGACCACGGACC
The DNA here is from genome assembly GCA_963814305.1 of uncultured Alphaproteobacteria bacterium. Taxonomy (GTDB): domain Bacteria; phylum Pseudomonadota; class Alphaproteobacteria; order Sphingomonadales; family Sphingomonadaceae; genus Sphingorhabdus_B. The sequence goes on from CAWFCI010000007.1 coordinate 114,397, forward strand.
AGCAGTTCGATTGCGTCGGGGAAATTGGTCGTAAACCGTTTAACCCGCTTTGCCATAAGGAAGCCGATGACAAAGTGCGGAATGCCTGCGCCGAGTAACAGCCCTCCGAAAAGGCTCAGATACAAAGGCGCGCCTTTGAACCACAAGCCGACCATGACGACCGCTGCAATACCGCCGGACACCGACAGATATTGCTGCAATGTCCAGTTCTTGCCTGTTTGCTGCAGGCGCAAACGAAGTCGGTCGACCCGGCTCATGCTGCGCCCGTCCGAAAAGAGCATTGGCCGACGCGATGCAACTGCTTTGCGCAGCTGCTGCTCGACGCGTGTATCGGCGCTGTCGGAGTGGCGTAGTTTCACCGCGCCGAGACGCCGCGACGTTGCCTTGCCGATGTTTGGCCCCATGAAGGCGAGCGCCAGCATAACCAAAACCAGCATAAACCCTGCGGCAAGTACCAAAGTTTGCATAATCTGTTGCTCTGCTACTACGGGTTGACCGGAACGAAGCGGAAGCGCCGTCCGGCTTTACCCAACGGGTTACTTCTTCGCCAAAAGCGCTTTAAATCCGGACATTACGGACTTTTTCGTCTTTTCTTTTTGGTCTGGCGCGGCTTCGGCGACTTCGGCTGCGGTGCCCGCGATCATATCGGCCAATGACACGATCCCGGACGACAGTTTGCTTCCGCGCACTGCCTCAACAATCGGTTGGCCGACTTTGGCCGCTTGCGCGGTACCCTTTGGATCGGCGGGCAAAACCAAATCGATTTTGCGCTCGACCGTGCTTTCGAAATCTTTGCGGCTGATTTCCAGCGCGCCAGGCTGGACATTATTGGCAACCAGCAATGTCTTGCAATGCGGCGCATTCTGTTTGAGCCATGAAAGTACGCGAATACTATCTCGCGCAGCCGCCAGCGTCAGTTCGGTTGTGACGATTGCGACATTCACATCCTGCATCAGATGCGGATAGGCGATCAGCATGCTGCGTGGCATATCGATGACCGTGTTTTCAAACGCGGCACGGAACTCTTCCTGTAGCTGGAAAAAGGCGCTGCCGTCGGTCAGGACCGGGCTGTTCATCGGCGCTTCTGCCGAGAGAATAGAAAGCTTTTCGTTCGCCTTGATCATCGCGCGTTCGATGAACAGTCCGTCAATCCGGCTTGGATTGTCGATTGCATCAGTCAGACCGCGACCCGGCTCAAGATCCATTGCCAACGCGCAAGTTCCAAAGTGCACATCGAGATCGAGGAAGCCGGTCGGATGTCCTTGGGTTTGCGACAAGGTCCATGCAAGCGAGGCGGCAACGGTAGACGCACCGCATCCGCCGCGCGTGCCAATGACCGCTGTGGATACATGCGGGCGTGCGTTTGCGTTTTCATCATGCTTCGGCGCGTTCAACATGGTCTGTGCATTCGCAAATAAATCGCGCAGAGCATCGGGGCTGAGTGGTTTCAAAAGATAGTCTTGGAGGCCAGACATCAGCAAGTCGCGGTAAAGGCGAACATCGTTCACCTGCCCGACGGCGATCACTATCGTGCCGGGTTCGCACACTTCGGCCAGGCTGTTGATGTCGTTGATCGGGTCACCCGATTCCGACAGGTCAACCAGCAGGATTTGCGGGCTTGCCGAAACCGAAAGCGACTGGATGGCATTACGCAGGCCGCCCTTATAGGCTTTTTCCTGGCTCCAGCCCATTTCCTCACAAACGCCGCGGATGACGTCGAGCGTCAAATCGTCGCAGACATAGGCATTGACCGGATCACGCGTGCCCGAAACACCGGATTTCCATGGAGCGTTCATCAGTTGCCTCCCGTCTTGTTATTGTAGCGACCTACCGCGTTTTTGCCGCTGTTTGAGTCGAGCCGCTTGTTTTCACGACCACGAACCAAATCTTCGGGATCGGCAATCATTGCGGCGAGATTGCTGTTGACCGCGCAGCCATAATTGCTGTGGTTGCTGGCGTTGAAATTGCGATCGTGATCGACGCTAAAATCGGGGCAGGATGGCACCGAGGCGTTGGAACGCGTAACAACGACGCGGATCATGCCCGGGCCAACTTGGCCGGATGTGACAGGCGCAGGGCCATCCACGGTCAGGCCTCGGTTTGCCGCGACCTTTGCAACGGCGCCGTTTAGGGCCGGACTTGCATATCCAGCACCGTGATCGACCGAAACACGATCGCCATAGCTTAGGTCGAGTGCGTCGAACCAGTCGCCCAGCCTGCCTTGTTCGGCGGAGGAAAGCCCGCCGCCGTCGCTTGCAAGGTCGATGGCATAATTGGTCCGCTCGACAACCGGCTGATGCACCGAATACATGCTTGTATTGGGGGTTCCCAGCGAGTTAGCGCCGCAACCGGCAAGCGTTACGCTTGCTGCGGCAGCCATCAGGATTTTCATGTTACGCATAGTCGTTCTCCTGAACCGGGGTTCAATTGTCGAAGCTGAAGCCGGGTCCGGAAACCGAGGCTTGGGCTGTTGCTTTCGCAGCGCGTGAAGGGATTGCCGGGGCAGCATCGCTGACCGAGCTCATTTCGGGGCCCGTTGCAGGCGCCGGAGCAATTGTCGGCAACGGCCGTTCGGTGGACTTGGTTTTGTCGAGGACTTTGCCCATGATGATGCGCTGCGCATCGTCGATGGAATTGATGCCATCGGTTGGCAGCCTGATCTGGCTGTCGGACACCGGCTTCACCAGATAGGGCGTAACGACAATCATCAATTCGGTTTCGTTGCGGCGCCAGCCGTTGGATTTGAACAAGGCACCCAGAACCGGCACGTCGCCAAGGCCCGGCGTCTTGTCGACCGAACTGCTAAGCTGGTTGTTCATCAAACCGGCGATCATCATGCTTTGACCCGAACCAAGCTCGACAGTCGTTTCAGCCATGCGTGTGGTTGTCGCAGGGACCGAAAGGCCATTAAGGCGAACCGCTCCCTGATCCGAGATATCCGAAACCTCGGTACGCAAGCGCAGCGAGATACGACCGTCAGACAAGCACGATGGGCGTATAGGTCAGACTGATCCCGTAGGTTTCATATTGGACTGATACGCCATTGTTCGAAGAGGTAACGATCGGAAACCGGCCACCCGCCAGAAACTCACCCGTTTCGCCGGATACAGTGGTCAGGTTCGGATTGGCGAGGGTCGAGGTAAGACCGTTTCGTTCTGCCATATCCAAAGCTGCTTCAACATCTACGCCAAACAATCGACCGATACCTGCGACAATATTCGAAGTTTCAGGGAAGGTGACCTGACCATTGGCATTGGTGATGTCGCGACCGCGGCCCAGACCGAAAAAGTAGGGCTGGCTACCGCTGTCAATCCCGCTATCGCCACCTCGAAAATTTCCGGTGATTTCTTTTGAGAGTGAACGCGAAACTTCGGCGACGCGAACCTGCAGGTTGATCTGCAATGGTGTTGCGGTCTTGATGCGATTGATGACCTTGCCCTGACCGCCACTGAACGCGGTGATAAGGTCGAATGCTTCAGCCGCTTCCTCGGGCTGCTGGACCGTGCCAGTCAGCATGATGACACCGTTCATGGTCGTCACATCGATATCGGCATCTGGCATCGCTACGCCAAGCATCTGGTCGAGCGTTTCCAAGTTCGTACCAACACGGATGGTTGCCGAATAGACGGTTCGCCCGGCGGCATCGGTGGCAATGACGCTGGTTTCGCCAGGTCCCTTGCCATAGATGTACAATTGGCGGTTCGACTTCAGCTCGACGTCGGCCACGCCAGGGTTGGTGATAACCACATCGGTAATCGCTGTTCCCAGATTGACCTGTTGTCCGCGACCAAGCGAAAGGATGATGACTTTCTGATCCTTGGTCGATTGAGCGTGGGCTGCGCTTGGTACGGCCACCAGAGCGGTGGTGCCTAGCGCCGCAGCAAGCGCTGCTGCTGCAAAGCCAGCTTTGATTTTCAATATCTTGCTCATCTTATTGACTCCGGCTTACGTCGACATCGGTCGCATCACCGGCGCGTGAGACACGTACCGTCGCAGACCGGTTGACTTTCGAGACTTGCCTTTGGATGCGTTGCTGTTCCGCAGCGATCGCAACCGGTGTTTGTGCCGGAATGGTGCTGCGCTGGAAGCGCGATACATCACCGCCCGTTGTGTAGGTGCTTTTACCTGCGGTCGGACGCGCAGCCATCGAACGCATGATGGCAGCTTCCTGCTCGGCGGTTGCGCCTTCGGGAATGCTAACTTCGCCCGTTGCCAGCGCCTGCTCGAGCTCGGCGGCGTTATCGGCCAGCGACCGGAGCGCAAGGCTCAGCGTCCCAATTGACTGGGCGACGGTGATGCGTTCGGCAATCGACGGCGTTGCTTCAATGGTTACCAACCGGAATTTGCGGACAACAGTCCGGCCATTCTTGTCTGCAACATTGGTCGAACGCTGGTCGGTTGCCAGTACGCGCAAATTACGCATGACAGTCTCGGAAACTTTCAACGGTGGTCCGCCCGGTCCGGAGACATTCTGCGTCAGTACAAGATCGACACGGTCGCCCGGGAACACGAAGCCTGCCACACCGGTCAGTGCCGACACGGGGAAGGTCACCGCACGCATGCCAGGGCTGAGTGCAGCTGCAAGGAAGCCACGATCGCCGGGTTTGACGAGCGAGCCCTTGGTGATTGGCTGACCGGCGGTGATCGAATTGCGCACAACGGTGCCAACGAGTTCTTCGGGCGAGGTGGTTTCGGGAATTTTGCCCTTGCCCTTGCCTTTACCTTTGACGGGAAGAGGCTCAGGTGCGCCACCCTCAGCAGGCTCGATGAAGTAGACGTCTTCGATCAGCTCCTCGGGCCATGGCTGATAGCGAAGGCTTTCTGCAGTGATGATCGTGCCCACCGGCAACGCTTTGGTTGCCACGAGAACCTTAGGTCCAGTTTCTACTGGCTTGGCTGCAACGGCCTTGGGTGCAGCGGCGCCCGAAAACATGCTGCGCGCCATGAAGGCGGTAACGGCTGCGATAAAAAGCGCAGCCACCAGCAATATGACTTTTTTCCTATCCATGACGAACTGTCCCCTGAAAGGTCCCCTGATTGAAGAATGCTATTTCACGTAAAATGGTTAAAAATCCGTTCACCGGCTATCCAGAGCCCGGCGATGGAGATCGCAACGCCATACGGAATGCGTGCTCGACCATCTCTTTGTTTTAACTTGTGAATAGTGACGAAAATGATGGTTACCAGCGCACCGATTATGGATGCGAACAAAATCATGCGCACCACATCAATCCACGGCCACCACAACGCTAAAGCCGCGAAAAGCTTGACATCTCCGCCCCCCATCGCACCGAAGCGGAAGGCAATTGCGAAGAATATGAACACCAGCGCAGCGGTGAGAAGATGGATGCCGATTGCGGCGGGCGAAATCCCTCCGGTCGCATACCAGTAAATAGGCGCTGCCAGAGCGATCGGAAGCGTTATCTTGTTGAAAATCAACCGATAGCGGATGTCGGTGTAAATCGACACGATTAGCGCAATTGCCAATCCGCTGAGGGTCACGTAAGCGAGTGCTTCACTGGTCATTCGCCAGTCATTAACCATCAAAGCTTGCCAAAAGGTAACCATGCCCGGGCCGAATATGACGATGAACCGACGCGCTATACCGGTGGATGCCATTGAAAGCATGTGGCAGGCTGAGGATGGCTGGCCGATCCGGCGCATCGACTGGCAGGGTGCAACGCAATCGCGCGGATCGATGCTCTTCTTGCCGGGGCGCGGCGACCATTATGAAAAATATCTCGAAACGCTTGCCCATTTTGCAGCTTTGGGCTGGCGGGTTACCTCGATCGATTGGCGCGGGCAGGGGGCGTCCGGGCGCTTTCTTCAAGATCCGCAGGTCGGGCATATCGACGATTTTTCGACCTGGATTGCTGATCTGCATTTCTTCTGGGCCAAATGGAAGGCGGAAACGCCTGGCCCGCATGTCGTGCTGGCGCACAGTATGGGTGGACACCTCGCGATGCGCGCCTTGGTAGAAAAAGCCATAGATCCCGTTGCCGTGGCGATGAGCGCGCCGATGTTGGGGATTCAGACGGGCGGCCTGCCGTTGGCGCTCAACCACGCATTTGCCAAGTTGATGGGCAAAATCGGCCGCGCCGATATTGCAGCATGGAAAATCAGCGAAAAGCCGCTTTCGCCGATGAACTTGAGGGCCAAGATATTAACCGCCGACAAGGAGCGATATGAAGACGAGCTGGCGTGGTGGGAATTGCGGCCCGAAGTAAAGCTCGGTCCGCCGAGCTGGCACTGGGTGGAACGCGCCATCGCATCAATCCGGATGCTCGATGAGCCGGGGCGGCTCGAAGCGGTAAAAACGCCGATCTTGCTGATGGCGACGACCGCAGACCAATTGGTAAGCACGCCGCGCATTATCAAGGATAGCAAACGGCTTCCAAATGCCGAAACACTGATTTTTGGCAAGGAAGCCGCGCACGAGTTGTTGCGCGAAGCCGATGGCGTTCGGGACCAATGCCTCGATAGCATCACCAACTTTATGGGCCGGTATGCACCCGCAACATGAGTGATTTCGATATTGTCATTGTTGGGGCGGGGATCGCTGGCGCAAGCGTTGCCGCCGAAATCGCCGCGCACCGCTCGGTGCTGATGCTGGAGGCCGAGGGGCAGCCCGGTTATCATTCCACTGGCCGTTCGGCGGCTTTTTGGGACGAAAGCTATGGCGGGCCATTGGTACAGCCACTTACCACCGCATCGGGGCCATTCCTGGCTAACCCACCTGCTGATTTTCACGATGGTCCGTTGATGCACCCGCGCGGCGCGTTGCATGTGGGCACCGACGAACAACAAAGCCTTGCTGACAATATGCTTGCGGATTTCGCCCGTAGCGGTGTCGAAATCGCGGTTGCTGATCGTGAGGTGGTCGAACAGAAGATTCCGGGAATTCGCCAATTATGGTCGCATGGCCTGTGGGAACCGGCCTGCGCGGACATCGACGTTGCATCACTTCATGCGGCCTATTTGCGCATGGCCAAGCGGCTTGGTGTTCGGCTTGTTTGCAACGCGAGATTAACGAGCGCGCTATGGCGCGCCGGAAAATGGCATATCGAGGCAGGTGGCCAACGCTTCACAGGCAAAAAACTCGTCAACGCGGCCGGGGCGTGGGCCGATGAAGTCGCTGTTGTTTCCGGCATAAAGGTGCTCGGCATCCAGCCTTATCGGCGGACAATTGCTCAGATAAGCGTCGATCCTGCCGCCCCTGCCGAACTGCCATTGGTTATCGCGCTCGATGGCAGCTTTTACTTCAAGCCTGATGCAGGTGGCAAATTGTGGCTTAGCCCGCATGACGAGACTGCGTCTCCGGCGTGCGACGCTGCGCCTGAAGAACTCGATGTCGCTATCGCTATTGATCGCATGCAGCAAGTAGTGGACTGGCAAGTCAAACGTGTTGAGCATAAATGGGCAGGACTGCGGAGTTTTGCGCCTGATCGTTTGCCAGTGGTCGGGCCGGATAGCGCCAATCCTAATTTTTTCTGGCTGGCAGGGCAGGGCGGATTCGGAATCCAGACCGCGCCGGCCGCTGCGAAGCTCGCTGCTTCCCTGCTCGTTGGGGAATTAGTGCGTCCGGCCGGGATAGACGCAAAGGTCTATTCGCCGCACCGGTTGGACTGAACACTAAAATCAGCGGCCTGCTGTCACCTCGGCGGCATCACTGGCGAGGCGGTCGGCGCGTTCGTTCTCGGGATGGCCCGAATGGCCTTTGACCCAAATCCATTCGATTTCGTGGCGGGCAGCCGCTTCGATCAGGTCGTGCCATAGATCAGCATTGCGAACAGGCTGTTTCGACGCGTTTTTCCAGCCATTTCGTTGCCAGCCATGCACCCACTTTGTGATGCCTTCGAGGACATATTTGCTGTCGCTGTGCAGTTTTACCTGACACGGTTCGATCAACAGACCGAGTGCCTGAATCACCGCCCACATTTCCATTCGGTTGTTTGTGGTGTCGGGGTCACCGCCCGAAATTTCTTTCTCATGGGCACCGTAACGGATGACCGCGCCCCAGCCGCCGGGGCCGGGATTGCCTTTGCAAGCGCCATCAGTGAAAATTTCGACTGTCTTCAACGCAATTGCCCCAATACCAGCGCAATATTGTCATCGTCGCTGTAAAAATCGAGCCTCCGCAAAAAGGCCAGCGGATCTTTCCGCGTTACCATTGCGTTGGCTGGTGTATTTATCCAATCGTAACAGCGCGTGAGCAGAAAACGCAAGCATGCACCGCGTAAAAGCGCCGGAAGCGCGTCCCGCGTTGGGACATCCAGCGGAAAAGTTGAGCAATAGCCGGTCAATATCGCTTCGCTTATCGCAGGATCGAAGCCGCCGGATTCAAAGCACCAGGCCGTGTGCGTCACGGCGAGGTCATAGCCACGAACGTCGGTGCAGGCGAAATAGAAGTCGATGAGCCCCGTCACCCGGTCGCCCAGCATCAATACGTTGTCGGGGAAAAGATCGGCATGGATGGCGGCGATTGGTAAATGGCTGGGCCAGCACTTCTCAAGATAATCGCATTCGGCAAATATTCTGCGCGCGAGACCGGTTTGAATTTCCTCAAGTCCGGATTCCGTGCACTGTTGCGCCAATGGCCGCCAATCCGACACGCCAAGACGGTTAGGCTTGGTTTCCAGAAAATCCGCAAGCGCGGCGTGCATTTGTCCCAGTGCCTCAGCCGTCGCGCGGGCTTGAGCAGGCGTCGGTTTGGTGACCGAAACGCCTTGGAGGAACTCGATCAGGCAACCGGGTCGACCAGCTACTTCTTGCAACCAACGGCCTTCGGTGTCGGCAATGAAGCGCGGCACTTTGCATCCCGCCTCGTGCAAATGCTTCAGTAATGCATAGAAAAATGGCAGGTCGGCGGGATCGACGCGTTCTTCGTATAAAGTCAGGATGAAACGGCTTTTGGTGGTTTCGACAAAGAAGTTACTGTTCTGGACGCCCTCGGCGATGCCCTTAAGCGACACCAGTTCGCCCGCATCATATCGCGCCAGCAGCGGTGCTACGTCCTCCGGCCCCAAATGCGTGTAAACCGCCAATTCAGGCCGCCGCGCCGGCCAGTTCGCGCGGAAGTTTGAAAGTGATGCTTTCCTCGGCGGTCGTCACCTGCTGCTCGTCGAGATCGAAATGGCGACCAAGGGCGTCGATAATTTCACGGACCAATACTTCGGGCGCCGACGCGCCAGCGGTCAAGCCCAGTGTTTCTACGCCATCGAACCAGTTCATGCTAATATCCTCGGCCCGCTGGACCAGATATGCCTTGGCCCCCGAACGCGCCGCGACTTCGACTAGCCGGAGCGAATTCGAACTATTCGGAGCGCCAATGACCAATACAAGATTGCACTGCGAAGCGATCGCCTTGACAGCTTCCTGCCGGTTTGACGTGGCATAGCAAATGTCTTCGCCTTTTGGCGCAACAATCGAGGGAAACCGCTGCTGCAGCATCGCGACGATCTCGGCGGTGTCATCGACCGACAGAGTGGTCTGGGTGAGGAACGAAAGGCTTGTTGGGTCAGCAGGCTGGAGACGTCCAGCATCTTCAACCGTTTCAACCAACGTCATCGCACCATCGGGCACCTGACCAAAGGTGCCGACGACTTCGGGGTGACCTGCATGACCGATAAAGATGATATGTCGCCCTACATCGACTTGTCGTTCAGCTTGCCTATGCACCTTGGAAACCAAGGGGCAGGTCGCGTCGAAATAATCGAGCCCGCGCGATTGCGCGTCGGCTGGCACCGATTTAGGCACACCATGCGCGGAAAAGACGACATGACCACCGTCCGGCACTTCGTCGAGTTCGTCGACAAACACCGCGCCCTTGGCCTTCAGGCTATCCACCACGAAGCGGTTGTGGACGATCTCGTGGCGGACGTAAACTGGCGCGCCATGCTGTTCGAGCGCGAGTTCGACGATCTTGATCGCACGGTCGACGCCCGCGCAAAAACCGCGCGGGGCGGCAAGCAGCAATTTCATCGGGCGGCGGTGGGCGTTTTGTTCAGTCATGCGCAATGTCCTTTAGGTAATGTCGCGGCTCCCGCCAAGGCCTTTCCCCTGTTGCGTGTCGTGCATCGGGGGGATAAGGACCGAGCGGATATTCGCGCAGGCGATCCAGAATAGAAAATCCTCAAGGACCATCCTTTATGAAATTTGCCGCCAAAGTCCTTATTGCAGGCACAATTGCAGCGTCGGTTGCAGGTTGTTCGCGCGATGGTGAACTTGACCTGACCTCTGGCGTTGGCATCAGTGTTACGCGCACCGGCTGCCCGACAGTGGCAGTGCCCGATGGTACCGGCGATGTAACGCTTTTCAATCCGACGAGCAGCCAGGATGCAAATGCTATCGATGTGGTGGCGTCAATTACCAATGTCCGCCCTAACTGCAACAGTGGCGGCGAAAAAATCTATTCGCAGGCCAGTTTTGACGTGCAGGCGCGCCGCAACGATGTGCGCGGCGCGAAAACCGTAACATTGCCCTACTTCACGACGGTGGTGCAGGGCGGCAGCGCCGTGGTGGCCAAGCGGCTGGGCCAGGTGACGCTGCAATTCGCCGATGGCAACCCGCGCGCAACCGCCACCGCGCAGGCGGCAAGCTATGTCGATGGCAATGCGGCGCGTCTGCCCGCCGAAATCGTCCAGAAGATCACTAAAAAGCGCAAACCGGGCGATCCCGATGCGGCGCTCGATCCGATGGCCGATCCCGAAGTCCGCGCGGCGGTGGTCCGATCAAGCTTTGAGATGCTTATCGGGTTCCAACTGACCGAAGACCAGCTGCGTTACAACGTCACGCGCTAACCGGCGCCTAGTTCAAGGCAAAAGCCATGACCATTTTTGAAAATTTTGCGGCGCATGTCGATCATGCGCTGGATGCACTTGTTGCGGCGGGAACGCTGCCTGTCGGATATCGACCGGTCAAATGTGACGGTCGAGCCCCCGCGCGATGCGTCGCACGGTGACCTTTCGACCAATGCCGCGATGGTGTTGGCCAAGCCAGCCGGAACCAACCCGCGCGCGCTGGCCGAGGCATTGTCTGCGGAACTGGCGAAGGTCGAAGGCGTATCCGGCGTCGAAATCGCCGGGCCCGGTTTCCTCAACCTGCGGCTCGATGCGTCCGCGTGGCTTGATGAATTGCGCTCGGTTGGCCAGAAGGGCGACGATTATGGCCGTTCGACGTCAGGCGAAGGCAAGACCGTAAATATCGAATATGTCTCCGCAAACCCCACGGGGCCAATGCATATGGGCCATTGCCGCGGTGCTGTGGTGGGCGACGCCTTGGCTTCAGTGCTGGAGTTTGCCGGCCATAAGGTTATCCGCGAATATTATATCAATGATGCCGGCGGCCAGGTCGATACGCTCGCGCGTTCGGTGCATCTTCGGTACCGCGAGGCGCTCGGCGAAAGCATCGAAATCCCCGAGGGCCTGTATCCCGGCGATTACCTGATTCCCGTTGGCCAGCGGCTGGCCAGCGAATTTGGCAATCAATATGCTACGGCGCCCGAGAGCGAGTGGCTTGTGCTGTTTCGCAAGGCAGCGGTCGCTGACATGATGGACATGATCAAGGCCGATCTGGCTTTGCTTGGTATCCATCATGACCTGTTTTCGTCCGAGGCCGAGCTGCACGAAGCTGGGAAGGCCGATGCCGCCGAAAAGGAGCTGCGCGCTCGCGGGCTTATTTATGACGGCGAACTTGAAAAGCCCAAGGGCAAGGAAATCGAGGATTGGGAGCCGGTGACGCTGCCTCTGTTTCGTTCGACCCAATTTGGCGACGATCAGGACCGCCCAATCAAGAAATCCGATGGCAGCTGGACCTATTTTGGTGCCGATCTTGCCTATCACTTCCAGAAAAGCCGCGATGTCGATGCGATGATCGATATCTGGGGCGCTGACCACGCAGGAACGGTCAAGCGGATCAAGGCTGCGGTCAATGCGCTGACCGAAGGTAAGGTCGATTTCGACGTCAAGCTGGTACAGATGGTGCGGCTGCTGCGCGGCGGCGAGCCTGTAAAAATGTCAAAGCGTTCCGGTAGCTTCGTGACCTTAAATGAGATGGTTGATGAAGTTGGAAAAGACGTCGTCCGGTTCACTATGCTGACCCGCAAGTCCGACGCACAGATGGATTTTGATTTCGCCAAGGTGGTCGAGGCATCGAAGGACAATCCGGTGTTCTACGTGCAATATGCCCATGCGCGGATCGCATCGACGTTGCGCAAGGCCGAAAGTGAGGGGCTTGGCATCGACGCAACGCAACTCGCCCTGCTCGGCGACGCAGAAATCGCTTTGATCCGCGAGGCCGCGAACTTCCCGCGGATTGTCGAGGCGGCGGCCAAGGCGAGCGAACCGCATCGCATAGCATTTTACCTCAATGACCTTGCCGCAGCCTTCCATGCATATTGGAATCTTGGTAACGACCAGCCCGACAAGCGCTTCATATTGGCACATGATCCTGCACTGACCGGTGCGAGGCTTTTCTTGTCGGCCAATATCGGGCAAGTTATTCGCAACGGGCTTCGTCTGATGGGGGTCGAAGCCGCCTATAGCATGTAGGGCATGCATGAAATTTTGGGGAGTTTGGCATGAACGAAACACACGAACGAAGGCGATAACAACCGTTTCGCGCTTGACGATCCCGATCGGCTGCCGTGGCTCGAAACCGCTGACGGCTACGAATATGATGAAGGCGCATCGCCGTTGAAAGTCGCTTTCATGGTGCTTGGCGGGTTGGCCTTACTGGCTGCAATCGTCGGCGGTATCTATTGGGCGCAGCGCAACCAGACCGGCGGAGCCACCGGAAACGGCGAGCTGATTGCTGCTCAGGAAGGCGACTATAAGGTCAAGCCCGACGAAGCAGGCGGCAAGACCTTCGAAGGTGAAGGCGATTCGGCTTTTGCCGCGAGTGAGGGCAAGAAAACCGGCGCGACGATTGCGCCTGCTGCCAAAGCAGGCGATCCGAAAGCTGTCGCTGTTAAGCCTGCTGCAACCGGGCCAGCGCCTGCCGGCGCGGTCATGGTCCAGCTCGGTGCATTCGGCGATTCGGCAAAAGCCGACACGGCATGGGCCGGTTTGTCAAAACGCTTCGGGTTCCTGTCCGGCGTCAATCGCAAGATTGCGGAAGCATCGGGTGAAGGCGGACGCAAGATATTCCGTCTGCAGGCGATCACGGCCAATGCAGCGGCCGCGCAGCAGCTTTGTGCGAAGTTAAAGGCCGCAGGCGAGAATTGCCTGATCGTAAAATAGGCCGGACCGGTATCGGGGGATGACCGTGGCGGCGCAAGTCGCTGCGGTCTATTTTATGCACAGCTTTGGGTAATCGCCGTAAGGCCTCTTTCCTTGCCTTAAGCGGGCATGGCTTCTAGCTTGCTTTCCATGAAGCCCGTTATTTTCGGCCTTTCGGGCCTGACCCTCAGCGATGAAGAAAAGCGCCTTTTCCGCGATGTCGAACCGGCGGGATACATCCTGTTCAAACGCAATATCGAAGATCGTACGCAAGTTCTGGCGCTGACCGACAGCCTGCGCGCCTTGCATGGCCGTGACGATGTGCCAGTGCTGATCGATCAGGAAGGCGGACGGGTGGCGCGGATGCGTTCGCCGGTCTGGCCCGATTTCCCGGCAGGCGGCGCATTCGATGCGCTGTATGATCTGGCTCCCATGACAGCGATCGAAGCCGCGCGGAGCAATGCCGAGGCCATTGCCTTGGTGCTGGCCGAAATAGGCATTAACGTCGATTGCCTGCCCGTGCTCGATGTCCGCGTGCCCGATACACATTCGGCCATTGGCGACCGGGCATTGGGCAGCGAGCCGATGCGCGTCGCGGCGTTGGGCCGGGCGATACTCGACGGGTTGGCGGCGGGCGGCGTTATCGGCGTGGTCAAGCATATGCCGGGGCAGGGCCGCGCGGTCGTCGATACCCATCACGAACTGCCGCATGTGCACGCCAGCGAAACCGAACTCGACCAGGATCTCGCGCCGTTCCGTGCGCTTAACAAGGCGCCAATGGGAATGACCGGCCATGTCGTTTACGACGTCTGGGACGACCAGCGGCCGTCCACGATGTCGCCGGTGATTATCGAAGACGTAATTCGTGGCAAGATCGGCTTTGACGGCCTGTTGATGAGCGACGATCTGGATATGAACGCATTGTCGGGCGATGTGCCGAGCCGGGCTTTCGGGTGTGTCGAAGCGGGGTGCGACCTTGCGCTCAACTGCTGGGGCCGGTTCGACGAGATGGTCGCGATTGCCGAAAAGCTGCCCGAGATCACCGACGCCGCCAAGGCGCGGCTCGACCGCGCGATGGCGGGTGCGGTGCTGAAGTTTGATGCCGAACGGCTGGCACATTTGTTGGATAAACGTGATCAGTTGCTAGCGCTGGCGAACATTGAAGCCAAGCTGACCCACGGGGCAACCGGCGCGGCATGAGTGACGATATGCTCTTCGACGAAGGCGATTTACGCATCGAGGCTGAGAGCAATCCCGATGTGCTGACGATCGACATCGACGGCTGGGAAGGGCCGCTCGATTTGCTGCTGACGCTGGCGCGGAACCAGAAGGTCGATTTGCGGCAGATATCGATCCTTGCTTTGGTCGAGCAATATCTGGTTTTCATCGACGAAGCGCGGGCGCTGAAGCTTGAGCTGGCCGCCGATTATCTGGTGATGGCAGCGTGGCTCGCCTATCTCAAATCTGCGCTTCTGCTTCCCAAGGATCCGACCATTGATCCGTCGCCCGAGGAGCTGGCGCTGCGGTTGCAACTGCGGCTCGAGCGGCTGAATGCGATGCGCGAAAGCGGTGCGCGGCTGATGGCGCGCGACCGTATTGGGCGGGACATTTTCCTTCGCGGTGACCCGGAAGGCCTGCGCGTGGTCAAGGCGCGGGCTTGGGATTGCGATTATTTCGAGCTGATTACCGCTTACGGGCAGGTAAAGGCGCGGACACAGCCGGTGTTGCATGTCGTCAAACGCCGGGCAGTCATGACCTTGGAAGAAGCGCTGGAGAGGGTATCGGCGATGATCGGGCGGGCCATCGAATGGACCGCCATCGAAGCGTTCTTGCCTGACTTTGCCGAACCGCAACTGCGCAAATCGGCATTGGCGTCGAGTTTTGTCGCGGCATTAGAGCTGGCGAAACGCGGCACTATCGATTTGCAGCAGGAAGAGAGTTTCGCGCCGCTGATGTTGAGGATGAAAGCATGAGCCGGCCTATCGAAGTCCACCGTAGCCCTGAGCCTGTCGAAGGGCGTCTGGCGGCTAGGCGCCCCTTCGACGCCGCCTGCGGCGTTGCTCAGGACAGGCTTCGACAGGCTCGGGGCTACGGTTTATTTTTGCAGTTCGAAGTTTAAGAGGGTCTGGAGTATGATGATCGAACATGATCCCGGACGTTCGTGCGGTTGAGGCGACACTGTTTGCTGCCGAGCAACCGATGACTGTCGAGCAAATCCGGGCGTATGTGGGCGATAGTGTTGACGTGACCACCGCACTGGCAAAACTCGCCGAACATTATGCCGGACGGGGTATCGAGCTCGTCCAGCGCGGCAAAAGCTGGCATTTTCAGACCGCCGCCGATCTTGCGCATTTGCTGCGCCGCGAACGCGAGGAAAGCCGCAAGTTGAGCCGTGCTGCGGTCGAGACACTCGCGATCATCGCCTATCACGAACCCGTCAGCCGCGCCGAAATCGAGGCGATCCGTGGCGTGCAGATATCGAAAGGCACGCTCGACGTTCTGATGGAGGCAGATTGGGTCCGCCCCGCCGGTCGCCGCGAAGTGCCGGGCCGACCACTCATTTATGCAACGACCGCCGGCTTTCTTCAACATTTCGGGCTGACAAGCCGCAAGGATTTGCCGGGAATCGACGATTTGAAGGCCGCCGGCCTGCTCGACCCCATCGATATGGCGTTGGGCGATATGCAATTCGGTGAAGAAAACGAAAGCGAACTGGAAATTAGCGATAGCAATGATTAAGTGCTATACAGAGACAAAGCGGCAACCTGCCGCGTCAGGAGTATGAAATGGGCGGTTTGAGCATCTGGCATTGGCTGATTGTCGGCATCTTGGTGTTGCTCCTTTTTGGCAAGGGCCGGTTTTCCGACATGATGGGCGATGTCGCCAAAGGCATTAAAAGCTTCAAAAAAGGCATGACCGAAGAAGACGAAGCGCCCAAGCCGCCGTCGCAAATTGGAGCCTCGACGGTCATCGACGCCGAAAAGCAGACCGACAAGACGCAAGCCTGAGAATTATGATCGTGGTGTGGCCATCGCTCCCGCAATCGGGAGTTTTCGATGTTTGACATTGCGTCGACCGAATTGCTTTTAGTAATGCTCGTCGCGTTGCTGGTGATCGGCCCGAAGGACTTGCCCAAGGTCTTGCGCGTTGTCGGCAAATGGGTCGGCAAGGCGCGCGGCGTCGCCGCACAATTCCGTTCTGGCTTCGACGAAATGGTTCGCGAATCCGAACTCGAAGAATTGGAAAAAAAGTGGAAGGCGGAAAACGAGCGCATCATGCGCGAGCATCCCGCCGATGTGCGCGAAGATGTGGTCGGCGATGAAACGCGGCCTGCACAGCCCGAACTGCCGATAGACGCTACACCCTCCGCAGAGGCATCTGCCAAGTCATGAGCGATATCGACGACAGCAAGATGCCGCTGCTCGATCATCTGATCGAACTGCGCACCCGTTTGCTGTGGAGTTTTGCGGCGCTGGCGGTGGCGTTTGGCTTATGCTTTTATTTCGCCAAGCCGATTTTTGCCGTGCTGGTTCAACCCTTGCTGGCTGCCGGTCAGGGGAAAATCATCTATACCGATATATTCGAGGCATTTTTTGTCGAAGTGAAGGTGGCGCTGTTTTCGGCGATGATGATTGCCTTCCCGGTGTTTGCTACGCAGCTGTGGCGTTTTATCGCACCGGGGCTCTATAAGAACGAAAAGCGTGCATTTCTGCCATTTCTGTTGATGACGCCCGTGCTTTTCGGCCTTGGGGCGAGCATGGCCTATTTCGTCGCGATGCCCGTTGCATTGAGTTTCCTGCTGGGCTTTCAAGGCGATGTGGGCGGGGTAACGCAGGAAGCGCTGCCCGGGGTGGGCAATTATCTGAGCTTTGTGACCACGTTTATTTTCGGATTTGGCGTCGCGTTTCTGTTGCCGGTATTGCTGCTGCTGCTGGAGCGGGCGGGGATCGTCACGCGTGCATCAGCTTATCGGCGGGCGCCGCTATGCCATCGTCGGCGCGTTCGCCATCGCTGCTGTCCTGACGCCGCCCGATGTCGTGTCCCAACTGCTGCTCGCCGTGCCGCTCTGCGTGCTTTACGAGTTTGCCATCGTCGCCATCTGGTTCACACAGCGCCGCCGTGCAAAAACGGCCCCGGAAACATCCGAGGCCGCTGTCGAATAATTTGGTGTCGGCAGGTCAGATGACCTTGTCGCCCGCTTCGCCTACAGATTCGATGTCCTGGCCTGCACCTTTGACGGTGTTGCAGGCCGCTGCCAGCAGCGATGCCGAGAGCAGGATGACAGTAGCAATTTTGCGCATTCGAACCTCCATTGTTCAAGCAAGTCCTAGTGACCTGCGGTAAGAACGTGGAGACGGTCGGATTGTTCCTAAATCGCGCGGTCACCCGCTTCGCCAACGGATTCGATATCTTCGCCAAGTCCTTTGACCGTGTTGCACGCAGACATCAGCAGCGATGCAGAAATGAGGATTGCCGCAGCAATTTTACGCATGATTATTCTCCCGACTGACAGATGTATTTGGCATGCACCTGCCAGCCTGAACGGGTGCTGACAATCAGAAACTGAGGCGCGCCGTTACCCTGAAGTCGCGGCCCGACAGCGGCACGAAATCCTTGGTGAATGAGGCGGCGCGTCGCGCTTCGACATCGAAGATATTGTTCGCAGACGCGATCAGCGCGATATTTCGGTCGCGCCCGAACGGCCGCCATGTTGCCGACGCGTTTACCAGGGTAAATCCTTCGGTCGGGGTTTCAAAAGCGGCTGTCCGGTTTTGGTCGTCGCTCCATTCGACTTCGCCGCGAAGGTCGAATGCGCCACTGGTCAGTTCGACACCGCCAAGCAGGCGCAGCGGCGGAATTCTAGGGGCATTGCCTCCGCCGCCGGAAATTTTCGCCCTTGTGTAATCTGCAACGCCGTCGATCCCCAGATCGAATCCGCCAAAGCTGCCGAGCCGCGCCGAACCCTGCAGCTCGACACCCCAGACCTTGGCGTCATTCTGGAAATATTGGAATATGGGAAGGCCGTCCTCCTCGCCACCGGTTTCCGCTTCGAAAATGAAATTGTCGAAACGGTTGGTGTAGAATGTTGCGCTGAATTCGGTGCCTGTGCCATCATATCGCGCGTACAGTTCGCCGTTCCAGGCGCGTTCGCTGCGCAGCGTCGGATCGCCGATCTCGAAAGCCTGCGTTGCGATATGCGGGCCGTTGGAGAACAGCTCCTCGACCGAAGGCGCGCGTCCGGTGCGCGAAATATTGGCACCGATCTTCAGGTCGCCAATATTATAGCCAAGTCCCGCTGCCGCTGAAAAATTGTTGAAGGCGCGGGTGATGCCGATGGTGTCGGCGCGCAATTCTGCGGTATCGAAACGGAGCGCGACTTCGGCATCCAGCGCGCCGAACTTGAATTCCTGCAAAGTGAACAGGCCATAGGCCCGCGTCTTGTTCGGCGGTACAAAGGCTTCTGCGCCGATCGCTTCGAAGTCGCGGCTTTGATATTGCACCCCGCTCGCGCCGCGCCAGCCGCCCTGGTCGTTCTGCACGACTTCGGCGCGCGCTTCGATGCCCTCGCTGTTAAAGAGAGTGCCGATTTCGTCGCCCTCGAATTCGGTATGCGTGTAATCAGCGTAGCCAGCGCGCAGCCGGAGTTTGTCGAACAGGCCCTCGCCAAGTTCGACTTCGCCGCGGAAGTCGAGACGGTACTGGCGCAGGCCGATGGTGACAGGCGCTTCTTCCTCGCCGTCGCCTTCCGCATGTGCATGGCCTGCGCCGGGGCGGGCAGGGACGCCGTAATTGGTGTCATATATGCTGTAGGAAAGCCCGAGATTGCCTCCATCATCGATGAAGGCAATGCCGCCGGCTGCCGTCCAGGTTTCGACTGCGCTGTTGGGAATTCGCCCGCGCTGGCTGGCGACGCCGCGCAGTTCGGCTGCTTCTTCGGCATGGCCCTCGGCTTCTTCTTCGTCCGCCAGGCTGAGTGTTTCCGAGCGCAAGTTTGGCGACAGGATAAAGCCGCCGCTGCGCAGATCGTCGCTGTTGCGATAGCTGCCATCCACATGCACGACCACACGGTCGCCCAGAGGTACGTCAATCGAAGCACCACCGGACCAGTCCTTGGCCGCGCTTCCGTACCCAGCGAGCGCATCAATATGAACGGCTTCTTTGGGGACGGAGCGCGGTATGCGCTTGTCCAGCGCGTTCACCGCGCCGCCAACGGCTTGCCCGCCGAACAACAGGACGGCAGGACCGCGTAACACCTCGATCCGTTCGACCGTCAGCGTGTCGATCGTTACCGCATGATCGGCCGACGTGTTCGAAACGTCGATATTGCCGATGCCGTCGGTCAGGACAGCCACGCGATTTCCCTGATAGCCGCGCAAAACGGGCCGCGATGCGCCGGGCGAGAAGCTGGTTGCGGATACGCCGGGCAGGCTGGTCAATATATCGCCAAGTTGCGCGCGGGTTTTTTCGGCCAGGACTTCGCCCGAAACCGCCGAAGTACCAGCCAGTATGTCGAGCCGTTCCAGAAAAGGAGCGGTGACGACGATTTCCTTGTCGGTATGGAAATCATCATCCTGCGTGGTGGTTTCTTGCGCAAAAGCGGGTGTAGCAAACGCCAGCGCGGTAAGCGGGAGCATATGCAATTTGGACATTTTCAACGGATCATTCCTCGGGAATTGATATAGTGTAACATGCCGGTCCAATATGCAGGACGTTACAACATATCAACGTAAAAATGGACTCTATCGACAAAAGGTGATTGCCCGGCGATGAACGACAAAGACCAAAACAACGGACGGCCAAGAGATTCTTGTTTGCGCGGGTAACAGCAACGCATTACCTCAATCACCATGACTATATTGCAATCCACACTCGACCTGATCGGAAACACCCCGCTGGTGCGCCTGAACGGGCCAAGCGAAGCGGCGGGCTGCGACATTTATGGCAAGTGCGAATTTGCCAATCCGGGCGCGTCGGTCAAGGACCGCGCGGCATTATACATCGTGCGCGATGCTGAGCAGAGTGGTGCGCTGAAACCCGGCGGCACCATCGTGGAAGGGACCGCAGGAAATACCGGCATCGGGCTGGCGCTGGTGGCCAATGCCTTGGGCTACAAGACCATCATCGTCATGCCCGAAACGCAGAGTCAGGAAAAAAAGGATACGCTGCGCGCTTTAGGGGCTGAGCTGGTGCTTGTCCCTGCAGCGCCCTATTCGAACCCCGGTCATTTCGTCCACACGTCGCGGCGGCTGGCAGAGGAAACCGAAAACGCCGTCTGGGCCAACCAGTTCGACAATATCGCCAACCGCCGCGCCCATATCGAAACCACTGCCGAGGAAATCTGGACGCAGATGGATGGCAAGGTTGACGGCTTCACCTGTAGCGCTGGCACCGGTGGCACTATCGCTGGTGTTGGCTTGGGGCTGAAGGCCAAGGACGAGAATGTCATTATCGCCTTATCTGATCCGCATGGTGCGGCGCTGTTACAATTATTACGCCAACGGCGAATTGCGCGCCGAAGGCAATTCGGTCGCCGAAGGCATCGGGCAGGGCCGTATTACCGCCAATCTAGACGGCGCGCCGATCGATACCCAATATCGTATTTCCGATGAAGAAGGACTGGTCTGGGTTCGCCGCCTGCTGGCCGAAGAGGGGCTGTGCCTTGGGCTTTCGTCGGGCATCAACGTCGCGGGCGCCGTGGCGCTTGGCAAGGAACTCGGCCCGGACAAGCGGGTCGCCACAATCCTGTGCGACACCGGCTTTCGCTATCTGTCGACCATTTACAATCCTGAATGGATGAAGAGCAAAAACCTGCCTCCAATGCCTTGGCAACTGGACATTTGAGCCGATCGGTCCAATATATGGAGGAAGGAGCACCCTCTATGGTTGAACAACGCCAGTCGGCAATGCAACGAATTCAGGTTGGGATTATCGGCCTAGTTGTGGTCCTGCTGTTTGTCAGCCTTGCCAATATGGTCCTCGACCGTGTCACCGATGGGCAGTCGGCCAGCGAATTGCCGAACAGCGATGCCATTGCCGCAGAAGGCGAGCCTTTGCCTGACGAGCCGCTGGCCGAGCTGGGCGTTACTCCTGTCGCAAAAGAGGAGGAGGTTGCAAAGGTCATCGAGGAACCGGCGCAGAATATCCGCCAGGTTCCGGCGCAGCCGCAACGGTAAAGCCCGCATATGCAAATCAACTTGAGGGATGCGGGACTCCGCAAGAGGCTGGCTGTGGGACTGTTGCTGGTGCTCGGGCTGGTATTTCTGCTTTCGGCCTTGCGTTATATCCGGCCCGAAGTTCACACGGCTAGGCCTGTGCTCGGCCTCATGACCACTTTGCCATTGCAGTGGAGCGAGGGCGGTATCGAAGCCGACCTTGCCGCCGATGCAAAACCACATCCGGTCTATGTGCGATTGCAAGAGCGATATGATGTCCGCCCGCTCGATACGTTCGACGATTTGGATCGACGCCCGCTCTCGCTGATGCTGCTTGCCCAACCACGGGCGCTGGCACCTGCCGAACTGGTGAAGCTCGATAATTGGGTGCGTGGCGGCGGAAAGCTTTTGATCCTTGCCGATCCGGCGCTGCAATGGGGCAGCCTTTATCCATTGGGCGACAAACGCCGCCCGTTATTTACCTCGCTGCTGTCGCCTTTGTTCAGCCATTGGGGACTGGAACTCGTGCTGCCGATGGCGGACCAGCAAGCCATTGCCCTGCGCGAGGTCGATGGCTTGAACATTCGCACGCAAACCCCAGGGGAATGGTTGCCAAAGGTGGGTAAGGTCTCCGCCAGCTGCCAGATTACAGCACACAGGCTTTTGGCCGATTGCCGCGTCGGCAAGGGGAGGGCTTTGTTGCTGGCTGATGCTGATTTGCTCGATAGCGTCTACTGGGAGGGACAAGGTGTTCGTGCGGTTACCGGCGATGACGAGTTCGGTAACCTGTATTGGATCGACGCGATGCTATTGGCTTTGCGCGATGGTGCGAAAAATCCCGGGGATTTTGTGGGCTGAAGTTAGGCGATTCGCGGGATTTTGCGGGAAATGACGGAATTATCCGGGATTTTTGAGCGCAGAACATGGATAGAGGGTTAAATTGTTCGCAACGCATTTTATTATTATGTAGTAAAAACATATAGATACGTAGGAAACGATATAGTTTCCCATAAAATCCCTCTTTTCATCCATAATATCCCTTGATATGCCATGACATCCAAGGGGTGGATTTCTGATTCTTACGGTCGTTCCCGCGTCCGCACAGCGATTGGCGTCGCTGTGATTGGCAATCTGCGCCCTTTTCGGGAGGGTGGTTCAGGCAGTGTCAGCGTTGGTGGTCTATGCAGGTTCGGGGGTGTCGGGTGTCGACGCCAAAGGCCGCACGACTATACCCGCCGAACTCCGCGACAGCGTCCAGCAGTCGAGTGGTGCGAACAGTGTCTGCATTTCACGCCACAGCAGTCTTCCATGCCTTATCGGCTTCGGCGGCGCCGAGCGGTTGAAGCTTCGCGCCGATATCGAGGCGCAGTGGCAGAGCGCAGTTACTCGCGGCGCAGAATTTGACCGTGAACTCGCGGGCGTCTCCGCTTCCTCCATTTTTGAAACAGCTTTCGAAGCCAGCGGACGGTTCGTGCTATCGCCGATGCTGAAGCACTTTGGTCGCATCGAAGACCGTGCCTTCTTCTTTGGTGCAACGACGCACTTTATGCTGTGGAACCCTGACGTCTTCCTGAAAGAAGCGCCTGCGGCATTCGATCCTATCAAAGACGAGCTCAACTACTGGCTCTCTCAGGGCAAGCGCGCATGACCGCGCAGGCCCCCCATATTCCAGTTCTGCTGGATGAAGTGATTCACGCTCTAGCCATCACCCCTGGCGCGGAGATTGTGGATGGCACCTTTGGCGCAGGAGGATACAGCGAAGCGATACTCGCTGGCGGTGCGCGCGTTTACGCGTTCGACCGCGATCCCGATGCGCTATCAGAAGGTGCAGACCTTGCAGGCCGCAGTAAGGGTGCCTTGCGCCTTTACTCGGCCTGCTTTTCTGACATGGACGACGTATTGACCGCCGACGGCATAGCCGAGGTTGATGGCGTCGTATTGGATATCGGCGTTTCGTCGATGCAACTGGACCGCGCTGAACGTGGCTTTTCGTTTCAAAAAGACGGCCCTCTCGATATGCGGATGGCGCAGGACGGGGTGACCGCTGCCGATTTCGTCAACGAGGCCGAAGAATCCGAAATTGCCGATATCATCTACCGTTATGGCGAGGAGCATCGTTCGCGCCGGATTGCGCGCGAGATTGTTGCGGCGCGGCCGATTACGACCACTGCCGAACTTGCTGCCATCATTCGCAAAGCCGTCGGCCACAAACCGGGCGCGCCGAAGGATCCGGCAACGCGGGCGTTTCAGGCGATCAGAATTCACATCAACCGCGAACTGGACGAACTGAACGAAGGGCTGGAAGCTGCCGAGAAACTGCTCAAGCCCGGTGGCCGGTTGGCCGTCGTGACGTTCCACAGTCTTGAAGATCGTATCGTAAAACAGTTTCTGCGTCGCCGCAGCGGTGCCGACGGCGCAGGGTCCAGGCATATACCAACGGTCGCAAATGCTGGTCCTGTGCCCACCTTTGACAAGGCCGACAAGGCAGTTCGCCCGTCCGATGCCGAGGTGAGCCGCAACCCGCGCGCGCGTTCGGCCACTTTGCGGTCGGCGACACGGACAGCAGCACCCGCTTGGGCCGAAGGAGAATTGGCAGCATGAGCCTTGCCATGAAGCGACTGAAGAATCTGGGCTGGCTGGCGCTGGTTTTTATTGTCGCAATCCTGCTTTACCCGTTGTCGCTCAACGTCGCGGCTTTGCACAGCGATCTAGTTGCAGTGGACCGTGACATTCTGGAAACAAAGCGGGAAATTAGCTTTCTGCAGGCAGAAATCCGCACACGCGCCAGCCTCCAGCAACTGGAGGAATGGAATGAACTGCTTTATGGCTATCAGCCGCCGACCGCTGCGCAATTTGTCGATGGAGAAGCAGCGCTTGCCGGATTGAGCGGCGATCAGCCGATGACCAAACCTGTTATGGTTGCTGTTGGCGATACGCCAGCCGGTTCAATCGGCAGCGGCGGCCATAACACGAGCTTTTTCGGTGAGGACGAAGCAGCCGCTGAAAAAACAAAAGCAGTTGAAGTCGCGGTCGCCAAAATCGACACGCCGAAAGTCGAGCAAACCCGCACCGAACGGCTGGCCAAGATGGATCAGAAACTCCTCTCCGACGACCTGATGCGCGACATTTCGGTTAAAGCGGACAAGGAGCGCAAGCGGTAATGACGACCTACGTCGCCCGCACCACCACGCGCAAGAGCGGGATCAGCAACCCGCCTTTCGCCGCGCATGGATTCTGGCGGTTACTGGTGTTGCTGGCGACGTTCGGTTTATTTGTGATGTTGTTAATCGGGCGGCTGGCAACGCTGGCTTTATTCGAAAGCTCGCGGGCTTATGGTGCGACCAATACCGAATATGTGCCCGACCGCGGCGATATCGTTGATCGCAACGGCGTCCCTCTGGCGCGTAGCATTTACGGCTATGCTATCTGGGTGAAACCTGACGAGTTGCTGGGCAACCGCAAGGAGCTGGCTAACCAGTTGTCGACGATTTTTCCAGACACGACGGCAGATGAATTTTACGCCAAACTGACTTCAAAAAACGCGGGCTACCTGCGCAAGCGTGCCTTGCCCGAACAGGTGCGGCAGGTGCATGACCTCGGCGAAATCGCTATAGAATTCCCGCGCGAAGCAACGCGGCTTTATCCACAGCATGATATGGCCGCGCATGTCTTGGGCTTTGTGAACCGCGACGGCAAAGGCGCCATGGGGATGGAGCGGGTGATGAACGATCACTTACGCGATCCGGCCAAGCGCGGTAAGCCTTTGAACCTGGCGCTAGACGTCCGGGTGCAGGCCGCGCTTGAAAGCGAACTGGCGTCGGGCATGGCTGCAACCGGGGCAAAAGGTGCGGCCGGTATTATACTCGACGTGCAAACGGGCGAAGTGGTGGCGATGGCGACCTTGCCGTCGTTCAATCCAAACCGGCCGGTGTTCGCCAATATTCCCGATCTCGGCCAGACCATCATCGACGGGCGCTATCCGATTGCACGGCAAACCAACAACGTCACCAACCGCGTGTATGAGCTCGGCTCGACCTTCAAGCCGCTGACGGTTGCGGCTGCGCTCGACGCAGGCACGGTGCGCGACCTGTCGATCCGTTATGACGCGACCAAGCCGCTCAAAGTCGGCCGGTTCAAGATCAGCGATACGCATCCTGCCGGTCGCTGGCTGAATACGCCCGAAACTTTGATCCATAGCTCGAACGTCGTAACTGCACAGATTGCCGATAATCTGGGAGCAACACGCATGGATGCAATGCTCAAGACGATGCACTTCAACAGCCGCCCCGACATCGAACTCGCCGAAAAAGCGATGCCGCTTTACCCCAAAAGTTGGGGACGCATTACCAACATGACGGTCGGTTATGGCCACGGAATCGCGGTCACGCCGCTGCATCTGGCCAGCGCCTATGCGGCTATGGTCAATGGCGGAATTTACCGCGCTGCGACCATGTTCAAAACCAAGCCGGATGCCAAAATCCCCGGCAAACGCGTGTTTTCTGCCGCAACGAGCGCGCGGATGCGCCAGTTGATGCGGATGATCGTCGTCGACGGCACCGGTAAGAAAGCCGATGCTCTGGGCTACCGTGTCGGTGGCAAGACCGGCTCTGCGGAAAAGCCAGGCGTTGGCGGATACAGCCGGAATCTGGTCGTTGCGACCTTTGCCGCAGCTTTCCCGATGGACAATCCGCGTTATGTGGTTCTTACCATGCTCGACGAGCCGAAGGGCACCGAAGCATCGAGCTTCCAGCGCACTGCGGGTTACACGGCTGCGCCGGTCGTGCAAAAGACGGTGACTCGCATCGGGCCGATGCTGGGAATTCTTCCCGACATGAAGCGCGATGTTGATGTTTCGGAGCTTATGCCTCTATTGTGGAAAGCCAAAGGAGAGCGTTAATGCGGCTTGGCCAATTGCTGACCGACCTGACCGGTGCAGCCGCCGAGCAGACAGTGACCGGCTTTGCCATCGACCACCGGAAAATCGCGCCCGGGACGGTATTCGGCGCGTTTCAAGGTGCGGCGTTTAACGGCGAGGATTTTATCGACGCGGCGATTGCCGCGGGTGCGATTGCCATTGTGGCGCGTCCTGAAGCAAGGGTTTCAGGCGCGGTGCATGTTGCCGATGCCGTTCCACGCTGCGCCTTCGCCAAACTGGCTGCGGAATTCTTCGGTCCGTTTCCGTCGCACATTGCAGCAGTGACCGGGACCAACGGCAAAACCTCGACGGCCGAACTGACGCGTCAACTTTGGCGGATGGCGGGTAATAACGCCGCCTCTATCGGCACTCTTGGGATAACAACAGCGGTGGATCAGGCCAAGACCGGACTGACCACTCCCGATATCGTGACATTCCTGTCCACCATGTCCGGCTTAGCGCGCGAAGGCATCAGCCACGCCATATTCGAAGCGTCAAGCCACGGCCTTTCGCAATATCGCAGCGAAGGCGTGCCGGTGTCGGTCGCCGCATTCACTAACCTAAGCCGCGACCATCTCGATTATCACGGGTCTATGGAGGACTATTTCGAAGCCGAAGATGCGGCTGTTCGACGAGGTCGTCGACGAAACCGGCACGGCAGTTATCTGGGCTGATGACGAATATTCGGATCAGAGCCATCGCCCGCGTAAAGGCCCGTGAACTACGGCTGATAACCGTCGGCGAAAAGGGGCAGGGCATCCAGATGCTATCGCGCGCGCCAAGCGCAATTGGGCCAGACGCTCGAACTGCGCATCCAGGGCGATGTTGCCAAGGTGAAGCTGCCGCTGATCGGCGCTTATCAGGCGGCCAATGTTCTCGTTGCGGCGGGAATCGTCATGGCCAGCGGCGGCGATGTCGAGGATGTGCTGGAGCATATGGCGCGGTTGCAACCCGTGCGCGGGCGGCTGGAGCGTGCGGTGATCACCAAGACTGGCGCGCCTGTCTATGTCGATTATGCGCATACGCCCGACGGGCTAAAGGCTGCCATCGCCGCGCTTCGTCCGCATACCAAAGGCAAGCTGATCACCGTGTTCGGTGCGGGCGGTGATCGCGACAAGGGCAAAAGGCCCGAAATGGGTGCAATCGCCGTTGCCGATTCCGATATTGCAATTGTCACTGATGACAATTCTCGCAACGAAGATGCGGGCCTGATCCGCGCCGACATTATGAAAGGCGCGTCCGGCGCGCGTGAAATCGGCGACCGGCGTTATGCGATTGCTTTTGCCATCGAACATGCCGAACCCGACGACATCGTGCTGATCGCAGGCAAGGGGCATGAGCAGGGGCAGATCATCATGGACCGGGTGCTGCCGTTCGACGACGTCGAAGTCGCGCGGGAATGCGCTGCGTGACGCCGCTTTGGACCCACGCAGAATTGCTCGCGGCGACCGGCGGCAAGGCATCAGAAGCATTTGATGCAGACGGCGTGGCGTTTGACTCGCGCGAAATCGGCAAGGGCGATTTGTTCTTCGCGCTTGAAGGGCGAGGCCACGGACGGACATTTGTTTATCGACAAAGCCTTTGCCAACGGTGCCGCTGGCGCAATCGTCAGCGAGCCGATCGAGTATCCGCACATATTGGTCGACGACACATTCGCCGCGCTGAATGCGCTTGGCATAGCATCGCGCCAGCGGATGCAGGGAAAGGTCATCGGCGTCACAGGGTCGGCGGGCAAGACCGGCACCAAGGAAGCGCTATATGCGGCGCTCGACCGTTCTTCTCGCGGCAAGGCGCATCGTTCGGTCAAAAGCTATAACAACCATGTCGGCGTGCCCCTGAGCCTCGCCCGGATGCCGCGCGATACCCAGTATGGCGTTTTCGAGATGGGGATGAACCATCCCGGCGAGATGCGCGAACTGGCAAGGCTGGTTCGCCCGCACGCAGCCATCGTCACGACCATCGCGCCTGCGCATATCGAATTTTTCAAGGATGAGGGCGAAATCGCCGATGCCAAGGCGGAGATTTTCGAAAGCCTGATGCCAAGCGGCGCGGCAATCATCCCTGCCGACAATCCGCAATATCGCCGTCTGCGGACAGCAGCCGAAAACTACACCGATAACATCGTCAGCTTTGGCTTTTTGGCAGCAGCCGACGTGCAGCGTGCTCGACCATGTCGGTGCAGTCGGGGGTGGTGCGCTCATCACCGCAAAACTGCCTGGCGGTGCGCTTTGTTATACCCTGTCGCAATCGGGTAATCACTGGATTGCCAACTCGTTAGCTGTACTTGCTGCGGTTGAAGCTGTCGGGGGTGATCTCGCTGCTGCGGGGCTTGCGCTGGCCGAACTCGGAGGTCTCGCGGGACGCGGCGCGCGGCATGAAATTGCCGTTGGCGGCGGCGAGGCTTTGCTGCTCGATGAAAGCTATAACGCCAACCCGGCCTCGATGGCGGCGACGCTGGCCGAACTCGGGAAGTTCGAGGGACGCAAAATTGCGGTGCTCGGTGCGATGAAAGAGCTGGGCTACAAAAGCGATGAATATCATCTCGGTTTGGCCGCGCCGTTGGCTGCCGCGAAAGTCGATTTTGCCATATTGGTCGGCGAAGAGATGCAAATTCTCGCGGAAAAGTTGAAAGCAGGGGTTGAGGGGCCAGCCGAATTCGCGCATTGCGCCGACGCAAGGGAGGCGCTCGACCTCCTGAAAAGCGATTTACGTAATTCCGACACGGTTCTGGTTAAGGGTTCCAATTCGATGGGTCTGTCCACAATCGTCAATGCCTTGGTGGGTGGGGAAGGCTGATGCTGTATATATTGGCCGAATATCTCGGCTTTCCGGGTATTTTCAATCTGGCGCGCTACCTCAGCTTTCGCTCGGGCGCTGCTGTCGCCACCGCTTTGGTCATCGGCCTGCTGATTGGTCCCAAGTTCATTGGCATGCTGCGCGTTCGCCAAGGCAAGGGCCAGCCGATCCGCAGCGACGGTCCGCAAACGCACCTCGCCAAAGTCGGAACGCCGACGATGGGCGGGCTGATGATCCTGATCGCCATTACGGTTTCGATGTTGCTGTGGATGGACCTCAAAAACATCTATGTCTGGGCCTGCCTATTGGTGATGGCCGGCTTTGGTCTTGTCGGGTTCATGGACGACTATGACAAGGTCAAAAAACGCAGCCATAAAGGCGTTTCGGGCAAAGTACGCTTGCTGATGGAGTTTGCGATCGCAGGTGTGGCGGTCTCGTTGATCGTATCACAGTCCGGCGGGATGCTTTATGTACCGTTTGTAAATGGCCCGGTTGCAGATCTCGGCTGGTGGTATGTGCCATTCGGGGCTTTTGTGATCGTTTCGTTCGGCAACGCGGTGAACCTGACCGATGGCTTGGATGGCCTCGCGACGATGCCAGTCATCATCGCCTCGATTGCCTTCATGCTGATCGTTTATATGGTCGGCAACGCCAAATATGCCGAGTATCTTGGTATCCCGTTCTATCTCGGGGCTGGCGACCTTGCCATGCTGTGCGGCGCGATTGTTGGTGCAGGTCTTGCCTTCCTGTGGTTCAACGCGCCACCTGCCGCCGTATTTATGGGCGATACCGGCAGCCTCGCTTTAGGCGGGACGCTTGGCGCTATTGCTGTTGTCGCGCATCATGAATTCGTGCTCGCCATTATCGGCGGGCTGTTCGTGGTCGAGGCGTTGTCCGTTATCATCCAGGTGTTCTGGTTCAAGCGCACTGGCAGGCGGGTTTTCCGCATGGCACCAATCCACCATCATTTCGAACAGCTTGGCTGGTCGGAGCCGACCGTGGTCATCCGTTTCTGGATTGTGGCTTTCGTCCTGGCGCTTGCGGGGCTATCGACCCTCAAGCTCAGATGATTACCAGCCCGGCCTTTAAAAATCGCAAATTTGCTCTTCTGGGGCTCGCGCGCTCCGGCCTCGCTGCGGCGCGTTCGCTCAGTGCGGGCGGAGCGGAATTGTTGGCGTGGGATAACGACGAGGGCGCGCGCGCGAAAGTTGCGGACATAGCGACAATTGCCGATCCGCTTGAGGCTGACTTGTCGGGCGTTGACGGCATTGTCGTATCGCCGGGAGTGCCAATCAACCGGCATCCGATTGCCGATAAGGCGAAGGCGGCGGGCATTCCCCTTATCGGCGATATCGAGTTATTTTCGATGGCGAGGCCAAGCCTGCCGACGCACCGCGTGATCGGCATAACCGGTACAAATGGTAAGTCCACGACGACAGCGTTGGTGCATCACCTCCTGAAGAGCGCGGCACTACCCACGCGGATGGCCGGCAATATTGGGCTGCCAATCTTGTCTCAGGCGCCACTTTCAGCGGGCGGCGTGTATGTGATCGAACTATCGAGCTACCAGATTGACATTACCCGCACGCTTGCGTGTGACGCTGCGGCGCTGATCAACCTCGCGCCAGATCATCTCGACCGATATACGGGGTACGAAGCCTATATGGCCTCCAAAGCGCGGCTGTTTGAAATGCAGACGCCCAGCCAGGTGTCGGTGTTTGGCGTGGGGGATGATGACACTGCGCGTGTTTATCGTGACGTGCTGGAAAGGCGCGGCGCACAGGCCGTTCGGCGGGCTGATCCTGAGGCGGTGAAGGGACAGGCGGAGTGGCCTTCGCTGCAGGGTCCACATAATCTGCAAAATGTGGCCGTGGCTATCGCGCTTGTCGAGGCGATCGGCATTCGCGAAGCGCAATGGCGACCAGCGTTGCGCGGCTTCAAGGGGCTGGAGCATCGGATGGAAATTGTTGCGACCCGCAACGGCGTCTTGTTCGTCAACGACAGCAAGGCAACAAATGCCGCCTCGACCGCACCCGCGCTTGCCGCTTATCCACGCGTGCACTGGATAGTCGGCGGGCTGGCGAAGAGCGATAATCTCGACGAATGCGTACCGAATTTCGGCCATGTCGTGAAAGCCTACACAATCGGCGAGGCTGGGCCATTGTTCACTAAATTATTATCGCCGCACATGCCCGTTGAAACGAGCGAAATGATGGGCGCTGCCGTTTGCTCGGCGGCATCGCAGGCGCTGCCGGGCGATGTGGTTATGTTGTCGCCGGCTTGTGCATCGTTCGATCAGTTCAAGGATTTCGAAGCGCGCGGCGATGCCTTCAAAGCGATTGTCGAGGCTTTATGAGCGGTGACCGTCAGGAAGTGCCTTGGGTACTGGCGGCGAAGACCGGCAAGATCGGTTTTGCCAATCGTCTGGGGCGAGGCGACCGTTCACCGCTTGGCGTGTGGTTCTGGGAACTCGACCGTGTGTTGCTGGGCTTGATGCTAGTCCTCATCGCAATCGGTTTGCTTGCGGTGGCGGCTGGCTCGCCTGCGGGCGCGCAGCGCCTGTCGTCATCGACGGTCCAGCTTAACCCGCTTTATTTCTTTTATCGCCACCTGATGTTTGTAAGCGTTAGTGTGCCGCTGATCCTGTTCGTGTCGATGTATCCGCGTGATCAGGCGCGGCGCTTTGCGCTTGTCGGTTTCGGCATATTCTTTATTTTGTTGGTGCTCGTTCCACTGTTTGGCCGTGAAGTGAATGGTTCGCAACGCTGGATCGGCACCAGTTTTGCCGGGGTCCAGCCATCGGAATATCTCAAACCGTTTTTTGCAGTTACAATGGCGTGGATCATAAGTTGGCGACTGAAAGACCCTACGCTTCCCGTGCGCCTGATAAGCAGCATCGGAACGGGCGTAATCTGCGTTTTCCTTCTTATGCAACCCGATCTGGGCCAGACGATATTGTTCTCGGGTACATGGTTCGCATTGATGATGGTGTCAGGCGTCCCCGCCTCGCGTCTTTGGGCGATGATCATCGGCGGTGCGGTCGGACTAATCCTTGCTTATAATTTCTACCCGGTGGCGACCCAGCGTATTGACGCGTGGATTTTCGGCACCGAAGGTTTGACCCACGACAAGATGGCAATGGCGACGCTCACCGCCGGGGGATTTATCGGCGTGGGTCCGGGGCTTGGCACCAGGAAATATTCGCTGCCCGAAGGCCATACCGATTATATCTTCTCGGTCATTGGCGAGGAGTTTGGCCTGTTGGCTTGTATGGTCATCGCTATTTTGTATTTCGCCATTCTTGTGCGCATCGTGATCCGGCTGCTTGATGAAAAGGACCAGTTTATCGTGCTTGCGGTCACTGGCCTTGCCGCGCAATTTTGCGGGCAGGCGATGATTAACATGGCCGTCAATCTTGGTGTTTTTCCGTCGAAGGGCATGACTCTGCCATTCATCAGCTATGGCGGGTCGTCGATCCTGGCGCTGTCGATCACCTGCGGCCTCATGCTGGCGCTGACCAAGCGCAACCCATATCTTGACCGGTCGGGCTATATGGTGAAGGGACAGACGCCATGACGATATCAAGGCATTATGTGCTGGCCGCTGGTGGTACGGGCGGGCATTTGATTCCGGCCTTTGCGTTGGGGCAGGAGTTGCTCGACCGCGGGCATCATGTTGCCTTGGTCACGGATCAGCGAGGCACGAAAATTCCCGGCTGTCCGGAAAAAATCGCGACGCATGTTTTGCCTGCGGGGCGTATTACCAGAAACCCCACCAGCTGGCTGACCGGAATGCGGGCGATTGCCGAGGGTCGGCTGATGGCGCGACGGCTATATGCGAATTTTGCGCCAAGTGCAGTCATTGGCTTTGGCGGCTACCCTGCCTTTCCGGCGCTTCTTGGCGCGTTTGCCGAAAAAATCCCAACGATCATTCATGAACAGAATGCCGTGCTGGGCCGAGTCAACCGGTTCACGGCGCGGCAGGTCAATGCGATTGCGACCGCTTATCCCGACATCTTGCGCCTGTCGCCAAGCTATAAAGAAAAGGTCCATCTGGTCGGCAATCCAGTGCGCGCCGAAGTGCTGGCTTTGCGCGATCAGCCATACCCGCCGCTGTCTGAGCAAGGCATTTTCCGCGTGCTGGTAACGGGCGGCAGCCAAGGGGCGACTATATTATCCGAAGTTGTTCCCGACGGCCTCTCGCGCCTGCCGCTCAACCTGCGTCGCCGTTTGCAAGTGACGCAGCAATGTCGCGCCGAAGATATCGACACCGTGCGTGCCGCTTATGCGAAGCATGACATTCCGGCTGAACTCGCGACCTATTTACCCGACCTGCCCGAGCGATTGGGTTGGGCGCATCTGGTGATTTCGCGGGCAGGGGCCTCGACGATTGCCGAACTGACCTGTGCCGGACGCCCCGCGATATTGGTGCCGCTGCCGAGCGCAACCAACGATCATCAAAGCTACAATGTCAACGAAATGGTAGCAGCAGGCGGCGCGCGGGCGATTGCGCAGCGCGGTTTTTCGCCGGTCGAGCTCGCCAAGCAGATCCAGAAAATTGCGCTCGAACCCGGCGCTTTGGAAAATGCGGCCAAAGCGGCGAAAAGTTGCGGGCGGCCTAATGCGGTTGCCGACTTGGCCGATCTCGTTAAATCCTTCGGCGCAGCGCCAATCATGAAGGCCATCAAACCAAAAGCCGAACGGGCTGAAAATTTTGGCGGATCGCCAGCAATGGCCAAGGATGTCGCGGCATGAGGGGGGTCCCGACCGATATCGGCACAGTGCATTTCGTCGGGATCGGTGGCATTGGCATGTCCGGCATTGCCGAAGTGATGCACAATCTGGGCTACACCGTACAGGGCTCGGACATCGCCGACAGCTATGTGATCGACGGGCTTCGCAAGCGCGGGATCAAGGTGATGATCGGACATAGCGCCGACAATTTGGGCGATGCCGCAGTGGTGGTCACCTCGACCGCCGTGAAGAAGGGCAATCCCGAACGCGACGCCGCGCTCGAACGCCGCATTCCGTTGGTACGCCGCGCCGAAATGCTGGCCGAGCTGATGCGGTTAAAGAATACCGTCGCTGTCGCTGGTACGCATGGCAAGACGACAACGACCTCGCTGATCGCGGCGATGCTCGATCATGGCGGTATCGACCCCACCGTCATCAACGGCGGTATTATCAACAGCTACGGTTCGAATGCGCGATTGGGTGCAAGCGACTGGATGGTCGTCGAGGCGGACGAGAGCGACGGCAGCTTCCTGCGGCTCGACGGCACGATTGCGGTGGTAACCAATATCGATCCCGAACATCTCGACCATTATGGCGGCTTTGACGCCATCAAGGATGCGTTTGTCGAATTTGTCGAAAATGTGCCGTTCTACGGCGCGGCAATCATGTGTCTCGACCATCCCGAGGTGCAAGCGATCTTACCGAAGATACGCGACCGGCGGATTATCACTTACGGTTTTTCGGCGCAGGCCGATATTCGCGGCGAGAATGTCGCGCCGCATCCGGGCGGTAACCGCTTCGACGTTGTGGTTCGCGCGCGTGACGGATCGCAGCGGACGATAGAAGGTATCGAGCTGCCCATGCCGGGGCGGCACAATGTGCAGAATGCGTTGGCGGCGGTCGCTGTCGGCCTCGAAATGGGGATGACCGACGAAGCGGTGCAGCACGGCTTCGATAAGTTTGGTGGCGTCAAGCGGCGCTTTACCAAGGTCGGCGAGGTAGACGGCGTCACGATCATCGATGATTACGGCCATCACCCCGTTGAAATTCGCGCAGTATTGTCGGCAGCGCGCGAAGGTGCGCAGGGCAGGGTCATCGCGGTCGCCCAACCGCATCGTTTTACGCGCCTTCGCGACCATATGGATGATTTCCAGCAGGCATTTAACGATGCCGATCTGGTGTTTATCTCGCCGGTCTATCATGCGGGCGAAGCGCCAATCGACGGCATCGATTCCGAAGCATTGGTAAATGGCATCAAGGCGCGCGGGCATCGCTCGGCAGCGACCGTTGCCGATGCTGCCGATCTGGCGATCAAGCTGGCGGAGATCGTTCAGGACAAGGACATGGTCGTCTGTCTTGGTGCCGGTGACATCACCAAATGGGCGGCAGGCCTCGCCGATGCGATAAAGGCGGCGAAGGCATGAGCGTTGCTACGCTTCCCAAGGTGGCAGGCAAGCTGACACCTAATGCGCCGCTTGCGCCGTTGGTTTGGTTCAAATCGGGCGGCAGCGCCGAATGGCTGTTTGAGCCGAAGGATGTTGCCGACTTGCAGGGCTTCCTGCGCGATCTGGAACCGGAAACGCCCGTGATGGCGTTGGGTCTCGGTTCGAACCTGATCGTGCGTGATGGCGGTGTTTCAGGCGTTGTTGTGAGGCTGGGCAAGGCATTTGCGAAGGTTGAATTGGCGGACGACCTCGTGCTGAATTGCGGCGGCGGGGCGTCGGGCATTCTGGTATCTTCGACTGCGCGCGACAATGGGATAGCGGGACTTGAATTCCTCCGCTCGATCCCCGGCACCGTCGGTGGCTTTGTCCGCATGAACGGCGGCGCTTATGGCGGCGAGGTCAGGGATATCGTGGTCGATTGTGATGTCGTAATGCGCAATGGATCGCTGGCGACGCTGGCTGTCGATGAACTCCACTACAGCTACCGGCACTCCGAACTGCCCGATGGCGCAATCGTCGTTGCCGCACAGTTTCGTGGGAAACCCGGCGAGCCTGAAACAATACAGGCCGAAATGGACCGTATCAGTGCGTCCCGCGAAGCATCGCAGCCATTACGTTCAAAAACGGGCGGTTCGACTTTCAAAAACCCTGACGGCCATAAGGCTTGGCAGCTGGTCGATGATGCAGGATGTCGCGGCCTGCAAATCGGCGGCGCGCAGGTTTCGGAGAAGCATACGAATTTCCTCATCAACACCGGCGATGCAACCAGCGCTGAAATCGAGGGACTCGGCGAGGAAGTTCGCCGCCGCGTTAAAGCGAAATCGGGTGTCGATTTACAGTGGGAAATTCAACGCGTGGGTGCGGCATGAGCGAGCAAATTCACGTCGCCGTCCTGATGGGTGGCTGGTCGAACGAACGACCCGTCTCGCTGATGAGCGGTAACGGCGTCGCCGATGCTTTGGAAAAGGTCGGTTATAAGGTCAGCCGCGTCGATATGGATCGCAATGTAGCGGCGGTGTTGGCGGGAATTCGCCCCGATGTGGTCTTCAACGCTCTGCACGGCGTTCCCGGCGAGGACGGTAGCGTGCAGGGTATGCTCGACCTGATGGGTATCAAATATACCCATAGCGGCATGGTGACGTCGGTCATCGCCATCGACAAGGAATTGACCAAGCAGCGGCTGGTGCCTGCTGGCATTCCGATGCCAAAAGGCACTATTGTCGAGAGCGAGAGCCTCTATGCGGCCGACCCCCTACCGCGCCCTTATGTGCTAAAGCCGATCAACGAAGGCAGCTCGGTTGGCGTCGCCATCGTCAATGCCGACAGCAATTACGGCAACCCGATTTCGCGCGATGCCAAGGGGCCGTGGCAGGAATTCGATACCTTGCTCGCAGAACCGTTTATCAAGGGCCGCGAACTTACCGTCGCGGTATTAGGTGACAGGGCACTCGCGGTGACCGAACTCAAGCCGAAAAGCGGCTTCTATGATTTCGACGCCAAATATACCGACGGGCTGACCGAGCATATCTGTCCGGCTGAAATCCCCGCCGATATCGAAGCCTTCATGCTCGACACCGCATTGAAGGCACACCGTTTGCTGGGCTGCAAAGGTGCGTCGCGGACCGATTACCGCTGGGATGACGAGCTTGGGCTCGACGGCATCTTCGTTCTTGAAACCAACACCCAGCCCGGGATGACAGCGCTCAGCCTCGTGCCAGAGCAGGCCCGCCATGTCGGGATCAGCTATGAGCAATTGGTCGATATGATTGTCAAAGAGGCCCTGGCATAATGGCGACGGCGACGCGAAAAGCACCTGCAAAACGCAAAAAGGCGGTAACGCCGCGCCGGAAGGTGCGGCAGGTTTCGTGGCTCGACCGTTTCCTGCGGACGCTGCCTTTTTCCGAAGACGATATCCAGCGCGTCTTCACTTGGGCTGTTGTCGCCGGGCTTGCGGTGCTTGCGCTGGCTGCTGCGCAATATTTCGGGCTGACAGCTGCGGCCTATCAGCAATATGCCGGTTTGGCGGCAAAGGCTGGCTTCCAGGTGCAGCGGGTCGAAATTAGCGGAATGGAGCGCGTCGACCAGCTCAGGGTGTACGAACTGGTACTGGCCGAAAAGGACCGCGCGATGCCGCTGGTGGACATCGACAAGGTGCGCGGCGATTTGCTCGAATATGGCTGGATCAAGGATGCACGCGTGTCCCGGCGGCTGCCCGATACGCTGGCGGTGGACATAATCGAGCGTCAACCGACAGCAGTCTGGCAGCGTGAAGGCAAATATTCGCTGATCGATGCCGAAGGTACGGTCCTGCAAAATGTCAAAGCGGGCGAAGCGGGCGAACTGCCCGTGCTCAACGGCACCGACGCCAACCGGCACGCGGTGGCGCTTAATGAATTGCTCGATAAGGCAACTGCGTTGAAGGCGCAGGTGTCCGGCGCTAGCTGGATCGGCAACCGGCGCTGGGATTTGCGGTTCAAGAGCGGCGAAACATTGGCATTGCCCGAAGGCGAGAAAGCGGCTGGCGAAGCGTTGCTCAATTTCGCGCGCATGGACGGTATCCACCGGCTGCTTGGGTCGCGACCTGATCCATTTCGATCTGCGCGATCCCGATCGTGCCTATTTCCGCAAGGCGCCGAAGCCGGAACCGGCCAAGGTCGAAGGCAAAACTACCGCCAATAACGTCGGAGAGGACGCATGAAGGCCGCGCGCGTCGAGAAGCTGATTTCGGCCATCGATATTGGCTCGTCGAAGGTTTCAGCCTTGATTGCGGGGCAAACCGATAGCGGCGAACTGCTCGTGCTCGGCACTGGCCAGCGCGAAAGTCGCGGGGTTACACGCGGCTGCATCGCCGATATCGAACAGGCCGAGCTGTCGGTGCGTCACGCGGTCGAGCAGGCCGAACGGATTGCCGGAACCAATATCGATCGTGTCTGGGTTGGCATGTCGTCAGGTGGCCTTGACAGCCTGCTTGCGCCTGTTGAAATCGAACTGGGCGGCGACCGCATTACGCAGGACGATATCGACCAGTTGCTACAAGCGGGCCGCGCCAACATCCAGACCGGCGGCAAGATGCCGCTGCATATTCAGCCGACGCTCTATTCGCTCGATGGCGTCGGCGGTGTTGCCAATCCACTTGGGCTCCATGCCGACCGATTGGGTGTCGATATCCATGTCGTGCTGGCCGACCAGTCGCCGGTGCGCAATATCGACATGACCGCGCGCGCGGCGCATCTGGATGTCGAGTCCGTCGTCGTCGCGCCAATTGCGACCGGCATGGCGTGCCTGACGGCGGAAGAACGCGATTTGGGTGTGGCGCTCGTCGAATTCGGCGCATCGATCACCAACGTTTCGGTATTTATTGGTGGGATGCTTGTCGGGCTTGAAACGATCCAGAAAGGCGCATCGGACATCACCGCCGACATCGCCTCGACATTCGGTATCCGCCTTGCACAGGCCGAGCGGCTGAAATGTTTCCACGGTTCGGCGTTGACCAGTCCGCGCGATCATCAGGAAATCCTCGACGTCGGTCCCGACGAGCATGGCAATGAAGCACCAACTCACGCCCCGCGTATCACCAAGGCTCAACTCAACGCTGTGGTGTGCCAGCGCGTCGATGGCATTGTTTCGGACATCGGCCGCGCGCTGAAGGAATTGGGCTTTTCCGGTCCGTCGAGCCACCAGATCGTCTTGACGGGCGGCGGCGCGGAACTGAAGGGCATTGCCGAACATATGCAAGGCGCGCTCGGCCGGACGGTGCGGATAGGGAAACCCATGGGGCTGAGCGGCATTCCTGAGGCGCATGGCGGCCCCGCTTTCTCGACGCTTGTCGGGCTGGTGCTTTACGCTGCATCGGATCGGGTGGACCTGAATTCGGGCTATGATTTGCACGACGGGCAAATGACCGACATGTCGCCGGGCCTGTTTGAACGTATAAAACGGGCAATTCGTGAGAATTTTTGACAGAAAGCTGTGTAAAAAGGTTAATTTTGGGGTGTGTGTTGTTTCCTTTTGTGTCAAACCCGTGAAAATTTCTAACATGCCAAGTGAGGCAAGGGGGATAAAGTCATGAGCATCAATATCGGTCCACCAGTGGTTGACGAGTTGAAGCCGAAAATCGCCGTCATCGGCGTCGGCGGTGCGGGCGGTAACGCGGTTGCCAATATGATCGGTGCCAAGGTTGAAGGTGTCGATTTCGTCGTCGCCAATACCGACGCACAGGCGTTGAACGCTTCGCCTGCGGAATATCGTATCCAGTTGGGGCCCGATATAACGCAAGGCCTTGGCGCAGGTTCGCGGCCCGAAGTCGGGCGGGCGGCTGCCGAAGAAACAATCGAGCAGGTCAAGGCTGCGCTTGCTGGCTGCCATATGTGCTTTATCGCCGCTGGCATGGGCGGCGGCACCGGGACCGGTGCTGCACCAGTCATTGCCAAGGCCGCACGCGAGATGAATATTCTCACGGTCGGTGTCGTGACCAAGCCGTTCCTTTTTGAAGGATCGCGCCGGATGCGCTCGGCAGACTCAGGGATTGCCGATCTGCAACAGCATGTCGATACGCTGATCGTCATTCCGAACCAGAATTTGTTCCTCGTTGCCAACCCGAACACAACCTTCAAGGAAGCGTTCCTGCTCGCCGACGAAGTGTTGCAGCAGGGCGTACGCGGTATCACCGACCTGATGGTCATGCCCGGCCTGATCAACCTCGACTTTGCCGATGTCCGCTCTGTGATGCACGAAATGGGCAAGGCGATGATGGGCACCGGCGAAGCCGAAGGCGACGGTCGTGCGCTCGAAGCGGCTGAAAAGGCGATTGCCAACCCGTTGCTCGACGGCGTGTCGATGCAGGGTGCGAAGGGCGTTATCGTCTCGATCACCGGCGGCGAAGACATGCGGCTGATGGAAGTCGACGAGGCGGCAAACCACATCCGCGAATTGGTCGATCCCGACGCGAACATCATCTGGGGTTCGGCGTTTAACGAAAATCTCAACGGCAAGATCCGCGTTTCGGTAGTGGCCACCGGTATCGACAATGAGGGCTCAGCGGCATCGACCGTTGCGCATGCTACCAGGCCGTTTGCGTTCAGCCGTCCGGCCGCAGCAACCCGAACCCGTTGCTGCATCATCGCTATTTGCCCCTGCTGCGGAGCCAGAAGCAGCATCAGAGGAAGAAATCGACGAAGTTGCCTCGGTCGACGACGCCGATGACAGCTTCGAACTCGGTGCCGAACTCGCCGTTGATGATGAGAACGAAGCGGAAGAAGAAGCCGCAGGCTGGAACTCGCGAAGCCGACGCAGAACCAGCGGAAGCGGCGAGTGAAGATGATTTGCTCGAACTCGGCGATGCCGATGTTGCCGCAGCCAATGATGAGCAACCTTCGTTCCCACCCGCAGACGTCACTCCGGCGCCAGAGCGTGCCGCCCCGCGGATATCGACTGGTGGAACGTTGTTCGAGCGCATGTCGAACCTGTCGCGTGGACTTGGGCGCTCCGACGACGATGGCAAGGATGATGACAAGGACGATGGTTCTTCCGGCGGCCTCAACATTCCGCGTTTCCTTGATCGGCAGAGCAACAACTGATCCCTGCCTCCCGTTCAGGGGCGAGTCAGCCTGCCTTTATTATGCAACCGTCTGACAGCGGGCGGCGCAGTGATGCATTGCATTGCGCCGCCAGTACATCAATAGGGTAGCATGGATGTGACATTGTTACGTGGCTTTGCGGCGATATCGCTTTTGGCGGCAGCAACCGGCGTGGCGGCGCAGGATGTCGACGAAAGCGCGCTCGATGCGCTGGACAAGACCAGCATCGCGGCGGTCCAGCCGGTGCGCGAACCGGCAGGCGCGGCTGAATTGCGCGCGGCAATCCGGCGGATTTCGTATAATTCGGGCGATGCCGATGCGCTGGCCGATGCTGGAAATGCTTCGCTTGCGCTTGGCGATGCCAATGCCGCGCTCAATTTTTTCACGCGCGCGAATACGATCCGGCCGAATAACGGGCGGATTGTCGCAGGCTTGGCCACAGCGACGGTGCGGACGGAGAATCCGTTCGAGGCACTCCGGTTGTTCGATGATGCCATCCGCTTGGGCATTAGCGATCGCACGATAGCCGCCGACCGCGCCTTGGCATTTGACCTGTTGGGCAATTTTGCGCGGGCGCAGCAGGATTACAAGCTGGCAAGGACTGCGGTCACTTCTGACGACCTGCTGATCCGACAGGCGATTTCGTTATCGCTCGCCG
Source organism: uncultured Alphaproteobacteria bacterium (assembly GCA_963814305.1). Lineage (GTDB taxonomy): Bacteria > Pseudomonadota > Alphaproteobacteria > Sphingomonadales > Sphingomonadaceae > Sphingorhabdus_B. The sequence continues at coordinate 155,890 of CAWFCI010000007.1, forward strand.
GGCAAAAGGCGGATGCCGATGCCATGTTATTGCCTTTGTTGCAGAAAAATAGCGCTGCGGCGTGGCGGGCCCGGGCCTTTATGTTGGCGGCGCGCGGTGATTTTCGCGAATTCGACCAAGGTGACGCAGGGCTTCATGGACGCCGGATCGGCGCAGAAAATGGAGCGCTATCTGCGCTTGATGCCCGAACTGACAGCAGCGCAGCAGGCCGCAGCGATCCATCTCGGCCATTTTCCGGCAAGCCAATATGTCGGCCGCGACAGCGACCAGCTACGCCGCGTGGCCGCGAATATTCCGCCCGTCGCGCCAAGCCCGGGTGAGAGTCGCTCTGATTCCCACAGGCGATCCGCTTGGCCCGAAGGCGACCAAAACGATCCCTGCCAAAAGTGTCCGAAAACGCGAAAGCAGCCGTGAACGCAAGGCGCGCGAGCAGGAAGAGATCAAAGTCGCGGTCGCGAATATTCCTGACGCAGTCAAACTGCCCAAAACCGACAGTTCGCGCCTCGGCACCGATAGCGCGCGGGCCAAGGTTGAAGAAGCTTTGGCGGCGCGGATATCGCCGGTCAGCTCCGAAGGATTGCCACCGCCGGAATCCGCGCGCCCGCTGGTTTCTGTCGCGTTACCGCCGCGCGCCGAACCTGTTGCGGAGCCGCCAAAATTTGCGCCACAGCCTGCACCGCAAGAGGTCGCTGCATCCACATCGAGCAGTCCGGTGGTCCTACCCCAATCAACCGCTCCAGAGCCCGGCTGGAGCACCCCGGTCATGACTGCGCCGCCAATTTCGGTGTCGCCAATTTCCGTACCGCCAATTTCCGTACCGACCGCCACAACGCCAGTTCCCGCTCAAATAACGGCATCGAACACAGTGGCGTTGCAGGGACCGACGCCGACTGGGGCGCCTATTGCAGCTTCGGTCATGCCGGTGGCTGCGGCTGCCGTGGAACCCGTAATCAGCGCACCGGTGGCTCAGCCACCGCCGTCACCTGCATTTGATCTGGCGTCGATTGTCAGCGCCATCGAAATTCCGGAAAGCGAGCAAACCCCGTCGGCCATCGCCGTCGATTTGAAGAAAATCAAACCTGTGGCCCCGAAAGTTGCGGCTGTGGAGGTTGGTTCGAAAACCGCCAAGATCGACCCGAAAATAGCCGCGAAAGCCAAATCGGAAGCTGCTAACCCGGCACGGTTCTGGGTACAGATTGCGACGGGTGAGGCCAGCGCGCTTGGTTACGACTACCGCAAATGGAGCAAGAAAAGCGCCGATCTGTTCAAGGGCCAAAGCGGCTGGACATCGGCGTGGGGCAAGACTGACCGCTTGCTTGTCGGCCCGTTTGCGGATCAGAAGGCTGCCAAAAAATGGGAAGGCGACTTCAGGAAAGCGGGCGGCGACGGTTTTATGTGGAAAAGCGAAAATGGGGTTGCGGTAACCGCGCTCAAATCGAAATAGCGGCTGGCAGTTCGCGGCGCATGGCGGCATAGAAGCGCCCATGCAGTCGCTCGCGCCTTATGCCTGTCACCCTGAAACCAGCAGGGGGCGGCAATATCCGGAACCCGGGCAGGACATTCGCGGGCCACGCAACATTTTCCAGCGCGACCGCGACCGGATCATCCATTCGATTGCCTTCCGCCGGCTGCGCCATAAGACGCAGGTCTTCATTGCACCCGATGGCGATCATTATCGCGTCCGTCTGACCCACAGCCTTGAGGTCGCGCAAATCGGGCGAACGATTGCGCGCGCGCTTGGTTTGAACGAAGATCTGACCGAGGCGCTTTGTTTGGCGCACGATATCGGGCATCCTCCTTTCGGCCATGCTGGCGAAGATGCGCTTGAGGAGGCTTTGAAGCCCTATGGCGGTTTTGACCATAATGCGCAGACGCTTGCGCACCCTGACGCGGCTCGAATGTCCCTATCCGGCATGGCCGGGCCTGAATTTGAGCTGGGAGTTGCTCGAAGGTCTTGCCAAGCATAATGGGCCGGTGACGGCACCGACCTGGGCATTGGCCGAAGTCGATGCCGCGTTCGATCTAGACCTGCCAAGCTGGCCATCGCTGGAGGCGCAGATCGCAGCGGTTGCCGACGATATTGCCTATGACAATCACGATATCGATGATGGCATCCGCGCCGGTTTGCTCTCAATCGAGCAATTGGTCGAATTGCCATTCATTGAGGACCGGTGGCATCGAATTGCCGCCAAATATCCCGACGCGAAACGCGAAACATGGTGCGTGAACTGGTGCGCGAACAGATCGGTGTGATGGTCAACGATGTGATCGATACGACGCGTGCGAAACTTGTGAATCTGAAAATTGCCAGTGTTGAGGATGTCCGTTCGGCAGGCGCGCAAATCGGCGGCTTTTCCGATGATTTGGCCGCGCGAGAGCGACAGTTGAAAGCGTTCATGTACGCCAATCTCTATCATCATCCCGAGCAGCAGGAAGCCGCCAATACTGCGCACAGCCATCATTGCCGAACTGTATCGGGCTTATTCAGCCGACAGCTCGCTGCTTCCTGCCGACTGGCAAATCAATGTGCCGGAGGTTGAGCCGCAGCGCAGCCGCCACATCGCCGATTTCCTTGCCGGGATGACTGACCGCTATGCGCAAAACCGGCATCGGCGAGATTTTCGGGGAAAAGGCATGACGCGCATGATTGATGGCTGGTGCCAGTGGCCTGATCGGACATCAGGCTGCGAACCTTTTGGCGACGAGCGGTGTCGAAGTTCATGCATTATTGCGGAAGCGGTCTGAGCAACTGGTTTCGGCGGTCATCCAGCATATCGGGGCTGTCGAGGAATGGGCCGATATGGTTTCGAGCATGACGCCCGACGTCGCGATATCTTGCCTCGGTACGACGATGCGCGATCGCCGGTAGTAGAGATGCCTTTCGTGCTGTGGACCATGATTTGGTACTGGCGTTTGCTAACGCAGCTCGCGATTCTGGCGTGCGCCATATGATTTCGGTGTCGTCCGTCGGCGCGATGCCCGCCAGCAGCAGTTATTATCTGCGCACCAAGGCCGAGGCGGAGCAAGGATTAAGCGCCCTGAAATTCGACCGGCTGGACATCATCAGGCCAGGACTGCTGACTGGTGGCAGCCGCTCGGATAGCCGCCCCGGCGAATCGCTTGGCATTCTCCTCGCACCGTTCACGGACCGCTTGATGCTAGGGCCGCTGAGCAAGTATCGCTCTACGCCGTCGCTAAAAGTAGCAAAAGCCATTGCCGCGTTGGTCACTCTCGGCGGGCAGGGGCCGGTTTATCCACGAAAATGATTCGATAAACGCGCTCGCCGGTTGACTCTGCTGCGGTGCAACGTCAATGCGCTAAGGTCGCTGACGAAGCGGGAGAGCGTCCTTATCAGGGCCGCCGAAGGAGCAACCGCCCCGGAATCTCTCAGGCAAAAGGACCGCTTCGGCTTTTGCGACACTCTGGAAAGAGCCTTTATTAGGCCGCCGAAGGGGTAAAGCTCTCAGGTATCCGTGACAGAGGGGGCAGCAGGCATGGCGTCAACCGGCGTCGGTCGCTGCAACTCGACGGAACGGACTGATATGAGCGACGAAGAAGAATTAGAACCTATCGAGATATTGGAGTTGCCGCTGGGCGACGTGGCACCGCGCCAAGGGCGCGCGCATGGTCGAGTTTGCGGGCTATCATATGCCGATCCAGTATGAAGGCATCATGGCCGAACATCTTTGGACGCGCGAAAATGCGGGGCTGTTCGATGTATCGCATATGGGGCAGCTGATATTGTCCGGCGAAGGCGCTGCAGAGGCACTGGAAACGCTGGTCCCGGGCGATATTTCGGCGCTGAAAGAAGGGCGGATGCGCTATTCGCTGCTGCTCGGCCGAAGATGGCGGCGTTCTTGACGACCTGATGATTACTGCGGCGCCGATGGGCCTCTATGTCGTGGTCAATGGCGCGGTGAAGTGGGACGATATGGGCTATCTGCGCGAGCATCTGCCCGATGAAATCACGATCAACCATATGGATGACCGCGCGCTGCTGGCGTTGCAGGGGCCGAAAGCGGCGGAAGCGCTCGCGCGGGTGGTACCCGGCGTCGACGCGCTTTATTTCATGGAAGCGGGCACGTTTTTCTGGGGACCGAAGACCGATCCGGAGCCGCTGTGGATCAGCCGTTCGGGCTATACTGGCGAGGATGGTTTCGAGATTTCGGTTCCGGCGGACCATGTGCAACGGTTGGCGGATCGAACTATGCGCGCAGCCTGAAGTGAAGCCCATCGGCCTTGGTGCGCGCGATTCGTTGCGGCTGGAGGCGGGGTTGCCGCTTTATGGGCATGATATGAACCCCGACATCGACCCGGTCGAGGGCAATGCAAGCTTCGCCGTTTCGAAACGCCGCCGCGAAGAAGGCGGCTTCAACGGCGCCGACCGCATCCTGAAGGCAATGGCCGATGGCCCGGCGCGCAAGCTGGTTGGCTTCGCGGTCGAAGGCAAAATGCCCGTCCGCGAAGGCGCGCCAGTTTTTGCAGAACGACACCCAGGTTGGCGTCATTACGTCAGGCGGCTTTGCGCCAACGGTTAATCGACCGATAGCAATGGGTTATGTCGATAACGCTCAATAATCGCTGTGAATACCAACCTCGAAGCCGAAGTGCGCGGCAAGCGCATCCCCATTACCGTCGCGCCGATGCCTTTCGTTCCGCATCGTTATCACCGGAAAGGAAAAACCGCATGACCCGTTATTACACCGAAGACCATGAATGGATCGAAGTCAGATGGCGACAGTGCGACCGTCGGCATTACCGATTATGCGCAAAGCCAGCTGGGCGACATCGTTTTTGCCGAAGTGCCTGCAACGGGCGCGACCCTGAAAAAGGGTGGCGATGCTGCAGTCGTCGAATCGGTCAAGGCCGCATCGGACGTCTATGCGCCGGTCAGCGGCACCGTGACCGAAGGCAATGACGCGCTGGAAGGCGATCCGGCATTGGTCAACAGCGACCCCGAGGGCGAAGGCTGGTTCTTCAAGCTGACGCTGAGCGACACCAGCGAACTCGACAGCCTGATGGATGCGGCAGCCTACAAGGCGTTCGTCGACGGACTTTAACAATTCCCTCCCGCTAGCGGGAGGGGAGAAGGATATACATGCGTTATCTTCCGCTCACCAAACCGACCGCCAAGCCATGCTCGGGGTGATCGGCGCCAAGACCATCGACGAACTGTTCGCCGATGTTCCCGCCGAAGCGCGGCTCGATGGTCCAATCCACGGCCTGCCGATGCACGCCAGCGAAATGGCGGTTGAGCGGCATTTCTCCAACCTCGCGCGCAAGAATATGGCGGCGTCGCATCATCCGTTTTTTCTGGGTGCTGGCGCGTACAAGCATCATGTGCCCGCTTCGGTCGATCATATCATCCAGCGCGGCGAGTTTCTGACCGCCTACACGCCGTATCAGCCCGAAATCGCGCAGGGCACGTTGCAGATGCTGTTCGAATTCCAGACGCAGGTTGCGCGGCTGTACGGTTGCGATGTCGCCAACGCGTCGATGTATGACGGCTCGACCGCTTGCTGGGAAGCGATCGGCATGGCGGGCCGCGTAACCAAGCGGAAAAAGGCGGTGCTCTCGTCCGGGCTGCACCCGCATTATGTCAGTGTTGCCAAGACGATGGCGAAATATACCGGTGACACGCTCGATACGGCGTTGCCCGAATTGTCGGCAAAGACCGACAGCGAGCGCCTGCTTGCCGCGATTGACGGCGAAACGAGCTGCGTTGTGGTGCAGTATCCCGACATATTGGGCCGTATCGAAGATCTGACGGCTATTGCCGCAAAGGCGCATGAACATGGCGCATTGCTGATCGCGGTCGTCACTGAACCTGTGGCGCTTGGCGCGATCCGCTCGCCCGGTGAAATGGGCGCGGACATCGTGGTGGGCGAGGGGCAGTCGATTGGCGTCGGCCTGCAATTCGGCGGGCCTTATGTGGGCCTGTTTGCCTGCAAGGAAAAATTTGTGCGGCAAATGCCGGGTCGGCTGTGCGGCGAAACCGTCGATGCGGAGGGCAAGCGAGGGTTCGTGCTGACGCTATCGACTCGCGAACAGCATATCAGGCGCGAAAAAGCGACATCGAATATCTGCACAAATTCAGGGCTTTGTGCACTTGCTTTCAGTGTACATATGACCTTGCTTGGCGAAAAGGGCTTGCGCGGTCTGGCATCGCTCAACCATGCGCTTGCGGTGCAGGCGGCGGATCGGCTGACGCAAATCCCGGGCGTCGAGCTGGTCAATGACAGTTTCTTCAACGAGTTCACGCTGAAGCTTTCCAAGGAAGCGAGGCCGGTCGTGCGCGCCTTGGCAGACAAGAAAGTGCTGGGCGGTGTGTCGCTGGGGCGGCTTTATCCCGGCATCTCCGCTCTTGAAAACGGCCTGGTTGTGGCGGTTACCGAAGTCGCATCGGCTGAGGATGTCGAAACATTCGCCGACGCGCTTGCAGGAGATACTGGCATGAGCGCGTATAAACCAAAGCGGCTGGAAGCCCGAAATGACCGCACGAACGCCGGTCGCATGACGTCACGACCTTTACCGGCAACAAGGCGCTGATGCTTGAAGAACCGCTGATTTTCGAGATTGGCCATGACGGCTCGACCGGCGTCGATCTGGCGGAACGCACCGAAAGTCGCTTCACGCCTCGGCAATCTGGAGCGCAACCGCAGCATTGGCTTGCCCGGGCTGTCCGAACCCGAAGCCGTGCGCCATTACACCCGTCTTAGCCGTCAGAATTACGCCATCGACCTGGGATTTTTCCCGCTCGGTAGCTGCACCATGAAGCATAATCCGCGGCTTAATGAAAAGGTCGCGCGCATGGCTGGATTTGCCGATGTGCACCCGATGCAGCCGGTCGAAACGGTGCAAGGCGCGCTTGCGGTTATCAACGAGCTTGCGGTCTGGCTGATCAAACTGACCGGGATGCACGGCGTTGCCATGACACCCAAGGCGGGCGCGCACGGCGAATTGTGCGGCATCCTCGCTATCAAGGCGGCGCTCGAAGCGCGCGGTGACCCGCGTAGCGTGATTCTTGTCCCAGAAAGTGCGCACGGCACAAACCCTGCCACCGCCGCTTTCGCCGGCTTCTCGGTCGAAAATATCCCCGCAACGTCCGAAGGCCGCGTCGATCTAGCCGCCTTGAAAGCACGTCTAGGTCCCGATGTCGCTGGCGTGATGATCACCAACCCCAATACTTGCGGTCTATTCGAGCGCGATATGAAGGCCATTTCCGACGCGGTTCATGCGGCGGGCGGTTATGTCTATTGCGACGGCGCGAATTTCAACGCGATTGTCGGTCGCGTCCGCCCCGGCGATCTCGGCATCGACGCCATGCACATCAACCTGCACAAGACCTTCTCCACCCCGCATGGCGGCGGCGGGCCGGGTTCTGGACCGGTTGTATTGTCAGAGGCCTTGTCGCCGTTCGGGCCACTACCCTTTACCGAGCGCCACGCCGACGGCAATTACACGCTTGTTGAGGAAGAGACCGCTGGCGAACGCCATCCGCAAAGTTTCGGGCGTATGACTGCATTTCACGGCCAGATGGGGATGTTCACCCGCGCTTTATCATACATCATGAGCCACGGTGCAGACGGCCTGCGGCAAGTGGCCGAGGATGCGGTTCTCAATGCCAATTACATCTTGCGCAGCTTGGAGGATGTACTCGACGCACCTTTCGCGCATAGCGGCCCTTGTATGCACGAGGCGTTGTTCAGTGACGACGGCATGGCCGAGGGCTTCTCGACGCTCGATATCGCCAAGGGCCTTATCGACGAGGGCTATCACCCGATGACGGTCTATTTCCCGTTGGTCGTCCATGGCGCGATGCTGGTCGAGCCGACTGAAACCGAGAGCAAGGCGACGCTCGACCAGTTCATCGGCGCGCTGCGTTCGGTGGCGGAGCGGGCCAAGGCTGGCGATCCATCGTTGAAGTCGGCCCCACATTATGCGCCACGCAGACGTCTTGACGAAACATTGGCGGCGCGCAAACCAGTCCTCGTCTGGCGCGAGCCTGAGCAGGCTGTCGCTGAGGAGTAGGTCGATGTAATTTGGTTGCGAAATGCAACCTAATCATTATCATCTCCTGCTCTATGGAGGAGAACGAAGATGGACGTCGATGTTGACAGTGCGAAGGTAACTTTTCCACCACCGTTTATTTACTTGGGAATGTTGCTTCTCGGACTCGCGCTGGATCGCGTGTTGCCATGGTCGATCGAATTGACCGCTATAGGCCGTTATGCGGGCGGTGGGCTGCTGATTACCGCCGCGCTCGCCTATTTGCTTACCGCGTCGGGACGGTTCCACAAAGCTGGTACCGATGTGAAGCCATGGAAGACAACGAGTGCGATTGTGGCTGAGGGTGTATATGCATTGACCCGCAATCCGATGTATCTCGGTATGGCGCTTTTTATGGCAGGCTTGGGTCTGCTTTTTTCCAGTCTTGGCGTGCTGCTGATGCTGCCTGTTGTCATAGGCCTTATCCAGACGCAGGTGATTGCGCGCGAAGAACGTTATCTCGAAGCAAAATTCGGCGACGAATATCGCGTCTACAAATCGCGCGTTCGCCGCTGGCTTTGAATTGGAAAAGCCGCAACCTTTTGTTTTTGGACCCGCTGGTGAGGCAAAACGCTATGCGCCCGCGACCGAGCGCAATCGGGATGCCATCACAGACATATTGATTGAAGTTTTACCCGCAACTGGACTCATCCTCGAAATCGCCAGTGGAACGGGTGAGCACGTCGTCCATTTTGCCCAGAAATTTCCCCAATTCAAATGGCAACCAAGCGACCCGGACCCGGCAGCCTTGGCTTCCATCGAGGCGTGGATTGCTGATTCAGAAACCGTGAATTTATTGCCGCCGCTCCAACTCGACGCGAGCACGATGTGGTCTGTGGCTCACGTCGATGCCGTAATCTGCATCAACATGGTGCATATCAGCCCTTGGGCCGCCACGTTGGGCTTGCTTAGGAATGCGGCGCGCATACTGCCGGCGGGCGGGTTACTCTACTTATACGGTCCTTATCGGCGCTATGACGTGCCAACCGCGCTGAGCAACGAACAGTTCGACCGGTCGCTTAAAGACCGGAACGCGGATTGGGGGCTTCGCTACGTCGAGGATGTGGCCAAGGAGGCGTCAAATGTCGGCATGCACCTCGAAAGCCTGGTCGAAATGCCTGCCAACAACCTGTCGCTAATCTTCCACTCAACGCAGCCCGTCGCTTAATCGCCCGATTGACTCCATTCCGGTAACGCCCGACAAAGTTGGAAAAACCGGTGCGGGCTTGAGAGGATGATCGACGTGGGATTAGCTGCAACTGATATTCTGACATTTGACGGCTTTTTCCGCCATTGGGCCGCCGACCGCCCCGACCGCGCGGCTATCCTGCAGGATGTCCGGTGCCAGAGCTATGCGCAGCTTGACGACGCCACTGCAAAAACTGCGTCGATGTTGTTGGCGATGGGTCTTGAAAAAGGTGACCGCGTCGCTTGGCTCGGGAAGAACAGCGATCTCTATTTCAATCTGTTCTATGGTGCGGCGCGGGTCGGCATCGTCATGGTGCCAATCGGTTGGCGATTGGCTCCGGCGGAATGGGAATTTATCGTCAATGATACCAAGGCGAAGTTACTCTTCACCGGGACAGGTTTCGACGGTGTTGGCGACGCCCTTGCCGGAAAAGTGCCGGATGTCGGGCGGATAATAAGCGAGAGCGAAGCGCGGGCAATGATTGCGGCGGCTTCGCGAAGTGCGTTTGACCCTGCTGGTCCGGACGACGCGGCGCTACAGCTTTACACATCAGGAACGACGGGCAGTCCAAAGGGTGCGGTGCTGTCAAATCGCAACCTTTTTGCGCTGCGCAAACATGCCGAAGGATCAGAACAGGCCTACACCAAATGGGACGATGACGAAGTGGTGCTGGTTGCGATGCCGTGCGCGCATATCGGCGGAACGGGGCTGGGCATCATGGCGGTGGCAGCGGGATTGCCCGCATTGGTGCTGCCTGAATTCACGCCAGACGGGGTGTTTGATGCCATTGAGACTGGCGGTGTAACCCGGCTATTCATTGTGCCAGCGGCGCTTCATATCATGCTCCAGCAGCCACGCTGCACGACCGTAGATTACAGCCGCCTCAAATATATCCTTTATGGCGCGGCGCCGATGCCGCTCGAATTGCTGCGGCAGTGCATCAAGGTCTTCGATGCCGAGTTTATCCAGGTGTACGGGATGACCGAAACCACCGGCACAATCGTCATGCTGCCACCAGAGGACCACGACCCCAACGGCAATGAACGGATGCGTTCGGCGGGCAAGCCGCTACCCGGTGTGGAAATTCGAATCGTCGATGGCGCAGGCGGCGATGTTGCGACGGGCGAGGTCGGCGAAATCTGGACGCGGTCGTCCAACAACATGGCTGGATACTGGAACCTGCCCGAGGCGACCAAAGGAACGATGGCCAGCGGCGGCTGGATCAAAACCGGCGATGCGGGCTATCTCGACGCGGATGGCTATTTGTATATCCACGACCGGGTAAAAGACATGATCATTTCGGGTGGCGAGAATGTCTATCCGGCCGAAGTTGAGAGTGCGATTTTCGGTCATCCCGACGTTCTGGAAGTGGCCGTCATCGGCGTGCCCGACGATAAATGGGGTGAAAGCGTCAAGGCAATTTGCGTCGCAAAGCCCGGCGCAGTCATTGGACCCGGACAGCGTGATCCAATGGGCGCGCGAACGGATTGCGGCATTCAAGGTGCCCAAGTCGGTCGATGTCATCGAAGCGCTGCCTCGCAATGCTTCAGGCAAGATTTTGCGCAAGGATTTGCGCGCGCCATATTGGAAAGGGCGCGAGCGGCAGGTAAATTAGGGTCCAGACCGTAGTTTAACGTCCGACGCTGCTATACGAGAAACCTGCGGCTTCAGCGTCGCTTGCGCGATAAATGTTGCGCAGGTCGACCAATGCATTCCCCCTCATCGCGGCGCGCAGTTTTGCAAGATCCAGTGCGCGATAGGCGTCCCACTCGGTGACCAGCGCAACTGCATCAGCACCGCTGGCTGCTTCATAAGCGCTGCCCGCCATGACCACGTCAGGCAGGATTTTTGCTGCCTCCTTCATACCTTCGGGATCATGGGCATGGATTTCCGCACCGGCGTCGAGCAAGGTCTGCACAATGGCTATCGACGGGGCATCGCGCATGTCGTCGGTGTTGGGTTTGAAAGTCAGACCGAGCAGCGCGACTTTTTTGCCGCGCGCATCGCCGCCCAAGGCATTGACGATCTTGCGGCCCATTGCGCGCTTCCTCAAGTCATTGGCCTGAACCACCGCTTCGACGATGCGGACCGGTGTATCATTGTCCTGCGCCGTCTTGAGCAACGCCAGCGTATCCTTGGGAAAGCAGCTGCCGCCATAGCCAGGACCTGCATGCAGGAACTTTCCGCCAATGCGGTTGTCAAGTCCGATGCCGCGCGACACATCCTGCACGTTGGCACCAAGTTTCTCGCACAAATCCGCCATTTCGTTGATGAAGGTGATCTTGGTCGCAAGAAAGGCATTGGCTGCGTATTTGATCAGCTCGGATGAACGGCGGCTGGTGAACAACAAGGGCGATTCATTGAGGAATAATGGCCGGTAGATCGCACGCATTACATCGCGTGCCCATTCGTCGTCGCTTCCTACGACAATCCGGTCCGGTCGTTTGAAATCGCCGATTGCCGCACCCTCACGCAGGAATTCGGGATTGGAAACCACTGCAAATTCCAATGCGGGATTGGCTTCGCGAATGATCCGTTCGACTTCGTCGCCAGTGCCGACCGGAACCGTCGATTTGGTGACCACCACTGTCCGTGGATCGATAGCCGAGGCCAGCTCTTCAGCGGCTGCGTAAACATAGCTCAAATCGGCGTGACCGTCGCCGCGACGCGACGGGGTTCCAACCGCGATAAAGACGGCATCGCAACATTTAACAGATTCCGCCAATTCAGTGGAAAAGGCCAGCCGCCCGGCATCCGCATTGCCTTTCACCAGCGCGTCGAGCCCAGGCTCGAAGATCGGCATGATATTGGCCTTGAGGCGCTCGATCTTGCTCGCGTCTTTGTCGACGCAGATGACGTCATGACCAAAATCGGCGAAACAAGCGCCTGATACCAGCCCGACATAGCCCGAACCGATCATTGCGATTTTCATGCGAACTCTTTCTTAGGCCAAACCAACCAACTAATCCTTAGCCGCGCTGCGGATTTTGGCAAAACTTTAAAGCCTGTACCTAAGCCGTAATAACCTTTGCATTTGTTTCGGCATCGACGCTTGCGTCATATCCCGACGCCGCGCACCACCAATTTACCACGCGCCAGATTCCCCACATGCCGAACGTGGCCACAATTCCATCGACCGCATAATGCCATGCCAGATGCACGGAGCCGACAAAAATGACGATGGCATAGACGACCATTGACCAGCCAATCAGCTTGCCGATCCGAAACGCTGCAAAAACGTAAAGGACGGAAATGGCGTTATGCAGGGACGGCATCGCGGAAATGCCCAAACCGAAATGATAGTCTTTCGACAAATATCCCTGGATCAGAATGTCCTGAAGGAAAGGTGCGTTGACCCGCCCCCCTGTGGCAATATTTGCATTGCGCAGTTTTTCAACGAGGGCCGCAAATTCCGGCGCGCTGGGCGAGTTGAGATATGACAGAAAGAATGGCCCAGCCGATGAGCCTATCCATGCGCCGATAAAGCCGAGAAAGAACCAGGCTCCACCGAAAGCCAGAAAAAATCGTGCCCGATCTTTGCGGGGCGCAAAAAATGCAAAACCGCCGATTGCGGCTGAAAGCATGAAAACCCAAAGCAAATACATCAGGTCGATCGTTGCTGTGGCCGAAAACGAACCAAAGGCGGCGTGGGTCAATTCCCAAGGATTGGTCCCGAAAAACAGGAATTTGTCGGCAGCAACGAAATACTCATCGAGCCAGAAAGGCACATAAACGGGTATAAGCATTTTCAGCACGCTGAAAGAGCAGAAAAAGAACGGCATCATCGCCACAGGCGCAAGCCTGGCTGCGACGATATACGGATCGCGGAACCATGATCGCCACTGAGCGATAATATTGTCAGCGGCGTTGCGGTGGTCGCGCAGAAATGCAAGCGCGACCTGAAAAATCAAAGCCGCCCCTAGCATCACGGGTAACACGCGCAGCGCTTTCCAGATGTAACGGTCGATCATCCCGAGCGCCGAAGTCCCGTTCATTTGCGACAGAATTTCGGCCGTGCCAGTCAGGAGTATGAACATGACCGACAGGGGCGCAAGCCAGAGCAGTTCGGATTTGCTGCCGGTCAACGCGACTGTGCGACCCATCGGCATCGAAATAGGCTGGTTTGTCATCTCGGTCATCCGTCTAGCGCCTGTACCAAATCAAAAGACGTCCACCTTCCGTAACGTGCTTCTGTTCGACAATCTGGCCTCGGCTCTGCACGGCAGCGATGAAGTTTTCCTCGGTATAATCAGGGAAAATGTCTTCGCGATTGGACAAAAGCCTTTGCACCATCGGGTCGGATTTCGGCGGAAATTCGATGATGCCTTCTGGTGCTAGCGAGATCAGCCAATCGATGGTCATATCGAGAGGGACATTTCTGCCAATCGCGATATGGTGTACAAAGGCAAGCGCAACGAGCGCCCGCGCCGACGCCCGCTTGCCAAAGCCCAGACGCTCGGCCTGTGCCCAGCCTTGCGAAGGGCTCGGGTTGGCGGCATCCAGCCATAATGGCAGAAATGGCAATTTGTGCTTATCCGCGCGCGCTGTGGCGGCATCAAGCGCACCATAATCGAAATCGAAGCCGACAACGGTTTTTGCCCCGCCTTCCAGCGCGGCGACACTGTAGTCGCCGGAATTGCAACCGATGTCGAACAGTTGATCGGGCTTTAACTGTCCGGCCATTTTGACGATAAAGTCACGCTTTATTCGCGCATCATCGGCGGCATAGCTGTTGTGATCGGCATAATCGCCCCAAACCGTTGCCTTTGTCGGGCTCGACAGCTTAGCAATATAGCTGCGCAAGCCTTCGAGAATGCCGCGGAACGCGGTTTTCGAAAGCTTCGGCTGTTTGCCGGGCGCAATGCTGGCGTCGGCCTTTATCGCGCGCCGTTGTAGCGCGGCTTGACCGCTGACGTGGGTCAATAGGGTCCAGCTTAAATTGTCCTTCCAACCCAGCAATTGGGACAGATCTTCGGGCGAAATGCCTTCGAGGCTTCCGCGAAACCAAGCAGCAGGGCTGATGCCTTTCTTGCTCCATAGAACCAGCGGATTAAGAAACTGCATACAGAATTGGCGGTGGCCAGCCCAGACTTCGCCTTCGACATAAGGACGGAAAGAGAGGTGATCGATGAAAATCGGTTTGGTCGCAACGAACTGGACATTATATGCCGTCGCGTCCGACAAGGTGAAGCCCTTTTCGAGAGCCGCCAATTGCAGATCGAGATGGAAAAGCGCAGCGCGTTTAAGCAGCGCAAATGGCCATTCGTACGGATAGCTGACAAAAGGCAGGCGCTTATGTTCAAGAACGTAAACAGGCGCAGGCGTGATCGCGACGGATTGCGCATCGACTTCTTCGGTCGCCACCAGCATACCCCGATCAACGAGGTCGGCCAGCAGCCCACTATCGCGAAACTGTTCATAGGCGGGCGCCGAACGTTGCCAGATTGCGCGCAATATGCGGCCATCGCGTTCGAAAACACGGCTTCCGGGGTCGCGGAACGAGCCCGGGTTCACAATAGGGGCGATCATTCTGCGTCTTGGCTTGCCGAAGATTTACCGAAAACGCGGCTCAGGAAGTTCCGCGATTTGGCGACAAATAACCGCGAGTAGACCATCCAGGTTCCCACGACGCCGACGATGGCCTGCAATATGATGCTGCCTGTAGCCGGATCGAGATAGGCATATGCCGGGGTGGACAACGAAGTGTATAGCGCAAAGAGCGCGGCCATTCTGGCAAGCCGGTCGGTCATAAATTCTCCTTTTTTGCCGAACCAGCGCGCTTGCGGCGGCTCGAACACACCCAAAGATTACGTTGACCGGTGCCGGAAGAAGCCTTTACCAATTAGCTGGCATCGGGACCTTTGCTCTCGGTTTCCAATCCCGATCATCAATAAAAATATAGGGTTGAAAATTGGTTAATGCTATCGGCTTTTCGCGGAATTGGCTTTCAGTCAGCTCTTTGAGAAGTTGATCCGCGTTTACCATTGAACCCGAGTAAGAGCCTTTAGCGCCGGGCAGCCGAACCGCAAACAAGGTAGAGAATGATGCAACCAAATCCTTCTGCTGAATTTCCGCTTTGCCGCTCGTAAATCGGGTCGAGGTTGGTGATCCGTGACCCATGATCGCCGTGAACAATCATCACGAAATTGTCTGCGACTGGGGATCGTTCGAGCGCGGCAAGAAGGTCTTTGGACTTTTCGAGCTGCGCACTGTGCCTGTTCGTCATAGGCATCTGTCCGTTCGATCATCGAAATCCGGTCTTTGCGCCGTTTCCATTGCGACATCGTTTTAGGCGAACAGTCCGCGTTTGTGGTGTAAGGATAATGCGGAAACAGGGCATGGATGAAATAAGCTTGCCCCGGCTGTGCTGTTTGAACGTCCTTCGCCAGTTTATCCAACATTTTAATGGCTGGTATCGTGCCGGTTTCCTTCAAGCGGATAAAGCCGTTCAACCCCCGCATTCCGATGCGTGCCGCCCACCGATCAATAAACGGAAACTGGCGGACCACATAATCCAGCCCCTGCGACAGGCCAAAAAACTTTGCCAGAATTAGCGTGGTTCGGTCCAGCCGATCGAGCTTGTAATCCAGCAATGGCTGTAGGCTGCTGTTTGAGTAAGTGACGCAACGCGCGGATTCATAACCCTCACAAAAGTCGGCAAAATCGGACTGATAGATTGAAAGCTGATAACCCATGGCGGTCAACGCATCGAAATAGGCCGACTTGCCAATGGTCGCGCCCTGGCGGTTGGCATCCCGCGCGCTCTTTTCGCCGAAGTTGAGGATGTTAGGCACTGCGTTAACGGTATGCATATGCTGGCTGTAGGCTTTGCCATAGAGCGCGAAATCATTGGCCGTATAGAACGAACGCAATTTTGCTGCGGTTTGGTTACCAGACGCCGATTTATGAAAGCCCTCGATACCGATATGCTCGTCTAGCAGCACATGGATTATCGCGGGTCGTTTAGTCTGTGCTGTCGTAGTATTTTTGGCAGGTTTTGTTTCGGTCAACCACGGCTGGCTCTGGCCCAACCCAATCAATGACGAAATCAAAAAAAAGCCGCCAAATATCGCAAATAATTGGTGCGGCACTTCTTTGGCGCGCACCGTAAAAATCAGGAACATTGCTGCGGCGACACCGGGCCAGATTGCCCCGTCGGTATTGATGTCGATCGCCAGCGCGATTAGCAGCGCGAACGACAGCTTCTGAAACCAGATGTTCAGCGCAGCGTGGAGGCCCGAGAGTAGCGCAACAACCGCTCCAAGTATCAGGAATGCCAGCCCGGTATCGAGCCGGAGCAAGGGATATCTATCATATATCAGGTAATTGGTGAGTGAAGCGGCCAGCAGTATATAGCTCGCAAAAAACACGCCGACAAAATTGGCTGTCCTGCTCGATTTGACAGTTGGCTGATCCACCTGCTTTATCTCCCCCTAACCCGATTTGAGTATTTTCCCTTAGCCAAGTCCGGCAAAACGGCCATGCGGAAACTGTGGCGGTACACTATCGGCGGAGGGCTAACATATGGTTTATATCCTGCTAATTCGGCCCGTCGCGCCCTTGGCCGGGTTGGTCCGTCCAGGGCACGCAAGATATAATTAACCATTTGCCGCTTAGCGTCCAACAGATGCAGGTTCTGATTGTCTTTAACATGCTGGCCGCTCGCGCCAGGCAAAGCCGAATTCGTGCAGTAGCGTCAGCTTTTGCGAACGCAGGCCATCACGTGACCCAAATTGACAGCTATGCCGCCGAGCTGCCCGACAAAGCCGCCACGGCAGATTGCATCTGTATCGTTGGCGGCGACGGCACTGTGCGCGACGTGATGGCGCGTCTTGACGATTTGCCCGCACCAGCACGCTTTGCAGTATATCCTCTTGGCACAATCAATCTCATCGCTCGCGAAGCGGGCTATGTCACCGATTATGCGACCTTCGTTGAACGAGCCACCAGTGCCGAAGCGCCCAATCAGTTCCATACGGTGAAAATGAACGATGGATTGATGCTGGTGTGCGCAAGCGTTGGCCCCGACAGCGCCACTGTCGCAGCCGTAAGTCCGCGGCTGAAGGTTCAGTTCGGCCGTTTTGCCTACCTGATTTCCGCATTAAAAATGCTCTATCGTTGGCCGCGGCACCGGATCGAGGTTTTGATCGACGGTGAGTCCTATCAATGCGAAGCAGCTTACCTGTTGAACGGTAAATATTATGCCGGGCCTTGGTGCCTCGATGCTATCGCCAGCCTTCGGACGCCTTCTGTGCAAGTCCTGATGCTGCCCAAGGCACGGCGCCGCGATTATTTGCGGCTGATCGCTGCAACCATATTGCATCCGGTTTTTGCCGATTCAAGATGGCAGCGGCGCACCGGATGTTCGGTCGAATTGCGATCATCCTTGCCATTGCCGGTGCAGGCGGATGGCGACATCACGGCGACTCTACCTGTCAGCCTTTCGGTCCGGCCAACTACGGTGGCTTTCGGCTAGAATAGCCGATAAATTCAACATCGCTCCGGGTATATGCGACTTTCAAAGCTGGTCAGTCATAACCTTTGTCGGCTGGCATTCCAGATAAACTCCGCTATGCGCTGGCTTGCCTTCCCGTCACCGAATGGGTTGTGCGCGCGGGCCATTGCGGAATAGGCGGTATCGTCGTCCAACAGCATAGATATTTCGGAAATTATGCGGTCTTTATCGGTGCCGATCAGTTTGGCGGTGCCTGCGGTAACACCTTCGGGGCGCTCGGTCGTGTCGCGCATGACCAACACGGGCTTGCCAAGGGCAGGGGCCTCTTCCTGAACGCCGCCGCTGTCGGTCAGCATGATGTGGCTGATCGAGAGCAAACGCGCGAAATGTGGATAATCGAGCGGTTCGATCATCGCGACATTGCCAAGCCCACCAAGCTTTTCATCCATGACCTTTCGGACATTGGGGTTGAGATGGACGGGAAAAATACAGGCGACATCGTCGCGCGCGGCAATCACGCAGATGGCTTCGGCAATATTTTCCATACCCTCGCCGAAATTTTCGCGGCGGTGCGTGGTGATGCCGATGATTTTCTTACCCGCAAAGCGTGCTTCGATTTCTGCCAGTCCCGCCGCCAATTCGGGGCGGTGCGAAATACGATCCGTGACCCAGTGCAATGCGTCGATCACGGTGTTGCCGGTGACCAAGATGCGGTCGGCCGGAACCGCCTCAGCCTTCAGCGCCGCTGCGGACACTTCTGTCGGGGCGAAATGCTGGTCGGCGATGGTGCCGACGATTTTGCGATTCACCTCTTCGGGCCATGGCTGGTAGATATTGTGGCTGCGCAGGCCCGCCTCGACATGGCTGACGGGGATTTTGCGGTAGTAAGCGGCGAGTGCGCCGACCATTGCTGTTGCAGTGTCGCCTTGAACGACAACGCGGTCAGGTTTCGATGAATCGAGCACGCCGCCGATGGCTTCCAACAACCGCGCCGTCAGCGAATCCAGCGATTGGCCCGGCTGCATGAGATCGAGGTCGTGGTCGGGAACAATGCCGCTAATCGAAAGCACCTGATCGAGCATCTCGCGATGCTGCGCGGTCACCAATACTTCACAAGCTATCTTACCTTGTTTCTTCAAGGCATTGATAACCGGAAATAGCTTAATAGCCTCGGGCCGCGTCCCGAAAATAACCATGACTTTATACATTGAATTTCGTTCCTGCGGCTGCGACTCTTGGGTTGAGGCGAACGTAGGATGGCGAGGTTAAAAAGTCACAAAATCATGATGATAAATTCGCCAACGCAGCTTTGTGCGACCCGAAATTCATCGCGCATCCACCGATGAACGAATCGATCTTGGCCATATCGGCAAGCGCCAGCCCTTGGGTAGAGGCCGTGAGCTTGTGATCGGGCGGAAAGGTGCCGTATCCGGCCAGCAGGCAATGCCATGACAGCGAGCTGTAATATTTGCCGATATCCAGCCGTGCGATTTCTTCGGCCAGATCGGCGCCTGTGAACCACGCGGTCATGACCGCCTTCAGCTCGTCGGATAATGCGTCGTTCGCTGAGTTATCGCGCCAATAGTCGCTGTCGCTGCGCTGGTTCATCCGGTAATGCGCAACGATATAGTCGCGGATGCCGTCATAACGTCGGGCGATATTTTCGTTGAATTTATCGGCAATTCGCCGCCGACATCCCGCCCGTTTCGTATGCGTCGATAAAGCCCTCTACCGTGGCCTGGACGATATGCAGCGCGGTTGCTTCCAAGCGGTTCGATAAATCCCTGCGACAACCCGACAGCGAGGCAGTTTTTGACCCAGCTTCGTTCGACCCTGCCCACTTTCATCTGCAGATGGCGAGCCTCAACGTCGGCATCGAGCAGCCCCAGATGTCTACGCAATTCGGTTTCGGCGGCATCTGCATCCAGATAAGGCGACGAATAGACATAGCCATTGCCCGTGCGGTTCACGAGCGGGATTTTCCATGCCCAACCGGCCGATAGCGCAGTGGCGCGGGTTTCGCTGGCGATGTCGCCTTGGTCGCTCGGCGCGGGCATGACGACCGCGCGGTCGTTGAACAGGTTTCCAGCAAACGGCCGGAAAGGCTCGGCCAGTGCCTGCTGGATAATTGCGCCGCGAAAGCCGCTGCAGTCGATAAAAAAATCGCCCGAAATCAATTCATCATCGTCGGTTTTTAAGGCTTGAACTTCTCCACTTTGGGTCAGCATCACTTCGCTAATAGTACGTTCGAAATGCATCACGCCCAACTTCCGGACTGCATGTTCGCGCAAGGTCTTGCCCACCAGCACCGCGTCGAAATGATACCCATAGCCGACATCGAACGGGAAATTTTCCGGCGCTACCGGCGCGCGCCGTTTGGCTGCAAGCTGTGCCGGCAGGAAAAAACGGTCGGGATGCGCCCAGACGTCGCGTCCTGTGCGCCGAGCACGGGTATGAAAGGCGAACTGCGGCTCGGTGAAACCGTCAATCTGAGTGTGAAACGGGTGGAAATAGCGTTCGAAACCCGGGCGCTCTGACCAGCCGTGGAAGCTGATACCGGCCTTGTAGGTGGCGTTGCATTTCGGCATCCACTCGGCTTCGGAAATGCCAAGCGTGTCGAAGAACGCCTTCAACTGTGGCGTCGAGCCTTCGCCGACACCGATAATGCCGATATCGGGCGATTCGACCACGGTAACCTTGTGCTGCGGCCACTGTTTGGCAATCAGGCAAGCCGCCATCCAGCCAGCGGTGCCGCCTCCCAATATGACAAAGCTTTGTGGCGCGTCAGTCAATCATTTGCCTTGAACCAGCCGGATCGCAAAGCCGCCGCCCGGGGCGATACGCATATTCAGGCTGTCAGCGCTGGTCAGCGTTTTGTTTTCAATCACGATCGAATGGCGCTTTTCGGTGCGGTAATCTGCATCGTCGCCGTCCCGGTAGATCTCTGCCTTATAGCTTTTGCCCGGCGTGAGGAAATCGAGCTTGAACGAAACGTCGCGCGCTTCTTCGTCGCCGACTGCGCCGATATACCAGTTGTTACCGCTGCGTTCCTTGCGCGCGATGGTGACTAAATCACCAATCTCGCCATTCAGCACGCGCGTGTCCTGCCAATCGGTTGGCACGTCGCGGATGAACTTCATCTCTGCCGGGATATTTGGCATAATTTTCAGGCGTATCGGCGGCCATCACCACGGGCGAGTAAATCACCACATAAAGCGCAAGCTGCTTGGCGATGGTCGAGAGGATATCGCTGTCCTTCTCGCCCTTCAGGCTGAGGATGCCGGGGGTAAAATCCATCGGCCCTTCGAGCATCCGCGTGAACACGATATTGGCCTCATGCTCTGGCGGGTTTTTTCCGGGCCAGCTGTTATATTCCATGCCGCGCATTCCCTCGCGCGCGACCCAGTTGGGATAGGTGCGGTGAAGACCTGTGCCCTTGACGGGTTCGTGGCTGTCGATGCCGATCTTGTATTTCGCGGCCGCCTCAAGCACGCGGATCTGGTGGTTCACCATCCACTGGCCCTGATGCCATTCGCGGTATTTTGTGCCGTCGGGGTCTTCGCGTTCCATCTGTCCGGCGTCGGTGACATAGCCGGTTTTGACCACCATATAATTGCGGTCGGCGGCGAACTTGAAGGCCTTGTCGAACTGCTTCTCGTAATGGCTGGCTGCACCGCCGGTTTCATGGTGGCCGATTAGCCGCACGCCTTTTTTCTTGCCGTAAGCAACCAGCATATCGGCGTCGAAATCCTCGGTCGGCTGCGCAAAGTCCATGTCGTAGCCGTTACCGAACCAGTCGCCGTCCCAGCCGACATTCCAGCCCTCGACGAGCAGATGCGGGATCTTATTTTCAGAGGCAAAGTCGATGTAGCGCTTCACATTGGCATTGGTCGCGCCATGCTTCGGTCCGCGCGCCCAGCTCCATTCGTTCTTGATCATGTTCCACCAGACACCGGCGAACTTGCCGGGCTTGATGTAGCTCACATCGCCCAAGTTTGTTGGGTTCGTTGAGGTTGAGCATCAGGTGGCTGTGATAGATGCCAGCCGCATCATCTGCGATGATAAGCGTGCGCCACGGCGTGCTCCACGCGCCCTGTTTTCTGCACCTTGGGTTCGCCAGCGCCGGGGTGGAGCGCAGCGCGCAGCGTGTTGCCCTCGGTCCGCGCGACCGCCATGCCCGAATAATCGACCAAAGCCGCCTCGTGAAGCGCGACATGCGTGCCGTCGGTCAGCTTGATTGTAATCGGCGTATCGGCGTTGGCAACGGCAGACAGCGGCGTTTTGTTATAGAGATATTCCTCGCGGTTCCACAGAAACGCCGGCTTCCACCAAGCCGTTCCGTCGCTGGCAAAGGCGAATTCGGTCAGCTCTTCGGCGATATTGGTTTTCGCCATGTTGGGCTGTTCGGGAAATTCGTAGCGGAAGCCGACGCCGTCTTCGTAAAGGCGGAAGGTCACCGTAAACACGCGGGCGAGCGCAGTGCTTTCCTTCAGATGCACCTTGAGTTCGCGGTAGCGGTTGCGAATGCTTTTCCACTCGCCCCAGGGCTGGGACCATGTCTCGTCGAAATCGCGCGTCTCCTGACCGGTGATGGTCAGGCGGCGGTCGATTTTGACTGCGTCGGTGAGCAGGAAGCCGAGCTTTGATGGCGCAAGGATCGCTTTGCCCTTGCGCGTGACCGCATAAGCCGCGCGGCCATCGCCGTCGATGGTCACAGCAACGCTTACGGCGCCATCGGGCGATGAAGCGGTAGCAACAGGCTGGGCATTGACCGCCGTCGTGGCGAGTATCAGGCCGCCAAGCGCAACCACCGAATTTCTGACTTTTTTGCTGCCCATATTGCTGCTCCTCAAGCGATTTTTTCCAAAATTTTCCCGGCATAGGCCGGAAGTGAAGCCGACACCTGCGTCATTCACCAACTTCAATACGCGCCACCGGTCTGGTTGCGCAGGGCTCCAGTCGATAACCGAATTGCCCATGTTGAATGCGCAGATCAGATGCTGGTTGGAGCTGCGCCGTTCGAAGACCAAAAGATCGCCGTGCGCTTCGATAATATTCAAATCGCCGACCAGCATCGCTTCGTTAGCGTTGCGGAAGGCGATCAGCTTTCTGGTCAGCGCCAGCATCGAATGTATTGTCAGCGTCTTCGACGTCGACGGCCATCGCCTGATGGTCAAGGCCAAGTGGTAACCACGGTTCGGCAGAACTAAAACCGCAATGTTCGCTGTTCGCAATCCACGGCATAGGCGTGCGCGTGCCGTCGCGGCTGAGCGTGAGCGGCCAGTTGGCAATGGCTTCGGGGTCCTGCAATTTCTCGAACGGAATATCGACCTGGGTCAACCCAAGCTCTTCACCCTGCCAAAGGATGACATTGCCGCGAAGCGAAACGAACAGCAGCATCACCATCCGCGCGTAAACATCGCGGGCGTCGTCGGGTGCCCAGCGGCTGATCCAACGCGGGGCGTCATGGTTGGAAAATGCCCATGACGGCCAGCCAGTGCCTTCACTGTCAGGCCATGCTTCCAACGCCTCGCGCACCAATGCGGGCGTCAATTGATCGGCGTAGAGGAAGTTGAAACCGTAAGCGCTGTTAAAATGCGTGTGCCCGTGGGTGAACGCTTTCATTTCTCGGTCGGAATCGGGCCCGCCGACTTCGGCAACGGTGAAACGGGCGTTATAGCTGTCGGTAAGCGCGCGGACTCGTTCGATAAACGCCGGTATGTCGGGATGCGACTGGTTATGGACCTTGAGCTGGAAGTCGAAAGGCCTTGTGCGCAAACCATTTCCTGCCGGGGCAGGGGGATTATCCTTCAGATCGGGGTCGTGCATCGCAAAGTTGATCGCATCGACCCTGAAGCCATCGACGCCGCGGTCCAGCCAGAATTTGGCAACGCCTAAAAGCGCGTCCTGAACTACCGGATTATGCACATTGAGCTGAGGCTGCGAACTCAGGAAATTGTGCATATAATATTGCCGCCGACGGGCATCCCATGTCCATGCAGGGCCGCCGAAAACCGATTGCCAGTTATTCGGCGGCGTGCCGTCTGCCTTGGCATCGGCCCAAACATACCAGTCGGCCTTTACAGTTGTCGCGGGTCGCACGGCTTTCGGCGAACCATGCGTGCAGGTCCGAGGTGTGCGAATAGACCTGGTCGATCAGGATTTTCAGGCCAAGTTCGTGACCCTTCGCAACCAGTGCGTCGAAATCGCCGAGTGTGCCGAAAATCGGATCGACATCGCAATAATCGGCAACATCGTACCCGAAATCCTTCATCGGCGAGGTAAAGAAAGGCGAGAGCCACACCGCGTCGACACCAAGCGATGCGATATAATCAAGCTTGCCGGTGATCCCAGGCAAATCGCCGATGCCGTCGCCGTTACTGTCGGCAAAACTACGTGGATAGACCTGATAAATGGTCGCGCCGCGCCACCATGGCCGGTCGATGTTCAATATTTGTTTGGGCAAGGGATCGCTCATTTAACTTTGCAAACCATGAAACTTAGCGGGTCGAGGGAAATGGCAAGCGATCCAGGCGCGCGCGGTGCTGATGGGCAGGGGCCGCTTAAGGGTTCCAATGCAGTCACCCCGGTGCCGACTTCGACATTGGTTTTGAGCGCCGCGGTCGATGTGTTGAACACCGCGAGCAGTTCCTCGCCCGATGCCTCGTCGATACGCGAAACCGCAAACAGTCCGGGCTTGTCGCTGTAATTGCGGACAATCTGCTTGCCGCGACGCAGCGCAGGATGCGCCTTACGCAGCGCGGACAGCTCGGCGATGAACTGATACAGCGGATGCGCTGTATCGAAATTGCTGTCTGCTGTCGTCGCTTTGGTGCCGAGCAGGCGGTTGTCATTATAGACCGCGACCTTCGACGGGAACATATCCTCACGCGAGTCCTGATCCCAGCCGTCACCGACAAAGCCCTGCTCATCGCCCGAATAGATCGTCGGAACACCGCGAAGCGTTAGCAGCATGGCGTGGCCCAGACGAACCCGCGCCAGCAATTCATCATCCGATATATCGGGATAGTTCTGCCGGACATAATAGCCGAAGCGGCCATTGTCGTGGTTCGAGATAAAGGTCGGTTGGATACGCGCCTTGTCTGCGCCGCCTTCGTACAGCGGATCCTGAAAAAACAGCTCCCACAGCTTATCGGTGCCGGCCTTGCCCCCGACCGATTCAATAGCAGCCTGCCGGAAGGCAAAATCGATTGTGGCGGGGAATTTATCAACGCGGGTGTGGACAGCCAGCTTGCCAGGCTCCAGCCCCACGCCGCCGATTTCACCGAAGATATGGAAATTGGGAATGCCCTTTGCCTTCGCGCGGGCGAGCATTGCGGGGACAAACGCCTGCCAGAATTCCGGATTGACATGGCGCGCGGTATCGACGCGGAAACCGTCAATCCCGAACCGGTCGATCCAGCTGCCATAGATATCGATAAAGCCTTCGATCACACGCGGATTTTCGGTCATCAAACCGTCGAGCCCGACAAAGTCGCCCATGGTCGAGCTTTCGCCGCTGAAGGTTGAGTCGCCGCGATTATGATACCAGCGGATGTCGTTCAGCCACGCCGGGACTTTGACTTTTTCTTCCGCCTTCGGCACGAACGGCGTGTAGGCAAAATTCATGTCAGTCAGCTTGGCAAAGTTTTCCGGCGTCTGGACGCTGTCACCTGCGAAGCCGGCATTGATCGCCGCCCCGTCCGCCGCCCGGCGCGAATAGGGATAATCGGCGCGGTTGCGGTAACTGCACGCCGAGGTCGGGCATTCCTTATACTGGATAACATCGGCGGAATGATTGGCGATGATGTCCATATAGACCTTCATCCCGCGACTGTGCGCCGCATCGACAAACGCCTTGAACTCGGCATTGGTGCCGAAGTGCGGATCGACCTGCGTGAAATCATTCACCCAATAGCCATGATATCCCGCCGATTCCTGGCCCGGTCCGCCCTGCACGGGCTTATTCTTGAAGATCGGCGCGAACCAGATTGCGGTTGTTCCCAATCCTTGAAGATAGTCCAAGCGGTTAGTCAGGCCTTTCAGGTCCCCGCCATGAAAAAAGCCTTTATGTGTGGGGTCGAAGCCGTGCTTCATCCGGTCACCTTTGATCCCGCCGGTATCGTTCTTCGGGTCGCCATTTTCAAAGCGGTCGGGAAGGACGAAATAGATGATTTCGTCCTCGGGCAGGCGGTCGCGCAAGATTTTCGGCGGTGGCCAGGGTCGACGCCAGCAGTAGTGCTGTCAGGCTGCAAAGCAGTTTCGCTTTCATGGAATGAGCCTTTTTCATTTCGAGGGGAGGGGCCGCGCAATTTGCGGCGATATAGGCTTTATGATCGGGCATTTGCGATGCGATATGGGCCGCATGTTTGTGCGCGACACTCAAGAATTCAGCAAGCTGTTCGGGCGTAAGTTGGTCCGCTAAGCGGGTGATAGCCGCTTGGTCGCAATCCTTGTCCCCACATCACCTGTAACCAGCCTAACTCGGTAAACAGTTCTTCATTGAAGCGCACGATGCGGCCATTGGCTTTGAACAATTCTATCTTAGCGGCAAGGCTGTCAGGGATAGCCATCTCCCGGCATTGCTTCCAGAACGCGCCATCGCGGTTTTGGGCCTTGTAATGCAGGACGATGAAGTCGCGGATAGCGCTAAATTCGAAGTCCATCTGGCCGTTGAAGGCGTCGATGTCGGCGCTGTCGAAACCACGCGGTCGGAAAGAAATTAAGCAGCTTGGCGATGCCGGCCTGAATCAGGTGGATGCTCGTCGACTCCAGCGGTTCAAGGAAGCCGCTCGACAGCCCCAATGCCACAACATTTTTCTTCCATATTTGTCGACGCTTGCCAGTGACGAAGCGCAACTGGCGTGGTTCGGCTAGTGCATCGCCTTCAAGGTTCGACATTAGCGTCTCGGTCGCCTCATCATCGCTAATGAAGTCGCTGCAATAGACATAGCCATTGCCCGTGCGATGCTGCAGCGGGATTCGCCATTGCCAGCCAGCCTCGCGCGCGGTCGAACGGGTGTAAGGTGTCAGGGGATCTGCAGACGCGCAAGCGACGGCCAGCGCACGGTTGCAGGGCAGGTAATTTGACCAGTCCTCATAACCACTTTGCAGCGCCTGCTCGATCAGCAGCCCGCGAAAGCCCGAGCAGTCAATGAACAGGTCGCCCTCTATTTTTTCGCCAGACGCCAAGTTTGACCGCTTCGACAAAGCCAGTTCTCGCTGTTGGTTTCGACATCGACGACTTCGCCTTCGGTCCGGATAATACCGCGCTTTTCTGCATATTTCCGCAAGAACAGCGCGTAGAGACCGGCGTCAAAATGATAGGCATAAGCTACGCCGCTTGGCAGGTTACCGGGCTTTTCCTGCGGGCGGGCAAAACGGTTTTCGGCGGCGGCCAAGGCCGTTGGCGCATAATCCCAAAGCGATGATGTCCCGCCTTCGCTGTTATGCCGCAACCAATATTGGTGGAACGGCAACAGCCCTAACGGCCGCCCGATCTGTCCGAACGCATGGATATATCGGTGCCCCGGCTCAGTCCAATCAGCAAATTCGATGCCCAGTTTGAACGACCCTTGCGTCGCGCGGACAAACTCATTCTCGTCAATGCCAAGGCTTTGGTTGAAGAGCTGAATCGCGGGAATTGTCGCCTCACCGACGCCCACCGTACCGATGTCATCCGACTCAATCAGCCGTATCGAATAGCGCGATCCCAAAAAGCGCGCGAAAGCAGACGCTGCCATCCATCCGGCAGTTCCTCCTCCGACTATCACGATCCGTTTCAGAGCGCTCTCCATGCTCTTACATACCCATAAAAAAGGCCCCCGCCACGTCAGGATATCCTGTTCGCGGCGGGGGCCTCCGATTAGTCCATCAGAACTTGAAGGTGAAGCCAGCGAGGAACCGGCGACCGTAAATCTGGTAGTCGATCACCTGATTGCGGGTGTTGCCGATTGCCGCAAAGCGCTCGTCGGTCAGGTTCTGGCCCTGCAGATACACCGACAGACCCTGAAGCGCGCTTCCTTCCTGAAAGTCGTAACCGATCTGGCCATCGACAATCATTTCGGCAAGCGCGGTGCGGCGCGTCGGCGAACCACCAAAGCCGGTGAAATCGCCAAGGAAGGTCGAACGGTAACGAACCGAACCGCGTGCATTGAAACCCCATTTTTCGAAGAAGGCGGTGCCGTTGGCAACCCATTTCGAATAGCCAGGGATCTGGTCGACATTGCCCGCCGCATCCTCGATCTTGGTCTTTGTGTAACCAACGCCGCCTGTTATGCCAAAGCCATCTAGGGCTTCACTAATGTTGCTGAACGGCAGGGTAATCGCCAGTTCGCCGCCGTACAGCTTGCCGCCGCCAGTATTGAACGACGATTCAAGCCGACCAATCAGCGTCGCGGGCGGAAGGCCGATAGGTAGCGGATAGCCTGCATAATCGAACGGGAAGCGCGTGCGGTCGATATAGCTCTTCACATCCTTGTGAAACAACTGAAGCGAAATGACGCCTGATTGACCGAAATATTTTTCGAAGTTCAGATCGAATGCATTAGCGCGGTAAGGACGCAATTGCGGGTTGCCGCCGTTGCCATCGATAAATGGTGCAAGACCCGTCGGGCTGTTGGCAACGATGTTGCTGATACCATAAGAGACAGCTACGCGAAGGTCGTCGAGACGAGGGCGTTGGATCTGGCGCGATGCGGCAAAGCGGATGACAAAATCGCTGTCGAATCGCATCGATAGGTTAAGGCTGGGCAGCACATCCCAATAGCTCGTACTGGCACGAACCGAGCGTGCGACGCCACCGGCAAAGACCGTGCCCGACGAACCTTGATCGGTATGGATCGCCTGCACACCGATATTACCGGTCAGCGTGCCACTGCCCATTTCCTGTTCGATGTCGGCCTGAAGATAGGCGGTCATCAGGTCTTCGGTTACATTATACGCCTTCGCCGGAATGTCGGGCGAAAGGTTGCGGTCGAGCACTAACGTACCGTCGGCGATCAGGTCCCGCGCGTCATAGCTTACAATCGGGCCGAGGCCGAGATAGCCAAGGTTCGTCGGGCGCAGCAATGCGTTCGTCGGAATGGGAAGTTCCAGCGCGCCGCCGCGCAGCCGAACGAGAAACTCGTCCGGCGTCAGGCTTTTTTGCCGATCAGTGTAATTCATACCGAACTTGATCGCCGAGAAAAAGCCTTCGACTTCTTTTTCGACACCAACGCGATACTGCTTCAGTTCGTCCTCGATGATCCGGTTGTTATAGTAACCCGCCTGCGGCACAATACCGCCGCCCCAGCCAAGCGGATCGGTCAGGCGGATGAGTGCAGGGTTGCTGTAATCGAGCGTCGGGTCGAACACGGTACCCGATGGCCCGGAAGTGAAGCTGATCGTATCGGTTGCGCCCAGCGCTTCGCCGAAACCGGTGCCCGAATAGCTTTCGATGCTCAATTCGTTGCGGTCGGTGCGCGAATAGCCGATGTCGATAAACGCTTTCCAGCCATCGTCGCCATCATATTCGGCGTTGTAGCCGAAGGAATAGAGATCGGCCTTGCGCTGGAAGATATCGTTGCGGACTACGCCCTGCACATTGCGGAATGTGCCTGCCGTTACAAAGCCGTCGGAAACTGTTGTGCCGGTCGGCCCGGTGGTGCCGAATGCACCAAAGCCCAAAGGCAGTTCGATGCCGCGCTTCGACTGATCATCCTCGAAATTGGAATAGAAACCATCGAAGGTCAGGCGGATGGTATCGGATGCCTGGAATTGCAACGTGCCGTTAAGGCCCAAGCGCTTTAGCTGGGTCGACGTAACGAATGATTTCGAACCACCGATAACCGCAGGCGATGCCGCTGTGCCTGCGCCTGCATAACCCCAAGCGTTGAATTCCTGAAGCTGGTAAGGCTCGTCGACATAAGACGCCGACAGCGCGATACCGATGGTGTCATCGGCGAACTGGTCGATATAGGTTGCGTTGGCGCGGTAGCCGTATTTCTTGGAACCAGCGTTCAGCGCGCCCAGATCGGCGTAAGTGCCGCGTGCGCCAACAGCGAGGACTTGCTTGCCATAATCGAGCGGACGCACCGTGCGGATGTCGATGGTTCCGACGAGACCTTGGCCAACGAGCGAAGCAGTCGGCGACTTGTAGACGACTACCTGGCTGACGATTTCCGAAGGATACTGGTCGAACTCGACTGCGCGGCTGTCGCCTGTCGAAGTCTGCTCACGGCCATTCAGGACTGTTTGCGAAAAGTCGGGGCCGAAACCCCGGATCGAGATGTTGTTCGAGCGACCGTTCAGGCGCTGCGATGTCACGCCGGGAAGGCGGGCGATGGATTCGCCGATGGAAGCATCAGGCAGCTTGCCGATGTCTTCTGCCGAAACCAATTCAACGATCTGGTCGTTGTTCTTCTTTTCGTTGACCGCATTTTCAAGCTGAAGCGCGGAAGCCGGAAACGACGATGGCATCGCCCTCATCCTCTTCGGCAGGCGCTTCGTCCTGCGCAAAGGCAGGTGCAGCAAATGCGGCAACCATTGCCGTGCCGAGCGCAAAGCGGCTGGCACTGTGCGCAAAACGGCGCGCAGAATTATACTGGAACTTGGCCATGATTCACTCCCCTAAATGGCCCCGACCAATTGAGCGGACGGGTAACCGGCTACGTTGTTGCATCGTGCGCAGGCTCGCCTCGATGCATTTAATGACCATTGACAGAATGCGCCTCACGCGGCGGTTTAGCCAGCAAATCCACATACGTATTCAGATTTATGCAGTTGGCGGCTGTTGCAGAATTAGCACAGTGCGTGGGCAGGTCGGAGCATGAGTTGGGGCAAACGATTGCGCTTGGTTCAGGCCGAGCCTAAGATATGAAGGGAGCAGGAAAATCAATGGCACTGCAAAGCCACATCGTTCGATATCGCGCAACTCGCAGGCGTTTCGCAGCCCACCGTGTCGAGGGCTTTGCGCGGTAGCCCGACGGTATCCGAACAGACACGGTTGCGGATCGAGGCAATCGCGAAACAACTGAACTACAAGGTCGACAAAAATGCGTCGAGCCTGCGGCTGCAGCAAACACGTACGTTGGCGCTGCTGTTTTTCGAAGACCCGACGCCCGACGAAACCGGTATCAACCCGTTTTTCCTGTCG
Source organism: uncultured Alphaproteobacteria bacterium (assembly GCA_963814305.1). Classification (GTDB taxonomy): domain Bacteria; phylum Pseudomonadota; class Alphaproteobacteria; order Sphingomonadales; family Sphingomonadaceae; genus Sphingorhabdus_B. The sequence continues at coordinate 186,718 of CAWFCI010000007.1, forward strand.
ATGCTGGGGTCGATCACCCGCACCTGTGCACAACGCGGATATGATTTGCTGATATCGTTCCAGCAACTGTCGTCCAACTGGCATGTCGATTATGAAGATAGCCGCAAGGCCGACGGGATTATCCTGCTGGGCTATGGCGATTATGAATTATATCGCGAAAAACTGGAGAAACTGGTCGAGCAGGAAACCCATTTCGTCCGCTGGGGCTTTGCGCAAGAGGGGCAGCCGGGCACGACAATCGGCTGCGATAATTTTCGCGGCGGCATGGATGCTGCACGGCATTTGATGCAGCATGGGCGGCGGCGGATCGCGTTTCTCGGCGACGCCAGCAGCCATTATCCCGAATTTCAGGACCGCTATCGCGGATCATGCGAGGCGCAAGGCGGCGAGGGGATAATCGCCGACCCGGCGTTGCAGGTCGATGCGCTGAACACGCAAGAAGCAGGATATGAGGCGGCCAAGGAACTGGTTGCACGCGGCGTCGCATTTCGATGCTATTTTTGCGGCTAGCGACACCATCGCGATTGGCGCGATGAACGCGCTTCGCGAACATGGCCTGAAAATTCCCGGATGATGTTGCGATTGCGGTTTCGATGACATTCCCGCAGCGGGCATGGCGCACCCGCCACTGACGACGATCCAGCAGGACTATAAACGCGCTGGCGAAGTTTTGGTCGACAGCTTGCTCAAGCAAATCCGCAACGAAGCGGCAGATACTGCGGTGCTTCCGGCAAAATTGATCGTTCGCCAATCCTGCGGCGCGCACTAAGGCATTTGCTCTCCCATACGTATGCACGTTGCGGCGATTGGCGTTCTCTGCCAGCCTTGTTTCCATATAACATAGCTTTGGAGAGGGCATTTACGTGGAAAAACCGCGTCAGGGATATAGGGGGTTGTGGAATATCAGCTTCGGCTTTTTCGGCATCCAGATCGGCTTTGCGCTGCAAAACGGCAATATGTCGCGTATCTTCCAGGCGCTCGGCACCAGCCTTGATGATTTGCCCGCATTGTGGATTGCCGCGCCGCTGACCGGATTGCTCGTGCAACCGCTCATCGGGCATTTCAGCGACCGAACGTGGTTTGGAAGGCTTGGGCGGCGGCGGCCATATTTCCTCGCCGGTGCAATATTGGCGGCGCTTTCGCTGCTCATCATGCCGCTCGCAGAAGTGCTGTTATTCGCGGCAGTGATGTTGTGGGTGCTCGACGCTTCGCTCAACATTTCGATGGAGCCATTCCGCGCGTTCGTCGGCGACATGCTGCGCAAGGACCAGCATACCGCAGGCTATGCGGTGCAGACCGCGTTTATTGGCGCAGGTGCAGTCGTGGGCTCGCTGTTCCCCTATTTGCTCGACGCATGGGGTGTCGCCAATGTTGCCCCCGAAGGCCGGATTCCCGACACGGTCAAATACAGCTTCTGGTTCGGCGGGGTCGCTTTGTTCCTGGCGGTGATGTGGACCATATTGACGACCAAGGAATATAGCCCGGAAGAGATGGAGGCCTTTGACGGCCCCCCGGCAGATAGCAATGCGACCATTCGCGCGCTTGCTGCGCGTTCGATGGGTGGTGCTGGTGTCTGGATCGTAGCGGGCGCAGTCGTTGCCGCTCTGGTGCCGCGTTGCGGGCTTGGAAAAAGAAGTCTATTTGCTTGGCGCGTTGCTCGCTGGCTATGGCATTGCCAGCCTGCTCGCGATCAACCTCGCCAAATCAGGCCGCGACAACAACGTACTGTCGCACATTGTCGGTGACTTTTCCGGCATGCCCGACATCATGAAAAAGCTCGCACTCGCGCAGTTTTTCAGCTGGTCGGCGCTGTTCATCATGTGGATTTATACCACGCCCGTCGTCGCGCAATATATGTTCGGTTCGGCCGATCCGGCCAGCGCTGCTTATGGCGAAGGCGGCAACTGGGTCGGAACGTTGTTTGCCATCTACAACGGCGTGGCGGCATTGGTCGCGCTGTTTGTCCTGCCGACACTGGCAAAGAAATTCGGTAAAGTCAGGACGCATATGATGTGCCTGCTTGCAGGCGCAGCAGGCTATGCAAGTTTCCTGTTCATCCGCGATCCAAATTTGCTGATCGTCTCGGAGATCGGCGTTGGCATCGCCTGGGCTTCAATCCTTGCAATGCCATACGCAATTCTTGCGTCCAGCCTGCCGCAAAACAAATTGGGCATCTACATGGGGTTGTTCAACGTGTTCATCGTCGTGCCGCAATTGTTGGTGGCAACGGTTATGGGAAGCATATTGAAGGCGTTTTTCCCGACCGAGCCGATCTGGACGATGGCTTTCGCAGCGGTCGTCATGGCGCTTGCCGCGCTCGCCATGTTGCGCGTACCGGAAACGTCAGACTGAGGGCGTTTCCTGTGCCTTCATTTCGGCTTCGAGTTTGCGGGTAACCGCTTCGGGCGAACCGGTATATTTTGCCAATCGAGAGTAGATTATCGGGATCAACACCAGCGTAATCAGCGTCGCGAGCGTTACGCCGAAGACGATGACGACACCAATCGCGCCACGTGCTGCGCCGCCTGCGCCGCTCGCAATGGCAAGCGGTATCGCGCCAAATACGGTTGCGATAGACGTCATCAAGATCGGACGCAGACGCCGCGTCGCCGCCTGCTGCACGGCCTCGATAATTTCCTTGCCTTCGTCGCGCAACTGGTTGGCAAATTCGACAATCAGGATGCCATTTTTGGCCGCGAGACCGACCAGCATCACAATGCCGATCTGGCTATAGAGATTAAGCGTCGTGCCCGTAAGCCACAGCCCGATCAGCCCGCCGCCAACCGCCAATGGCACCGTTGTGATGATCGTGAGGGGGTGGACAAAGCTTTCAAACTGCGCGGCCAGCACCAAGATATACCAACAATATCGTCACCAGGAAAATCAGCACAATCGACCCGCCGGTTTCCTTGAAAGCCTGACTCTCGCCGCGATAGCCGACAGCCAGAATTTCAGGCGCTTGTGCGGCTTCGGTTTCGAGAAACGCGAGCGCTTCGCCCATTGTGTAGCCCGGTGCGAGCCCGCCTGACAGCGTAATCGCGCGCAGCTTGTTAAAGCGGCCCAAATCGCGTGCTCCGGCTGTCTCTGAATATTTCACCAGGTTTGCGAGCGATACCAGCGACCCATCGCGGGCGCGCACCTGAATGGCTGCAAGGTTTTCGGGTGAAGCGCGATCCGGTGCATCGGCTTGCACGATCACGCGATATTCCTCGCCGCGATCAACATAGGTCGAAACGCGGCGGGATCCGAGCAGCGACTGCAAGGCCTGACTGACGTCGGCCACTGACACGCCAAGGTCGCCAGCGCGCGTGGTATCAACTTCGATCTCCATCTGCGGCTTGGTTTCTTTGTAATCGGAATCAAGGTTCACGATCCCCGGGTTGCTACTTGCCGCTGCCAGCAACCGGTCGCGCGCGATGCTCAGCGATTCATAGGTCGATCCGGCGATAACAAAATTCAAAGGTTGCCCGCGACCACGGCCCAGCGACGACCGCGCAGCAGCATTGCCGCGGACCGCTGGAAGGTCGGCGAGGATTTTGTTCACCTGCGTGACTACATCGTCGGTCGTTTCGGTACGCTCTTCCCACGGCTTCAGAAAAACGACGAACGTTCCGCTGTTGAAATCGTCGCTGGCGCTAAAACCACCTGGCGTCCGTTGGATGATCGAGCGCACCGTTCCTTTTTCCAGCAACTTCAACACCGGTTTCGACGCGTCGAGCATATATTTGTCCATCGCCGCATAGCCCGTGCCTTCTGGCGCGGAAATATTGGCGCTGAGTATCCCTACGTCTTCTGCCGGAGCCAGTTCGGAATCGAGCAACGTGAAACCGAAACCGGCGACAGCGAGGAAAGCCAGCAACGCCCAGCATTGCAAACAACGGCTTGCCAATCACGCGCCCGACGAGGCCGCTATACCAGCTTTCCAATCGGCCGAAGCGGTCATCTACCCATTTGGCAAGCCTGCCGCGCTCTTCGTGCCGCAGCAGTTTCGAACACAGCATCGGCGCGAGGCTAAGCGCGACAAATCCGGAAAAGGCGATGGCTGCAATCATCGCACCGGCCAGTTCGCGAAACAACAATCCCGTCTGGCCGGCCAAAAACATGACGGGGACGAACACTGCGCAGACCACAATGGTGGTCGATACAACTGCAAATGCGACTTGCCGCGTTCCTTGCACGGCAGCGACAAGTGGTGGTTCGCCTTGCTCTATCCGGTGATAGACATTTTCAAGGACGACGATGGCGTCGTCGACCACCAGGCCAATCGCCAGCACCATCGCTAAAAGCGTCAGCAGATTGATCGAAAACCCTAAGAACCAAAGAACAGCAAAGGTCGCGAGCAAACAGATCGGCACCGTAATCGCCGGGATGATCGTCGCACGCCAGCTGCCCAGAAACAGGAAAATAACAAGGACAACAAGCACCGCAGCTTCGGCCAGCGTCACCCAGACGCCATCGATGGCCTTGCTGATAAACTGTGAATCGTCGGACCCAACGGTCAGCGTCATGCCTTGCGGCAGCGTTGATTTGATATCCTCGGCGAGTTTCTTGGCGCTTTCCGCCACGGCCAGCGTGTTGGCGCCTGACTGCCGGACAATACCCATGCCCAAAGCCGAGTTGCCATTCAGCCGGAAGGCCGAATACGGGTTTTCCGCGCCGTTCTCGACCCGTGCGACATCGCCCAATCGGACAAGATATCCATCGGTGCCGCGCGAAACCACCAGCTGCCGGAACTGTTCGACATCGGCAAAGGCACGGGTAACGCGCAAGGTGATGTTCTGGTCAGCCGACTCCAAACGGCCAGCAGGCAATTCGACATTCTGGCTGCGCAGCGCGTTTTCGATATCGGCTGGCGTAAGGCTCAATGCCGCGAGGCGATCGGGTTGCAGCCATATCCGCATCGAAGGCCGCGCTTCACCGCCGACAAAAACCCGCGCCACGCCGTCAATCGCGGAAAAGCGGTCGACCAGATTGCGGTCGAGATAATCGCTGAGTTCGAGCCGCGACCAGCCAGGTTTTGAAGCCACCAGAAACAGGATCGGCGATGAATCGGCATCGACCTTGCGGACTTCCGGCGCGAGTACCTCTTCGGGCAAATCGTCCAGCGCGCCGCCGACGCGATCGCGCACATCGTTGGCTGCGCTGTCCACGGTTCTGCCGGGCGCGAATTCGATGGTAATCGATGACTGCCCGTCGCGCGAACGTGAGCTGAGCGTCTGGATTCCCTCAATTCCCGCCAGCGCATTTTCCAGCACTTGCGTCACCCGCGATTCGACCACTGTTGCTGCAGCGCCGGTGTAATTGGTATCGACCGAGACAATGGGCGGTTCGGTATCGGGATATTCGCGCACCGGCAGACTGAGATACCCGACGATACCAACCAGCACCATCAGGATCGCCAGCACCGCAGCGAACACCGGACGGCGGACGGAAATATCGGATAATGTCATGTTACCGGGTCATCGTCCCGAATTGGCCGCGCCAGTATCAGCGCCTTGCTTCTTCAGTCCGCACCTGCGCGCCGTCTGACAATTTGACCACACCTTCGCTGACGATCCGGTCGCCGACCTTCAGTCCTTCGAGAATTTCGACCAGATTACCATCGCGCGCGCCGGTTTTGACTGGAATACGCTTCGCTTTCTGCTTCGCATCGAGCATGTAAACGAAACTCGTGTCGCCTTCGCGCACCAAGCGCAAGTTCGGGTACCGCGATCGCCGTCCGCGGATTTGACGAGATCGTCACCGTCATCAGCATGCCGGGTTTCAACATCCCGCCCCGATTGGGGATGATGGCGCGTAATGTAGCCGTCCGCGTCTGAGCATTGACCACCGGGATCAATGGCCTCGATCCGGCCTGAGAACATCGCCTCGGGAAAGGCGGCCGCTTTGGCGGTAATCGTCTGGCCCCGGCTGACATTCGCCAGCATCGTTTCGGGAATAGTGAAATCCAGCTTGATCGAACTCACGTCGCTGACCGTGGCAATCTCGTCACCTGCGCTTACCACCGCGCCGACCGAAATACGGCGCAGCGAAACCTGGCCGGAAAACGGCGCGCGGACGACGCGGTCGCCGACCGAAGCACCGGCTTCATTCGCCGCTGCCCTTGCGGACGCTGCGTTGGCGGTCTCGGCTTCAAGACTGGCATTGGTGGCAAAACCCCGCCGATGCAGTTCGGCGATCCGCGCGAGTTGCTTCTCGGCCTCGGTCACCCGCGCCTGTGCACTGGCCAGCGAAGCGGTTTCCTGACCTTGCGCAAGTACCGCAAGCATTTGTCCGCGCTGGACGAACGCGCCATCGGTAAAACCAAGCCGCGTGATCCGCTCGGTCACCGGCGCGCGCACTGACACCTGCTCATTCGCGTTCGCATTGCCGACAGCCGCATAACGGTCGGCAAACAGGTGTTCGGTCACCGCGGCCGTCGTGACCAACGGCGTCGGTCGGCCGCGCTTTTCCTCACCGCCGCTACAGGCAGAAAGAGACAAAGCTGCAATGATCAGAAGGCGGAAGTGCATGGCTTTCCCGGGAGATGGATTAGGCTCGGCAATACGGCCTTAAGCCGCTCATAACAGCGAAAATCACGCTTATTCAAATAATCAATCACACTGTTACAATTGCAATCGATTGATAGCGCTGTCCCGTGAAATCGCTTCCTCTGTCCACGATATCTTGCCGTGGCGTTTTTGTGTGTTAGCTAGGGCCGCATGGGTGGATTTCCTTTTAGCGCGATTGTCGGGCAGCATGAGATGAAGCAGGCGCTGCTGATTGCGGCGGTCGATGCGCGCATTGGCGGGGTGATGATTTTCGGCGACCGGGGGACGGGCAAGTCAACGGCGGCGCGGGCGCTGGCGGCGACTTTGCCGTTGATTTCGGTGGTCGAAGGGTGCCGGTTCAACAGCGCGCCCGAAGCGATTGCCGACAGTCCGGATTATGTGCCGGGGGCGAAGGTCGAAGGCGGTGAAGGCGCGGGTGCCGTTTGTCGATTTGCCGCTGGGTTCGACCGAGGACCGGGTGCTTGGCACGCTCGACCTCGAACGCGCGCTGGCGCATGGCGAGAAGCAGTTCGAGCCGGGCTTGCTGGCCAAGGCGCATCGCGGGTTTTTGTATATCGACGAGATCAATCTGCTTGAGGATCATGTCGTCGACCTGCTGCTCGATGTCGCGGCGTCGGGCGAAAATCTGGTCGAGCGCGATGGCCTCTCCATCCGCCATCCCGCGCGCTTTGTGCTGGTCGGGCAGCGGCAATCCGGAAGAAGGCGAACTCCGCCCGCAATTGCTCGACCGCTTTGGCCTGTCGGTCGAGGTGCGCACGCCCGAGGACATTGCCGACCGCGTCGAGATCATGAAACGCTGCGATGCGAACGAGCAGGACGGCGCTGGCTTTGCGGCGGCTTGGGCGGACGAGGATGCCAAGGTGTTGAAACGCATTGCCAAGGCAAAGGCGGCATTGCCTAAGGTCGAAACGCCCGAGAGCATTCTCGAAGACATGGCGACCTTGTGCAAGGCAGTGGGTGCAGACGGGCTTCGCGGCGAGCTGACGCTGATGCGCGGCAGCCGCGCGCTGGCGGCGCTCGACGGCAAGAAAACGGTGACGCGCAAACATTTGAAAGAAATCGCACCGCTCGCGTTGCGCCACCGGTTGCGGCGCAATGTGCTCGACGAGACAGGATCGACCACGCGGATCGAACGCGCGCTTGGAAGAACTGTTCGGGTGAGCGAAGCGGCTGCGCTTGATGCGTCGTAGTCCGACGCGGAACTGGCGCTTCAGCTTTTTGTCCGCTGTCCAGCGATGTTCGGCGGCATCGTCTTGCGCGGCGACGGGCCGGTGCGCGATGAGATGGTTGCTTTTGCCAAGAGACGAGATCGGCAAACACGGCCCGGTCGCGAAAATCCCCTCCAATGTCGATAGCGAGCGCTTGCTCGGCGGGCTCGACCTGTCGGCGACTTTGGCGGCTGGGCAAAGGCGTGATGCGCGCAGGGATTGCTGGCTGGGGCAGCGGGCGGTGCGGTGATCCTGCCGATGGCCGAGCGCGTTGCAGCCAATGTCGCGGCGCACATAGCGCAGGCGATGGACGGCGGCGATCTGGCGGCGATCTTGCTCGACGATGGCTGCGAGGACCGATGAAGCGCCGCCAGCGGTGTTGACCGAGCGCGATGGCGTTCCATTGCGATGTTTCGGCGCTTGCGGGTGTTTGAGGGCGGAGATTGGGCGAAGGCCAAAAAGCTGGCCAAGGTTGCGGCCGCTCGACCGACGAGCAACTCCACGCGATTGCGGTGACTGCGGCGGCTTTGGGCATAGCATCGGTCGCGCCGCTGATTTTCGCACAAACAACGGCGCGCGCCCATGCCGCGCTGAACGGGCGGAAGAAAGCCGGCGATGCGGATATCGCAGCCGCCGTCCGGCTGGTGCTCGCCCCGCGCGCGACGCAAATGCCGCAAAGCGCGCCGCCGCCGGAGCAGGAGGACGACCAGCCGCAGGACAACGAGCCCGACGAGAATGACGACGACCGCAATATCGAGGATATCGACCTTGAGGATATCATGCTGGAGGCCGCCGCGGCCGCGATCCCCAAGCATATCCTCGACCAGATCGACGTCGAACGCAAAACGCGGCGGCAAGGGGCAGGGCGGCAAATCGGGGCAGAAACAGAAATCGGCGATGCGCGGTCGCCCGCTCGGGTCGCGCCCCGGCGTTCCGGGCAATGGCAAGCGCCTGTCGCTGATCGACAGCTTGCGCGCCGCCGCGCCGTGGCAGAATATCCGGCGGCAACTGGCGCGCGCGGGTGACACGCGCAAAATCCATATCCGCAAATCCGACCTTCGCGTCCGCCATTACGAGCAGCGCACCGAGAGCCTGACGATCTTCGCGGTCGATGCCTCGGGCTCGTCGGCGCTGTCGCGGCTGGCCGAGGCGAAGGGCGCGGTCGAGATGATGCTGGCGCAGGCCTATGTGAAGCGCAGCCAGGTCGCGCTCATCGCGTTCCGGCAATCGGCAGCGGAGATTTTGTTGCCGCCCACGCGGTCGCTGACCCGCGCGCGGCGGGCGTTGGCCGCATTGCCCGGCGGCGGCGGCACGCCCTTGGCGGCGGGGCTGATGGCGGCGCAGCAACTCGCCGAGGCCGCTCAGCGCGCCGGGCAAACCCCGACAATTGCGATCCTCACCGACGGCAAGGGCAATGTCGCGATGGACGGCACCGCCAACCGCGAAGTCGCGAATGGCCGAAGCGCATCAGGCTGCCAAAGGCCTGGCGATGGCGGGCATCAACTGCATCGTCATCGACATATCGCCCCGCCCGCGCGAAGAAGCCGCCGAACTGGCCGCCGCGCTGAACGGCCGATATTTGCCGCTACCCCAAGCGCAAAGCGCGGCGATGGTCGCGGCAATTGAAAGTTTGAGCGCATGCATGAGCCGCTATCCCGACTGGGCGACCGACGGCAAGGACTGGCCGAACCGCGAGGCGAGCCGCTTTGTCCGCGCGGGCGGCTATGAATGGCATGTGCAGATGATGGGTGAGTGGACCGGTCTGCCTGCTCATCCACGGCACCGGCGCGGCCACGCATAGCTGGCGCGATGTCATGCCGCTTGCTGGCCAAGCATTACACCGTCGTCGCGATGGACCTGCCCGGCCACGGCTTCACCAAAGGCAGCGGCAAGAGCCCGACGCTGGAGGGCATGGCAACATCGGTCGCCGCATTGCTTGATCGAACTCGAAATCACGCCAGACCTCATCGTCGGCCACAGCGCCGGCGTCGCCATCGCCGCGCAGCTTTTGCTCGACCGCAAATGGCAGATCCCGCTCATCGGCTTCACCCCCGCGCTGATGCCATTTCCCGGCCTCGCCGCAAAGATCTTCCCGAGCCTCGCCAAGATGCTGTTCACCAACCCGTTCGTCGCGATCATCTTCTCGCCGAATGGCGCAAGCCCCCGGCCAGACCGCAAAATTCCTCGCGCGCGCGACGGGTTCGAAAATCGACGCGGCAGGCGCGAAATATTACACGCGCCTGTTCAGCAAATCGGGCCACTGCGACGGCGCGATCCGGATGATGGCCAACTGGCGGCTGGAGGGGTTGGGCGCAAGGTTGGGCAATCTTGCATGCGCCCGTGCTGCTGGTAAGCGCCGCCAAAGATGCCGCGATCCCCAAAACGGCGGTGGTGCAGGCGGTGGCGTTAATCCCGGGATGCGAGACGCTAGAAATGGCGGCCTTGGGCCATCTGGCGCACGAGGAAGACCCGGCGCAGGCGGCGAAGATCATCACGGAATTTGCCAAGGGCAAATGCCTAATTCCTCCCCGGAACGGGGAGGGGGACCGCCGCGAAGCGGTGGTGGAGGGGGCCACCCCGCCGGTCGGGCGCGATGCCGATAGGTGGGACCCCTCCGTCAGTCCTGCGGACTGCCACCTCCCCGTTCCGGGGAGGAATTGCCGTGGCGCAGAATTGACGCTAGTTTCCGCTAGGACGAGGATAAACCAAAATGAACAACGCCCCACTCGACAATTACGGCTTTATCGAGATCATAGTCGTCGGCACCATCGCGCTCGGCCTGGGCTTCTGGCAATTATGGTCAATCAATCGCGAGATTGCCAAGGATAAGGAAAAGGCGGCGGCTAAGGAAGGGACGCAGGATGGAGAAATCGAGAAATGACTGGTCGGATTGACACCATCAAGAAGCGCGTCGTTTACGAGAATGATTTTGTCGTCATTCATGATGATGACGTGCGGTTTCCGAGCGGCACTGTAGGAGATATTATTATCCGCAATGGAAATCTCCGCATGGCGTCGCCATTCTGACCGTTGTCGATAACTGCGTATTGTTGCTCCGAAATTACCGTTATGCGGAACAAGATTATTCCTTGAAGATTCCGCAGGGGTTTGGCATCGAAGGCTCCACGCCGGAACAAGACGCCCGACGGGAATTGTTAGAAGAAACTGGGCTGGAACCGGCCTCGCTCAAACCGTTGGTTTGCTTCGGATCACTTTACAAGACTTATTTGTTCCTGTGGTGTCCGGTTTCGCTTCCTACGCTTCGCCATGACGGGCAAGAGTTGACTGAGGCAATCACTGGTTATGAGCTGTTACCGCTCGAAGGCATCTCCCTGACCATGCTTGATGCCTTGGGTATCCACGACCCTATAACTATCTCGGCCCTCATGATCGGCCTCTCGCTATCGAACAATAATCTCCTTATCGAATGAACTAGTTGCTCTGAACTCCTCGTCAAATGAGATCTTTGCTTCTGCCCCATTATCTTCAAGGAACTGCTGTAATTCTTGCATTTTGGAAACGTGCCCTCCGCCCACGGCAAAGGGACGCGGTGGGCTAATTTTGTTGCGAACGGCATCGACAACAAAATCTGAGATCACGCCGCCAAATGGTATGATAGGAGTTGCAACATCGGCAAACTCCATACTGAGCGCAAGGATATCTCCCGCTACTGTAACGCCTTTTTCAAGGCGGTACCATGTTTTGCGCGAAGCTGACGTTGTGTGGGTGCCGGGCTAGCCCGGGCTATTCCGGGAAAGCGCTGAATGATCCGATCCTCAATAATCAGGTTTAGCTCACAATAAACATCGCGGAGCGTCATGAAATTTTTCACCCCGTCGGGCAATTGGTTCAGCCAATTGAATTCGCGAAAGGCGTCCGTCTGGTGCAGATAATGAATATCATCCATGTCGAGGTTGTTCAGACCGGCCTTGAAATGTGACCAGTGTAAGCGGTCCTTCATTATCTTGGAGTTACCAAATGGCTGCAATTCATACTCGAAATTGCGAGAAGCTTGAATGATTCACGATGCTGATCAGCATAAATTGGCGTTAATGCCATAGTTTTGGGCAAATTGGATAAGTATACGGCGTCAGTGCAAACTACGAGAATATTTCGCGCCTCTTCGAATGACATAATGTTGTATTCTTCGAACTTCGAGGGAAGGCCCCGGGTTCTGCAAAAACGCCCGACCGAGGCCGCCATGATCGCGACGTTCTTCAACTGCTATCCACTCTCTCAGTGATGCCATCTCCGTTGCATCCAAGCGTTTGCCGAACTCGTTCTCGATGATTTCTTTGCAGGAGATAGTAAACTGACGCTTGACGTCTTGGAATGACCAGGGCTTCGCGATGGCGTGCTTACCAATAAATGGAATTTCCGGACTGTCATCATAAACATCGAAATGCTTGGGAAGCTTTTGTTCAAGCTTAAATGCTTCGAAAATCTCGGCAATGTCAATGAAGCCATCCTTGAAAGAAGCATCTCGGACAGCAAGGGTGAACTTTCCTTCCTTGAGAGCTTCCTCGATTACGCCGTCCCTGCGCGCCAGCAGGCGTAAATTAGGAGAACTCATAACTTGGTTATCAGAAAACGTAATGTCTCCATTGAGAATGATGTTATAAATGAGATGGGCTTTGAAATCAGCGTACAGGTTTTCCGATTTGGAATACGCCGAGTTTTCATCCGCTAGAAGTGTGTAATGTCCCATTAGTCACCTCCGGAGATATGAAAGACAGAAGTGGTTTTCGACTACACTATCACGCCGCCAACCGCGGCGCGAGATACTCCGGCGCCTCGTCAATCGAGAGGGCGAAGAACCCGCGTGGCTTGTCCGCCTCGCTGGCCGTCTTTGCCAGGAACTTGTTGCTCGCCAGGCCAACCGAGATCGTCAGCCGCAGGTCTCGTTGCAACCTCCTTTTGGGGAGTTCACTGAGGCTGATCGCCGGCGGCGCGCCATGCAGCTTGTCCGTCCCCATATTCGAGATAAGCCTCGTCGATCGATACCGGCTCCACCAGCGGGGTCAGGTTGCTGCATCATCTCGCGGATCCGGCGGCCTTCTTCACCACATAAAGGTCCATGCGCGGCTGTTGATGACGACGGCTTCCGGACAGACTTTCAGGGCCTTGAACATGGGCATGGCCGACCGCACGCCATACGTGCGTGCGACGTAGCAGCAGGTCGAGAGACGACGCCCCTTTTTCCTCCGCCGACGACGACAGGCAGGGCCGGTCAGTTCCGGCCGATCGCGCTTCTCGATCGAGGCGTAGAAGGCGTCACAGTCGATGTGCGCGATGGGTGAGCGCGAACAGCTGGGGATGCGAGACGAGCTCGCACCGAGCCGCATTTGGGACACCCTCCGCGGCGCGCGGCCCTCGAAAAAGCTCCTGCGAGGCACTCCCGGCAGGCAGTCCGTAAATTTACGTTGCTAGCAAGCAATATTTCCAGACAAGATGCGGTTCCGGCCGGAAGCGTTTGTAAATCGGGCAGTTTTGTTAATTTACAGCGCCTCGACTGCGTTGCTCTGCCAGCCGCAGTTGAAAATAGGCGGTTAATATCTCTCAGGTCTAACAAGTTCGGGAGATAGTCGGGAATAAACCCGCTACTGTTCTCTAGCGTGATGTGTTGATGGCGACGCCCCCCGCCAAGAAAGTCCTGGTCGTCGAGGACAACGAGCTCAACATGAAGCTCTTCTGCGACCTGTTGGACGCTTTCGGGTTCAAGACGGTGGAGAGCCGCGATGGTCTCAAGGCCGTCGACCTCGCGCGCGAGCACAAGCCCGACCTTATCATCATGGATATCCAGCTGCCGGAAGTGTCGGGCCTCGACCTCACGCGCTGGATAAAGGACGACAGCGCAATCAATCAGATCCCGATCATGGCTGTCACCGCGTTCGCCATGCGCCAGGACGAGCGCCTCGTGCGCGAAGCTGGCTGCGAAGCCTACATGTCCAAACCGATCCAGATGAGCGCCTTCATCAATGAGGTGAAGAAGCTCACCGGCCCCCGACGGCCATTCCCGGACGCGAACCTTGCCTATCAGCTAAATCGATAAGGCCGCCGCGGAGGGCGGTGAGATGAGCGCGCGGGTCCTGGTCGTCGATGACATCGAGCAGAACAGGAAGCTGCTCGGACGACAAGCTGAAAAACGAGTATTTTCACGTTGTCACTGCGGTGGACGGCGAAGACGCCATCGACAAGGCGCTGGCCGAGGAGCCCGACGTCATCCTGATGGACATCATGATGCCGAAGCTCAACGGCATTGAAGCTTGCCGCCGCCTCAAGAACCGACCCCCGCACCGAGCACATACCGATCGTGCTGGTCACAGCGCTAAACGAGCGCGAAGATCGGCTGCGCGGACTTGGCGCCGGCGCTGACGATTTCCTCACCAAGCCGGTCAACGACCTCCAGCTATTGTCACGCGTGCGAGCGCTCAACCAAGTACAAGATGGTCGCGGACGAGCTGCGTAAGCGCGAGGCTTCGGGAAAACGCATGGGCGCGGTCGACATTTCGGCTCGGGATAGGGCGGCCGAGCCTGCCCGCATTCTCGTGATCGACGAGAACGAACGTCAGGCGCGCCGCATCTGCCGGTATCTCGAAGGCCTGCACCGGCCGATCTCGCATGCGGAAGCGACCCAGCTTGGCATCTCCGGCTCGATGGTCGATCAGACTGATCGACTTGCTTGCCAACGAGAAGCTCGATGGCTTGAGGCTATGCGCCTATTTCCGTTTGCTGGAATCCACGCGCGACCTGCCCATCCTCGTCGTCGCGGACACGGATGATGAGAAGAAAGCGGTGCGCGCGCTCGACCTGGGCGCGTCCGACATCGTCATCAAGCCGATCGACTCCGAGGAACTGCTCGCCCGGGTGAAGACGCAAAGTGCGCAAGAAGCGCTATCTCGACGCCCTGCGTGCGCGCCTGGACCAGTCGATGGAGCTCGCTGTCACCGACCAGCTCACCGGACTGCACAACCGCCGCTACATGCGCGTGCAGCTCGAGCAATTCATCAAGCGCGCCAACATGGGCGGCATCCCCGTTTCGGTCCTGCTGTGCGACATCGACCACTTCAAGCGGGTCAACGAATCCACGGCCACTGCGGCGGGCGATGATGTCCTGCGCGAGTTCGGCCGCCGGCTGCGCGAAAACATCCGCCCGACGGACCTTGCCTGCCGCTATGGCGGGAAGGTCGTGGTCATAATGCCGGAAACGACCCAGCAGCTCGCCCAGGCCGCCGCCGAACGTATCCGCCAGATCATCGCCGAAAACCGTTCCCGGTTGCCCGCGGCGACGTCCTCAGTGTCGCCATGACCGGCGGCGTCTCCACTATCATTGACCCCGCCGACTCGATCGATGGCTCTGCTTGAAGCGCGCTGATGACGCCCTTTACCGCGCGAAGTCCGCCGGCCGAAACCGGATCGAGGTTGAGCTCCTCTCATACGGGACTTGAGGCGGGTTGGCGCAGGCGCCTTGAACTTCGCCGTCGATCAAGGGCA
>CAWFCI010000008.1:0-15523 GCA_963814305.1 uncultured Alphaproteobacteria bacterium
CACGCTTTGACGCTGCTACTGCCCTCAACACCATAAAGCGAGTCTGCGCGTTCGATAAATGCCGTCGTCATTTTACGCAGTGCGGAATCGAAAAACTGCCCTGCCAGCGCCTCAAAAACACGATTACGGAACGAAAAATCAACGGTAAAATCTACCGTCGATCCGCCAACCACAGAATCTTCAAACGTCCATGCATTGTGTAAATGCTTCATTGGCCCATCGAGATAATCGACGATAATCGACGTCTTTGGCATCTTCACTACTCGACTGCTGAATGTTTCACGCAGCGATTTAAACCCCACAATCATATCGGCGAGCATCTCGGATTCGTCATCCTTGCGAATGCGGATTGCGCTGACCCACGGCAGGAATTCGGGATAACGCGCGACATCGGCCACCAGATCATACATCTGTTCCGCGCTGTGCGGCAGGCTGCGGCGTTCGTGATGATGCGGCATGCCCCTGCCCTGACCCCTGACTATCCGGACTTCGCCAGTTTCGCCGCCCGGGCATCGCGCATCTTGGCGAAATCGTCACCAGCATGATAGCTGGACCGTGTTAACGGCGACGACGCCACCAGCAGGAAGCCCTTGGCCCGCGCAATCGCGGCATAGGCATCGAAAGCCTGCGGCGTCACGAAATCCATCACCTTGGTGTGCTTCGGCGTCGGTTGCAGATATTGGCCCATCGTCAGAAAGTCGATGTCGGCGCTGCGCATATCATCCATCACCTGATGCACCTCCATCCGTTCCTCGCCGAGGCCCAGCATCACGCCCGATTTAGTGAAAATCGACGGATCGTGGCGCTTCACGGTTTCGAGCAAACGAAGCGAAGCATAATAACGCGCACCGGGGCGGATCGTCGGGTACAGCCGCGGCACCGTTTCCAGATTGTGGTTGTACACGTCGGGCCGCGCGGTGACGATCTTCTCGACCGCTGCTTCCGCCTTGTTACGGAAATCCGGCGTCAGTATTTCAATCGTCGTGTTGGGCGTATTGCGCCGCAACGCCTCAATCACCTTCACAAACTGGCTGGCACCGCCATCGGGCAGATCATCGCGATCGACCGACGTAATGACGATATGCTCCAGCCCCATCTTGGCGGCGGCAATCGCAACATGCTCCGGCTCAAGCGGATCGACCGCCTTTGGCATTCCCGTCTTGACGTTGCAAAAGGCGCAAGCGCGTGTGCAAACATCGCCCAGGATCATCACCGTTGCGTGCTTTTTGGTCCAGCATTCGCCGATATTCGGGCAGGCCGCTTCCTCGCACACCGTGTTCAAATTTAACTCGCGCATCAGCTTGCGCGTCTCGTTGAAACCGGCCCCGCCGGGTGCCTTTACCCGAATCCAGTCGGGCTTGCGCTCGCGGGCCGGGCGGTCGGGCGGAGTCATCGGTGCATTCATTCGGCCCAGATAGGCGTTCGGTGATAATCTTGCCACCCCGAATTTTGCCGCTAGAGAAGCGACATGACGCTCTTTTCAGACATGCTCGCCGGCTATTCCCGTTTTCGCGATGATGAGTGGAACGAAGAGCGGGAGCGCTGGAAAGTCCTCGGCGAAGGACAAAGCCCGAAAGTCATGGTCATTGCCTGTTCCGACAGCCGCGTCGACCCAACCCAAATCTTCGACACGCGCCCCGGCGAAATATTCGTTGTGCGCAATGTTGCGGCGCTGGTCCCCCCGTTCGAAACGACCCCCGGTTTGCATGGCGTATCAGCCGCGCTCGAATTCGCGGTTCAGTTTCTGAAGGTCGAGGAAATCGTCGTCATGGGTCACGGCCTGTGCGGCGGCTGTAACGCGGCACTGACAAAGGTAATGGTGGGTGCTGAGCGCGGTCATGGCGGATTTGTCGCCGACTGGATTAGCTTGCTCGATGACGCCCAAGCCAAGGTTTCTGCCGAGCATGGAACACATGGCGAGGCGGCCGAGCGGGCGATGGAGCTTGAGGCGGTAAAGGTCAGCCTCGCCAATTTGCGCACCTTTCCGTGCATCCGGCAAAAAGAAGCGTCCGGTGAGTTGGCTCTGCACGGCGCGTTTTTCGCCATATCGGACGGAGTTTTGCACGTTTTGGACGAGGATTCCGGCGAATTTTCGCCTAGTGTTTAGTCGTTGTGCAATTTTTTAGATAAGCATCTATCATGACCACGTGTCGCGCTGCCGAACCCATTAGGGCGGATTCCTCCCGGCTCTCGGCGTTGAAATACGGGATGTCGGGCCGCGTCAAAGCCAGATAATTCGACAGCGAACCATCGCTTTTGTTTACCCTTTCATGCCAGAAATGGATTCCGGCAGCATTCAGTTTATCGCGGCAGGCAATGGCCGCATCGCTCGGTTTGCCATCGCGAGCAGGATAGGCGATCAGACCCAGCGTATCGTAATTGTCCATTTGCAGCGTAGGATTTTTCGCTCGGTAAGCACCATTTCTGAGGACGATCCGTCCGCGTGCGTAAGCGTCTATATCAAGCAAACTAAAATCACCAGCTGCTCCTGCACCATTGGTGTGTAGCGCAATGATGGGTTGGCCTTCGCGTCGCTCATCGAGCAATGCCTTGGTGAAAACCGGCGTTTTCGCATCGAAATTGCGGTTTGGATCGCAACTGCTGACTTTGGCAGGTTTGACCCCGCAGACGCCCCAGCCTGCTTGACGGCGAAGACTGCCCGGACCCGAATTGACCGCTAACAATGTGCCACCATAGGTCCTCAGCGCTGCAATCGCGCCTTCAAATGCGGCATTCTCATCGTCGTGCGGTACGATCCACAATGGACCCTCGGGCTTTGTGCTGTTGGTAAAGCGCAAAAGGTGCCAATCGAAGCCGCGCTCGGTGAAGCGCCGTTCGGTAACCGCAAGCCCGGCAAGATAGTCTGGTTCGGCGCGGTGTCGCGCGATGTCGTCGTCGGCAACGGCAGCAATGTCGACCGACGTCCATTGCGCCTGCCCCGGAAAGGCAAACAACACCGCCGCAATCATGGCCAAAATCGGTTTCAACAGCCCGTCATCCGCAAAAATCGCACGGAGGACATGCCAGCAGAGCAGGTCAGTGGCAAACGCCCCTCCTCCAGCTCGCCGTCGATAAGCAGGCCGGTGTCGGCGTCATCACCAACAACCGTTACCTCGGCCATCTCGCCAAGATCGTCCTTGGGCCCCTCGCGGAAATCGCGACGCAGCCAAGCGATGCCGTGTCCGATCATGTCACCCACATTGTTCGCGCGAAACGCCACTACCGAAAGCGCCTCTGCGTCATTGGGTTCGATAAAAATCCCGGAATAGGCGGTGCGGTCGAATCCCTTCACCCAGACCCCAGTATCGGCCAACGTGTCCGACCAAGCCGCAGGTACGGCATCGGCCAAAGCGGTCACATCGCCCTGCCTGATACCTTCACGGACCTCGCCCCAGCTCGTGGATGGGCCAACGGTCAGCCCCGTTAATATCTCACGATCGCCAAAACAGATTATCGGGAATCGGGGAGGCGGCCATTGGGCTTGCCGCAATCTTTTCCAGCAATTCGGCCAGCGCCAATTCGCCGTGCAACCGGCGCGAGAGCAAGTTCATCGTGCCGCCCGGAAGGACCAATATTTCGCCATTCCACCCGGAAAGCTTTTCACACAGGCTGCTAATCGTGCCGTCACCCGACAGGATTGCCACAACCTCGAACGCACCCGATTCAACGATCTGCCTCGAAGGCAGAACATCTTCGGGCAGCGTCAGCCGTTCGCAAATCTCCAGACCCGCCGACTGCAGGGCCGATACAACCTCCCCGTCCTCTACCGCACCGGCGCTACCGCTATTGGCGTTGGTGATAAGGAGAGTGCGTTTCACACCAGTCTAACGCGTCATCTTCTTATAAGTTGCACGGTGCGGTCGCGTTGCCTCGTCGCCAAGGCGCGCGATCTTGTCTTCTTCATAGGATTCAAAGTTTCCTTCGAACCATTCGACATGGCTGTCGCCCTCAAACGCGAGGATGTGCGTCGCCAGACGGTCAAGGAAGAAGCGGTCATGGCTGATGACCACGGCGCAGCCGGCGAAGCTTTCCAGCGCTTCTTCGAGCGCCGACAAAGTTTCGACATCGAGGTCGTTGGTGGGTTCGTCGAGCAGCAACACATTGCCGCCCTCTTTCAGCATTTTCGCCATGTGCACGCGGTTGCGTTCACCGCCCGAAAGCAGGCCGACCTTTTTCTGCTGGTCCACGCCCTTGAAGTTGAACGCACCGACATAGGCGCGCGTCGGCGTCTCATGCTTGCCGAGCTTCATGAAATCGGCACCGCCCGAAATTTCTTCCCAGACATTCTTGTTGGGATCGAGATCGTCGCGGCTCTGGTCAACGAAGCCGAGTTTCACCGTTTCGCCGATATCGACCTCGCCCAAATCGGGGGTTTCCTGCCCCGTAATCAGACGGAACAATGTCGACTTACCCGCGCCGTTGGGACCGATCACACCGACAATTCCGCCGGGCGGAATCGAGAATGAAAGGTTTTCGAACAGCAATTTGTCTCCGTAAGCCTTGGAGACATTTTTGACTTCAATCACCTTGCTGCCGAGCCGCTCGGGAATCTGGATGACAATCTGGGCCTTGCCGGGTGTCCGGTTTTCCTGTGCCTCGACCAGCTGGTCGAATGATTTGATGCGCGCCTTTGACTTGGTCTGCCGCGCTTTCGGACTTTGCCTGATCCATTCAAGCTCGTCCTTGATCGCTTTCTGACGCCCGGAATCTTCGCGCGCTTCCTGCTCGAGCCGCTTGCCCTTCTTCTCCAGATAGGTCGAATAATTGCCTTCATAGACAAAATAGCGACCGCGATCGAGTTCGAGAATCCAGCTCACAACATTGTCGAGGAAATAGCGGTCATGGGTCACGAGGATGACATTGCCCTTGTAATCCACGAGATGCTTTTCGAGCCACGCCACCGATTCCGCATCCAAGTGGTTGGTCGGTTCGTCGAGGAGCAGGATATCTGGCTTTTCAAGCAACAGTCGAGTCAACGCAATCCGGCGTTTTTCACCGCCGGACAGGTTCACCACACTGGCGTCACCAGGCGGGCAACGAAGCGCATCCATCGCCAGTTCAAGCTGGCTATCCAATGACCAGCCATCCACCGCGTCGATCTTTTCCTGCAACGTCCCCATTTCTTCCATGAGCGCATCGAAATCGGCATCTTCGGGCGGATCGCCCATGATCATCGAGATCTCGTTGAAAGCGATCAACCAGATCGGCAACCGGACGCACGCCATCCATCACATTTTCACGCACCGTCTTGGTCGGATCGAGTTCGGGCTCCTGCGCCAGATAGCCGACCGTGATATGCTCGCCGGGCCATGCCTCGCCGGTAAATTCGGTATCCATCCCGGCCATGATCTTCATCAACGTCGATTTACCCGTACCATTCGGGCCAACGATGCCGATCTTTGCATCGGGGTAGAATTGCAGGTTGATGTTGCTCAGCACCGGTTTGTTGGCACCGGGGAATGTCTTGGTCATTCCCTTCATCACGTAGCTATATTGCGCGGCCATGTGGGTTACTTTCCTGTTCTGGATTGCCTTGATTTGGCCGCTTCCCTAGCCATCTGACCACATCCTCGCAAGGCGGGATTGCAAAAGCGTGACAGGGCATTAAGCCTGCATTCCATGAAAAATACGATCTACGCCTTCTCCGCCGCCGCAGCACTGCTTTCCGCGCCGCAAATCGCTTCTGCAACGCCGCCTCCACCGCCAAATTATACAGCAGAATCGCTGCGCGATGCTGCCTTGGCTGACGATGTCACGGCTTATGAGATTGTCGAAGGCCTGACGACGGAGATCGGTCCGCGTCAGGGTGGCACGCCTGCTGAAGCAAAGGCAAGGACTTGGTCGGTCGCCAAACTCAAGGCGCTGGGCTTCGATAATGTGCGCATCGAAGAATATCAGATGCCGACCTGGGTCCGCGGCGAAGAAACAGCCGAGGTGAACACGCCCTTTCCGCAGAAACTTGCGGTTACCGCATTAGGCAATAGCGGCAGCACGGGCGACGCGGGGCTTGAGGCGGAAATCGCCTATTTCCCGACGCTGGAGGCTTTACGTGCAGTTCCTGATGGCAGCCTGAAGGGCAAGATCGCCTTTGTCAGCCACGCGATGCAGCGCACGCAGGACGGCAGCAGCTATGGGGCGTTCGGCCCAGCGCGCTTTGTCGGACCGAATATAGCGTCCAAAAAGGGTGCTGCGGCCATTGTCATTCGTTCTGCAGGCACCGACTATCATCGCAATCCGCATACCGGGAACACGAACTTTGAAACCGGGGTCACACCCATCCCGGCGGGCGCGTTGTCGATCCCCGATGCCGAAAATCTCGAACGAATGCTGGCCCGCAGCCAGCAATATGGCGGCAAACCCGTGCGCCTGAAACTGAAACTGACGCCGAAAAATATCGGCATGCAGACGTCGGGCAATGTCATTGCAGAGGTAACCGGGTCGAACCCGAAACTGCCGATGATTGTTATCGCCTGCCATCTCGATAGCTGGGATTTGGGTACGGGTGCCATCGATGACGCTGCCGGGTGCGGAATCATCGCTGCCGCGGCCGCCAGGCTGAAATGGATGGGCCAACCCAAACGCACCGTCCGCCTGCTCTGGGCGGGAGCCGAGGAGGTCGGCATCTGGGGCGGCAAGGATTATGGCGAAAAACATGCGGGCGAGCCGCATGCGCTGGCGATGGAATCGGATTTCGGTGCTGGCAAGATCTGGGCGGTCGATTTCAACCTGCCCGCTTCAGCGAAACCGCTGCGCGATAAGGTCGTCGCGGCGCTGGCACCGCTCGGCGTCGTTCCACGCCAGCAAACTGCAGGCGGCGGTGCCGATATCGGGGCGATAATTGCCGCGCAGAAACTTGGTATCATCGACCTGCAACAGGACGGCACCAAATATTTCGACCTGCACCACACGCCCGACGACACTTTGGACAAGATCGACAAAGCCGAACTACGGCAGAATGTTGCGGCATGGGTTGCGACGCTTGCGCTGGTCGCCAATTATGAAGGTGAGCTGAAACCGGAGCCTAAGCCATGAGGGGTTTTGTACTGGTCGCCTGCACCGCTCTTTTGCTTGGCGGCTGCGTCGAGGAAACAACGCCGAAAGAGGCCGAGAAAGCCGCCGAGGCCGTAGAAAAGGACATCGAGCAGGACGCGATCAAGGAACGGCAATTATCAATCGAGCAAGCCGCCGAGGAAGCCACCAAATTGATCGAAGCCGACGCAAAGGCAGAAGTCGACGACCTGATCGCCGAAAACCCTGCCAAATGAGAAAAGAAATGGTCGGGGAGACAGGATTCGAACCTGCGACCCTCTGGTCCCAAACCAGATGCGCTACCAGGCTGCGCTACTCCCCGACATGGGTTCACTGGTACAACAATGTACAGACCTTAACGGTCCACCTTCGCCAAGGCTTCGGCGGACAGCCTTCACCCTAACGGTCTTTTGGCTGGCCTGCCAACCGAAGCCCGTAAGGGCGAAGGCTGGTGGGCCCGGAGGGACTCGAACCCCCGACCTAGCCGTTATGAGCGGCCAGCTCTAACCAACTGAGCTACAGGCCCCGACCGGCTAGCCAATCGTGAGCGCGCCGATAGCGGAACAATAACGCTGCTGGCAAGCGTTTATCTCATGAAGCACCATGAATTCCGCTCGCCGCCTTTATTTCGGCCATCGTCGTCGGACGGACACCCGCCGCGCGAAGATGGGCAAACACACCTTCGAACCACGCATAAAGCTCGGCAAGCTGGCTCTCATCGCGAACATAGGGGGTATGCCCGACCGCCAGCGACGGCGAATGGAACGACAGGTTGATTATTTTTACGCCGCCATCGATCGCAATGTCCACAGCTTCCAGGGCCTTGGTCAGCGAAATGCCTTCAGGCGTAAGCGCAATCCGCTCGATCATACCTGATCGCGCCAGCATCGAGCGCGCTGGTTGGGAGGTAAACCATTGGCTGAACACTCTATCACCCACCGAACGCATCACTCCTCCGAATACCGATGTCAGCGGAAGTTCGAGCAGCTTGCCCTTTTCGATCCAATAAGGATTGAGCGGATGGCAGCTATAATCCGGCCCTTCCTGAGGCGCGTAGTTAAACTTGGAACGCACAGAGCTGTCGATCGAAATGCCCAGATCGGCCAAAATGGCAGGTGTATTCTTGCCCGCACCATAGCGCCCCGCGCGATACGCATCGGGATAAACGCCGAAGCGCTGAACGATTGCGGCGTGCAACTGCGACAATTTCGCGCGTTCGAGCGGCTCGGGCAAATTGCAGGAATAGCTGTTATGCGTGGACAATGTTTCGTCAAATGGCGGACTGACCCAAGGGTGGAGCTGGACGCCGATCTCCGCCTGGTTGCCATGCGAATAGCTTCCCAGCAAATCGACGGCCAAGGGGTCTTGGGTGATGGGATAATCGACCAGATAACATGGCTTTACGCCATGATCCGCACATAAAGCCTGAAAGCGGGGGACCGATTTTATATGCTCGGTGCCATAGCCATCACGCGTGAAAGGCGCGCTCCAGTCGAATTCCTCTTCGGTATCAACAGTCAGGACAAAGCGCGGACCGCCCAATGCGGAAAGGTCAACGAAATCGGTTTGGCATGATGCAGAAAAATCAGGTTTGAAGCCCATTCCCAATCCCCCTTGCCCCAGCACGTCACTCTCGCTCTTCGTCTCTATACCCTGATTGGCCGTTACTGACCGCTGGCAGGTTCAATATCAGCGCTTCATTGTAAAATCGTAAATCCCCGCCGACATTTCGTGCCAGACTGCGCACGAGACGCAAAGAAAAGCCGAGGCCGAGCAAAGGCGCTTCGCTGACATCGTCAAAGCTGCTTGGCCCTGAGCCAAATAATTCGGTCTCGTCCATCGCCAAAAGCTTGCGCGGCAGGGTCAGGACAAAGCGGTTGGTTGCACTCGGCCCTGGTTCGGTGCGGAACCTTCCGTCGAGTATCTCGCCGGCTTCACAACCGATGATAACCGCCGACAACAGCCGCGAAAACATGCGTTCGGCGATCTCTGCATCGACAGCATAGGGCCGAACAGGATGCGCCTGCACGAGGTTGAGCGTGACCTGCAGCAAATCGCTCAAACCATGTAGTCGGTCGGCAAGCCGCGTTGCCAGCCAGTCGCATTCGGTAACGCCAGCCGACAGTTCCAACTGCCCTGATTCGACCTTTGCCGCCATCGAAAGGTCATCGAACCCGGCCAGCAGTCGTTCGGCATCGTTCAATATGTTACGCGCGAGTAGGCGGTAATCTTCCGTCACCGGACCGAATAGTTGTTGCTCGATTATCTCGGAAAAACCGATAATCGCGCCCAAAGGCGTCCGCAGTTCGTGGACCAATTGCTGGATATGGTCCGAACTTGCCGGGGCCTCGGGCTGGATTAGAGCGCTTTCGGCAAAGGTTGGTCGCCGGAATATCCCGCGATAGCCGTTGAACCGCCCGCTAACCGGATCGAAAAAGGGCGCGGCATTGATCCGCCAGTCGCCCGCGATCATATCTGCACCGCACAACCGCATCCGCGCATTTTCCAGCGGCATCCGCTGGCGGAATGCAGCGGCACCATAAGCGTCGGGCCCCGGCCCATCGTCATAAGCCGGTTCGGCGATATCGACCCCGACCACCGCTCCGGGAGGCGCGCCTTCTATCCAGCTGACCGTGCCGCAGTCGTCGGTTTCGAAGCGGATTTCCTCGATCCTTGCGGGGAAATCGCTGAACTCCTCTTCGGCATAAGGCAGGAACGGCGCTTCGCGCGTTTCACGCTCGCTGCGAAGACGCTCGATTCGCTCGACAATGTCCCTGATTTGGACGCCATTGGCCACTTCGGCAGTTGGCGGGACTGGCAGGACAAAGTCAGCCGACGACCATATCATCAGTGCCCGGCGCGTTTCCGGCCCCAGATCGCTTCGGTTGCGCAGAAAACCCCGCGCCCGGGTCGGCATCGCCGGAATGATTTCCGCCCATTCGGCATCGGTGAGTTTCGCGCCGCTGACCGCTGCTGACGCTACGGGCGGGATATCGCCAGCCAGCAACAACACGAGCGGAGGCGACTGAATGCGGCCATTGAGCGAGCGAATGCATTGTTCGCGTAGCGACGCCGGAACCAGGGGGAGGAATTCCCGGACCTTGCGCAAACCTACGGCGACATATTCAAGGTCGAACTCGCGTGGATTTTGGGCGAGTATATCAACAAGTTGCTGCCATTTCGCGACTGCGCCATATCCGCCATCGTCCGCCTGACGCAAAGCAGTTTCGAGGCGATCGTCGAAGCGCAAACCCAATTATTCCTAACGGTAAATTATCCCTGTAATCGCCACCGATATACGCGTCTTAGCCCTCACGAAAGCGGCAAAATTTACACGTCACACTATGGGACAATTGCAATGGGCTATTATTTTATTATAACCAGCGCAGATAATCGAAATGGAAATATCAAGAACATGGCCAATTTGAACCTCGATGCGATAGATTTGAAGCTTTTGGCCGAATTACAGGCCGACGGGCGCATCACCAATGTCGAACTTGCCACCAAAGTTGGTTTGACTGCTCCCCCATGCCTGCGCCGGATGCGCGCGCTGGAACAGTCGGGGACAATCAAGTCATACCATGCCGATATCGACGCCGGTTCGCTCGGCTATACGATCACTGTTTTCGCAATGGTCAGCTTGAAAAGCCAAGCCGAAGAAGACTTGAAAGCGTTCGAACAACATGTTCGCGCCCTGCCCGATGTCCGCGAATGCCACATGCTTAACGGTGAAATCGACTTTATTTTGAAGATCGTAGCGCGTGATCTTCAGTCGTTTCAGGAATTCCTGACGTCGCAGCTTACCTCTGCCCCGAATGTGAGCAGCGTCAAGACGTCGCTGACCATCCGCACCGCCAAGGACGAACCCGGCGTCCCCATTCCTGCGGCATAAAAAAGGGAGGCTCGCGAGCCTCCCCTTCATTTTCCTCCAGTTGCCGGGATCAGGTCGTGGCTGGTGCAGCCACAGGTGCCTTGGTTGTTTGATCGATATACATGATCCAATATTCGGCCATCGCCTTGCGGTTAGCTCCCGTAATCGCAGCAAAATCCGCCTTCGCGCCTGCGTAATCGCCCAGCATGGTCTTGGACATGGCCAGCCGGAACCGGGTCCGCTCGCTCTGGTCCTTGCCATCCTTGTCCAGCACAGGCCCCTTCGCCAGCGCCGCTTCATATAGTTCCTTCGCGGTCTTGTAATCCTTGTGCGAATAGAAGGAATCGGCAGTCAGAGAGGCGAGCATTCCCTTGGGGCTGGCCTTCGCCGGCGCAACCGTTCCGGGCAATGTTCTGGTATCTTCGGCAAGCCTTGCTTGTGCTTCCTTGTACTTTTCGCCGAACGTCACGTTGTTCTTCGAAATCACGCCCTTGGCAAAACCTTCGTCCAGAACCGAGACCGCTTCGGCAGGGTAGCGCACGCCGATATAGCTCAGGCTGTCGAGATATTGTGCATATTCCTGCTGGAACCGCAGCCCGTTGGTGACTCGCATCAGGCGCATAACATCCAGCAACTCTTCGGGACTGAAGGTCAATGACCGGTCGAAATATGCCAAAGCATCGTGCCAGTAATCGGCATTATTCTCGGTCGCCAGCAACTGTTTGTACCAGCCCGCTGCCCCGCCATAATTTTTCGCCTTTGCAGCCAGGTTTGCGGCACGGACAAAATAGGCCTTGTTCACCGTGCCCTTGGCTTTGTCGGCATCGATCGCCTTGCTTAGCCAAGCTATTGCGTCGGCATCCTTGCCCTGTTGCGATTGCGCATTCGAGATCAGGAACTCGATGCTGTTGGCACGATGCCCCATATTATAGGCGTCGGTCATGATCCGTTCGGCGTCGGGGAATTTCTTGGCATCATAGGCAATCGCGCCCTTGCGGAACGTATATTCGGTCTTGATGTTGGCAGGCGTGGTTGCCGATGCCAGCAACAGGTCAATTCCCTGCTCCTGGAAGGCCAGGTCTTTCAACTGCGCGCCGACATTGATGGCCAATATGCCCGCTTCATAGCGATCATCATCATTCTGGATCGCGGCAACAACAGTCGGAAAATCGGCCTTGGCCCCTGCGGGATCCTTGGCCTTGTTCAACTTGTCCAAAACCGGTGCGAAGGCGGCGATAAAGGGTTTCGAATAATTGCGCTTGGGTGCCGCTGGAGCAGGGGCGACTTTGCCCTTCTTTTCCTTTTTGGGCTTTTCCTGCGCAATCGCCTGCGTCGATGCCAGCGACAGACCGGCCAGCGACAGCATTAGGGCAAATTTGGAAACAGACTTCATTCTACTCTCCGCGATACTAGGGTTTTGGCCTTATTGCCTCCGTCATGTGCGACTATAGGTAGCTGGCCGACGATGTGCAATTAGCGTTGCGCGCATGAATTGTGGTTGAACAATTTTTCTGGAGCGACAGTGGCAGGCGATAGCGCGATCATTATAGGCGGACGTGGCGGCATCGGCGCGGCGCTGGCCACGGAACTGGCTGCACGCGGGCGTTATCGCGACATCCTCGCGCTTTCACGGGGCAGCGATCCTGCGATTGACCTGATGGACGAAGGCAGCATCGCGCAAGCAGCCTCGATATTGGCAAAAACTGGCATCGCGCCCTCGCTCATCATCGTTGCGACCGGAATGCTGCATAAGGACGGCAAAGGCCCCGAAAAGTCGTTGCGCGAGCTTGATCCCGAATGGATGATCGAGAACTACCGGCTGAACGCCGTCGGCCCGGCGCTGGTCGCCAAGCATTTCCTGCCGTTGATGCCAAGGACAGGCCGGACTTGCTTCGCCGTCCTGTCTGCTCGCGTGGGCAGCATTTCGGACAATCGGCTTGGCGGATGGCACAGCTACCGCGCGTCGAAGGCGGCGCTCAACATGCTTGTGCGCAACATCTCGGTCGAATGGCAGCGCAAGAACGCGGACGCAATCATCGTCGGCCTTCATCCTGGCACCGTCGAGACCGCCCTCAGCGCGCCTTTCAAGGGCAATCCGGCGCATGAGCGCTTTCCCCCTGCCCAAGCCGCCGCGCAGCTTCTGGACGTGCTTGAAGCGCTAAATCCGGAGCAATCGGGCCAGCTTTTTGCCTATGACGGGGCCGTCATCGCGCCATGAGCTAAATTCACCCCTGAATCTGTGGATAAACTGTCGAAAAACGCTCTTTTCGAAGGGCGGCGGGTGGCTATTTTGGCAACCCTCGTCTAGGGTCGCGCCACATTAAAAATATAAGGATTTTCGCGGCGTGAGCGACGATATTAGCCCACAAGACCCATCTGATATTTCGCCGGTCGACATCGTCGACGAAATGAAGGCGAGCTACCTCGATTACGCGATGTCGGTCATCGTCGCGCGCGCGCTTCCCGATGTCCGTGATGGCCTGAAACCAGTCCACCGCCGCATCCTCTTCGCATCCCAGGAAGGCGGCTTTGTCGCTGGCCGTCCTTACCGCAAATCGGCCAAGATCGTCGGCGACGTCATGGGCAATTACCACCCGCACGGCGACAGCGCGATTTACGATTCGCTCGTCCGCATGGCGCAGGATTGGGCGATGCGCGTGCCGCTGATCGACGGTCAGGGCAATTTCGGCTCGGTGGATCCCGACCCCGCCGCTTCGATGCGCTATACCGAGGCGCGGCTCGCCAAGGTGGCGAACGCGCTGCTCAACGATCTCGACAAGGATACCGTCGATTTCCAGCCCAATTATGACGGCAGCCGCGAAGAGCCGTCGGTTCTCCCTGCCCGTTTCCCCAATTTGCTGGTCAACGGCGCTGGCGGCATCGCGGTCGGCATGGCGACCAACATCCCGCCGCATAACCTTGGCGAAGTGATCAAGGCGTGTCTGGCCTATATCGACAACCCGCTGATTTCGATTGATGAACTGATCGAAATCGTCCCTGCCCCCGATTTCCCCACCGCTCCGCTGATCCTGGGCCAGGCGGCGCGCGCGCGGCCTACCGCGACGGCAAAGGCTCGATCATGCAGCGCGCGCGGCACGAGATCGAGGAACGGCGCGGCGATCAACGCTCGATCGTCCTGACCAGCATTCCGTATCAGGTCGGCAAATCCGGCCTCGTCGAAAAAATGGCCGAAGCCGCCAAGGACAAGCGGATCGAAGGCGTGTCCGACATTCGCGACGAATCGAGCCGCAAGGGCATCCGCATCGTGATCGACCTGAAACGCGATGCGACGCCGATGTCGTGCTCAACCAATTATGGCGCCACACCCCCGCGCAATCGAGCTTCCCCGCCAATATGCTCGCCATTCGCGGCGGCAGGCCAGAGGTTTTGAACCTCAAGGACATCATCTCCGCCTTCGTCGATTTTCGCGAAATTGTTATTACCCGCCGGACCAAGTTCGAACTCAACAAGGCCCGCGAACGCGCGCATCTGTTGCTCGGACTGGTGGTTGCGGTCACCAATCTCGACGAGGTCGTTCGAATCATCCGCGGCTCGGCCAGTCCCGCCGACGCGCGCGCAGCCTTGGTCGCGCGGCAATGGCCGATTGCCGAGATTGCGCCCTATATCAAACTGGTCGAAGCGGTCGAGGCCGACATCAGCGGCGACAGCTATCAGCTGTCCGAACTGCAGGTCCGCGCCATCCTCGAACTTCGCCTGCACCGCCTGACCGCGCTTGGCCGTGATGAAATTGGCAAGGAATTGTCGGGACTTGCGGTCGATATCGAAGGATATCTCGCAATCTTGGGTGACCGCGTGAAACTCTACGCGGTGCTGCGCGAAGAGCTCGTTGCCATCGACGCCGAATTCTCCACGCCGCGTCTGTGCGAAATCACCGCAAGCTGGGACGGTCTCGACGACGAAGACCTGATGGAGCGCGAGGAAATGGTCGTGACCGTCACCCACGGCGGCTACATCAAGCGCACCGCTCTCGCGACCTTCCGCGCGCAAAACCGCGGCGGCAAGGGCCGTGCTGGCATGGCGACCAAGGAAGAGGATGCCGTCACCGAATTGTTCGTGACTCAGACGCACACGCCCGTCCTGTTCTTCTCCAACATCGGCAAGGTCTACCGCCTCAAGGTCTGGAAACTGCCCAAGGCGGCCCGCAGAACACGAGGCCGCCCGATGGTCAACCTGCTGCCGCTCGGCGAAGGCGAGGTCATTTCGAACGTCTGACCTTGCCCGAGGACGAAGCCGAATGGGGCGGCTTCAGCGTCGTGTTCGCCACCGCAAAGGGCTATGCCCGCCGCAACAGCATGGATGCCTTCGCCAATGTGCCGTCAAACGGCAAGATCGCGATGAAGTTCGAGGGCGAGGATGCCGACGACAAATTGATCGGCGTCGAATTGCTGACCGCTGACGACGACGTCCTGATCGCGAGCCGCAACGGCAAGGCGATCCGCTTTGCCGCCGACGACATCCGCGAATTCCAGAGCCGCAATTCGACCGGCGTGCGCGCGATGAAGCTATTGAAGGGCGACGAAGTAATGTTGCCCTCGACTTCTTCCACCGCGTTGGCACCACGCCCGAAGAACGCGAGGAATATCTCCGTTTCGCTCCATGGAA
>CAWFCI010000009.1:0-438112 GCA_963814305.1 uncultured Alphaproteobacteria bacterium
CATCGGCAAGCGGCTGGCAACGCTTCTGGGACTCGATTTCGTCGATGCCGATGAAGAGATCGAGCGTGCGGCAGGGATGAGCATCGCAGAGATATTCGAGAAATTTGGCGAACCCTATTTCCGCGATGGCGAGCGTCGCGTTATCTCCCGGCTGATCGATGGCAAGCCGAAAATCATCGCAACCGGAGGCGGCGCTTTCATTAACGATAACACCCGGGCGCTTATCCACGAACGCGCGATTTCGATATGGCTCGATGCGGACATCAAGGTTCTGGCCGACCGCGTCGCCCGCCGGAGCCACCGGCCGTTGCTGAATGGCCGCGATCCGATCGAGGTGCTGACCGAGCTTGGCAAATTGCGGAACCCGATTTATGCGACGGCCAACATCCATGTGCGCAGCGACACCTCACCGCATACACATACTATCGACCTGATCTTAAAGGCACTTGGACAATGACAACCATCACTGTCGATCTGGCCGAGCGGCCTTATGACATCCGTGTTCAGGCAGGGCTGCTGAACGACATCGCCAGTTTTGTCGCGCCGTTTTCGCGCGCAGGCCGGTTGCTGGTCGTGACCGACGAAAATGTCGAACAAGCGGTGTTGCCTAACGTCATGGCGGCTTTGGCGAGCGCAAACATTGCGACCGAAATTTTTGCGCTGCCGACTGGCGAAGATGGCAAAAGCTGGGCCCAGCTGGAGAAGCTGACCGACTGGCTGCTCGCGCAGCATGTCGAGCGCAGCGACCATATTCTGGCGCTGGGCGGCGGCGTTGTCGGCGACATCACCGGTTTTGCTGCTCATATCGTCAAGCGCGGTTGCTCGTTCATCCAGGTTCCGACGACATTGCTGGCTCAGGTCGACAGCAGTGTGGGCGGCAAGACCGCGATCAACAGCGCGGCGGGGAAGAACCTTGTCGGCGCGTTTCACCAGCCTTCATTGGTGCTGATTGATCCGGACGTGCTGGCAAGCTTGCCCAAGCGGCAACTGGCGGCGGGCTTTGCCGAAGTGGTCAAATACGGGCTGATCGACGATGCGGCGTTTTTCGACTGGTGTGAGGCCAATCTCGACGCGTTTTTTGCAGGCGACCCCGGAACGCGTGAATATGCAATTGTCCATTCGGTCCAATCGAAAGCGCGGATTGTCGCGGCGGACGAGAAGGAACTGACCGGCACGCGTGCGCTGCTCAATCTGGGACATACCTTCGGCCATGCATTGGAGGCCGATACCGGATTTTCCGACGGCTGTTCCACGGCGAGGCCGTCGCGGCGGGGATGGCGCTGGCGTTCCGTTATTCGGTGCGGCTGGGACTGTGTCCGGCAGAGGATGCCGGGCGGGTAGCTTCGTTGCTAAAACGGGCGGGGTTGCCAACTACGCTCGCTGAGGCAAATGTTACCGCAGATGGCGCGAAGCTTGTCGAATATATGCTCCACGATAAGAAAATGAGCAAAGGTTCCCTGCCCTTCCTGCTGGCGCGCGGTGTTGGCCAGACTTTTCTCAGCAAAGACGTGGTGCTGGACGATGTCGCGGCGTTCCTGAACGCTGGGCGTCAAACCTGATCGAGCAGGAAATCGTCCGAATCATCGCCGCCAAAGCTGTGCTGCTGCCCGGCGTGCATGTCGCCGGTTTCGAATTGGGCGCGTAGCCGGGTCGCATCGCTCGTGCGGAATTCGCGCACCACGCGCTCGATCAGCGGCTTTTCCGCGCCCATCACCCGAAGTCCATCCATCGCCATTCGCACCGAAGATTCAAAAACCTCGCGAACAATGCCGATTTCGGCATCGGGCATGAGTTCCATCACCTGCAGCCGGTCGTATGCACGCGCGAAAATGCGGGTTTTGGGAAAACGCTGGCGCACCGGCGTCAGCGTATCGGCGGTGAGGTCGCGGTCGTCGATGCAGAAGAATATCGCACACGCCCGATCAGCGCCCGCGCGCGCCAGCAAGTCGATACGGGTGCCATCGCCGTAGAAGACTTTACGCCCGAATTCCTGCGCCACATCTATGGTCTCTGGATTGACGTCGATCAGGGTCACGCTGCGTCCCGCCGCCTGCATGATTTGTCCGACATTCTGGCCGAAGCGGCCATGACCGACGATGATGACGCTAGCTTGCGGGGCGAGGCCGGGGTCGTCGAGTTGCGCTTCGATGGCCGCTTTCTTGGTTGCCAACCTGCCCGCAAGGATCATCAGGAACGGTGTTGCCGCCATTGACAAGGTCACCACCGCGCCAAACAGGCTGGCTGCCTCGGGTTCTATCAGCAGCGCATTTTGCGCCGCCGCAAACAGCACGAAACCAAACTCGCCGCCCTGGCTGAGCAGTAGGGCCATGATGATTGACGCGCTGCTCGTCAGCCCGAAAAAGCGGCCGAGCGAAAAGATTACCCCGACCTTGATCGCGATCAGCGCCGCCGCCAGCCCGACCACCAGCAAGGGCTCGGCAATAATGACATCGACGTCGAGCAACATCCCAACCGCGAGGAAGAACAGACCGAGCAGGATCGAGCGGAACGGGTCGATGTCGGCCTCCAGCTCGTGCCGATAAGGCGATTCGGCCAGCATCACGCCCGCGACAAATGCACCTAAAGCTGGCGATACGCCGATCATCGTCATCACCGCCGCGCTGGCGCAGACGGTGAACAGCCCGGTGACGATGAACAGTTCGCGCTCCGAAATCTTGCCAACCAGTTTGAGCAATGGCGACAGCAAATAACGCCCTGCCAGCACGAGTGCGACAATTGCGAGCACGGCATAGACTACCAGCAACCAGCCACCGACCGCGCCCTCTTCAGCAGGCGCGCGCGAAAGTGCGGCGACGATGGTCAGCAAGGGGACAATCGACAGATCCTGGAACAGCAGGATCGAAAAGCTCTTCTCGCCATAATCGGTCTTGAGCCGCCCGCGCGATTGCAAGAGCGGCAGAACCTGCGCGGTCGACGACAACGCCAATGGCAGGCCCAGCACCAGCGCCGCCTCCCAACTGAATTGCGGCATTGCCGCCAGTATCACGCCGAACATCGCCAGCCCGCACAATGTCACCTGCAATGGCCCGAACAGGAAAATATCGCGCCGCATGATCCATAATCGGCTGGGGGAAAGTTCAAGCCCGACGAGGAACAGCAGCAGGATGATGCCGATTTCGGAATAAGCGAGGATCGTTTCGGGCTCGCCGATCAGGCCTAGTCCATCGGGGCCGATAGCGATGCCCGCGACCAGATAACCAAGCACCGCGCCTAGTCCAAGCTTTCGGAAAATCAGCACCGCGATGAGCGCCGCGCCGAGCAACACAACGCCGCCGAGCATGACGTCGGCGACCAGATTGTGCGATGCTTCTTCCATCAACTTGCCAGTTTCAGGCTGGCGGCAGCGGCGAGTAGCGCGTCATAGGGGAGCAGGATTGCCGCGTGGCGTGAGGGATAATCTTTTGCGGGGGAAAGAAGCGCAAGCTCGGGCCAGTCGCCGGGCATTTCCGCACCGCCTGTAAGGCCAGCGGCAACGCCCGCGCGCAGATGCAGCAATTTGATCCAGGTCAGCACCGACCGCATTCGCGCGCAAGATCGCCGCCGATGCCTGCCCCAAGGCACAGGCATTGGCGCGTAACGCAATCGCAGCGATAGTGCCGTCGGGGGCAAGCGTGACATCGGCCTGAATCCGGCTGCCGCAGATCGGCGAGCGCGATTCGGCCGTGCCGTCGGGGATTGTCGAGCCGGTCGCCGGCAACAAGCGATGATGCCAGCCGCAAGATATCGCGGTTGTAGAGTGCGGAATCGGTCATGGCGCATCTTCTTCCGCTGCTGCGCGCCTTTCGCGGACGAATTCGGACATGGCGTCACCGCTGGCATTCAGCAAAGGGTAGGTGCGCGACTGGGTCATCCATTCGGGGCGCGGTTCCTTCGCGCCGAACAATGTTTCATAGCCCATGACCAGCAGCAGGAAGATCAACGTCGCAAAGATCAGGCCCTTCAGCATTCCGAAACCGAAGCCCAGCACGCGGTCGACGGGGCCAAGAACCGACTTGCGGGACTTTTTGCCGATGGAACTGGATATCCATTTGCCCAGTGCAAAGATCACGATGACAATGGCAAGGAAAGCCAGCACCGCCGCGCCGCTCTCGGTACCGACCGCCTCGCTCAACGCTGCGGTCGCTGGACCGTGGAAAATACGGACCGCGGCGATGATCAACAGCCATGCAATCAGCGACAGTGCCTCTTGTACAAAGCCACGCATGAAGCCGAATATGGCTCCGCTGCCGATCAGGAAAAGAACGATAATGTCGAGCGCGGTCATTGAGGCTAGCTAAGGTGCAGAACGGGCAAAGACAAGCGACACATACGCGTCATCCTGAACTTTTGGGGACTGTCCCAAGCGCAGCGCCGTGGACTGTAACCAAAAGTGGCCCCTGACCTCTCGGGGACAGTCCACTGCGCTTCGCTTGGGACAGTCCCCTACCGTAGCCCTTCCGAAATCTACCGCCCCAGCATATGGTCAACAAGATTGGCAAGGGTGCGGAATTCTTGCGTGGAAATTCCGGCCTGCCCCTTCACCGACGGCGGCACCAGCGCGCGGTTGAAGCCAAGCTTCGCCGATTCTTTCAGCCGCAAGCCGCCATGCGCGACCGGGCGGATTTCGCCCGAGAGCGCAACTTCTCCGAACAGCACCGCGTCGGATGGCAATGGCCGCTCTGCCAGCGCCGACACCAACGCCGCCGCGACCGCGAGATCGGCGGCGGGGTCGGAAATGCGATAGCCGCCCGCAATGTTGAGATAGACTTCTGCAGTGGAGAACGAGAGGCCACAACGCGCCTCTAACACCGCCAAGATCATCGCCAGCCGCCCGCTATCCCATCCGACCACCGCGCGCCTCGGCGTAGCTCCACTCGATAACCGGACCACGAGCGCCTGGATCTCGACAAGCACCGGCCTTGTTCCTTCGAGCGCCGGAAACACCGTCGCGCCAGTGACCTGCTCGGCGCGGTCGGTTAGGAACAGCGCCGACGGATTGCCAACTTCGGTCAAACCTTCCTCGGCCATCGCGAACACGCCGATTTCGTCGGTCCCGCCGAAGCGGTTTTTCGATGCGCGCAGGATGCGATATTGATGGCTTCGCTCGCCTTCAAACGCCAGCACGGTATCGACCATATGCTCCAGCACACGCGGCCCCGCGATTGTCCCGTCCTTGGTGACATGCCCGACCAGCATCAACGCGGTGCCGCGTTCCTTGGCATAGCGGATCAGCTCCTGCGCCGACGCGCGCACCTGACTCACCGTCCCCGGTGCGCCTTCGATCAGGTCGCTGTGCATCGTCTGGATCGAGTTCGATCACCAGTAACGCGGGCGGTTTAGCCCCGCCTAAAGTGGTCAAAATATCGCGCACCGAAGTCGCCGCCGCCAACTGCACCGGCGCATCGCCCAGCCCCAGCCGCCGCGCACGCAACCGCACCTGATCGACCGCTTCCTCACCCGATATATAAGCAACGCTCAACCCACGCCGCGCCAGATTGGCCGCCGCCTGTAACAGCAAAGTCGATTTCCCGATCCCCGGGTCGCCGCCCAGCAAAGTCGCCGACCCTGCCACAAGCCCGCCGCCCAAAGCGCGATCAAACTCCGCGATTCCGGTCGAAGCGCGATCAGGCAGGCGAATCTCGCTATCCAGCCCATGCAGCACGACCTCACGCCCGCCCGAGCGCAGATGATGCTTCATTTCGAACACGGTCGCGCTCGCCTCCTCGGCCAGCGTATTCCACTCCCCGCAATCATCACACTGCCCCTGCCACCGGTTCGCCTCGGAACCGCAAGCCTGACACACATATCTGCGCTTTGCTTTTGCCATATGTCACGACATATCAGAACATTTAGAGAACTCAAGGCGATTTGCGCGATGTGAGTTCGGGCAGACGTTCAAGCAAAAATGGCGGGTCTGCGAGGTTTGTCAGCCGATATGCGTCAATTACCGCCGGGACGTGCCGCCGCAATTCGCCAGCCAACAAGGATCAGCATAAGCGCCACGCCAAAGGTGACGAGATTCAGGCTGGCGTCAATTCCTCCGACGCTTGAACGTAAATCTTTAACATCGCTTAGCGAGCCGCCGTAAAGTGACATCGTCGCTGTTGCGAGCATGAAGGAACCGAGGACACAAGCACCGATCGCCCCGGCAATATGCGTGCGGACCGACTGTTGCGCAGAGCCGCGCCAAAGAAACCACAACGCCAACGCTCCAACAGACGAAGCCGAAATGATCGCCCACATGGTGTGAAAACGCGCATGAGGAACCCAATCGGGATTGAAGATATGCGTCGGCGTCAAAATATCGACAATCGGCGGGATGACAGTAAAAATGCCTATTCCAACAGTCATCAACCATTTGCCCAATTTGCTGCCCGCCGCTGTATCAGTCATCGCTGCCCTCCATTTTCGACCAGCGATAGGCTGGCCGACGATCCAATCGATGCGGCCAAATATGCGGGGAGTCAAATGGGCTGGATGAGGCGACCGATTGAAAACTCCAGGATCGACATACCATTCAACTTCAATGCCAGACTATGATTGCAATGTAGGATTTGCTCTGTCAGCCTCTGTCCCAACATCGCTAACCGCCCCCTTCGACAGGCTCAGGACAGGCGATGGCTGTAGGGGCACATAATCAGCTAAAGCAAAAGTGAGGTAATCCGGGTTCACCGGAACAGCGTTTTAGGTGAGACTTTAGTGTGACCTTTCGCGGAATCTTGTTGGATTTCTTTCCTACAAAATTTGGTCGAATTCACTGTGAACTTGTTCGGTTTTCTGGGGGTTTTTGGGTGTTGCGGTCGATTGGAAATTGGGGCGGTTTTTTGCGTTCCCCTCTCTCCTTCAGGGGAGAGGATACGGAGCCTTATGCGCGAAGCGAATTAGGCGAAGTTGGAGAGGGGCAACGCGCTGTCGGCTAGGGCAACCCCCTCTCCGCTGCGACTAACGAGCAAGCTCGTAAGTCTCGCTCCTCTCCCCTGAAGGGGAGAGGGGGTTCCCCTCCAGTTCCGGACAACCCTCCCCTTCCCAACCGCTCCAATCCCCGATAAGCCTGACCCCATGCGGGAAAAGGAACTCAGGCTGGCGTTGATCTGCTATGGCGGGGTCAGTCTGGCTGTTTATATGCACGGCGTTACGCGCGAGATTTGGCATCTGCTCCGCGCAAGCCGGGCTTTTCATGACGGCACACCGCCGGGCGCTGGCAGCGAGGCGATTTACCGCGATATCATTGCCGATATGGAGGCGAAGAGCGGCGTCAAACTGCGTGTTCTGGCCGATATCATCGCGGGCTCAAGCGCCGGCGGAATTAACGGGATTTTCTTGAGCCAAGCCATCGTCACCGGGCAGTCGCTTGAGCCGCTGACCGATATGTGGCTGGAAAATGCCGATGTCGATACGTTGCTCGACCCCGATGCGCGGCCATTGTCGCGCTTCACCAAATTCTGGGCGACGCCGATTGCATGGATGATCTTGCGGCGGCGCGGCGGGATGATCGATGCGACTGTATCGAAAGAAGCGCGCGAAGAGGTCGCGCACAAGCTTTCGCGCTTCGTCCGCGCCCGCTGGTTCGCGCCGCCGTTCGGGGGACGGGTGTTTTCAAAGCTGTTGCTCGATGCACTGGACGCGATGGCGGCAAGCTCGGCG
The DNA here is from genome assembly GCA_963814305.1 of uncultured Alphaproteobacteria bacterium. GTDB lineage: Bacteria > Pseudomonadota > Alphaproteobacteria > Sphingomonadales > Sphingomonadaceae > Sphingorhabdus_B. The sequence continues at coordinate 7,645 of CAWFCI010000009.1, forward strand.
GGACCGAAACTGCTACCCGCGAACCAGCCGCTCGATCTTTTTGTTACCGTCACCGATTTCCATGGCCACGACCAGATGCTGCGGCTGAACAGCCCGCCGCTGGTGACCGAAGCCGAGCACCGGCTGACCATTGAATTTTCGACGCGCGGGCGAAGCGACCTTGCGGCCATTCCCGAACTGATCTTCGCGGCGCGCGCGACTGCCAGTTTCCCCGGAGCGTTCCCGCCTTTTTCTGCGCGCGAACTCGACAGGCTACTGAACGCCAACCATGTCGAGTGGACGGGCCGCGAGGCGTTTCTCAAACGGATATTGCCGCAACAATTCGCCGCAGGTGTGGCCGAAGACACGATGCTGATCGACGGATCGGTGCTCGCCAACGCGCCGTTCAATCAGGCGATAGGCGCGCTGCGCAATCGTCCCGCGCGGCGCGAGGTCGACCGGCGTTTCGTCTACATCGACCCCAAACCCGGGCGACCCAGTTTCCGCTTTGGCCGGAAGAGCGCGGAGAGCGGACCCAAAAAGCCGCCATGCGTTCTTCGCCACCATCTTCGGCGCGACCTCAAACATTCCGCGCGAACAGCCTATCCGCGACAGTCTTGAGAAGATCACCGGACGATCAGATCGCATCAAACGGATGCGGCATGTGATCGAACTCGCTTCGCTCCGAAGTCGAGGAGACCGTCGAGGGCATGCTGGGCAAAACCTGGTTTCTGAGTCAGCCGACCCCTGCGCGGATGCAAAAATGGCGGCAATCGGCACAGGAAAAGGCGATATTGGCGGCCGGGTTTTCATATCAGGCTTACGGCCATCTGAAGCTGGCGGGCGCGGTCGATGACATTGTTGCAACTGCGCGGCGAGCTTGGCCCGAGGGCAGTCCCGAGCATTTTCACGACCTGCGCGCTGCGATTTGGACCCAGATGCGGTCGCGCGGCCTCGATCATGTTGCGAAAGCGGGCGGCAAGGGCGCATCGCCCGAAAGCGTCGATTTCTTCCGCCACCATGATTTGCGCTTTCGCATCCGGCGGTTGCGTTTCATGGCACGGCATCTCGCCGAGGAAGTGGAGAATATCAGCGACGCGCCCGCCGAGGCGGTCGCCATCATGCGCGACGCAATTTACGTCAGCCTCGCGCGCTTCCTCGACCTTGAAACCGCCGAGCATCTGGGGGTCGATTTTGCCGTCGCGGTGCAGGAAGGAGTCGCCAATCCGGCAGGGATTATCGACTTTCTCTCGGCGCAACGCGATCTCGTCCACCTCGACACGCACACTGACCATTCCTTGTGCGAAGCGATGCTCGACCTACCAGCCGAAGCCCGCCGGACGATGATGCTCGGCTATCTGGGTTACGCGCTCTACGACATCGCGACCCTGCCATTGTTGCAGGACGAAGGTTTCGACGAGTTCGATCCCGTAAAGGTCGACCGAATCTCGCCCGACGACGCGCCAACGATCCGTAAGGGCGGCGCAGCAGCAACGCTGAAGGGCATCGAATTCAATAATTTCGGCGCGTTTTTCAGCCGTTCGTACCGCGAGAACGACTATCTTTGGGGGCGGCTGCACGGGGTGGACCGACTGATCGACATATTGGCCTCATCGCTGCCCGTCGGCCACGAAATGGGCAAAGAAGACCGCCTTGGCTACAAGCGCCTCGCGTTCCACGCGATCCTCGATCAGGAAGAGCCTCGCCTCAAGCGAGTCAAGCCGCTGATCGAGCAGCCTTCGTGCGCGAAATTGAGGCAATCGGCGTTACTTGAGTTGAGTGTAAACCGTCTCGACAAAGCGGTCGGCGCTGATGAAACCTTTCGGATTCACGCCAAAGCCATCCGTCGGATTGGAAGCCTTTATCTGATCGAGCGTCTGCCCCGCCTTGATGCCTGCCTCGACCTTGGCAATGACGGTTGCAATCATGTTGCGGTGGTTTTGCAGGTCGGCCCTGGTAGCGATTGCGCCATGGCCGGGGATGATCTTGGTCTGGTCATTGGCGATTGCCAGCACCTTGTCCGCCGCCGCAACAAATCCCCGGACATCACCGCCGCTTTCCCTGTCGACATAGGGGAAACTGATCTGCAGCATGAACAAGTCGCCCATGTGGATCACGTTTGATTTGGTCCAGTGGATGATCGAATCGCCATCGGTGTGCGCGGCTGGCATATGGATGACACGGACTTCTTCACCGTTCAGATGCAGCTTTAAACCATCGGCATAAGTGATGACGGGTAGTGCAGCAGGCGGTGCCGCCGGAATGGTCCGCGCGCCGGGCGTGCCTGCGCCTGAGACAGCGCCTGCAGCCAAACGCACGCGGACATTGTCATGCGCCATGATGATCGCGCCTGCTTTGCCGAGATTTTCATTCCCGCCGCTATGGTCGCCGTGCCAGTGGGTGTTGACCAGAAATTTCACCGGTTTTGCACCAAGCGAGGTCACCGCCGCCTGGATTTTCGCGGTCATCGGGGCGTATTGATCATCAATTAGCGTTGTCCCGTCTTCGCCATAGGATACACCGATGTTACCGCCCGCACCGAACAGCACCGCGACGCCGGGGGCGAGTTGTTCGGCCTTGATCTCTATTTTGCTAAAATCCTGTTGCGCCAAAGCTGGCGCGGCGATGCAAAGGGATAAGGCGATTGCTGAGATGGCAGTTTTCATGGGGTCGCTCTCCAGACTTGATTGCGGCCAGACTATCACCAATCGGCGGCAACGCTACCCCAATTCAGGTGGTCGGCCACTCGATCTCGCCTGCTTCGGTGAGTAATTTCAGCATCACCGCTGCGCCGCATTGTTGCGACTTGGCAGTGGCGCTAAATTTGCCATCGGCGACGAATTTGCCGCGATCATAATGGTTGGAGAAACTCCACAGATAAGGCGTCGGAACGCCAAGCCCTCGATAGCCAAGGCCGTTATAGGCTTCCAGGCGGTACAGTGTGCGTTCGAGGCTCCAGTCGGTCTGTCCGGTAAAGCCCAAGAGCCGCAGCGCATCCTTGGCACTCGATTCCCAATCGGACGGCGGCAACCACTGGCTCGGTCGCCCAGCCGGAACCTGCCGCGTGCGCGCGGTCAACGGGAAATCGCCATTGTGCAGATGCGCGCGGAAGTTGAAACTAGCCTCTAATGCATGGGTCGCCGCAATGAAATGCCACGGAACTCCGGTGGCTTTTGCAACCCGCGTATAACGCTCTCGCGATTTGCGCATCATCTCGAGATGCCAGCCGGCTGTTTCGGCATATTGCGGGCGAAGCGCGAGCGTTCGGAACTTGCGGCCATATTCGGATTTCAGGCTGGCATAATCGCGCGATTTTTTGAGCGGAACATTCTCGTTCGTCATCCGGCGGAGACACAGCAATTTTCGCTTCCGGCAGCGCCGCTTCGGGCACGGCTGGCGCACCTGGCTGAAATATGATTGTGGGTTGAACGCTTTCGTCCTGAACCAGAAAGCGAATGCCCTTTGGCGAAGGCGCACTAAATCCTAAAGGCAGCATCCGTAGTGCTTCGGGCAATTCATATTGGTTGCCGTGAAGCTCGGCAAGCAGCTCGCCCGCCTTGTCGGCAAAACCCGGGTCGGTGGATTCGGACCGGTCGATCAATGCCACCAGCCGCGGCATCGCCATCTGGTATAGCGAATCGGCAAAATCGGCGAGCGATTTACCCTTGCCCAGCGCCAGCGGGGATTCAGGGAGACCTTTGCGGTCGGCCTCACGCTCCAGGTTGATGACCGAATCGGCCATGCGCAAATAGCCCATGGGCTTGCGCGGGATGAGGTCGGCGATTTCGCGCGGCAATTCGAGGCCGAGGATTTTTGTGTCCTGGGCAATGCCGCGTTGCGCCATGCCCAGCGCTACGGTTGCGCCTCCAGCCCACTTCAAAAAGTCACGCTTGCCGAATTCCCTGCCCACCATCGACTCGCTCCTCCGGCTTTATCGTAGCATTAGAAGAGCTTGGAGTCTTGGCACCGGGTTCAGATTTTACGTGGGATTGACGATCAGTCGGTAATGCCGTCCCAGATGCCTTTGAGCTTGTCGAAAAAGCCCGTCGATTGAGGGCATTCCTCGCCGGTTTCGGTTTCGCGGAATTCACGCAGGAGTTCCTTTTGCCGCGCCGACAGTCGCGATGGCGTTTCAACATCGATCTGGATGACCATATCACCGCGTCCCCGGCCTTGCAGGACGGGCATCCCAGCACCGCGCTGGCGTAATTGTTTGCCTGACTGGATGCCTTCGGGGACCACGATGATATGCTCTGCGCCATCAAGGCCCGGAATGCGGATTTCGCCGCCCAATGCCGCAGTTGTGAAGCTCACCGGTGCACGGCAGAACAATGTGGTTCCGTCGCGTTCGAACACTTTGTGCCGCGACAAGTGAATGAAAATATATAGATCGCCTGCTGCTGCGCCATATGGTCCAGCCTCGCCCTTGCCTGCCACGCGAATGCGTGTGCCTTCGTCGACACCTGGGGGCACGTTGACCGAGATGGTCTTGCGTTCGTCAACACGGCCTTCACCGCCGCAGACCTTGCACGGGTCTTCGATAACCTCGCCGCGTCCGTGGCAGGTCGGGCAGCTCCGTTCTACCACAAAAAAACCCTGCTGCGCGCGCACTTTGCCGTGCCCTGCGCACAAATTGCAGCGGCGCTTGCCCGAGCCCGGCGTTGCGCCCGAGCCTTCGCACGTCCCGCAGGCGGTGGCGACATCGATGGTGATTTCGGCGTCCTTGCCGTGGAATGCTTCGTCCAATGAGATCTCGAGGTCGTAGCGCAGGTCCGCGCCACGTGCCGGACCACGTTGCCGTCCACCCAAACCTTCGCCAAAAAAGCTCTCGAATATGTCGGAAAAACCGCCGAACGGATCGCCGCCACCGCCGCCACCCGCTCCTCCATTCTGGAACGCTGCCTTGCCGAACCGGTCATATGCAGCCCGCTTTTGCGGGTCTTTGAGGACGTCATAGGCTTCTGAAATCGCCTTGAACCGTTCCTCGGATTTTTCGCAGCCGGGATTGCGGTCGGGATGGCATTCCATCGCGATCCGGCGATACGAAGTCTTCAGCGTTTTTTCATCCGCCGTCCGCTCAACCTCAAGCAATTCATAATAATCAGCGTCAAGAACTCATGACCGACTAACCCCTCGTTCCCCGACCGTCGCTGCGTTTCGGTAGGCGACGGCCGAGAACTTTCAACATTAGTCTTTCTTGTCTTCGTCTACTTCCGAAAACTCGGCATCGACGACATTTTCGTCGGCGGGAGCGTCCTCGGCTGCAGCTTCACCAGAAGCCCCAGCTGCCTGCTCTTCCTTGTAGATCGCTTCGCCAAGCTTCATCGCGATCTGGGCCAAGGCGGTTGCCTTTTCCTTCATCGCTTCAGGCTCACCGCCTTCGATAGCGGTTTTGGTTTCAGCAACAGCGGCCTCGATCTCACCCTTCAGCGCGGCGTCGATCTTGTCGCCATGCTCAGACAACTGCTTCTCGGTTGTGTGGACAAGGCTTTCGGCATTGTTCTTGGCTTCAGCTGCCTCGCGGCGCTTCTTGTCTTCCTCGGCAAAGGCTTCGGCGTCACGGACCATCTGATCGATGTCAGCATCGGACAAACCACCCGAAGCCTGAATCTTGATCTGCTGCTCCTTGCCGGTGCCCTTGTCCTTTGCGGTCACGCTGACAAGGCCGTTGGCGTCGATGTCGAAGGTCACTTCGACCTGCGGCACGCCGCGCGGTGCTGGCGGAATACCGACAAGATCGAAATTGCCGAGCAGCTTGTTGTCGGCGGCCATTTCGCGCTCGCCCTGGAAGACGCGGATCGTCACTGCGTTCTGGTTGTCTTCTGCGGTCGAATAGACCTGGCTCTTCTTGGTCGGGATCGTCGTGTTGCGGTCGATCATGCGCGTAAACACGCCGCCCAGCGTCTCGATACCCAGCGATAGCGGGGTTACGTCGAGCAGCAACACGTCCTTGACGTCGCCTTGCAACACGCCTGCCTGAATGGCAGCGCCCATAGCAACGACTTCGTCAGGGTTCACGCCAGTGTGCGGTTCCTTGCCAAAGAAGCTCTTCACGACTTCGCGCACCTTAGGCATCCGGGTCATACCGCCGACCATTACGACTTCGTCGATAGCGTCAGCCTTCAGGCCCGCATCGGCGAGTGCCTTTTTGCAAGGCTCCAGCGTGCGCTTGATCAAATCATCGACCAGCTTTTCAAGGTCGGCACGCGTGATGGTTTTCACCAAATGCTTCGGACCATTCTGGTCAGCGGTGATGAACGGCAGGTTGACCTCGGTCGTCTGCGTCGAAGACAATTCGATCTTTGCCTTTTCGCCAGCTTCCTTGAGACGCTGGAGAGCCAGCTTGTCCTTGGTGAGGTCGATACCTTCGGCCTTCTGGAAATCGGCTGCGAGATATTCGACAAGCTTACTGTCGAAATCTTCACCGCCAAGGAAGGTGTCGCCATTGGTCGACTTCACTTCGAATACGCCGTCGCCGACTTCGAGGATCGAGATATCGAACGTACCGCCGCCAAGGTCATAGACCGCGATGGTCTTGTTCTCGTCCTTGTCCATGCCGTAGGCGAGCGCCGCAGCGGTTGGCTCGTTGATGATGCGCAAGACTTCAAGACCGGCAATCTGGCCCGCGTCCTTGGTCGCCTGACGCTGGGCGTCGTTGAAATAGGCCGGAACGGTGATGACTGCTTGCGTAACGGTTTCGCCGAGATAGGCTTCCGCCGTTTCCTTCATCTTCTGCAGGATGAACGCCGAAATCTGCGATGGCGAATAATCTTCGCCACCGGCCTTGACCCATGCGTCGCCATTCTTGCCCTTGACGATGCTGTAAGGAACAAGCTCGGTATCTTTCTTGGTAATCGGATCGTCGAAGCGGCGGCCGATGAGGCGCTTGACCGCAAAAACCGTGCTTTCCGGATTGGTCACTGCCTGCCGCTTGGCGGGCTGCCCGATCAGGCGCTCACCATCCTTGGCAAAGGCAACAATCGACGGCGTCGTGCGCGCGCCTTCCGCATTTTCAATGACCTTGGGCTTGCCGCCGTCCATTACTGCGACGCAGCTGTTCGTCGTGCCCAAGTCGATACCGATAACTTTAGCCATAAAAACTTACCCCGAAATTCTGATATTGAACTTAAAAACATGTCACGACCCGAACCGGCCCTATCAGGCACCGGCGTGCCCCGGGAGGCGACGTTGTAGCGGCGATATAGGTGCCAAATCGCTTGGCACAAGGCTTGGGCAACCCTAGATAGGCAAAAAGTGACGCACCTGCCCCGCTTTTGGACAATTTCATGAAGGGCGAGAACGAGGATGGAAATGAACCGAAGGATATTTGCTGCTTGGCGCTGCTGCTATGGCTCTGCTGTTCGGCTCATGCGGGCCGACGCCGCAGTTGAAGGTCAAGGAAGCGGTGCTGACCTGTCGCCCGTCGACAGCAATCCGTCGTCGATGCATTTCAACGTCTATGGCGGACCAGCGGATGTTCACCTGCTGCGCGTCAGTTCGCCTTCCGCCATCCGCACCGAAATGCATGACGTTGGCGTCGACCCGAAAACCGGCGCGGTGACGATGAAACCGATGACCCGCGTTTTCATTCCGTCAGGGGAAAAGGTCGAATTCAAAAAGGGCGGCAAGCATGTGATGGTGTGGGGCGTGAACCTCATCCCGCGCCGTCTGGGTGAAATCGAGGTCGAATTCCTGTTTTCCAACAACCAGCGCATACTCGTCGAGGCGCGGGTGCAGGAAATCGACGGAACCGACCCGGACGAAAAGAAGGCGCTCGACGGCTAAGGCATGACAATTTCCAAACTCCTCGTCATCCTGAACTTGTTTCAGGATACCAAGCGACCGTGGTGCGTTATCCTGAAACAAGTTCAGGATGACGAATTGGGGTTTTGCTAACGATGTTTGGTCCCCACCCATCAGGACGGCCGCTGACGGTGCGCGAACGCGCGTTGGCGGAATCGGTATTCGGCGGTGCGCTCGACTATCACAGCATCCGCATCCATAACCGTCGCTGGTGGTGGTTCCAGCCGCGTCGCGTGACGATGGCTCCTGATGGGCATCTGTGGTTTCACCCCAAAAACAACCTGTTTTGCGACGATTTTTGCGACAGCGGGCTGGAACAGCAGGGGCTGTTCATCCACGAGCTTGTCCATGTCTGGCAGCATCAGCAAGGCATATTCCTGCCGCTCAAACGCCACCCCTTTTGCCGTTATGAGTACAGCCTTAAACCCGGCTGGAAGCTGCACCAATATGGCATCGAGCAGCAGGCAGAAATCGTCAAACATGTCTTCCTGTTGCGCAACGGTGCGAAGGTCCCGGCGCGCCGCCGCTGTCGCAATATGATGGAATATTGCCGTTTTGATTCTGCTGTGCTTGCTCAAACCGATTTCATTTGATACCAAATCGCCAGAGGCGGCCCAACCCGCGCCTCGCCAATGAGCAATCCCATGAAACTAGAAGATTTTGGCCTGTCCGCAGAGCGCGGCTATCTGTCATCCTATGAAATCGATGCTATCGAACTGCCCGAAGGCTTCGACGAAATGCTTGATGCCGCAGCGCAGCTTTCCGACATAATGACCACGGGCCGCAGCGCGGCATTGGCTGCGCCAGGTCGGTCATCCCGATATGGCAGGTTTCCTCGGCCAAGCGACCGACGCGCAGGTACGCACCGCGATGGTGCATTACAGCTTCCTTGTGCAGGCCTATGTCTGGGGCGAGGCCGATGCGCCGACGACGCTGCCCGCAAACCTTGCCATCCCGATCGTTGCCATCGGCGACCATCTCGGCCTGCCGCCGTTGCTCCCTTATTCGGGCTATGTGCTCGACAACTGGTACCGGCTCGACAAATCGGGCGGGATCACCCTCGACAATATCGGCATGTACCAGAATTTCTTCGGCGGGCAGGACGAGAACTGGTTCGTGCTGGTCCACGTCGCGATCGAAGCGACCGCAGGGCGCGCGCTAGAACTGGCGACCGAGCTGGTTGAGGCGAGCAACGCGCCGGATGCAACCGAAGTCGAACGGCTTGCTCATCGAAATGAACACCGTCTGGGATGCGATGAACGCACATTTCGACCGCATGCCAGAGCGTTGCGATCCTTATATCTATTTCAATCGCGTCCGCCCCTACATCCACGGCTGGAAGAACAACCCGGCAATGCCGGACGGCCTGATCTATGAAGGCGTCGAACGGTTTGCGGGCAAGCCACAGGCATATCGCGGGCAGACCGGATCGCAGAGTTCGATTGTCCCGGCAATGGATGCGCTGTTTCAGGTGGTGCATGAAAGCGATCCGCTGCGCGAGTTTCTCGACGAGCTTCACGCCTATCGCCCGCCGCAGCACCGCGCGTTTATCGATGCCCTGAAAGCGACAAAGCGGCCTGCGCGATTTTGCCCGGACGCAGAACAGCGGACTTAAGGACGCATTTAACGCCTGCGTCGAACAGGTCGCCCGCTTCCGCAGCCGCCATCTCGAATATGCGGCAAGCTATATCAACAAGCAGGCCCCCAAGGATGCCGGCAACGACACCGACGTCGGCACCGGCGGCACGCCGTTCATGAAATATCTCAAAAAGCACCGCGACGAAAACCGGGCGCAGACAATCTAATTAGGGACTGTCCCTAATTAGAATTGCTTACGGCTGGGGCAACAGTCCCAGCCGTTCGCGCATCGACCAACGGATGAGCATCAGCACCGAAACGATGGCAAGGCCCGTCGCAAGGCCCGTCCACACGCCGACGCCCTCCCAGCCCTGCCGAAACGCCAGCCACGCACCCACGCCGATGCCGACCACCCAGTAACCAAACGCAGCAAAGAACATCGGCACTTTGGTGTCGTGCAGCCCGCGCAACATGCCTGCGCCCACCACCTGCGCGCCGTCGACAATCTGGAATATCGCCGCAACCATCAGGAAGCTGACCGCGAGATTGAAAACCTGCGTCGTTGCTGCATCGACCGGCGTCACAAATATGCCGATCAGCGCTTCGGGGAAGAGGTAGATGAGTAGCGCCATCAGCGCCATAAAGCCGGTTCCCAAAACGAAACCCGTCCAACCGGCACGGGTAATGCCAGCATTGATCGCGCCGCCCGAAGGCCAGCCCCACGCGAACGGTTGCCGCCTGCCCCAACCCCATCGGCACCATGAAGGTGAGCGAGGCGATTTGTAGCGCAATGGCGTGCGCCGCAACCGAGGCCTCGTTGATGAGGCCCATCAGCAATATCGCGACCGCAAACACCCCGCCCTCGAATGCCATCGTCACACCGATTGGCAGACCGAGCCGCCAAATCTCGCGAAACCGCGCCCAGTCGGGCCGCCAGAACCGGCCGAACAAGTGGTAACGACGGAATTTCGGATGACAGGTGACAATGGCCGCCATGACGCCGAATTCGAAGCAATTGGTGATGGTGCTGCCAATACCCGCGCCCATAAGACCCAGCTGTGGAAGGCCGTAATTACCCAGGATCAGCCCGTAATTGACGATGGCATTCAGGGCCACAGCGCCAATCGCAACGACCGTCGCCCAGATCGGCTTTTCCAATGCAGCAACGAAATTGCGCAGCACGAGAAAGCCGATGAAAGGCAGGATCGACCACATATAGAAGCGCGCGAAAATAGCGGCATCGGCGGATATGCCGGGCTGTTGGCCCGACAGCAGCAGGATGCTTTCGGTGTTCCAGAGAATAATCCACACCGGGATCATGACCGCGACCGAGGTCCAAAGCCCTTGCCGGAACGTCCGCCTGATATCGCGCACCGAATGCGCCATGCGACCCTTTTCCGACGCCATCATCGGCGCGGTCGCGGTGATCAGGCCCATCGAAAAGATCGCGAAAATCATCGCGAGATTATGCCCCATAGCGCCCGCCGCCAACTCGCTCGGGCCGAGCCAGCCCAACAGGATGACATCGGTCACCCCGATCAGCATCATCGACAGGTTCGACAATATCATCGGCCAGGCAAGCTTGACGGTCGCGCGAAGCTCATCGCGCCAGAGGGACTGGCGGTCCATCGGGATTGCCATTGTGGTCATGGGATGGGGTGGATATAGAAGGCCGCGATCTCAAGCAACCTGCTAAGTCAGCTTAGATAGCTGGTTGCTTGAGGCGTTCGGTGTTTTTCTTATCCGCAACATAAGCCTGGCCGTTCTTGGCTTTGAATACGTCGAAAAGACCAACCTTTTCATAGAGCGCGGTAAACGTTTTGACACCGTAGTTTCGGGGATCGATAGGTGCCTGTCTTTGACGGCACTCCCCACAGCCGACATAGCTGCCCATCCATCCTCGCGAATGGATGCTTCTATTGCCCCGCGCAACACCGTCACCAGCTTTGTATCTTGCGAAAGCTTGCGATCAACGCCGTCTTGCTTGGTGCGGTATTGCCAATGGTTGCTGGACTGACATCCTCGGCTGCGAGAGAACCGATTGAATCAAGATAAAGAAAATTGGTGCAAGCGTTGGCAAAAGCGACGGTGTTTTTCGTTCTCCAAAGCCATAGACATCGTGCCCGTTCGTCTTCAATTGCATTGCCAGTGGCGTAAAGTCGCCATCGCTTGACGCAATCAAAATGCGGCCAGTTTCTGGGTATACATCAATTCCATAGCATCAATAACTAGAGCTATGTCTGTCGCATTTTTGCCAGAAGTGTAGCCAAATTGTTGCACAGGCCGGATGGCGAATTCCTGCAATCTGTCGCGCCAGCCTTGTAACTGTGGACTAGACCAATCGCCATAAGCACGTCGAATGTTCGTGGTGCCATATTTTGACAATTCAGCAATTATGTCAGATACTTTTGTGCGAGATATGTTGTCAGCATCGATCAGCAACGCCACCAGCCGTGCGGAAGAACCGTTACTTGCTTGATCGGCCATACAAACTACTCCGCCTTCTTCGCCACTCCAACCAAAGCAGGCCGCAAAAGCCGGTCTTTGATCATATACCCAGCCTGCATCTCGGCAATGATCGTCCCCGGCTCGGCATCCGCACTCGGTATCTCAACCATCGCCTGATGCTGGTTCGGGTCGAGCGGTAAGCCCATCGCGGCGATGCGGGTAATGCCGTTCTTGGCGAATACGCTTTCGAGCTCGCGACCGGTGGCCTCAAGACCAGTGACCAAGGGCTTCATCGCCTCGCTCTCGCGCATTTCGGCAGGGATGGCTTCCAATGCACGAGTCAGATTGTCAGACACCGACAGGACATCGCGGGCGAAGCCGGTTGCGGCATAGGCCTTGGCGTCCTGCGCTTCTTTTTCCATGCGACGGCGAACATTTTGTGTTTCCGCCTGAGCGTAGAGCACGTCCTGTTTCGCGTTCGCCAGCGCCTCTTCGAGCGCGGCAATTTCGGCATCGGCGGCGTTGACGGTTTCTGCGGCATCTTCCTTCAGATGCTCCGGCACGCCTTCGAGTTCCTGTTCGACTGCGGTGTCGGCAGCCTTGTTCTTCTTGTCTGTCATAGCCCCATCAAACCTGTAAATTCAGCAACGGGTTCCGCTGCATCTTGCCATGCGCATATAGAAAGCAATTTTATTTCATCAAGCGGCCCATTACTTTATCAACCGAGAAAGCGTCTTCGCGGTGAAATCGACCATCGGCACGATGCGCGCGTAATTGAGCCTCGTCGGGCCAATAACGCCAACCACGCCGACGACCTTGCCGCCCGCTTCGCGATAGGGCGCGGCGATCACTGACGAGCCGGACAATGAGAACAGGTTATTCTCCGACCCGATAAAAATTCGCGTCGATTGCGCGTCGCGGGCGCTGTCCACGAGCCGCGCGATTTCTTCCTTGCTTTCGAGTTCGTCGAGCAATTGCCGGACGCGGTCGAGGTCGGCGGCGGCGGCTTCATCGATCAGGTTCGACTGCCCGCGCACGATCAGGACAGGACGGTCATTGGCGTCGAGCGACCAGATTGCGAGCCCATCGCGCACCAGCTTTTCGCTCGCCAAATCAAGCTCGGCCTTCTCGGCACGAATTTCGCTATCAAGCCGCGCCAGCGCTTCTGATAAAGTCAATCCCGACAGCCGCGCCGAAATATAATTCGATGCCTCCACCAGCGCGCTATCGCTTACCGATGCGTCGATAGCGACCACGCGGTTCTCGACGCTGTTATCGGTGCCCACCATGATCGCCAGCACCTGCGTCGCCGAAAGCCGCGCAAAGCTGAATGCCTTCATCACCGCATCGCGCTTGGGAACGAGAACAACCCCCGCGCAAGCCGACAATCCCGACAGCACCGAAGTTGCCGCCGCCAGCGCTTCCTCTATCGGGCCATCGTTGGTAATCTGCGATTCAATCGCGCGCCGTCTCCGCAGCCGAAGGCTCCGCCGCCTGCATCATGCCATCGACAAACAATCTGCAGGCCGCTCTCGGTCGGCATCCGCCCCGCGCTTGTATGCGGCGCGGCAAGCAAGCCTGCTTCCTCCAGATCCTGCATGACATTGCGGATCGAGGCGGGCGAGAGGTTCAGCCCGGGAAATTTGGAAATGGTCCGCGACCCAACCGGCGCGCCGCTATCGAGATAGCTTTCCACCACCATCCGGAAGATATTGCGGGTCCGGTCGTTCAGTTCGTTGATCGGGGTGTGGCTCACGCCCTTGATGTAGCGCAGCAGGCTTGCAAAGCAAGTCAGGGCGGCTATGGCGGCCTCCAACCCATTATCAGGAGAATCTCATGCGTCCATCAGGCCGTGCGCCAGACGAAATGCGCGCCATTTCGATTGAAACCCACTTCACCAAACATGCCGAAGGTAGCTGCCTCATCGGCTTTGGCGACACCCGCGTGCTGGTGACCGCCAGCGTCGAAGACCGCCTGCCGCCGTGGCTGCGCGGCAAAGGCGAAGGCTGGGTGACGGCAGAATATTCGATGCTGCCGCGTGCGACTCATACGCGTGGTCAACGGGAAGCCGCCAAGGGCAAACAATCGGGGAGAACTCAAGAAATTCAGCGACTTATCGGACGTTCTTTACGCGCAGTGGTCGATATGAAAAAGCTTGGCGAGCATCAGATCACGCTCGATTGCGATGTATTACAGGCCGATGGCGGCACGCGGACTGCGGCAATTTCGGGCGCATGGGTCGCATTGCGGCTCGCCGTCGATGGCCTGATGGCATCGGGTGCGGTCAAGGAAGACCCGATCAGTGGGCGTGTAGCGGCGGTTTCTTGCGGCATTTACAACGGCACGCCGGTACTCGACCTCGATTATGATCGAAGATTCGAGTGCCGATGCCGATGCCAATTTCGTACTTCTCGAAGGCGGGAAAATTGCCGAGGTGCAGGCGACGGCCGAAGGCGCGACCTATGATGAAGAGGCCCTGCTTCGTTTGCTTCGCTTGGCACGCATGGGCACCGACCGGATTTTCGCTGTGCAGGCCGATGCGGTGAAATAAGCCGTGGCGCACCGCAAACTCCTTCCCGGCAAACTGGTCATTGCCAGCCACAACTCAGGCAAGGTGAAGGAAATCCGGGCGTTGCTGGCACCCTTTGGTATCGAACCAGTGTCGGCGGGTGAACTCGGCCTGCCTGAGCCCGAAGAAACCGGCACCACCTTTGCCGAAAACGCGCTGTTGAAGGCGCACGCCTCGGCTCAAGGCTCCGGCTTGCCGGCATTGGCCGACGACAGCGGCCTTTGCGTAGCGGCGCTCGGGGACGCACCCGGTGTCTACACCGCCGACTGGGCCGAAAAGCAGCCATTCGAAGGCGGCCCGGGGCGCGACTGGTATATGGCGATGGGCAAGGTCGAGGGCAAACTCGCTGAACTCGGGCCAAGCACCGATCGCAGCGCCTATTTCACCTGCACGCTCGCACTCGCCTGGCCCGACGGGCATGAAGAGGTCTTCGAAGGCCGCGTGCAAGGCAGCCTGACGTGGCCACCGCGCGGCAAGCTGGGTTTCGGGTATGATCCGGTTTTTGTGCCGGCTGGCCGGACGCAGACCTTTGCCGAACTCGACCCGGCAGAAAAGCACGCGATGAGCCACCGCGCGGATGCGTTTCGCAAATTGGTCGAGGCGGTGTTTTGAGCGAGCCGCTCGCCCTTTACATCCACTGGCCTTTTTGCGTTTCCAAATGCCCCTATTGCGATTTTAACAGCCATGTTCGCGAGAGTGTCGACCAAGGAAGTATGGCTGGCGGCATTGCTGGCCGATATGGCCCATGAAGCGGCGCTGACAAAAGGCCGCCCACTGACTTCGATATTCTTCGGCGGCGGAACGCCTTCGTTGATGCCGCCCGCGACTGTTGCCGCGCTCATCAAAGCTGCAGAGCAGCATTGGGGCTTCGCCGATCACATCGAAATCACGCTGGAGGCAAATCCATCCTCGGTCGAATCTGCCCGCTTTGCCGATCTTGCGGCGGCGGGCGTAAATCGGGTCTCTCTCGGTCTACAATCACTTGATGACGCGGCCCTCGCCTTTCTGGGCCGCGCGCATTCGGTTGCCGAAAGCCTCAAGGCACTCGCCACCGCGCAACAGCATTTCGGCAGGGTCAATATCGACCTCATCTACGCCCGCCCCGACCAGACGGCGGAGCAATGGGAAGCCGAACTCGAACGCGCACTGTCGTTCGGCACCGACCATATGTCGCTTTACCAACTCACAATTGAACCCGGCACGCGGTTCGAAACGATGGTCCGGACGGGCCAGT
Organism: uncultured Alphaproteobacteria bacterium; assembly: GCA_963814305.1. Lineage (GTDB taxonomy): Bacteria > Pseudomonadota > Alphaproteobacteria > Sphingomonadales > Sphingomonadaceae > Sphingorhabdus_B. The sequence continues at coordinate 23,256 of CAWFCI010000009.1, forward strand.
TTGTGCCTGCCGATAATGATGAGGCGGCCACGCTGTACGAATTGACCCAAGCGATGACCGTTGCCGCTGGTATCGCCGCTTACGAAATCAGCAATCACGCAAAACCGGGTTCCGAAAGCCGTCACAATCTGAGCTATTGGCGCTATGACGACTATATCGGCATTGGCCCTGGCGCACACGGACGAAGACTGAACTTTGCAACCCAACGACATAAAAAACCAGAAAATTTCCTATCGGCCATCGACCGCAATGCGCATGGTTTGGTCAGCGAGGATGCGCTTGATCCGGCCACGCGGGCGACTGAGGCCTTGTTGATGGGTCTTCGGCTCGCCGAAGGCATTAGCCTCCAAGGGCTATCCCGGAAGACCGGCATTGCAGCCGATGCCTTGTTAGACACGGTCGCGGTTGACCGTATCGCTGCGCTTGGACTCATCCACCGCGATGGCGACCAGGTAACAGTCACCCCGCAGGGAATGCCGCTGCTCGACGCGATCTTGCCCGAAATAGTAAAAGTTGAGGCGTAACCCGCCGCCTGATAGCATAAGACGTAATGACGTCACTGCTCTCCGAATATAGCGCTTTCCTGACCGACAACCGCCGGATGTCGCCGCACAGCGTCCGCGCCTATCAGGCAACGGCTGAGCGGTTGAACAGTTTTCTCGAGCAGCATTGGGGCTGTTTGGTCGACCGCGTTGCCTTGACCAAAATCAGCGCATGCAGACCTGCGCGCCTTCCTCGCCGACCGGCGCGGAGATGGTCTGACCAACCGCTCGACTGCGCGCGAATTGTCCGCCATCCGCCATTTCCTCCGCTTTGCTTTGGGCGAAGGCGCGAGCCTGCCGGTCCTGAAAGGCCCGCGCGTCCAACGCAGCCTGCCGCGCCCGGTCAATCCCGACGATGTTATGGCGCTCGCTGAGGATGTCGCGCAAACCGCCACCGATGGTTGGATCGGTGCACGCGATTGGGCGGTGTTGCTGTTGCTTTATGGCAGCGGCCTGCGCGTCAGTGAGGCGACGGGACTGAAAGGCGACATCCTGCCGCTCGGCCCAACATTGCGGGTGACTGGCAAGCGCAACAAGACAAGAATTGTTCCGCTAATCGAAAGCGTTAAGCAGGCAATTGAAGATTATCTCTCGCTTTCTCCCTACCCCGCAATGCGCGACGAACCCTTATTCAAAGGCGCACGCGGCGGCCCCCTGTCCCCCGCGCTCATCCGCCGCGCCGTCCAAGGCGCACGCGGGAGATTAGGCCTGTCAGAACGCACCACCCCACACGCCCTGCGCCACAGTTTTGCCACGCATTTGCTGGCAGGCGGCGCAGATTTGCGGAGTTTGCAGGAGTTATTGGGCCATGCGAGCCTGTCATCGACGCAGGTGTACACGGCGGTCGATACGGCGATGTTGCTCGACGAATATGCGAACGCGCATCCGCGGGCCTAACCGCTGCGCATAGGTTGAACGTGCCAAGCATACGTGACGGAGCAGCTTGAATTTTAAGAAATATAACCTTCGTCATCAACCTGCAGTTCACCGGATTTCAATTTTGAAGCAAAATCCTTAAGCCATTGCGAAAGGCTTTTCATGCCCGTCGGCCCCGGTCCGAAATCTGTTTCGAAACGGATAATTTGACCAGCTTCTCCTTTCGGCCCCGGATCGTTGTCAACGCACAGCAAATTTCCACCGCCGTCCTCGGCAAACGGAATCCAACCGTCGTTCCACCATTCGTCTTTTATCAATCCGCCATGTCCCTGATCCGGACGACGTCCTCCGAAAATATCATCATGTTTATAACGGTTCATGTCCCGCCACACTGCCAAGGCATGTCGGTGATTTACATATGTGTAATCCGAAATGTCACATTTGCCATCATGCAGGGCAAAAGATGCCAATAACTCAGAACCTTTTCCGATTTTGGTTTCGGCAGCAAAGCTTTCCAATGAGGAAGGATCGGCTCCCGGAGCCAACTCGGCAAATCGCTCGGGTGCCTTGTCCTTCAACACCTCTTCGACTTCGTCCCATGCTTTGTTAATTTCACCAGCCATTGTTGCCTCCTGCTCCATTTTCGGATTGATTTACCACCAGCTCTCGTGACTCCCTGCCGCTTTTGACGGCACATTGTATCGCTCGGCTGAACCACCCGATGCCGATGACTCGTCCCTATGTTCCGGTCCAGCATAATTGTTGGGATCTCTGTTCCACGCCTGATTTTGATCTCGTGACTGCAGGTGCCCTTCTCGGTTCCAATGCCCAGAGGCACCGGGATCATTGTGACCGAGTATAGCAACGGGAAAGCGGAAATTACGGCGTCCACGGTGACTATCGTACCGAGCGCTGGTCTCATGGTAATTTGCGTCGTTCCGCAATATCGGTGCCGGGCTATCATCCCGCAAACCCTTGTTTAAGATTGCAATTCCTGCTGCAGAGCGCTTGTTGGGATTCGCATAGCCATAAGTACTGCGATTGTTTGGACTGGTTTCTCGCTGACCCGCCTTGGCGGCATCAAAGCTATATTGTGTGCCAACATCGCTGGTTGCGGATGCCAGGACATGAAGGATGCCGGCAGCTCGCATTTCCGTAATTCTGGACAACGCCGTGGATCGGGCGGCACCGAGTACCGCTTCAAGCTCCGCGCGCGTAAACAACCGCCGACCGAACGCCCGGCGGATTGCTCCCAAGTCTGCCTGGGCGACCGCAGAGAGATTCAAATTTGTTTGACGTCGTGGGTTAATAACCAGTTCAACCCACCAGTTTCCTCCCTGTTCATATGGCCGGATCGAGGTCAGGCTGTATCTTGTGCGAATGGCGGCAAGCGCGGTGTTGAGCAAGCCTTGGGTAATTGCCCGCCCTGCGAGCACACGGGTAGCGGCAATAGCCGCGCGGCTTGCTTGATCGAGCCGCGCATTCGGGTCAGCTGGCACGCCCGCCTGCAAGATAAACCGCCCAAGTCTTCTTGCCTGCGCGACAATCCACGCCACCACCCGATCTATAGCCGTATTAATCGGCGCCCTCACCCGCGCAATCAGGCCGGTTATCGCATCCGCCACCCGGCCCAACCCGGCAATCCGCGCGAGGAAGCTAATGACCAACGTCAAAAGCCCAGCCATCGTCGTTTCGACCCGGTTCGCGGCTGGCCCGATATTGCCCGAGGCAATTGTTGCAATCGCGTCGATGAAGCTTGCGGCAACTTGCGCAATCTGGCGCAGGCGTTCGACGAAGAACATGATCGTGTTGTAAATCGCGATTACCGCCTGAATGAACGCGCCCGCCGGTGAGAGCATGGACAGCAGCCGCGTAACCGCCGCCTGCACGACGCGCTGCTTGACGAAGTCCATGATCGCGTCGATGGCCATCTGCCTCAAATTCGTCAGCGTTTCGAGGATTTTCTGCCACGCCGCCGCCGGGCCTTCGGTCACCAATGTGCGCACGATATCCATACCGGTTTCGAGTGCAACAACGGTGGTCTCGTTTGTTGCACGCACCAGCTTGCTGCGGATATTGGCCCAGGTCAGGCCAAGCACCGACAGCACGAACTTCAGGATTTCGCGCAGGTTCAGCCCTTGTGGAATATAGACGCCGGTGCCGCCCAACGCACCCGTCAGCCAACCGACGAGCGACGCCTGCAAATGCGTGAGGAAATTTGCGGCGAATTGGCGGAACCCTTGCATCGCCGCACGCACAAGATTGCCGACAAAGCCTATGGGATTGCGCACGATCGTCTGGAACGCGCCTGCCGCGCGCTGGATATAGACCATGACCCCCGGCGCGACGACATCGATAACAATTTTCAGCAGCTCGATAACCGTGCCGCCCGCCCATGAGATGAACTGCCCGCCGATACTGGCAAAAAGGCCCAAAATCTTGCCCGCCGCGCCGACGACGGTGAGGACGTCCATGATGGTGAATGACCGGATCGTTGCCATCACCTGCCCGGGAATGCCGGAAACCATCGCTTTTGCGCCAGACATCGCGGTCTGGAACCATGCCCAGGCACGGCCGATGGCATTGCCTTTCTTGATATTTTCCCAAACCTCTTCCTGCCCGATCAGCTTCATGAACGCGCCGATAAGCTGCATCGTCGGGCTTTCGCCGTCGTTCGATACCGGGTTGACCCCGAGGACGCCCATCAACAGGTCCCAATGCGGAATGTTGGCCGATGCCCAGCGCGCCATCGGCTTCAGGATCACTTCGCGAACAAGGTCGATGAAGCCCGTGATCAATCCGCTGGCGAAGGTCTTCATGCTGGCGAAGACTGGTGTGAAGCTCGCCTTCAGGCGGTTCCATGCGGCAAGAGGCCTAAGCGCATCGCTTGGGCCGAGTGAGCCGAAGAAACTGCTGATGGCACCGATAATGGCATTGGCCAGCGCCTTGAAATTGGCGATCTGGGTATCGATGAACGCCCCACCCTTGTCGATGATACCATGGTTGTTAAGCGCCTCGAACACCTTGTCGCCGAACGGAATGAAGGTGCTGAGTTCCTTAAGGATAGCTCTCCCGCCGCCGGGCACGGGTGCGTCATTGATCGGGTTGTAACCGAGTACGAGACAGAGCATTTTGAAGCCCGGCAAGGCATCGGCATGTTCGGCGGCGAAATCCTTGACGACCTGCAGGACGTCGCCGACAAATTCTGTGGCGGCATCGATTACCCCGCCAACCGCATCACCGAGTGCGCCAAAGATTCGCTGCACATGCGGATCGGCGCGCTGATGCACCATCGGCTTGCGCTGGATCGTTTCGCGTTGCTGGATGGTATGCGTCAGCTCGTGCGCCAGCAGTTCCAGCCCCGCCTTGCTGTCAGGATTATACTGGCCTTCGTTGAAGAATATGTGCCGCCCGAATGTAAAGGCGCGCGCACCGACCTTGTTCGACAGCTCCTTTGCCTTGGCGTCGGTGTGCAGGCGGACATTTGAGAAATCCGCCTTAAATCGCGGCTCCAGATAGGCGCGGGTTTTCCTGGACAGCGCAAAGCCACCGCTTGCCGCCGCCTTGACCTGCTGCATAACATTCCCACCCGACGCTGCCTGGCGGGGCGCACGGGGTGCCGGCGCAGCCCGCCGCTGCACAATTAACGGACTGCGCATGACGCTGGTCGGTGCGCGGGCCGCTGCCTTCGCCGATGGTTCAGGCATGGACACGACATGCGCGGCAACGCGGTCGGCTTCGCGCTCGGCAGCATCATCGGGGGAGGAAATGGCACCCTTTGCCTGCGCGGCGGTATTGGACAAAATCGTGCTTCGCGCCGGGTCGGCGGAGCGCGCAAGTGTCGCGGGGGTGCCCGCTGCCGTGCCAATCGGTGACGTGCAATGCTTTGCCTCTTCCTTCGGTTTTTGCAACAAGGGCGCGGCAGAAGGCATGTTAGGTGGCGGGAGATGGAATGTGGGACGATGAGCTTGCAACCTGAATTAGTAAAGCTTGGTAAACAGCGGCTAGCGTACTATCGACCGCGCGAACTCCTAAATTTCGAAGACCGACACGCCCACCAAATATGTGGAAACGAATACCGCTTCGATATCAAGGGCATGGATTTCCTCAACATGTTATTTCGATTTCAGCCTCGTTAACGCATTCTCGATTATCGAGGGATGGGAAGCCGGTTCAAGCAATCGAAGGTTGTATATAAACTCCGCATCGTCGTCGTTTTCGCTTTGCAAGGCTTCTTTCGTAAAATGACTTTGCCAATTTGATACGCCGCAACTTGCCAACATGAGGTCCAGAAAATCATTGATGCCAAGCGCTAAAGGCAAAATTTCCGATCTTTCGCCCCCAGCATCCCACCCCAGTTCTATTTCATTATTTTTTTTGTTGAATCTAATAGTTATTGATGATGTGGAACCGCAATAAATAAATGTTCTCCATCTTTCAAAAATCGGATTTTTTGAGCCTAGCTCATCATCCATTTCATAAAGGCTTGAAATTGGAAATAACTGTATTATTCCAAACAGCGTCGTACTATCTTTTGTATTAAACTGCCATTTCCAATTTAGATTACTATGTATTTTATAAATTGACGTTAAATTTTCTTCAAATTTAAAATCCTTGCACTTGAATTTTTGTCCTAGATATTCTTCTTCTGACACAAAATCTAATTGTGTCAAAGGCGTTCCGAGTTCCAATTCGCTGTTGGCTCCTAATTCGACAAGCCGTCGGTGCGTTTTGGTCACCTCCGAAAAAAATGATTGAGCGTTTAGGGCCATGTCAAATTAGCTCCTGCAAGAGATTTGTTACCGAGCATGAGGTCACTCTGTAGGACCAGAAGCTGGGCCTGATAATCGCGATAGCGCCTTGGAGGCGAATAATGACCCTGCAACATGTCATCTACCCGCTTCTTGAAGTTTGTAGCCGATGAGAACGGGTCGCTTTCATCCGCCAAAACGATGGCGCGTGCAAAATCTAGCCATATTCCCGTTCCTGCAAGCCGCGCAGTGCGAAGTTCGAATATCACCGAGGACGCCACTGCACCCGTCAAAGTGGGCGGCGTGATTGGGATTAATCCGGGAGCGCTTGGCAATGAAACACCAGCCGGTCGCCGGCGAGGCGTCCATTCAAATGTCACACCCGTAGGAAAATTGATGAGCGGCCCCGATTTGGGGTAGTGGGCTTCCGCTGTGAAGTTAAACGTAGCGCCAGCCTTGACTGCTGTTTCAAGCGGAGTTTCGACCTTGCTATGGACAACCCCGACGTTGATAGATTGTGGCGCAGGCACCAGATTCCAGGCTACACCAGGACCGTGAAGCATATGATAAAGCAAGTGCATTCGAACGTAGCTCGACGGGCTGGTGATGCCGCCGTTCTCGACGGTTAGCAGCCAGGAGGATCGGACGATCCCGTCTTGGAACCTGTGGTATTTCCAGCATCACGGCTGAGCAGATTGGCGATAACATTTTTGGCCTGATTGGGCCCCACCGTTTTGTACGTTACATTTGTCAGCGGCGCGGTCAGGAACATGCCGCCTGCCTTCAACGGACCTGCAAGAGTTGCCATCAATGGGTTGAGTTTCGGAGCCAGCGAAACTGTATTGGCTGCCGACTTTCCTCCGGGTCGAATTAGGATGTTTATCAGGCCAACCGTTGTATCCGCATCGGTAAGAGCCTTGCGTTCGGTTGCATTCGGAGCAGGTTTTGCTGATCGCTTGCGCTTTATTCTGCTCCTTACACCTTCGGGTGCAGATGCAACGATTAGATCAAATCTGATTTGACTACTTCAAAGTAGAGTTGTGAAGATCGCCCTCATCGCTAAACTTTAGGCTTATGTCGGCAATTGCTGATGCTGTGTTGGCTTTAAGTTTAGATAGTGCTTCGGCCACCGGCGATTGGACAAGCATTTTCGTCCGCTTCGATCTGCGCATCCAACCGTTCCTTTTCTGCGATTCGGTTTTTTCGTTCAACTCTTTTTTGACGTTCGCTTCAATTCGAGCTGCTATTGGCATTGCCTTGGCGACTGCTGATAACACTTGGCCTTTTTCAGGCTGCTTTAGATTTTTGCCCTTGTGTGAATGACAGTAAGTGCGCTGAAAGAGTTTTGGGAACACTAGCAAGCATTAGCTCAGCGTTTTTGCCGTTGACCGCGATCCAAATGCGATGCGCTTCCTCGCCAGCGGAAAATTTCATGGTTTCACCCAGTTCGCCATCGGTCAACTTGTTGTCCTTCCTCCCAAGCTCGACCCCCGTCGCCTTCTCCTTCCCTTTCTTGATTTTTCCACCCGCTTTCGGTGTCACCAGCCATTTCGTTCCCTTTTCGGTCACGACAATATTGATCCCGCCGACCTGCGTTTTTATCGTGGCCAGTTCCTGATCCAGATCGCTGCGCGCAAGCGGGCCTTTGCCTTTCAGCGCGTTGAGTTTTTTCGCGGCCAATTGCAGATGTTTGCTGTTCGCCGCACCCTTAGCCGCATCCGCATCGGGCTTACCTGATTTGCCAGCATTTGCTCCACCGCCTTTCTTGCCTCCCTTGGTGACGGGTTGCACCTTTGGCTTGTTTTTCTTGGGCTCGATAACCGGCTTTTTAACCGATCCGTCTTCCTTAAATGCGCCTTTGCCGTCGCCGCCCTTCCCTGATTTATTGGGAAGCTTGTCATCGACCATATTGGTCATGAATTTGGACGGATCAAATTCGGGCTTTTTGAATTCAATCTCTGGCACCGCGCCCGATCCCAGCACATAATCCTTCACCGTCGCGCTCAGGCCAATGGGATCGGTCAGCGGCCATTCTTTTGAGAACAGCGGCCAAGTCCAGCGATCATCGGACAAGGGCGACCACCAAGGTGTATCTATCTCTATAAAGAAATCTCCGCCCAGCCCGAGCATCGGCTGCGCAACCATTTCAAGAGTGCCACTGATATAAAACTCGCCCGGATCGCGGTAGCCTATAGTGGGCCGCGCGTCAGCGTAGGCCTTCACGCCGATATCGGCCTGCAACCCGACGCCGAACTTCGGGTCATGGTCGAGGATTTCAATCCCCGCCCTGCCTTCACGCCCGCCTCTGCCCGGCATAGGCAAAATTGATCGATCCCGATATCTGGACACTTTTCTGGACTTCTGGATCGGTAGAATAGGTGCCGAGTATTTCGATGGCATAAAGCTTTGCCGGACCCAGCTTCGCAATCGCGTGAAGGCTGATATTGGCAAACAGGTTCAGATTGCCCACGACCGGTATGCCGTAATAGGCCTTCGCCTCGAACTTGACGAGTTGCTTTTCCCAGTCGCGCTGCTTGAACAGAGTGATTTCGCCCGGTGGGGCGATTTTGCCGATAACGGTGACTGCACCCTTGCCATCGACGACGACATTCACGGTTCCGGCGAACCATTTTGTCAGGTTGAAATTCAGTGATCCGGTCGCCGCCAGCGCACGCTTTTTCTGGCCTTCTTTCGCCGCTGGCACGGGAGCGGGCGCTCCGGCGTTCTGGATGTTTTCCTTGCCACCTGCTGCGGCAATGGCGTCTTTCGTGAATTTGTTGGCGGTTGCCTCATCAGTCGCGACAAACTGGATTTCGCCCGATAGCTTGTCTGCGCTGTAGGCGGCTTTACCCGAAATATCGACGGTACCGTCGGCCAGATAGCTGACGGTGACCGCGCCGCTGAACGATTTGAAGGTTGTTGCAAGCGAGACAGAGCCTTTAAGCTGACCGCCCTTATTCTCGATTTTCAGCTCGCCCTTTGCCGCGCCCTTTACGTCGATTTGCGCTGCCCCGGTAATTTGGGGAGCATTCATATTTTCGAGCTGAAAGTCGAACACTGCATCGACATAACCGCCAACGCCAACCTTCAGGCCGGAAACGCCCAGCGCAAGAATTCCGTTTTCGAACTTGTTGATGGGCGCAGGCAGGTTCTGGACCTTAAGCCCAAGGCCGCCGAGCGCCGTCAGAATCCTTCTTTAGCGCCGTCAGCCAGTCGTTCTTGTCACCTCCGCCGGCCTTGAAAGATGCCAGACCATTTTTACCGTGAATTGGCTATTGCAAAGTCAGATACATGCCGCCCAGATTTTGCGCCAGGATTCAAAAGCGGATAGATCCCTTTCGGATCAATTGAACTATTTGCGCGAATCCTGCCTGACCTTGATAATGCCCTCTTGCGTGATCCCTTTGCAATCACACGTACATCAGGTCCCTTGTTGCCGCTTGCGGCGATTTCGTCGGCAATGGTTTGAGATGGTTCGAAGGTGGAAGACGTGACATCGACAACACCAGAACTCGTCGGTCCCACAGAAAGGATACCGCTGCGCGCCGGACTGGAAGTACGAGCATTGCTCGGCGCCGTCCGCGGGACCGGGCTGGCGGGCAGCCGACGCTCGGCTTCTTCCTTTTGTTTTCGCAAGGGGCCTGCAGCAGCGACCATTTCAACCGACGGCAGAAAGCGGACGGCGCAGCGGGCACGGGCTGTTGGTCTTTTTATATTCGCGCTCGATAGCGGCGCGTAGTTGTGCATCGCTTATTGGCCCACCCGCATCGAGCGCGAGCAATCGCGCGTGCAGCACGACATTGCGCAATTGGCCGCCGGTCAATGCGCAACGGCAGGCAATATCATGCAGCAAGCCTGCACTGATCGTCGTCTCGCCCAGCATCCGGTTTAGCATGTCCTGACGGCGCAGTTCGTCAGGCGCGGCAAAATCGATGACCGCGTCCATCCGGCGCGTGAACGCCCCGTCGATGCGGTCGGCATCATTGCTGGTAATCAGGATGATGCCGCTAAACTGTTCGATACGCTGGAGCAGGAAATTGGTTTCAAGATTGGCATAGCGATCGTTCGAATTTGCAACATCGGTGCGCTTCGCCATCAGCGCATCGCCTTCGTCGAGTAGAAGCAAAATATCGAGTTCTTCGGCCGCCGACAGCAGCCGTTCCAGCGCCTTTTCGGTTTCCCCGATATATTTGTTGACCGTCGCCGACAGGTCGACGCGAAATATGTCTTTGCCCAATCTGCGCGCGATATGGCGTGCGGCCAGCGTCTTGCCTGTTCCGCTCGGCCCTGAAAGCAGGGCACGTACGCCGATATTGCCCTGCTCCAGACGAAGCTGCTCGCGGTGTTCGCAGCGGACCAGCAGAGCGTCGAGTTCCTCCTCCGCCTCGATCCCCAAAAAAAGCGGGTCGGGTTCGCGATCAACATCGACCCGCGTAGCAAGTGCATCTAGCCGCGCGTCGCGCAGGTTGCGCAGGGCTGTGCGGACATGCACGACGTCGATATGGTCGTCACCATCAAGCGAAGCCAGCAGAGCCGCCGCCTTTGCGCTGCGGCAGATGTTACCCGATGGGAGGATCATCGGCGCGAGTTCGTCGGCAATCGCGGAAAGCCCACTGGCACACCACAGCGCTGTGCGCGCGTCTCGATCGGGCAAGCCAATCCGGATAGTTGCCGGAGCGGTCTCGCCGGAGCAATGCACTGCGCCGGACAACCCCGCGACAATAGCGAGGGGCGGAGCGGGATGAGCCAGAACTGGCAGGGTCGCGGTTTCTCCGGGTGCCGGGTCAAGTTCGCAAACGAGCATTGCATTGCCCAGCATCGCCAGCGTAGCCGCCAATTGCCATTTGGACGGATCAACAGCGACGGCCCCCGTAACTTCTAATATGCCTATTCCGGCGTGTCTCGCGACTGTGCGCAAATAGCTTTTGCGCCCATTGTGGCTGTGCCCGCGCACCAGCAACACCGGGTTGCCGCCGCGCCCGATTAGCGTGGAGACCGCCTGTGGCAGCGGAACAGAACTATCGGGGCTAATCCATTTGCTTCCTGCGTCGATGTTAACGGCAGGTGTAAACCGCACCCCCGGCAAGTGCGGTTGCATTCCGCCTAAAAGTTCAACAATCGCCGGTACGACGCGATAGCGCTGCTCATTGGACGGCAAGCCTGCATCGATCGGCATGGCAAGCGAAAGATCAACCAGTTCGGCGATGGCCAGCTTTACCGAAGACGGATCATCGGTGCGCCCCTGCAGCCGCCACAGCGCAATCAGCCCGCCCATCGATGGAAACCCTCCATCAGGTTCGACCAACTGGGCAAGCGACGAATCCTCCTCGGCCATCAACATAGTGAGCATGACGTTGATGTGCAGTTCCGATAGCCCGAACAATCGCAGGCGCTGCAATGGCCAATCAGTGCCTTGGCCAACCAGCGCCGAGATCGCCCGCTGCCATGTCGCTGGCTGCGCTGCTTCGCTTCCTTTCCAAAACTCCGAGGCCACCCGCCGATAGTCATCAATGGCTGGAATCGCGTCGCACAAAACCGCAGCGGTGCCGGTTGGCAAGCGCGCCACGATATGCGCGGCGTGGCCGAGTATTGCATAGCGGAACAGGTCGGCAGCAGAACGCACGGGTTTGGCGAATTTCACGATCTTGCTCCGTCAGCTAAAGTGGAATGCGACGCTGCGGCCTTCGGACGGCAGCCAGCCCGGATTCCGGTCCAGACCTGCCATGCGGATGCCCAGCGGAAGTGTCGCGAGCGCAAATTGCATTTCTAGGCTGTCATCAGTCAGACAGACTGTTGCGGGCATGCGAAGGGCCATAATGTCGAGGTCCGGCGCTGCCTGCGCGATGCGGAAGCGGATAAAGGCAGCAAGGCAGGCAATCCAACGATCATCGCGGTCGGCGGGAAGTTTCCGGTCGGCATGGCGTCCGCCAACAGAATGGCTGGCGATAGCCTTTCTCGAATATCGCTTCGCGGTTTGGGCGGAATAGATGAAGCCCCTGACGTCGCTTTGAATGATGTGTTGCCCGTCGAAGACCGGACGCAAAACAGCCTTTTTCGGGAAACCCGCCAACCAGTCGGAATCGACTTGCCATGTGTCCGGCAGAACTCCGCCATGGCCAATATCATTCAGCAAACGAAACAAAGGATCCCGCCTGAATGATCGGCCGAAAATTTGCACACCCAACTTGGCGAGCAACCAGAATGGCGACGGCACAAGCCGTCGCCCGAGCGGAGCGGTAAAATCGGGATAAAGCCCCAACGCCAGGAGTATGTTGATAACGAACATCAAACCACCAAACCGGGTATGGAATTGCGGCATTGCAGCGGACCGAGCCGCCTCACTTTCGGCAGTCGCACGCGGGTTTGTCGAAACGGCGCTGGCTGCGGCGACCCTTGCTTGTTCAACAGGCGGCGTACGTTCAGGCGCCCGGCGTGCCCCCAGGGTCGCAGTATAGGCATCGCCCTCGGTTTTTGGATACTCGGCCAAGCTTTCGCCCGTCGTTGCTGCCCGCCGCACCACGCCGGTTTTGGCCGAACTTGGAACCATTGCCTCTGAAACCCGGCGGCGATCAGGCGCTGCGGGCTGGTCGGTCGTCATCCGCGCCAGCGAGTGCCAGCCATCAAATGCCAAAGACTCGCCTATGCCCGGCTGTTCGGCCAAAACCAGCGCGGCCAACACAATCGCTTGCCTCTCCTCCGAAAGTTCCGACAGCGGCTCAGTTAATTGCAGGGCGACCGATTGTGCCACTTGGCGAAACTTCAACCGCTGCGCCGGTTCGGATCGCACTACAGTCCGAGTAGATACCGGCAAAGGCGCGTGCGTTTCCCGCTGCCGGGTCGCGGCCGAAACCGGCGCGCGAACATAATCTGCAGGGGGTACCTTATAGAGTGCGGGGTCGAAACCATAAGCCCGCCCAAGCGACTGGATCAACGTCGCGCAATCGCCGGGCGTCAAGCGCCCGACCCATGCCACTGCCTTCCCCTGAACAGCCAATGCGCGCGTAAGCCGGACAATGCGAACGCCATCATGCAGGATATTGCGCCGCTGCCATTGCTCCACGCTTTGGCCTTTAAGCAATTCAACCACCAGATCGCGTGCCTGTAAGGAAGCCGGTTGCAACCAGTTCACGATCAGCCAGGCGGCATAACGGTCATGGCTGCTAAAGCGCAACGCCCGGCCCTCTGGCACTCCGTGAGCCGGATCGACCAATGCCTCGCGCCTTATCTGCCTCAGCTCTTCGGTAATACCAGCCGCGAAATGCGATGCTGGCAGCCTTGGCGACAATGGCGTAGCTACCTTCATATGCGGGATCACGAGAATCTCGTGCTGCCCTAATATGTCAGCAACCGTCACCCGAGAAAGACCCGCCTCCAAAGACCGCCGTCCGTCATCGGCATTCGCGCGCCCTGTCAGTCGGGCGCGCGAAATGCTGAGAACATTCGGCGCAGAAGGCATTGCTGTCATTGCGCGGCGACGTAATTTACCATGTGCCCGAAAGACCCCATCGGCATCACCGATTTATAGACACGTTTGCCAATTCGCACCTGATAACCCGTCTGCAACTCACCGCGGACCATGTAGGTCGGCAAGTTGAAGCCTATCGGCAGAAATACCAGCCCCGGGTTTCGCCGGTTGCTCAACGCCGGAAACATGCTGATCATTTCCCTGGTAACTGGGGTCGCAATCACGCCAAATTTAAAGCCCTCGCCATCGATCACGATGTTGGGATCGTCGCCCTTTTCGATGCGAACCGATAATTGCGTCGCGGCGCGCGGCACTTGGATGCTGCTTGTAGCCCCAATCAAAAAGCTGGTTTTAAACCCGTCAAACGAGCCCATTACCGCACCCGGTATTGGCCGGTCGCGTGGCAGATCCAACGCCCTGGTCATTATCGCCGATCGAGTTGTATCCATTCGACTCATCAGACGGTCTTGCTTCAATACCAAGCCAGTGGCCGGTACCTCCACCTCACCAATCCGGGTCGCGCCTTCGGCGAATAGCGATATCACCGTGCCACCCTTGACTGGAATATTGAGTGCCCTGCCATAGGCGGTTTTGGGCGACAGCCGATACTCGGCCCTGTTGAGCCGCAATTCGCGATCCGCCAGCACCGAATGCTTCAAAACGGTTTCATAACGCGGGTTGAATTTCAGCGTCAGCTCGTTGGCGGCAATGCGCTCTGCCCCGTCAAATTCTGCCTTCCAGTTGCGGGCCTTGCCTGTGTTGAAGACCACTTCGCGCAAGTGGATGACAGGCTCGTTGGCCGTCATCTTAAGCCATGCCCGGGGCGCAATCGACATCTGGCTTCCGAAAGGCGACATCACTTGCTTGAAATCCATATTGAACTGCCGGACCGGCGCGATGACATTCGCTGTACCGGATTCGAGTACTGCCACCTCGATACATTGATGTTTGTTGGCCGTGAAAAAGCCGAGCTGGCTTAACGGCGAACCTGCCGTTGGGTACTTGGCAACGGGATCGGGCTGCCAGTTTGGCGTACTGAAATTGACATAAGAGCCAGTGTTTATAGTTTTCGGTGCAGTCGGCACGCCGCCGGATGGGAAATTCGCCCAATTGCCATAGGAATAATAATCCATAGGGTTGAGGCCGAAATTGGCGATCCTGAACCGCACCTGTGCATTAACCGGCATCGTACCGGGCGGAGGTGTACTCGTGGGATAATGCGCTACATTAGCGAAAAGCTGGTTAGGCGCATCGAGTGCAATCTTGGTGGGATCGGTCTGGTTGCTATAGAACCCGGTTATTTGCAGACCGCCCGACAATTGCGTGGCATCGAGCGTCACCATACCCCATTGCGGCGGATTTACGCCTTGGTCGGCAGCCATTACCACCGCCTGGTCAGGGGTTGAGCCGACTTGGAGCGCGGACGGCCAGGTATATTGTGTCGCATGCGCATTGTGCTGGCTGACGCTGACAGCATCGGCAAAGAAGCCAAAAAAACCCGTGCCGGGTAAAAACAATCCACTGCGGTTCAGTCTCAACTCCACCTGCCAACGCCCCGCAGTTGCGACCTGTTCGGGAGTGGGTCCTGGCCCGAAATCTACATAGGTGTTTACTGCCGTACGTGTCCGGGCCTCGGCAATTCCCGGAATTATACCCTGCCCGTCCGAAACCTGCGTCCACCCCACCACGCCGGTCGCAGCGTTGATAACGCCAGTGCTATATGTGATGAAAGGCTGCTGCCCCGAGTTGGTCGCACCGGTGGGACACACTGCTGCCCCCGTCAGATCGCACGGGCTGACGACGATCCGGCGATAGCCTGACGGTGTATTGTTTATATTGAACGCGATAACGAGCGTGTCGGATTCGTCGAAGAGGCGCCGCTCGTTTGGATCAACCGGGCATCCTGGCCCGTTGGGATCGCAAGCTTTGTCTTCGACATCGAACAGCAAAAATACATCCGAAGCCGTCGTCATGCCCCGCATCGTTCCTGCCGAATAGGTGCCACCATCTTCCATGTGAACAATCGGCGCAGTGGTCCAAACGCTGTCGAGAACGCCATCAAGCATCGGTGTGCTTCCCGCTACTTTGAAGGCAAATTTCACATTGGCGTTGAACGTCTCGGCATTGGCCAAATGAAAGGGAACCAACGCTGTTGCGGCCAATAGCGAAACCAATATGGTCGGCGTGCGCAGCGAATTTGTTGTCTTCTTCATGGAAACCTCCTTTTTATCGGGAACTAATTGACTGGTGCGGCTCTCAACGGGATTTGAATTGTACGGTCGGGAAGCGCTCCGGCACCGCCGACCATGATCGAAATCGTGGTCGCATCCGCTTCGACGGTTGCAGCGCCGCTATTGTTGTAAAGGATGGTCAAGGTCACGAGCGTGTCATGAACAGTGCTGGTGGCATTGATCGTCCGCGGTGTGTTTGCCGTCACCGTCCATGCCGTAGTATTGGCTACGGTAACTGTGTTGATCGAGTAGGTGCCATCGAGGCTCCGCAAATCTTCGATCGCGATCCGTGCATTGACCTGCCTTGTCGCCGAAAGCGCGTTGTTGATCGTAATTCCTTGGGCAAGCGACGCGCTAAACTGACCGGACGCAGGTGCAACGCGGGTTAGCCCCGCCAGCGTGATATCGGTCGGCGGGGGCGGGGTGATGACCGTTGCGGACAATTGAGTCACTTGAGAGGGGAACTGATGCGCCGGGAAATTCTGGCTGCGCACACGCAACGAGATGCCGACCGGTCCATTCGCACCTTTGGTCAGATTGACGGCCACCGTTCGGATGTGCGGGGTAAGCTGGCTTTCGGGAATAGTGATCAGCGCATCGGCGGGGGCCATGGCTGCTGTCCATCCCGGGTGATTTTGCGGATTGCTCAGGATTGGCTCGATTATCCACTGCTCGCTGCGCGAAGTTTGCGCATTAAGGCTAAAGGTCACGATGAAATCGTTCGTTGCCGGGGTCCCAGCCACTGCTGCTTCGCTTGCAAAACTGGGAGTAATATTCGCGGTCAGATTGTTGAGTACGAGCGGACGAAGCTCAAATTGCTGCGATGCAAAGCCTGCGGGATTTTCGACCGTCAGTATCGTTGTGCCGCCAGCGTCGGGCAACGACGAATCCGACGGAACATCGAAAATCAGCAGGTTGCCGTTACTTCCAGCTTTCAGCCTATCGAGCGGGACGCCGCTCGATCCGACAAAAATGCGGGTCAGCCGTTCGGGATGCAAGTTGCTTCCGGTCACCCGCAATTCTTCGCCAACGATGAAGAGACTTTTGTTCAGGCTGGTGATGACGGGCGCGCCTATTTCAGCACTTACGCCCTCCAGCACCGCCACCCGCGCCAGCAAATCATTGATGTTGTTCAACATCGCGTTGAACAATTCGGCGGTGATCAGGTCCCCCGGCGCAACCCCGCCGGGCGCAGGCTGGTCAGCTGGTCGGTCAGTTCCTGCCGTTGTGCAGGCGTCAACAGGTCGCCCACCGCTTCGAACAGATAGGACAACAGGCCTATTTCGGCTCCGGTGATCGTTTGATGGGTCGACATGGCAAGTTCCTTTGCGGCGAATTCTGTCTGTGCGGGTTATCCGCCCAGGGCGAAATTGGCGTAGTTCCAGCGGTGCAGGTTGAAACGGGCGTCGGCGCGGTAACCGACATGGCCGCTGGCGAAGATATGGAAGGGCTGAACCTTGAGCGGGTCGGTCGCAGGTTTGGCCGCTTCGATGGCGTTTTCGGCGACTGCGTAGAGCCAGATGACTTCCCTGCTGCTGCTCGAAATCGCGGGGTAGGACAGGCTATCGCGCAAGAGTTGTTCGACTTGGGCAGCGTTGATATGCACTGGGCCGCGAACCGTCATGTCGCCGAAAAAGGCTTTCGCCTGCTGGCCCGTCAACCGTGGCAATATCCCCGCAGGCGGAAGATGCAGGAACTGCCCGCCCGCCTTTGCTGCGACGGGATTGGCGCCATTATTCGTCAGTTCCGAGAATTGGTCCTGGAATTGCTGGAGCATCGCCCGCCCGACGCTGATCCGGCGCGGGGCAACCGTGCTTGCCAGCGCTGCGCCCGCCATTGAAGGCCCGTCGGCCAGCGCCAGAACACGCCGCGCGCTGCCGCTATCGATGAAATTGATGTCGAGCGTCCCGGTAAAGGCAATGATCGCCAGTGGCACTTCGGATATATCGAGCCCGTGCGCCGCCATCTGGTTTAGCAAGTCATCGTCGCGCCGTGAACGGGCTGTGAGTTTGACCGGCCAGTCGGCGAGCACCCCGTCGCCAAAGCAGCGATAGGCGATGCGGTTGCGGAAACCAGCATCGGCAGCGGACATTCCGGCATAAAGCGAAGAGGGGATTTCAAGCAGGCGGAAGCGCGTTGTCGCCACGTCGCGGTCGATATTACATGCCGGACTGTCGCCCTGCAGTCCGTTGACCTGAGCGCGGCCCGCCGCACGCGTGGCTGGTGCGATCGTCAGTACATATAGTCCCTCGCCTGCCACATAGCTGCTGCTTTCCGGGATTACACATTCGCCGAACAGGCAGCTTCCATCTTGGGAAAAGTCGCTGCTATCGATACGCGTCAATTGCACGCGCTGGTCATGGGGCAGGTTTAGATACTCGCCG
This sequence comes from uncultured Alphaproteobacteria bacterium, assembly GCA_963814305.1. Taxonomy (GTDB): domain Bacteria; phylum Pseudomonadota; class Alphaproteobacteria; order Sphingomonadales; family Sphingomonadaceae; genus Sphingorhabdus_B. The sequence goes on from CAWFCI010000009.1 coordinate 41,505, forward strand.
TTTTCATTGACTGCGAGACCGGCGCGCACGGTAATGACGGCCCCTTCGGTGGCGAGGTCGTCATTGCTGCGCAATACCTCCAGACCATAAGCGACGCCACTTCCGAGTGCCGCGCCGGACAGGGCATCGCCGCTGCGCCGCGCGTCCTGTTCACGCGCCATGTCGCGGCCGCTGAGCAGGCGGCCATTGAAGAAACGGACATTGTCGATACCGCCATTGGGGACGGGACGATCAAGCGGGAGGAAGTCGGATGCCATGCCTGCCTCCTCAACCCGCCACGCTGGCAAGCCGCCAGCTCGCTGCACCATCGGAGATCAGCAGCACTGCTGCGCCGGGCGCAAGGTCATGCTTGGTCTTGCCCTCGATCTTCCCAGCTGCTGCTGCTGCCCGAAGCTCAATCAGTTGCGCGCCGATGTTGCGAACATAGACACGGCGCTGCTGCGTTCCGGCGGCGGCGCTCGGCATCGTGATCCGGTTCGTCTGATCGAGCTGAACCAACGCGACTCCGACATTAGCGCCAATGGCAGGCGGCGGGTCGGTGACTGGTACGGGATCGACGAAATAACCCACCCGCTTTTCATTAGGCACCGAGATTGCCTGCGAACCGATCGCGCTGGCCGCGAGCATGGGCGACATCAGGAACGAACGGTCGCTTTCGTCCTTGTCGATGTTGGCAAGTGCAACTTCCCACGGCCCGACCGGCGGCCGCGTAGCCGCCATGCTGAAGCTCGCGAGCAACAAGCAGTCGTTCGCGGCTACATTCGGAATCCCGCATTTCTGCGCCATTACACTCGGGCGGACACGCGTGATCCAGTGATTGCGTATAAAGCGAAGCAGCACGGCTTGCTGTTCGGGGTGATAGATCAGCGGGTTAAAGATCGGAACCGGAACGGGCGCTGTGCCGGGCACGAAAATCGCGCTCAAATGGGCCTCAATTTTCGTTCGCAGATCGGCAATGGTGAAAGTCGGAGTGGCGGCTGCCTCAGCTTCCATTGAACCGACATAAATATCGAGCATTTCAATCGCCTGCGCTTCGGTCATCGCAGGCGGGGTCAGCGACAACGACAGAACATAGTCATCGGCAATGCGCGAGGGGGCCATCAGGTCTTCTTCGCTCCGGCATGGCTGGCCAGGGATGGGAACCGGCGCTATCGCGCACGAGGTGTAGCAAAGTGTTAGCCAGACCTTCAGGTTGGCATCGGTGTCAGGCCCCACTTCCGCTGCGATTTCGGCAACGCGCGTCGCGATATCCTCGCGGGCGAGCCACGCATTCACTTTGCCGCATTGCTCGGATTTGACGCAGACCAGATCACCACCCGGCGTTGCCGCCGATCCGGCAGTAACCTTGATCTCGGCACCTTCGGTGCCATTTTCGACTGTGACCGCAAGCCCCGAAATAGTTCCATAGCCGCCGAATTCGCGCACAATCCATTTGTCGCGCGCATTATGATAGGCGAATTCCTGCGCATAATCGTCGACGCCCAGCACCATTCCCGTCGAGAAATGGACATGATGTGAAGGGTTGCTCGCCGGGGATGTGCCAACGGGCGAAAAAGTGCCGCAACAGCTCATGATATTCCTCCAATGCTGGAAATGTGGGGGCCGGGAACGGTCAACATGCGAGCCGCTCCCTTCCCGCGACGCGGCCTTGCGGCCCGCCGACGAAATTGCTTCCAAGATAGGCCTGCCCGATAATCGCGGGCGGGATGAGTTCGGGCGCTCGACTGCCCGCGCCGATCAGCGTGTCTTGTCCCAGCCGCGCTTCGCCCAGCCGGTTCATCGCCCAGAACAAGCGGACGTCGAACACGGTATGTGCAGGCTTTTCGATGTCGACGATACGCTGCGCCAGTGCCAATTTGGCGGCGAGTTCGTCGGAATTGGCGTTGACCGAGGTCAAGGGGATCAGAACCGAAAAACGGTGCGCTGCATTCTCGCGCGGGTAGAGCTGACCTTCGAATAGCAGCCAGTCCTGAATCGCGGCCTCGGTATTTGGCAGATAAGCTGGCAGCGGGATTTGCGCAAAATCGTCCCAACTGGTCGCGTGGGCTGCGCTCAGTGTTTTTATGCTGCGATAACGCTGGCGAAGATAAGACTGCCACCGGTCGCGATTGCGATTACGCAGCTTCAGATAGTCGGCCCAGTTTGCGTCGCTGGCATTCCCTTGCGGGAGTTCGGACGGGGTGCTGTCACCTTTAGCCTGCTGATAGGCGATCCATGCGGCGCGCTCCGCTGCTCCCAGCGTCGGGACAAAACCGAAGGCATTTTGTGCAAGCCCCGCCCAATCGTCGGCACCCTGTTCCGGCGCGAAGAAAGGAAAGCGACTTGCGGGCGACCATGCGCTGCCCTCATCCAAACGCGCGATCAGGCCAGCCGCGCCATCGGCGGGCGTCCAAGGCCCTGCCAGCGTCCGGCTCTGTGGCCCGCTTGCGGCCACGACGGAAGCTTTACCGAACCCCCAGCCGCGAGGGACGGTCGAGAATGCTTCAACAATCCGGATGGAGCCCGGGCAAGGGCAATCCGCGCCACCGAACCGGAAGTCGTCGGCGGTCAATTTCACATCGAAAGCAAGCCGCAGCGCCATTTTCACGCCCGCAATCGTCCCGCGCCAGCCGAAAAAGGTCATCGCATTGGCAATGAACAGCCGCCTGCGCTCTTGATTCCATGACGGGTCGAGCATGACGTCGAACCAGCTTGCCAGCCATTCCAGCATCCCCGCTGGCGCGGTGCGCGGGTCAAAAAGTGTTTGCGCCGAAGCGACGCGGGCTTCGATCACAGTGTTTATCCCCTCCATACTGGCAAGATAGCGGTCGAGGAACGAAGCGGAGACGGGATCTTCGCGGTAGACCGCTGGCAGGAAACGTTGCGGATAGGAAAAGCGCGGGTACCAAAGGCGCATGGCACGCAAGGCAGGACTGTTCCGGCTATCGCCGGTGAGCGTCAACCGCAGTTGCAGGAACCGGCCCGCAACGTCCTGAAACAGCATATCCCAGCAACCCGACCCTTTGGTTTTGTCGGTCGGCAAAGTCGCGATTTCCCGCTTCCCAGGAATTTCGCCACCATCGCTGTTGAGATAGAAGCCCGGCTGTCTGATCCAGCCGGCGTCACCCATCTGTTCAAGCGTCGGCCTGTCGTCATGGCAGCGCGCCTCGACAATGATGCTGGTTCCGGGCGGAATGACCGCATCGAGCCTGATCCGGTCCCATTGGCATTGTGGTTCCTGCGCATCGAAAATGGCAGTTCGGATTTCATTCTGTTCGGCATAGCTACGACGCAATTGTGTCAGCAGCGGCACCCAGAGCGGATTTGTCGCGCCGCTGTCATAGACCAAGCTGCCACCGCGCAACATCAGTCCGCGTCCGCCGAAACGCCGCATCGGCATGATCGCGGGTTCATCGTCGAGTTCCTGTATATGTCCGTCCGGCCCACGGACAATATTAAAGGCAAATGACTGATTGCCGTGCAGCGGAACGGTGAAGAGCTGTTGCGGGCGCTGGCCGGCGAACAGACCGGCGGCGCACGGATCGACCGGCGGTGCACCGAGCGCAATCGCGTGGATGCCTCTGGGTTCGGTGTGGACCGACCGCAGGATCGTTCCGTCGACGTCGAGTACGAGTATCTCTGCCGTGCCGTCCGCGCGGCGGGCAAGAACGAGCACCTCCCCCTTTTCCGACAGACCAAGTTGCAAGCCCCGAAGTCCGGCGAGTAGCGGTATCGTCGGCTGCGCGTTGGCAGGCGCAGCAACGCGAACCTCGGATGCATCGACTGGCTGGAACGGTGCCGCGACCGGCGGCACAGTTGCGCTCGCCTCTGCCTGCAAATCGGTACCGAAACGCAACAACCGCCCCGCCTCGAGCAACCAGATACCGCCGCAATGGTCGGCGACAATGTCCACGATATCGCTAGCGACCGCACCCGACATGTCGAACATCTCGGGTTCGCCACCACCAACGAGATCGAAGCGCAGCAACCATCGGCTATCACCAGCCGAGCCTGCTGCAATCAAATAACTGGCTGTAGTAATTGCCAGCCCGGAAAGCAGCAAAGCCATAGGCTCGGCCGGTGCGACATCGGAAAACAGCTTCGGCGCATTTCGGCGTGTGCGCGGATCGGGCCAGAACAGATGCGCTTCGCTTTGCCCCGCCCCTGATATTTCGATGGCTTTGCGGTCATCGCCGATGACATAAAGATTGCCGAAAGCATCGCTCACTCCATCGCGCCGGTCTTGCGGCCGCAACCTCGGCTCGCCGGGGGTCGGGGGCAGCGATTCGGGTTTCCGCGCAATCGTCAGGCTCCCTGCGCCTGCATCCCAGACCGCAATCCCTTCGCCTGCGCTGCTGCCTTTGTTCTGCTCCCAGACGTCACCAAGCTTGCGGCGGCGATGGTTGAAGATCGCGGTGCAGGCCCCCCAGTCCGCTTCGCCCAATATGTGAAAATAACGGGAGCCGTTGATATTCATCAGCAACTCTCCGCCATGACGGGAACGGGGAGGCGGCGGATTGTATCGGTGCTGACCGTCGGCTGCGTACCGCGTAAAGCATCGAGCGATACAGGATCGCCGATCACCACCGAAATGCCGAGCAGTTCGGGCAGTTCGAGACCTGCCATCGCCACGCTTTCGGTTGCGGTATCCGAGCCTTTGGCGAGCAGCACCGCAGCCACCGACAGCACGCCCGCAGTCCGTGCCACCTCTGCTAATATCGTGCGCGCATTGACGTTGCGCGCGAGCGGCCAGCCACGAATGGCGGGGTCGGCTTCGGGCGCATAAAGTGGTTCGATGAGTTCGGGCACCACGGTGCCGTGCTTTGGCAACGGGCTGAGATAGGCCTTGACCGACGCGCGCACACTTTCGATCACTTCGGCGCTGTTGTGGCCGCCCGCGATATCGATGCCGACCGAAACCCAGATGCCGACGTAGGAAGGACCGCGGATGGCAATCTCGGTGGTCACCAATCGCCGCGCGTCGAGATAGGCACACAAAGCGTTGACGAAGCTTCGGTCCGGACGTGGCGCTGCGGGAAATGACGGATCGAATGCAGGGATCGCCATCACTGTGACCGCTCCAGGAACGGTTCCGGCCTCAACCGGCCAGATATCGGGATGGCTTGCCGGAATAACCTCGATCCGCCCGATGTCGATCCCCGGCGTGCGCCATGCTATCGCGAAGAAGTCGTTGGCCGTGACCAGCCGGTCGCGGTTTTGCATCCGGCGTCGGATCTGCTTTTCGCCGGTCGCGACATCTTCGGCATCGGCCCCGCCCCATGTTGCGACCGGGTTGCTAACCTTGACTCCGCCAGGCAGTCCAGCCCCGGCCTTGATTGCGCCTGCACCCACATTGCCCTCCTTGCCCTCGCTATAGGAATAGCTGGCGTAAAGTGTTTCTCCGGGCGCGGGGCGGCGACCGGACAGTCCGTCACCGAACCGGACGACGCCTGCTTCGGCATCTATCGTAAAATAGTCGGTGCCGACTTTGGGTGGCTCCTGACCCGGCACAAGCAACGGCACTTCGGGATCGGCGACCAGCAAATCGTCGGTCTCGGCCCATGTCGTCCGCAATTGTCCGCGCGCGCCGAACAGCTTCACCGACCCCTGTAACACCGGTGCACGCGACAGGCGGCGTTCCTGATCGGGGGTGCCGTCGCCATCGGTCAGCCTTTCGCTGTTGACCTCGACGCACTGACGGACTTGCGCGGCGTTGATGCCCATCCAGCTTGCGCGCACATCTGCGGCGGCACCGGCGCTGACCTTGATCCAGCTGATAAGCCGCCCTGCGATCTTGTCGTCTTCGATAGCGGGCGGCAAATCGCCGACACCGCTTTCGAGCGGATCAAGATCGGACCAGCTTTTCAAACGGTCGGCGGTGGGCAATGTGAGCTCGATGATGCCCGGCTGGCTGAGCGGATCGAAATCTGCGCGGACGGTCAGCTGTTGATATCCCGGCGCCGGATGGCCCTGCTCATCGAAGGCAATGGTCTGATCGCCACGCGGCATGGCGAATTGCAGCACATCGCTCAGGGTCGCGTTATTGCTGTCCGGCCCTACCGAGCGCTCGCCGGTTTCGCGTGCGGGAAAAAAGCCCAGCGACATTGTCCGTGTCGCAATTTTCTCGCGCACATCTATCCATGGATCTGTGGTGTTGGTGGACCTGTCGATTTCGCGACCCAGCACCGCAATCCAGACGGTCCGGTCAATCCCGTCGGCGAAGGTGAACCCGCGAGCCGGATCGAGTTCGACGCTTTTGTACATCGTATATTCGCCGGGTCCCTTTGGACCATAGGACGCATAGAGTAGCTGATAATATTCCTTCAACTCGTCCGACTGCTCGGTCACCGGCTGTTTCACGAAACAGCGCGCCTCCACCGGCAGGACATCAAGCGACGTCGCGGTCAGGAACGGCACTGGCCCTGCCGACAATTCGGTGCCAACCGGCAGGACAAGGCCGTCGGTGGTGGCGCGTTCATTGGTGAAGGCGACGAGCCCGCGGGCCTCGCGTGCAGGATTGAGTGATATGCCCAACAGCTGCAGGAATTTCTGCCGGTTGCGCTCGGGTATCTGGTTGGCCCGGTACAACATGCTTTCGGTAATGTGTGCGAACAGTTGGATCAGCGTGATGCCGGGGTCGGCATTGTTGAAGTTGGTCCATTCGGGCGTGTGCACCGGAATACGCGCAACCAACTCGTCCACCAGTTGCTGATATTTGCGGTTGTCTATCGAGGGAGCAGGCAATGGCATGGCGCTTTCCTATCCCTGTCCGCCGAGCGCGATGTTGACCGACATCCGCTCCTTCGCGCCCGATGCAACCAGCCGGTAGGTGATCGTCGCGATCGCGGTCGAGGCAGATTTGGGGTCGGCACCTACTTCGACCTCCTGCAAGGCGATGCGCGGCTCATGCTTGCGCAACGCCGTTTCGATATCGTGCGCGATCCGGGCGTGCGTGTCGGGTGTGTTCGGTTCGAACAGGAATCGCTGCAGCCCCGCGCCGAAATTGGTGAGCGCAATTCGTTCGCGTTGCGCGGTCTTGAGGATCACCGCGATGCACTCACGAATATTGCTCTCGCCGTCCGAATATGCCCAGCGGCCATAGCCGTCGAGCCTTGGCGGGAACGCGATGCCTTTGCCGAAAATGCTGCTCATTTCTTTCCTTTCAGCCCGGGCACTGGAAAACAGGTGATGAACCACGGTATCCAGCGGAAGATGAAGTCGAGCAGGCTGATGATGATCATCAACAGGATGAGCGCGCACAAAGTGATGATGGGAATCGAGATCGAGCAGATCATGCCGATATCAACGCCATTGCTCTTGCAGCCCGCACCATCGCCGACATCGATATCTTTGTGGAACGGCCAAGGCAGGACTTGGAGGACAAGGTCGATGAAGCCCAGTCCCTTGGCGCGTTGCACCTGGCCGCACAATATGTCCGAAAGCACGAATGCCGTGCCCTTGGCATGCTTGCGCAGACCCGCAGGTGTGGTGTCGGTGGGCAGGGTAATGCGGATCGGCCGCGCCGGGGCGTCGGAATCGAAGAAGCTCGCCAGCTGGAAGGCCTCGGTCGGCTCGGACAATGTCGGCGGGTGCAGCGGTCCGCAATCCTCGTTTACATGGACGAAGCGGATGATGAACAGCCCGGTGTCGGCGGAAGTTTCGCGCATGGTCTGGCTGAGCCGATACGCGAAAGGCAGCTCACGCGCGTCGCCTTCGCCGCTATTGACCATTGCCCGTCCGACCATCACCGATAGCTGATCGACGAGATTGAGATTGAACGGAATGCCGCTAACTGAGTCCGGCGGGGTCGTCAGTTCGGGCGCCGTTTCCAGTATTTCGCTTGCCAATACCGGCGGCGTCGGTGCCCCCGCAAGCATCGTGTGCGCGCCGACCGCCGCAATCCCTTCGCCATTGCCGTTGCTGCCGATCCCAGCCAATAGATAATGGAACGCGGGCCAGTCAGCTTGTTCGTTGGCGCGCGCGCGATACACCGTCTCTACTGCTTCAAGCTGGTCGACAGTTGCCTTAACCGACAATTTGTTTAGCGCCGCAGCCATTGAAGGCTCGGCTGACAATTGCAACCCGCCACCTGCAAACCCGTTTGCCATTCTGGCCTGCTCGGCGGCTGGCAGTTGCTGTGATAGCCAGTCGAACAAATCCTTTTCTGGATCGCTTAAGCCAGCGTTCGAACCGCTTTTGATGGCAGCATGGACAGGCTTCAGATGCCGGTCGAAAAACGCCATCAGGTCGGTCAGCAACAACCAGCTTTGCGTCTGATAGTCCCAGTTTTTCTCGCGCAGGCGTTTTTGGCGAAGCGGTGCGCTGGAACCATCGCCCCGGTCAGCGTCGATATCCAAAGCGCTCTTGCTGGCAGAGCGGATCAGCGCCTTCCAAGGCTCGGCAAAGTCCAGCCGGAATTCGACCAGCCGCGCCTGCTTGCTAGGTCCGCGCACTGGCGGAGGCGGAATTTTCAGACGCGCCAACTGGCCCTCGAGCAAGGTCGGCGCCTCTTTGGACAAGGCTGCACCCAGATATTCTTCCCGCTTGCCGACCGGCACCAGCCCGCCCCAAAGGCTGCGACGCAGCCCGCTGGCGTCGCGGTGATTGAGCGGAAAGACGCCGAGCCGGTCTTCTGCGGGCGCAAGTTGTTCCGGGTCATCTTCCGCCAGCCTTTGCCATTTCCAACCCTCGGCGGTCTTTACATAGGCATGTTCGGACAGCGTGCCTGCCACCGGCAACAGACGGCGCACGACGAAACTTACCTGCTCGTTCGCACCCGCCGGTTTGCGGTCGGGTAGACCGGGCGTTTGGCAAGCGAGCGTCGCGGTGACGACATAATATCGCTGATGCGCCGGCTGATATAGTTTCAGCGTCGGCACCGGTTCGGCTGATGCAGGCGCAGCCGAAACCTGTGCCCGAGCCTTCGGTTTCAACCGCGACAACAAGCTGCCTTTCCGCACCGGAGCGGGCAGCGGCATGCGATCAACGCTATCGGTCTCTACCAGATCGCGCTGCACGGTCCGCCATGTTTCATATTTGGCAACATGGCCGGACATCGAATGCGGATCGGTGTCGAGCAGACCCAGTAGCTGTTCCATGAACTCATCGGTCGCAAAGCGTAGAATCGTCGGCGACCGACCTTTGTTGCCACCGCCAGCGCTCCACAGCGGGCGTGGCGCAGCCCACGTCACGGGATGATGCAGCACGGTCACCAGATATTCCCCGCGCCGGGCGTATAACTTGCCGAAATCACGCTATTGGCGATCACTGTATCGGCCTGCACAACGCCTGAAAATTTCGACATGCCTGCATCGACGGTCACCATCGCCGCCGACACCGCGACCTGCGCAGCATTTACCGTGACTTTGGCGGCGGCTTCGATCGTGATGCCCGAGGCTTCCAGCTTGATGCTGTTGCCGTTTGAATCCTTGACCTCGATTGCTCCCGGTCCGTCTTTTAGCGTCACCGATTGCCCGCCCGGGGTTTCGAGGATCAATTTCTCCTGACCATTCTGGTCGTCGAGCGTCACCTTGACCTTGTTACGCGAACAAAACAGCTTGATGTTGTTCTGCGCATCCATCGCTTGCGGCGGGCTGTCGCTGCCATTCCACAATCCACCGAGCACATAAGGATAGGCGGCATCGCCTTGTTCAAAGGCAACGAGCACCTCGTCATCCTTGTCCGGCATGAACCAGCTGCCCTTGTCGGCTCCGGCAAATAACGTCGCCACCCGCGCCCAGACCGAGTAGCTGGCAGAGCCGGTATCGGGGATCGACGGGAGTGAAATCAATACCCTGCCCTGACCTTGCGGATCGTTGTTGTCGACGACGATGGCAGGCAGCACGCCGAAAAACAGCCCCCCCAAACCAGTTGCCATTCGGCTCTGCACGTCGCTTACCTGCCGGTCGCCGGGGATCGATTCGAGCAGCATCAGGGCCTCCCCAGCCCAGGGCGGTCGCAACTGAATTCGGTGCGTGCGCCTTCTGCCGCGTCGAAAAGGTGACAGATGCTGCGGATGCGGTATTTTCCATCAAACAATGGGCCAAGGCCGGTTAGTTCAAGCTTGGCGCCGGGACGCATCTTGGCGTCTGTTTCGCTGACGCCATCGCCGACAATGAAGTTGCGCGCCATGCTGCGGAAACTTGCTTCAGAGAGCGACTTTGCTTCGCGATCTGTCGCTGGCAGGCCATGCGCGACCTGATCGCCACGCTCGCCAAATGCCGATTGCAGAATTTCCGCGCCCGCTTGGTCATTGCCCAGTTCGCTGCCCAACGCCGCCTTGTCCGCCTTGTTCTTCACACCGTGCTTGTCGGCAACACTCCAGCCAGACGCGGTAACGGACGTGCGCTGGGTCGCTAGGTCCGCGACCACGTCGAATGATCGCAATGTGCCTGCCCACGCAAGACTGACGTCCGGCACGTCATGGGCTTTCTTCACGAGTAGCTTGTCGTCGGCGAACCAGATTTGCGCCCCCTCCATTCGGGCGAGGTCATGGAGGAAGGCAAGGTCGCTCTGGTTCACCTGTGCTACCGAAGCGTAAGTCGGCCCGCTGGTATCGACCATCGGTTGCAGGCCGTGATCGCTGGCAATTGTCCGCGCGATGTCGGCGAGGCCCTTTTGCTCGAAACTGCGTGTGCGGCGAACCATGCGCAAGTCTTGCAGCCGGTCCTCGGCCAACACCGCAATCTGCGGCGGCTCGCCTTCGGGATAGTGCGCGGAAATCGCCGATATCTTGCCCTTAAACAGGATATCGCTGCCCATTTTTACGGCAATTTCCTTGCCGAAATCGAGCTTGCTACGGTCGAAATATTGAAACCCGGGCTGTCTTCGCTGCCCCAGTTTCCAAACCGCAATTCGGCATTGGCAATGATATCGATGCCGTCCGAGATCGCATATTCGAGCAAGCCCGCCTCCAGCCTTGTATCCTGCTCGCCGCCGATCTCGATGGTCGGACGGGCGGGGCGGCTTGGCAGTCGGGCGACATTGGTGGTCATGTTCAGTTCGCCCTCAACCGGTTGCGCCGCGCGGCCATGCGCTCGATCGCGCGGGCATTGTTCGGGCATTTGAGTCGTGACCGGCGATTTGGGCTTGCCGCTAGCGCCGCCTTGCGCGGCTCCATCGTCCGCGACTGCCTCGAAATTGTTGATGACGACTGCCATTGCCTAACGCGCTCCTAGTTTATGCCAAGTCGCGGCGGAGCTATCTGCGCGCCGACATTGATTGAAGCGCCGATATCGATGCTTGGCGCGCTGACGCTCGCCGACGCGCCAAATCCGCCTGAAATTTTTGCGCCCGCGTTAAATCGATCATCGCGCCTGCCGAAAGCCGCAGCGGATCTTCGATGCCATTGGCCGAGGCAATCGACTGCCAGTCGCCGCCCTTGCCCGACGCGCCAGCCATATTTTGCAGGCTGTCGCCCTGTTTGGCGCTGGTGAAAGGCCGCTGCCCCGCGCGCGCCTTTGCTGTATTTTCTACGCCAGTGTAATCAGCCACGAGTATTTTCTGCTGTGACAGCGTAAGCGAAATGCTCGCGCGCAGTGGCTTGCCGTCGGGCGAGAAAAATTCGAGCGTTTCCTCCATGCCTTCGATCATGCCGTTGAAAATGAAGCTACCCCATTGGAAGCGAACGCCGGGCGGGATATATTTTGTTTCGTCGACAGCTTTTCTTGGATTCATGAAATATATGACTTCCTTGGTCAGCCGACGGACATCGTCGACAGGATTGTCGGTCATCGATGTCACATCGAACCAGAGAGTTAGCGCCAGTTTCGTGGTCCCTTTGCCGACAAACTGCCTGCCTGCAGTGCCCGATGCCTGATCGCCGCCATCGGCCTGCTTCATCTCGTTTGAATACGTAACTTTCAAAGAATCGGGGTTAAATTGCACGTTCACTGGCGTCGCGTCGTCGAGCAGCGTTTCGAGATCGTCCTGCAGCTCGGTGAGTTTCGCCTTAGTGAGCGCGGGGCCGGTCATTGTGGCGGTTCCGACGGCGGCATGACGATATCGAACTTTTCGTATGCGAGCTGGAATTCCTCGATCGCGACGTTGCCGTCCTTGGCGTTGAAAGTCGGTGCCTTGAACTTGACTGGCAGGCAACGATGGAGCTGGAAGCGCGCGCGTTCGGTGACGCCGTCATCGGCGAACATCACGACCTCGGCATTGGCGCGCAAAGCGGGGTCAGCCATGCTGTCCTGCGCCCATTTCCACAGGTCGAAGTTGCTGGTCATGCCGCGCTTCAGCGTCAGGTTGGAATAATTGGCGATGCCGGGCACGCGGATCGCGCGATCATTGGCTCCGCCTTCACGGATGGTTTTAATATCGTACGTCACCTCGATACCGTCGCATTCGGCAAAAGACGCTTCGGCGAGCGGCGCGCTCGATCCATCAGGATAAATTTCGACGGCGAAGTTAAAGGCGACAAACGGATAGCTCATGCCGCTTCCTCCGCCACCGTCAGTCGCCCGCCTTGCTGCACAAGACGGACATTAAGAAAACGCAGCGGTTGCGACGGCGCGACGCCGATTTCGAAGACCATCCTGCCATTGTCCTGATCACCAGCCCGCCGATCGGAAGCGACACGAAAGGATTGCGCCGGGGTCTTCCCGGCAAACGCCCCGCGCCGGTGCATGTCGCCTAACGCCATCGTCAGGTCGCGCTCGACCGCGCGGCGCATGACGTCTCCATTGGGCTCAAACACATAGGTTTCGCCACGCACCAGCGCAAGACGGCGGAGCAATACCATCAACCGCCGCACCGAGATCTGCTGCCATTCGGGCTCGGTGGACAAGGTATCGGAGTCCATCAAGACAAAGCCGCGCGGGCTGCGCAAGACCATGTTGACGCGGTCGCTATACAACAAAAGCTGGTCGGCATCGGGTATCGCCGGACTCAATCCGACAATGTCAACGAAAAGGTCGTTGGCCGGGGCGATCCATGATCCGCGTTCAGCAGCCGTCCGCGCCATCTGCCCGGCGGCAACGCCATCGGGCGGGCATGATGCCAAGGCGGTCGTCACCCGGCTCTCATTGCGGTCGGTGCGGTAAGAGACCCAGGGATGATATAGTGCAGCGTAAGAAAGCGCGCGCTCTTCGCTTCGACCGAGGCGGTCGGGGAGGCCGGCGCCGTCCGAAATGTGGCGCAGGCCATTGACATGGCGCAAAGCCTCAGCGGAGCGATATTGCTGCGGCATCGACAGTAAAGCAAACATGTCGGCGGATCCGGCGGCCATGCGAATGGTCGCCAGATGCAGACGCCTGAGCAGTGCTGGGTCGGCAGGAATGCTATCGAAAGTCGCCGCGCGAACAAGTACGGCGACTGCGCTGTATGTGCTGACATTACCGCCGATTTCGGCATAAACGCGATAGAAATGTACCCCTTCGCGCATGTTTGTTCGGTCGAAGCGGCGCGCAGGTCCGCGATAAATTTCGGCTGCTCCTGTGAAATCTGCGCTCCCCGATTCTTCAAGAACGAATGTCGCCCCCAATGCACCTCCGCTCCAACGCAGGGTGAAGCTGCCATCGCGCACGGCAAGGCGCGGCCCCGAAAGGTTCGGGCCATCGACCAGCCGCGTGCCACAATCGAGGAAACGCGCAAAATCCGGACCGGAGAGTTCTTCGCCCTCGCCGGGCGGCAAAAGCGCGTGGCAACCTCCGTCATGATCGCGCCAGACCGCCCTCGGAGGCGCGCCGGGATCGGCCATGTTGCGGATACCATCGCTCGGCATCTCCCGCCATCCGGGCTGCGCGGCGTCGGGCACGGCAAAGATCGAAGGAATCCCGAACTTGCGGTCGGGCGTGTCGAGCCCAGCGTGGATACCGGTCAGCTGGCCTTCCTCAATGTCGCGGATGCGCTCGGCTACCGGCATGACCTGACCCGTCGTCAATGGTGCCAAAGCGGGGTCAAGAAAGAGGCTGTCGTCGAACAGCGAAAGGCCGTTCCGCGCCAACGCGTCGCGCGCTTGCGGCGCGGCGGTGGCGGTAATCGCGAATTGCGTATCAAGGCCAATGGGCAGCCATGCCGCGCGCAGCGCGTCGCGATGAACTTGCCCGAACGACGCTGAGCCAAAAATTTGCGCCAATGCATCGAAACTGGAGAGACCAGTGCGCTTTATCGCACCGGCAACCCGGTCGCGCTCTGCGACGCTGGAGCATAATGCAGGCCCCGGCGTGGCATGACGGCGCGCATCGTCGCTGTAATATTCGTCGTCGTTAGCAAGCGCGTGAAGCGACTGTGCTCCGAAAAGGCCGGGGTTCATCGCGGTAACTTCACGCCGCGCGCCGTTTAGATCGATCCGTACATCCACGCTGACCTTGCGCGCCGTGAAACGACCGCGCGGCAATCGCGACGCAACCTGCTGCCAAGCCGGGCCATAAGCTTTTGCGCCATCGATGCGTTCGACCAGCATCCAGACCGACTCGCCCTGGCTCCAGAAATGCAGCCAGCGGCCTTCCAGCAGTCCGGCGCTCTCAGTCTCCAGCGTGATCGACGTGCCTCCACCTTCGGTCAGAACGGCGTCATACTGCTTCGATTGACCGACAATCTGCGCCGTGCCATCCTGCACTGGAAGCGCGGGCGACCGCGACGTTCGGGCAAGCGAGGCGCACCAGATGGCAAGCACGTCGTCGCCTTCGATTCGAGCAACTTTGGCGTAACGGCGGACCATTCCCGCATCGACGATGAATTCGATCAGGTCGCCCGGGACCAACCCACCCGGATCGGCAAATGCCAGACCGAATGGCACCCTGCGAAGCCCGCGCGCGATAAACGGGAATTGCGCGATCCGCGCCGACACTTCCATGTCGTCGGACCAGCTACCGACGCTACTCGCCTCAAGCCACGCCGGACGGACTTTACTTTCGCCGCCCTCAAGGCCGGGCAGGCGGCACAACATTCCGCCAATGGCGAAACGGTTGCTGCTCGCGATGTCGTCTTCAAACACCGCCCGTCCGGTAATTTCAGTCCACCGCGCCTCATGACGTTCCGTACGCGCCAGCCGCACCACCCAGCACCGCCGACCACCATTGGCAAAGAAACCGCGTACTGCAGCGGGCAGGTTGGCGTATAGAGTCTCGCGGCTTTGCGGGTCGCGCGCCAAAGGCAAATCGCCACCGAAGCACGCCTCGTACGCCGCGACGCTGTCCACCGCGATGGCAATATTGCACGGGCCACGCGCGGCAAATCCGGCAAACAAAGCGATGTCCATCCGCGGCAATGCCGACGGACGCTCGGGCAGCACCGGCTCTACGGATATTCCAGGAAGGCGCGTTTCGACCAGCAATGGACTTATTCCATTTCCAGCCGTTCGTAAGCGAGGACAAGTTCCTCCATCGCCACGTCGGTGCCCTTGGCGTTCAACGGCCCGCTGGTGTGCTTGGTAATCCGCGCGCGCATCAGCTTCCACGTCTGGACGATCTCGCTATGATCCTCGTTCTGCAACTGGATCGTCACAGTCCGCAGCGCGCTTTGATTGCCGTTGCGGATTTCGTCGAGCCATTTGTAAAGGTTAAGCGAACCGATAACGCCGCGCTTCATCGTGACGTCGCTGGCCTTGTTCATTCCGGTGATCTTCATCACCGAATTCTCGCGGGAGTTGCCAGTGCGGTATTCGGAAACGGTAACTTCCATGCCGATGCCGCTGATTTCCTGAAAACCCGCTTGCGCGCCTTCAGTGTTGCCATCGCCCAGATCGACTAGAAAGTTGAACTGGACATAGGGACGTTCGCGTAAGACTGCCATGATTCAGCTCCTCAGGCTTTACGATCGGCCGTCCACTGGCCGATTCTAAAGATGACAAATTCCGCAGGACGCAGCGCAGCGACGCCGACCTGGCAAATCAGGCGGCCGTTATCGAGGTCGTTCTGCGTCATGGTGGAACGGTCGCATTTGACGAAATAGGCCTTTTCGGGCTTCTCGCCGAGCAACGCGCCATTCTGCCATTCGTTGAGGAGGAAATCCTCGATCGTGCGGCGGACATTGGCCCATAGCTTTTCGCCGTTCGGTTCGAACACCGCCCATTGCGTGCCTTTGTCGATCGAGCGTTCGAGATAGGCAAAATATCGCCGCAGGTTCACATATTTCCATTCGGGATCGGACGTCATCGTCCGCGCTCCCCACAGCCGCATCCCGCGGCCTTCGAAGAAACGGAAACAGTTGACGCCTTCGGGGTTCAGCACCTCTTGCTGCGCCTTGTTCAGGAATTTTTCGAACCCGAGGGCAAGCCGGACAACTTCGTTCGCAGGTGCTTTATAGACGGCACGCTCGATGTCGTTGCGTGCGTATATTCCCGAAACAAATCCCGAGGGTGGGTACACGTTTTCGACGCTCGTTTCCGGATCGACGATCCGGACCCACGGATAATAAAAAGCTGCATATTTGCTGTCGAACTTGCCGCGATATTCGCGGACTTGAGCGATGGACGCGTTGCGCACGCTGTCGATCACCGCGATACGGTAGCGCATACGCTCTGCGTGCGAAATTACCGCGTTGGCAATTGCCTGTGCGTTTGTATCGACAAAACTTGAACCCGGTGCTGCGACAATTGAAATGTCCTCTATGTCCTCGAATGACTTCAACCCCCATTTCTGGTTGGTTGTGACATTCTCTGCACCTTCATAGTCCGTCGGTCCCGGCAGCGTTCCGTCGCTGCCGTTGGTCAGAAAGAAATCGGCGTCCATAAACGGCGAATCGCCCTTGTTGGCGGCGAGCGCGGCCAGCGTGAAACGATTGGGGGTGGTTGCACCTACCAGATAATCGCTCGCGACCTGCAACCCCGACCGGTTGGCGTTGGCAGCGGCGGCGGCCAGCCTTGCATTGGCGGCAACAAGCTCGGCATTGGCTACGTCCAGCGCCGCTTCGCTTTGCGCCTGCGCAGCGGTCGCCGAAAGCAACGCTGCCTCTGCAGCAGTAAGGATTATCTGCAACGGCACCAGGTCCGTTCCAGGAGCCGCGTTATCGATAGCCAGCTGCGCCGCATCACGCGCATCCTCGGCGTCAGATCGTGTTTCTTCGCGGGCCAGATCGATTACGGCTGCTGCGTCGGCCGCTGCTTGCGCGGCATCACGCTCGTCTTCTGCCTCCTCCTCGGTCAGCGTCCTGATTATAATCGGAATGGTTCGCGATGCAGACAGGCTTTCCGGCTTTTCAGCAAAATAGTCGAAAATCGAATCAGGCTTTCCTGCGCTGCGATGGCCACGGTCCAAGGCAAGACCCGTGGCGGCAAAGAACGGCAGACCCGGGCCCGTAGGCTCTACAAATACCGTCGCTGTGACGGTCCTCACAATTGCGTTCGGAAACGCGATCAGTGTCTGCAGTTCAAAACTTGTTGCCCCATTTGTGAAGGTCCACGTATCCTGCTGTGCATCGCGCGTCAGCAGGTACAATCCTGTTCTTGGGCCAAGCGGCTGTGGGTCTGGTACCGGTGGAGCAGCAGGCGGATCAATCCGATCAACGAACACAACGTCCAAATGTGCACAGGCACGCAGCAGGGCTTGGGTGGGTGCCGCAACCGGCCCCTCGAATGCAATGCGGTTCGGGCCGGTCGAAAACTGCAGCTTCACTTTCGATTCGCCGCATTTTCCGGGAAAGCGAGCACTTATGGCGACATTGGCGGGCGGCACTGCACCGACGACCTTGGCGCAAGCCGCGTTCCATTGGACCGGACCGCCCGGAAAGGTCCTTGCGACGTAGAGCCGTTTGCCGCCTTCTTCAAAGAATGCGCGGGCCGCATTCCACATATAATTGTCGACCATCCCCGTGTTTACGAATTCGAGTTGCTGGCGACCGCCATAGACCCGTTCGAACTCAACCATTGATGTCAGGATGTCAGGTTCAATATCGACCGGCCCGTATCGCGTCGGCCCGACAAAGCCGGTGGTCGTGGTACTGACGCCTTCGATAGATTTTGCCCGGTAGGACACTTCCTCGATGAAAACGCCGGGCGCTAGATATTCGGGCATCTCAATACTCCTTCGTGAATCAGGCGGGTTTCAAAAACAGGCTGGATGCGAACTGGTTGCCGGACAGCCGCGTCCGCAAAACCAGCGGCTGCCCCAAGATTAGAATCTGATCACCGAGCGCAGGCTGGGCACCCATGATCGTCGACATGGCGACGCGCGGCGTGGTCGCGAGCTGCGCGATGATTGTCGCAAAGTCGGGCGGCGCGTTTGCGTCGTCCGCAGGTGCGGAAAGCTCCGAACAATAGACCCGCACCCGCACGGGCCAAGTGACGGTTTCGCGGCCCAGAACAGCTTCGGCGGGCGTTTGCGACGGCATCGATGGATAGCCAAAGCTTGCCATTATCGCACCGCGCGCGTCGGAAAGCCCGATGCCGACGACGGTCGAACCGAAACTTACCGTCATCACTGCCCAAGCGGCGTCGCGGATGACTGCGCCGCCGGTTTCGCGGATCGCGAGATGCGCAAACACGCGGGCACTGGCGTTCGAACCGCCCGCTGCAACGGATGGGAAAAGGGGCATGTAATCGGGCACAAAACTCGCGCCCGATCCGGGAGGAAGCAGCGGTGCGATGCGCGGCCGGTTCACGCCTGCCCAGCCCGGCCAGACCAGTGCACCGCGCTTGGGAAGCGGTGCCTCGAAGCGCATCGGCAAATATCGACCGTTACGGTCGGTTACCGAAAAGCGGTATGGCTTGGCATTCGCCTGCCAGTTGACCGGGTCAGCGGCAAGGTCGGCACCAGTGCCGGGAAGAACATGCGCAGCCCAATGCCCTGATGGCGTTGCACCCAGCGAAAAATACCGTGCCAGATTGGCGAGGCTGGCGGCGCGCACGTCGAGACTGTCGGTAACCTTATTCAGATTGGCCGCACTGCGCAGCGTTAACCCCAACGGCACCGCGTGTGTGACGCGTTCGAGGACCCGGACGCCGCTCATCGTTCGACCACGCCCATTTCAAACTGCCGTTCGACAACCGGTGCCGACTCGGTTAGTTGCTGCTGGCTGTCGATCAGCGTCATCCGGGCGATGTAGTTTATCGACAGCGGAAATTTCTTGAGTCTGTCCCACAGCGACAAATAATCGGCGAGCGCCAGCGGATCGCAAATCAGGTCGAGCTCTTCGGTGTCGGCAAAAACATTGTCTTCTGACAGATAGTTGTTGAGCTGCGATGCCGATATCGGCCCGGCATCGGCCAGCGCACGCATCGCCCAACCCGCCAGCTTAAGCTGCGTTTCGGCACTCGTGGCAGCATGAGGAATAACCAATATTGAAATGTCGACGGGCAAAGAAGCCTTGAACCGCCTTCCCAGCAAGTCGGTGCGTGGTGCCAGTGCACGGCGCTGGGTATTCATAGCGATCCGCCACAACAGTATCGCGATTCCGTCCTCGGTAAGGCCTTCGATATCCTTGGGCTGCACCGTTGCGATCTTCAATGAAGGGCCGAACTGGTCACGGGGATATCTTTCATGCAAAAGGCCGCGTAGCGCGGCAGGAATTGCGGCAAGGGCATTGTGGTTCGCCATCAATGCTTCCAGCCTGAGCGGAATGCTTCGCGAATAGCCGTGCTGACATCGATCCGCCCATCGCTGGTCAGATCGCGATCACTGTATTGAAAATGCACGATGGTCGCGTGCTTTATGTCATCGCCGATGGCAACGATGCCGGATGTACCTAGCGAGGCGATTTGTCCGACTCGCATTTCGGTATCGGCAAAGTCCCTCTCCGATACCAACAGGACATCAATGCCCCCGGGAATGGGCGCGTCTTTGCCGGGCAGCGGCACTATCTCGATATCGGACTCAGCCTGCAGCATTTCTCTCACCATGGACTGGAGCATAAGCGGCATGTCGCACATCAAGACGCGGATCGCTGACATCGACCTCCCTGCTCCGGAAGGGTCAGGGGATATCGGAATATTCCGGCGCAGCCATGAACCGGCTGGCCGCAAAAACGACCTATGCCCGGTTCAGGACTATGGCCTATCTGATCTGAGGCAAACGCAGATAAAGCCCTTTCATTCCCAGCATTTTATCGGGGTTTTTGAACGCCTTTAACTTTCGACCTAGCCCTTGTGGCCTATGTTGAATGGGTCAGCCGGCCCATGACGCCAAGCTTCATGATTAGTATCCCGGTAACCAAAAGTGACGAATTTTTCCTAGTTTTATGCGGGTTTCGCTGATATTGTAAATTTACGAGTCGCACAGGGCCGTTAAAAATAATCGACGATCAATACGCAATCCGACCGGTTGGCCAAGCCCTTGGCCTGCCTTTGGCAACCTGTATTTTTTTGGATGTTGGGAGGCATCGATGATCGAGGCAATATGTGCTCGGAATAAATCGGCTGCTGTCGATGTACGGACAGTCGTGGTCAGCGACGTCATGCTTTTTCGCGACGGCATCAGTGCCGGATTGAAGCGGCTCAAGCAGCTCGATGTGATTGCCACTTTGTGCCCGTCAGAGGCGTTTGATTTTCTATCGGGGAACACCGTCGGTGTCGTCATTCTCGATACATCACGCCGCCGTGCATTGGCTCATGCTTCGACCATCAAAAAACGTTTTGCCGATGTCCACATCATTGCCTTTGGCATTGGCGCGACCGAGGATGTTTTGGCTGGCGCGGAATCGGGCGTTTCGGCCTTTGTCGATGAAAGCGGGACCATTGAGGATATCAACGATGCCGCGCTACGCGCACTCCAAGGGCAAAGCTATTGCTCGCCTGAGCTGACCGCGCAATTGCTCCTCCATATATCGACGCTCGCCCAAGGTCGGCAGGCGCGATCATCGACGATATTGACTGAGCGAGAGAGCGAGATTGCAGGACTGGTCAGGCGAGGACTATCAAACAAAGAAATCGCGCAACGCCTGCGGATCAGCCCGGCAACGGTCAAAAATCACGTGCACAATATATTGGAAAAGCTCGAGCTGACCAGCCGCGGCGCAATTGGCAACCAGCTCGATGTGTCAACGCGTGGTGAATTCAGTCAGATGATTGCGGGTTAAGTTTCCACTTAATCAGCCGCCAAATGTAGCCGATGATAATCAAAGCGATAATCGCGGTGGACAGCGGCCCCAATATTTTTTCGACCTCGGCAAATTGCGAGCCGAGCGCGTAACCCGCTCCTGCCAGTGCCGCGCTCCATCCAGCCGTGCCGATTGTAGAAAACACGAGAAACCGCCGGTGCGACATTTTGAATATGCCCGCCGGTATCGATATCAGCGACCGGAATGTCGGCAACATCCGCGCGGCCAGAACGATGATGGAGCCATGCTTTTTAAACAACGATTGCCCGCGTTCGACATCGGTCCAGTGCAATGTCAGCCACCTTCCATGCTTTTCCAGAAAACGTTCGAGCCGCTGTGGCCCGAACTTGATCGCGAGCCAGAACCATAGACAATTGCCCAGCATTGCCCCTGCCGTGCCGCTTGCGACGACGCCGGTAAAGGTCATATTCCCACGTGCTGCCGACACACCTGCCACAGTCATAATGACCTCTGACGGCACCGGCGGAAAGACGGTTTCGAGCAGCATCAAAAAGGCGACGCCCCAATAGCCGGCGCTATCGACCAGCCGGATTATCCAGTCATCCATTTCGTTATCTCGCCAGTCGAGCCTCAATGGCATCCCAAATCTTGCCGGGCGTGTCCGTGCCGTTGAAGCGATCGATGGCAATGATCCCGGTAGGCGAGGTCACGTTTATCTCGGTCAGCCATTCACCACCGATGACGTCGATACCGACAAAAATCAGGCCGAGTTCCTTGAGACGCGGGCCCATTGCGGCGCAGATTTCCTGTTCGCGGGTGGTAAGCTCGGTCGCCTCAGCGCTGCCGCCGACGGCGAGGTTGGAGCGGAACTCGCCTTCGCCTGGCCGCCGGTTGATCGCGCCTGCAACCTCGCCATCGATCAGCACGATGCGCTTGTCGCCGTGCGCCACGTCGGGGAGGAACGGTTGCACCATATGCGGTTCGGGCCACGTAGTGTTGAACACCTCGAACAATGCGCCAAGATTGCCGCCATCGGCTTCGACCTTGAAGATTGCCTTACCGCCATTGCCGTGAAGTGGCTTGATAACGACGGCACCATGTTCGCGTTGAAAGTCACGAACTTCGTCGGCAGATCGGGTAATCAGCGTCGGCGGCATATACTGGCGGTAATCAAGCACCATCACTTTTTCGGGCGCATTGCGCACGCTGGCCGGATTGTTGACAACGAGCGTCTCTTTTTCGATACGCTCTAGCAGATGCGTTGCGGTGATGTACCCGACATGAAATGGCGGGTCCTGCCGCATCAGCACCACATCGATGTCCGATCCCAGATCGATGCGTCGCCCTTCACCAAAGCGGTAATGCGCGCCTTCGACCCGCTGCACATCATGCACCGGATGCGCCCACGCGGTCAGCCGGTCACTGGCATCCAGAGTCAGCGTGCCGACATCATAATGCCAGACATCATAGCCGCGCGCTTGCGCCGTCATCATCAGCGCAAAGCTCGAATCGCCAGCGATATTGATGCCGTCCATCGGGTCCATCTGGACTGCGACTTTGAGTGCCATGGGTGCTTTCCTATCCGTGCCAGACATTGCGCAGATGGTGCGGCCAGCGCCAAGGCGCAACCAATATCACGTCGATCTGCATATTTTCGGTGCCTTTCCCATATTTGGGCAGCAGGATTTCGGCTGCTGCGGCCACACGGCGAAGGCTATTGGGATTGATCGCGAGATCGAGATCGGTGAGTTTCGTCCGCGCCTTGACCTCGACAAAAGCGACTGTTCTGCCGCGTCGCGCAATCAGGTCGATTTCTCCGCGCGGCGTTTTGATGCGTTCGCCGATTATCCGCCAGCCTTGCAAACGCAGAAACCAGGCGGCGATGGCTTCTCCCCGACGTCCACGTTTCTCGGCTTCGGATCGGTTCATGCGGACTTTAGCTCGGTCGCCCGCGCGTAAACGGCGCTGCGCTCCAGCCCGAAGCGCTTGGCGATAGCACCAGCGGCCTTGGCGGCCGACATATGGGCCAACGCTTCAAGCAACGCCGCATCGACGTCGCCGGTTTCTGCCACGGCACCATCGGCGGGCGGCCCGACAATCAACACGATTTCGCCCTTCGGATCCTGCTCGGCATAACGACCGGCCAGTTCGCTCGCCGTTCCAGTCACCACTTCCTCGAACTTTTTGGTCAATTCGCGCGCAACCGCGACCTCGCGCTCGCCATAAACGTCGGCAATCGCCTTCAAGGTCGCCGCCAGCCTCGGCCCGCTTTCATAGAAAACCAACGTTGCTTTCACGCTCGCCAATTCCGCCAGTGCGACGCTGCGTGCTTTTGCCTTACTTGGCAAAAAGCCAGCAAACAAAAACCGGTCGGTCGGCAATCCGCAGATCGATAGCGCCGCAATCGCAGCACTCGGCCCCGGCGCAGCAAAAACCTCAACCCCCGCCTCTCGTGCCGAACGGACAAGTTTATACCCCGGATCAGAAATCAGCGGCGTCCCTGCATCCGACACCAAAGCCACAACGCCATCGCGTGCCGCCGCGACCAGACTCATGCGGTCCTGCTCGCTACTATGGTCGTTATAACGCCGCATTTTCTTCTTGAGACCGAGATGATGCAACAATTTACCTGTCACCCGACTGTCTTCAACCGCCACTATGTCCGCCGCTTCGAGGATGGCGATGGCCCGCTGTGACATATCTGCAAGGTTGCCGATGGGGGTCGCGACGACATATAAGCCCGACTCGAACGACATCAAAAAAATACGCTTTTCGGTAAGGGACGGAACATGGTCGCATTCAATGCAGCAACGCGGGCACAGCCGCAAGCCATCGTAGGCGGAGTCAAGAAGCTGGTGGCAATGGCCATGATCGTGCTGCTGGCCGCCTGCCAGGCGATCCCGCGCGGTGGCGATGGCCCGCCGCCCGTCGTTAGCCCCGATCCCCTGGATGGAATGCACCGTGTGGCGCTGCTGTTGCCGATTACCGGCCCCGATGGCGATGTCGGGCAAAGTATCGCGAACGCAACTGCGCTTGCCATGTCCGATACCAAGACAACCAATATCCAGCTTTCGACCTATGACACGACGCTGGGCGTGACCGCCGCGACCAATCGCGCCGTCGCCGACGGCAACAAGCTGATCCTCGGCCCGTTACGCGGCGATCAGGTTCTCGAAGTCGCCAATATCGCGCGGCCCAAGAATATCCCTATCCTTAGTTTCTCAAACGATACCGGCGTTGCCGGACGCAATGTTTTCCTGCTTGGCCATTTGCCCAACCAGTCGATCGACCGCTCGGTGCGCTATGCCAAGGCGCAAGGCTTCACCCGTTTCGGTGCTATCGTGCCGCGCAACGTCTATGGCCAGCGTGCCAGCGCCAGCCTAGCCCAATCGGCGCGGGCGGCGGGCGTCACGCTGGTTGGCGTGCGCGAGGCCGATGCCAGCGCAGCATCGGTCGATGCAGCGACGAAGCAGTTGGCCGCATTGGGTGCAATCGACGCCGTGCTAGTCGCCGACAGCGGACGCGCAGCGCTCGCGGTGGTTCCTGCCCTTCGCCGCAACGGTCTGCGCAATGCCAAGGTCATCGGCACCGATTTGTGGAATATCGACGGCTCGCTTGCTAGCAACAGCATGATGTATCGATCGTGGTTCTCCAGCGTGTCCGATACGCTATACAATCAATATGCCGGAAAATACCGCGCGCGGTTCGGCCGCGCACCGTTGCGGCTGTCGAGCCTAGGCTATGATTCGATCCTGCTCGTTGCGCGCATTGCGCGTGGGGGCTGGCGGCCCGGCACCGCGTTCCCGACATCTCAGCTGACCGATCCACAAGGCTTTATCGGCGTCGATGGCGCGTTTCGTTTCATGTCTAATGGACTGACCGAGCGGATGCTTGAGGTTCAGGAAATCCAGGCTGGCAAGTTTGTAACGATTGATGCCGCGCCAACTTCGTTTGGGAAATAATCAGCCTGCGCGTAAGCAAATCTAGTGGTTACAATGCTCGCTATGGACGTGCCCACCACCTAATTTGCGGGCTTTTTCGATTTTCTTGAGCACCATCTGCCGCTTCAACCGTGACAGGTGATCAATAAACAATATGCCTTCGAGATGATCCATTTCGTGCTGCAGGCAGGTGGCCATCATGCCGACCATCGATTCTTCGTGGGTCTTGCCGTCGAGATCCTGCCAACGCGCACGGATTGACGCAGGGCGCTCGACTTCGGCATATTGGTCGGGAACTGACAGACAGCCTTCGTTGTAGATTGAATGCTCCTCGGACGGGTCGAGTATCTCTGGATTCACGAAAATGCGAGGATTACGGACGACTTCACCTTCCTCGCCCTCATCCTGAAGGTCGATCACCAGCAACCGCTTCGGCACGCCAACCTGAATTGCAGCAAGACCGATTCCCGGCGCAGCATACATCGTCTCGAACATATCATCGACGAGCTTTTTCAGGTCCGCATCGAATGTTTCAACCGGTGTCGAAATAGTTTTCAGCCGCGGATCGGGCACTTCAAGGATAGGTAATATCGCCATGGCGTGCAGATAGGGATGCGCGGCGCGGAAATCAACCGACAGGACGGCGGGCGCGCAACGCCTGCGCCAGTGTGCCATCGTCGAGATAATCGAGTTCGCCGCCGACCGGCACGCCGTGCGCAAGCTGGGTCAGGCGGATCGGGTAATTCTCAAGCCGCTCGGCCAGATAATGCGCGGTAGTCTGCCCATCCAGCGTCGCGTTCATCGCCAGCACCACTTCGTCGATACCGCCAGCCGCGACACGGGTAATCAGGCCGTCAATATTGAGATCTTCGGGTCGCACCCCGTCGAGCGCCGACAGGCGACCGCCAAGCACATGATATTTCCCCGGAAACAGCCGCGACCGGTCGAGCGCCCACAGGTCAGACACATCCTCGACAACGCAGATCGAACGAATGTCGCGGCGCGGATCGACGCAGATGCCGCAGGGGTTGCCGGTGTCGATATTGCCGCAGGTCTCGCACACCACAAGCCGTTGCTCAACATGCTCCAGCGCGCGCAACAGCGGCTGCAAAACGCTCTCGCGCTTTTTCATCAGGTGAAGCACCACCCGCCGCGCCGAACGCGGCCCGAGGCCGGGTAGCTTCGACAATGCCTGCGCCAATGCGTCTATTTCTTGCGATGCCATGTCAGCGGTCTTAGGGGGCTTTCAAACAAAGGAAAAGTCACGATGCGCCTTGCCTTCATGGGAACGCCGGAATTTGCGGTGCCGACGCTCGATGCGCTTGTGGCAGCGGGGCATGAGGTCGTGGCGGTCTATACCCAGCCGCCGCGTCCCGCCAATCGCGGCAAGAAGCTGACGCCGTCGGCGGTGCAGGCACGGGCGGAGGAGCTTGGGCCTGCAGGTGCGGTCGCCGGTTTCGTTGCGGAACCCGCAAGCGCAAGCCGAGTTTGCCGCGCTTGACCTAGATGTCGCGGTGGTCGCGGCTTACGGCCTGATCCTGCCGCAAGCGATCCTCGATGCGCCCAAATATGGCTGCCTCAACGTCCACGGCTCGCTTCTCCCGCGCTGGCGCGGCGCGGCGCCGGTGCAGCGGGCGATATTGGCTGGCGATGAAAAGACCGGCGTGATGGTCATGCAGATGGAGGCGGGGCTTGATACTGGCCCGGTGAGAGCAACTACCGAGATCGAAATTGGGACAAAGACGACTGGCGAGCTGACGGCAGAATTGGCGGAGCTTGGCGCGGAATTGATGGTAGAGGTGTTAGCTGACATCTCAGACCATCCCACGGTCCCGCAGCCGGACAGCGGCGTTACTTATGCCGCCAAGATCGACAAGACCGAAACGCGCATCGATTTTTCGGCTTCGGCAGACCAGGTCGAACGACAGGTGCGTGCCTTCAATCCTGCGCCGGGGGCGTGGTTCGAGTTTGAAGGCGAACGGTATCGCGTTCTTGCTGCAGAATTGTCAGCGGGCAGCGGCTCGGCTGGAACGGTGCTGAGCGATATTCTCACCATCGCCTGCGGCACCGACGCCATCCGCCCCACCCTAATCCAGCGCGCAGGAAAGCCCGCAATGCCCACGGCCGACCTGCTGCGCGGCAAACCCATCCCACCCGGCACAATACTCAAATGACCCGCTTCGCACTCACCATCGAGTTCGACGGCGGCCCCTATATGGGCTGGCAGTGGCAAGACCACGGCCCGTCGGTGCAGGGCGCGATAGAGGAAGCAATCTTCAAGGTTACGGGCGAAAAAACCGCCATCTACGGCGCAGGGCGCACCGATGCGGGTGTCCACGCATTGGGGATGCGCGCGCATGTCGATATCGAAAAGCCACTCAGCGCGTTTCGCATCATGGAGGCGATCAACGCGCAATTACGCCCGCACCCAATTGCGGTGCTGGCCTGCGAAGAAGTGCCGGACGAATGGCATGCGCGATACTCGTGCATCGGGCGCGCCTACGAATATCGCATCCTCAACCGCCGCGCTTCTCTCACCCTGGAAAGAGGCCGCGTCTGGCGCATCGGACCGGAACTCGATGCCGAAGCCATGCACGAAGCGGCGCAATTGCTCGTCGGCCTGCACGATTTCACCACCTTCCGTTCAACCGCATGCCAGTCGGCGAGTCCGGTAAAAACGCTCGACCGGCTCGATGTGCGCCGCGAGGGGCAGCGTGTGATTGTCGAAGCAGCTGCCTTGTCCTTCCTCCACCACCAAGTGCGGTCGATGGTTGGCAGTCTTGCTGCAGTCGGGCTTGGCCGATGGTCAGCTGCTGATTTGCAAGCCGCGCTCGACGCCAAAGACCGAGCGGCGCTTGCCGAAAACGCCCCTCCCGAAGGACTCTATTTCGTTAGGGCAAGCTATCCTTAAGCGAACAGTCTGGTTAGCGACTTTTCCAGCATTACCAACTGCCACAAAAGCCGCCCGTTATTGGCGCGCCCGGCAATATGGTCCTCCGCCGCTTTGGCGATAGCCTTGCTGTCGAAAAGATCCATTTGCGAAAAAGTCAGACTCGTCGAAAGCGCTCTTGCCTCGCCAGCAAGCGGCCCGCGGAACCATTGGTCGATGGGCGTGACAAAGCCCATTTTCGGGCGATAGAGAATGTCCTTGGGCAGATAGGTTTCCATCGTTTTCTTCATCAGATACTTGCCCTGCCCGCCACGTATCCGCATCTTGTCGGGCAGGCTGGCGGCAAATTCGAGCAGGCGGTGGTCGAGCAAAGGCTCGCGCGCCTCAAGCCCGACCGCCATGCTGGTGCGGTCAACCTTAGTCAGGATGTCGCCCGGCAGCCACATTTTCATGTCGGCATATTGTGCTTGGTCCAGCCCGCTTTGTGCAGGCGCACCCGCCATCAGCCGCTCCATATGGTCTTCAGCGCGGTAGCCGCCGATGACCCCGCGCATCCGCTGCGAATAGAGCGCATGGCGCTGCGCCGGATTGGTCAGGCTGACCGCATCAGTGTATCCCTGCGGACCAGAGCGGGCGAGCGACAGCAAGGTCGTTTTGGCACGGAGCGGACGCGGTGCCCAATCGGCCTTGGGATAGAGTTTGCCCAAGCCACCAAACAATGGCCCGCGAAGCGATTGCGGCAAAAGCCCGCGCAATTGTTCTTCCTTATGATGGAAAACATGCCGCCGATATCCAGCCAGTGCCTCGTCCGCACCATCACCCGAAAGCGCCACGGTCACCTGTTCGCGCGCCAATTCGCAAACACGGTAGGTGGGCAATGCCGAGGCGTCGGCAAAGGGTTCGTCGAAATGATAGGCCAGCTTGTCCATCAGCCCGAAATCATCGGCTGCGACCTTGCGGCTGCGATGGTCGGTGGCAAATCGGCGGGCGATAGTTTCGGCATATTCGCTCTCGTCGAGTTCGCCGACATCGAATCCGATCGAGCAGGTCTTGACCGGCTGCCGCGAGTGCTTCCGCCATCAGCGCAACGACGCTGCTGCTGTCCACTCCGCCCGACAGGAAAGCGCCCAAAGGTACATCGGCGACCATGCGCGACGTGACGCCCTGCCGCATCAAGCCGGAGCAGTTCTTCCGACAGTTCGGCCTGGCTGCCCCTTGCGCGGCGCGAAAAGTCGATATCCCAATACTCAACCGGCTGCGGCAAGGCACGGCCCTGCTGGAGCAGCAGAGTATGTCCTGCGGGAAGCTTCTTCACCCCGCGAATGATGCAGGCATGATCGGGGACGTAGCCGAACGCCATATAGTCATCGACCGCCGCCAGATCGATTTCGCGCCGCAGCGCCGGATGGGCGGTAAGCGCCTTGAGTTCCGAGCCAAAGATCACGCTGCCATCGGCAATCGGGGCATAATAAAGCGGTTTTACCCCCAGCCGGTCGCGAGCAAGGAAAAGTTGCTTGGTCCGCGCATCGTGGATGGCAAATGCGAACATGCCATGGAAATGCGACACGCAATCCACTCCCCAGTGCCGCCAGCCCTGAAGGATGACCTCGCTGTCGCTGTGAGTGTGAAAGGCGTAACCTGCCGCCTCCAGTTCTTGCCGCAATTCGCGGAAATTGTAGATTTCGCCATTGAAGGTTAGCGTCAGCGCCTCGTCATCCGAGTGCATCGGCTGCGCGCCGCCTTCGAGGTCGATAATCGAAAGCCGCCGATGGCCGAGCCCGACACCCGGTGCAGTCCACACGCCCGACCCGTCCGGCCCGCGATGCGCAATGGCGTCGGTCATCCGCTTCACCCGTTCAGGATCAACCGGCTTGGCCGTCTCCAAGTGAAAAATGCCTGCGATGCCACACATGGCGCTGCCCCTAACGCAATCCGGCGAAGCGGTCAGCCACTTTGTCGATATCGCCCAATGATTTGACAAAAGCGTCGATGGCGGGGCGCGGGGAACGGTCGCCGATTTGCTCGGCGGAGACGAGGATTGCCACCGCCTGCTGGTCGCCGTTTAGCAAGCGCGCCTTGAGTGTGGCCAGCTTGATGTGCGCCGCTGAACCGCTGGTTACGCCGTTAACGCGGTAGAAGCTGACAACCTCGCGCGCCGCACCCTTGGTCTTGATGCGTTCAGCCTTGCCGTTGGACGTGGCGCTGCGCGTATCCGCATGTCCACGACCAGATGCCGTCCGGGTCGATCGCTCCTTGCCCATAACCCAATCAGTTCCCGCCCCTCGCTTGCCGGTCGTAGAGCACGACAAACAGGTCGGCCTCTTGACCCTGTGCATTGCGATATCGACCCGAACAGATAATGACTGGCACCGTCAAAGCGCGGCGTCCATGCCAACGGCTGGGCATAAGGCACGACCTCCCAGCCATCGACTACGCCGGGTAGCGTAATGCGCTCTGGCACTGGCGATGTTCTTGCGGCAGACATAGGCTCGACCAGCCAAGCGGAATAGTGGCGCATAAGCAATGATGGCGGCGAATGCGCGAGTGCGCAAGTGGTGTCCGCGATACCGGCTATTGCAGCGTTGCAGGATCGAAAGCGGGCGCATCGGCGCGCTTGTCGAAGAATGGCCAGCCAGCCGCCATTACCAACGCGATAACGATGCCGAAGAATATCCAGCCGTAGAAGACATGGTCAAAGCTCGCGGCAAATTCGATGCCCTGATGATGCGCGATGTAGATTGTGCCGAAGGCGCGCAGGCCATTGGCGATAATGGGCACGATGACGCAGGCCGCCAGAAACGCCGCGCGCCTGCCCCAGCTTTTGAAGCACAGATTGGCGACGAGAACGCCATAAGCGACCATCGCGATCAGGAACTTCACACCCGAACAGGCCTCCGCCACGCGGAAATAGCCGGTCGGCGTAGTGATGAAGATACCGTCGATATGCGCTGGAATGCCGGTCCAGCCGAGCAGGACCATGCACATTTTCGCGGTCAGCGTCTGTAGCGCGGGTACCGCTTCCTCGCCAATCGGCACGAGGAAGAACATATAGAAAAGCGGGAAGAGCAAGCCCTCTCGCAACATTCGGCCCGAGTAGTGCTGCAACGCTTCCCTGCAACATCATGATGAGGCCAAGCTGCCTTGCGACGGCCAATCCTGCTGCATCGCCGAGCAACCACCCGCCAGCGCCCACTGCGCCGTAGAGGATGGCGGGCGTCCATGGCTGTGGCTTAAGTTCGGCCACCAATTCCTTGCGCTGAAGCACCAGCCAGACGAGAATCGGCAGGATCAGCAGGCAATGATTAAAGGTGGAACTGTTCCACCAGATAGCAGCCATATCGGCCGCGTCGCGCCAGAATAGCAACAACAGGCCAACCCAAGCAGCGCCGAGATATTGGAGTGAGCGTTGCCAATTCTCCCCTCCCGCTTGCGGGAGGGGTCGGGGGAGGGTCAGTGAAGATACCGACTCACCCTCCCCTAACCCCTCCCGCAAGCGGGAGGGAAATCTGGTCAGGATAGCCATGGAGCTCATTCGGCGGCCTCGGAAAGTGTCGGCTGGTACGCCATGATGGCATCAAGCGGAGCAAGCTGCCGCGCCCAACCATAATTTGCGACCACATGCGAACGCGCTGAATGGCCAAGCTTTATCGCGGCATGGCCATTGTCCAGCAATGCGCAAACCCGTTTCGCTTCCGCCTCGACGGTTCGCTCGACGTGGAAATGCAGGCCGTCGTCTGCCTCGATTCCTTCTGCGGCGGCAGGTGATGTCACCACCGGCCTCGCCATCGCCATTGCTTCGAGCACTTTGTTCTGTATCCCGCGCGCAGTCCTGAGCGGCGCGACCACGACGTCCGCCGCTGCCAGCCATGTCCGCACATCATCGACCGCACCGGTCACCTGAACACCCGGCAGCATCGACAGGTCGGATACCGCCTGAGTCGGGTTCCGTCCGACAATGGCAAATGAGGCATCGGCATGTGTGGCGCGGATCAACGGCATGGCATTGCGCGCAAAATCGGTCACCGCCTCGATATTGGGGCGATAGTCCATCTGTCCGGTGAATATGATCAGCGGGTCTGGAAATACCGGATGCATCTTTTTGAACATTGCGTTCGGATCGTAATATTCCGTGTCGATGCCGTTGCCCAAAGCTATCACGTTCTGCGCGCCGGTTCGCCTCCGGAATAGGTCAGCTTCGGCTTCGCTTACGAGCAAACTGGCGTCCGCCCGGCCCGCGATGTCCCGCTCAAATGCGCCCAGCAACCGTCCCTCGCGCGCATTGACCCAGCGCATAAGCGGATTGCCTTCGCTTGCATAGCTTTCGAACTTGGCACTATCGACATCGACAAAGTCCATGACGAACCGCCCGTCGAAACTGGCGGGCACATATTGCGCCATTTGCCCCGAGAAACAGAAGATGTGGCTGATGCGGCCCGATGCCAGCATGGCATTCACCCAGTCCTGCATCGAGCCGCTTCCGAAACTGCACAGCGATACCGGCTGCCCTGTCAGCAGCGCCTCAACGCCCGCCTGCCATTGCGGTTTGCCGCGCAGATCGACGTGGCTGGACGCAAGGATGCCGTCCATTTCGCCGATGAAACCCAGATCGCGCTCATCATCTGCAAAAGTGCCAACATGCACCGGGGCCATTTGGCAAATCCGTTTCAATAAATGGTGCGACCGTATCTTGTCACCCCGGTCGGCGGGCCAAGGAATGCGGTGCGCGAGGAATAATATCTCGCGCATCAGCCCAGCCCTTTGGCGATCCAAGGCCCCAAGCGGTTCGCAATCTGCAACGGCAATTTCTGCCACAATGCGATCTGCGCTTTATATTTCGGGCTGTTTGGATTGACGTCGCGCGGTTCTTGTCCGTCAGCGGTATGCACCGCATAGGCCATCGGCTCGGGCTCGAAACCCCAGTTTTTCTTGAAGGAATATGCGCCAGAGTCGACCTTCGACCTCCCGAAGTCGAAATGCGTGCATCCCCGCCGCCGTGCATGGTTCATCAGCGCATAATACATGATGTCGTTTGCACGCAGACGCCTCGCATCCCACACACCACCACCCCAGTACGGCATGACTATATCGTTGTGATAGAGGCTCAACACGCTAGCGACGGGTCTGCCGTCAGACAGCACTGTCAGGATGTCAGCGTCTTCAAATGCTTCAAGGACCGATGCCATCAGCGATTTCGGGAATACCGGCGTGCCAAGATTGCGAACACTTTCGGCATAAATAGCATAATGCCAGTCGAGGTCACGCTGTTCGCGCCCGGTTTCAATGGTCAGTCCATTCCCCAGCCCTTTGCGAACCTCGGCGCGTTGCTTGCGCGGGATGGCGAGAAGTTCGGCCTCGTCATCGCTCTGCAGTGGTTTCAGGAAATTGGCATGCGCGTCGCGTTTTTCGATCCAGTCGCCGCCCGGCAGCGAACCGCCGCGAAGCTCGACTGTCGGGCAACTCCATTGCTCGGCCAGATTGCAGATCGCCGCAGCCAGTCGCCGGGTTGCTGTCTGGCTATCGGACAATATTCCGCCGCCAACTGCGAAGCCCGATGACACCAAAGCGCGTCCGAACAACGATGAATGGACAAGATGAAATGGCAGGATGGCGGCAATCTCGCCTGCCATTTCGGCGATCAATATATGCGCTGCTTGCCCCGTGCCAGCCTCAATTGCCTTCAGCCATTTCGGGCGATGGAAAGGCAAGCCGCCCTCACGCGCCATCACCCACGCATCAATCCGGGCAACCTCGTTCGCATCGGCCAAATCGACATGGCGCACCGCGATTTTGGACCTCAGCATCGGCGCGTTCATGCCAACCGCGCCTTCTCGCCGGCGACGATATTGTCGAGCCGGTCCCACCGAAAATCGCGCGCCAAACGGCGCAGTTTGTCGGCCATGACATTCAGCTTGGTGTAATGACGCAGCTTCGATTTGATCGGGGCATTGGCAACGCGAGGCTGATCGGGGTCGATTTCCCACGGGTGAAAATAGATGACCGCCGGCCGCTGCTCATCATCATTCACTTGCCGGATTGCCCAGCGCGAAAAGGCATAAGGCAGCAGCCGGAAAAACCCGCCGCCGCCTGCTGCCAATCGCTTTGGCCCCAGTTGCGCCGTGGTCACCGGAATCTCGAGAAAATCGCTGCCTGCGACCGGGCGAAAGGCAAAGCGCGGCGCTTCGGCCCAGCCATAATGGTCATGCTTCACCGGCGCGACACTGGACGAGTAAGTGTAGCCCTGCTCAGCCAGTATCTCATGCGCCCAAGGGGTTCGCTGGTCTATTGAAAAGCTCGGCGCGCGATAGCCCGTAACCGTAACCCCCGCCGCATCCTCGATCAACGTGCGCGAACGCAACAAGTCGGCAGCAAATTGCTCCGGCGTGAAAGTAAAAACGCGGTCGTGGCCGTAACCATGGCTCGCAATTTCATGTCCGGCACCGACAATCCGCCGGATCAATGCGGGATAGCGTTCGGCCACCCATCCCAGGGTAAAAAACGTCGCCTTTACCCGCGCCTCGTCGAACAATGCCATCACCGCGTCTGTGTTACGCTCCACGCGGCATTCGAGCGAATCCCAGTCCTTGCGGTCGATTACAGTTTCGAACGCTCCGACCTGAAACCAGTCTTCAACATCAACGGATAGAGCGTTTTGCACTGAATTTCAGTTCCTTGCATGGCCGCTTTGGCCAGGTTCATTTCAGGCAGCGCGGCTGTTTTGCATGAAGCGCGCTTCGATGCTGGCTTCCTTGTCCATCCAATCGATCATCATGGCAAGCACGCGACGAAGGGCGGCATCCTGTTCGGACACACGCTGTTCCAACGCAGTCATACGCACCCTCACGGCTGCCATATCCGCATGCGTTTCGGGTCCCGGATCAATCGCTACCTCAGGTCCATGTTCGAAATGTGCAACAACGGCTAGCGGTGCCTCAACTTCTTTCACCGGCTTGATGACCCGTTCAACCACAATATGCTCGTCGGCTGGTTCAATGGCAACTTCAGCGACGAACTCTTCAACCGGAATTGCGTCTTGAGCGATCGGTTCATCTTCGACCACCGGCGCTACATCGATAAGCGGCGCGCGTGCCGACATCGGGGCCTCATATTCGAACGGCTTGCCCGCCATATCGGCGATCACGGCCTGGACAAGACCGCCATCGAGCACATCGACCTGTTCGACCGCGCCCATTAACATCACGCGGTTCATCAGCGTGTTGAGCTTGCGCGGGACACCGCCGGTTTCAGCATAAAGCGCGGTATAGGCGTCGGCAGTGACCTGCGGACGACCGTTCCATCCGGCGCGGCTCAGGCGGTGCACGATATAGGGTTCAACTTCATTGGCGTCCATCGGCTCTAGATGGTGCGTTGCGATGACTCGCTGACGCAGCTGTTCAAGTTCGGCGGCATCGCGCACAAGGTCGCGAAATTCGGGCTGGCCGAGCAGGAAAATCTGCAGCAACGCCGACGAACCCAGCTGGAAGTTCGATAGCATCCGCAATTCTTCGAGCGCATCGATCGACAGGTTTTGCGCTTCATCGACGATCAACAAACAACGGCGACCCGTGCGTGCTTCGGCATGCAAGAAATTCTCGATGCTCTTCAGCGTCGAAGCCTTGTCCAGCCCGCGCGTGTCGATGCCGAAGCTTTCGGCCGCCATGTGCACCATGTCGAGGCCATCCAATTGGCTGGTGACAATCGTCGCCGCTGTCAGCCGCGCCTTATCGACGCTCTGCATCAAATGGCTGACCAAAGTCGATTTGCCTGCGCCGACTTCGCCGGTGATGACGATAAAGCCTTCGCCTTGCGCCAGACCATATCCCAGATAGGACAATGCCTTGCGGTGCGTTCCACTCTCGAAATAAAATAGCGGATCGGGCGTTAGCTGGAACGGGCGCCCGGTCAGGCCGTAATACTGGTCATACATTCTGGTTGCCCCTTAGAAACTATAGCGCAGTCCGAGCAGCGCGGACGCTGTGACCTCGCTGTCGAAATCTTCCTGCTTGTAACTGTCCAGCCCGACCGCCGCAGAAGCCGAAAGCCCGCGAATAATCTGTCGATACAATGCGGCGTTTGCTCCGGTCTGGAGAACGTCACCCGCGCCTGAAAAGCCCGGATCGAAATAGCTGGCATACACGTTGGATTCGAAGCGTGTCCGGCGGTCGATATCGGTGCCCAACGCCGCGACAGCGAAATAATTATCGTCCTTCACGCCGTCGACTTGCGCCTGCGCCCCTAATTGCGAAGCAATAAATTTGCGCTGGTTATAGCCGACAGCAAAGCCGCTGTCCCAGCCGCCGTTGGTACCGCTAAACGATGCCGTCACACCGCGCTGGCGGAAGGCTGCCGACGAGGCGTTTTGCAGCGCGTCGTTGAGGCAGAAGCCGCCAGTCTGGCCGAAGGCGCAGCCACCGATATCCCCCGAAAGCGGGTTACGCGAACTGCGGAACTGCGTCGGCAGTGCGGCAAGACTGTCGTTGATGAGGCCGCCGAAACCGGTGACCTGATCGTAGACCGAGACATTGACCGCCCAGTCGCGGCCGGGTTGATAGCTAAGGCTGCCGATATAGGTGTCGGTGCCATAGCGGCGACCATAGCGCGCCTCGACCGAAGTGCGCGGACTTGGGCGCCAGAGAACGCCTGCATCCCAAATCAAGCCGTCCTGCTGATAGGCCACCAGCCGGGGCGACGCGGGATCAGTGACCAAGCGCCCGCCGCTGCCGACGATAGGGTCGCCGTTTACGTCGCGCAAAGCATCACGTTCGGAAATTTCGATATCTTCATAGCCGACGCCGCCGACCAACGCGAATGTGGGCGTAACCGGAACGGTAACGTCTGCACGCGCATATTTGCCGTCGAAGCGGCTGTCGAGCTGGCCCGCATCTTCGCGTTCCCAGCTTCCACTAACCGCCCAGCCAAAGGGCAAGGAACCCGGCTGCATCCCAACCGAAGCCGTTGCCAACTGGCTGATGCTGTCATCGAACTGGTCGAAGCGCTGCTGCCCGGCAGGCAGGACAACCGTATCCTTACTTTCGACCTTGGTGTAGCCCGCACGATACGCGGCATTGACGCTAAGGTCGCCGGCCTGCGTGGTGAACGTCGGGCCACCATAAACCGAATAGACTTGAGTCACATTGTCCGGATTACCGACAAGATTGACCGTCCCTGCACCACGACCATCAACGCTGGCGCGCGATGCGACAGCGCCTGCCTCAAGGCTGAAGTTGCGGGTCAGCGCAACCGAGCCACGCGCAAGGCCAGTCACAATGTCCTGATCCTCGACGCTGTCATTATAGCCAATCAGTCGCTCGTAGCGCAGGCTGATCTGCGCTTCGGCGCGGCGGGTAGCGATCGATGCATCGACACCAGCAGCGACGGTCGAGTAGGTCAGCACATCACCGCCATTTTTCAGGTCGGCAAACACCACCTGCTGCGCTTCGATATATGGTGTGACTTCGACACGAGGTCCTTCGCGCTTGCCGCCACCGCGACCGCGTTTCTTGGCCGGAGCGGCTTCCTGTGGTGCAGCCTCTTCGGCGCTGCCATAGGCATCGTCCATCGGCGACCAGTCGGAATCGATCTGCTGCGCCATCGCTGGCAGCGGCGCAAGCGCGACGCCTGACAGCAGGATGAATTTGAGTACCGGTTTGTGCATCATGATGCTCCATATCCGTAGTAATTGCCGAACTTGCGCCCGGTCGGGGAAAATTTCGCGCGGTTAAGAAGTAGCTGCACATGCTCGCAGCCGCTCAACAGGCCCAGCGCGTCGCGCAGCGCGCTGTCCGTTGTTTCGTCCGCATGGACAATCATAAGCACCTGCCCGACATGCAGCGCGAGCACCGAAGCAGGCGATGCGGCGAGCGCTGGCGGCGAATCGAAAATGATGATCCGCGACGGATCGTTACGGGTCAGGTCGTCGATTATCTGCGCGGTCCGTGCTGCGGCCAGATATTCGGTGTCCTGGTTGGTCCGCGTACCTGCCGGAAGGATCGACAAGCCTTCTATATCGGTTTCGATGATGAAGCTTTCCGCCTCGACACTGGTGTCGGCTAGCGCGTCCATAAAGCCGGGGCCGCTTTCGATGCCGAGCGTCGATAGCACGCTAGGCTTGGCGAAATCGGCATCGACCAACAGGACGCGATTGTCTTTTTCGCTCGCCATCGACAGCGCAAGGTTGATCGCGCAATAGGTCTTGCCCTCATTGGGATGTGCCGAGCAAACAAGGATGCGTTCGCCATGCGGCACCGCGTCGAAGCCTTTACCGCCGCGCGCGGCAAGCAGGAGTTGTCTCTTCACAATGCGAAACTCTTCGGAAAGCCCGCTGACCGGACCATCGGGCACAATGAAGTTCTGTGCGGCGAGACGCTCGCGGTTGATTTCGGCCACACGCGTTGAGGCCGAGTGATGCACGCGCGGTTGCATCGCAGGAGAATATGTCACGGGTGGCGGAGCAACCGGAGCAGCGACTGGCGCGACAGGTTCTTCAACCGGGATGGCCGGAGCGTTATTGCCGCGCAAAGCCGCGCCAAAATCATACATCTCGGCCGCGCGCTCGACGAGCGAACCGGATGATTTGATTGAGCTATGCTTGTTCATGTCGTCCGCCCCTTCAAGCCGTCAGGCCGCGCTGGATGAATTCGGCGACGAGCAGCATCGCGCAAACCGCGACCAGCCCTGCCGAAGCGCCGTAAAACAGCTTCATCTTCTGTTTGCGCTGCACGCGCTGTTCGCCAGTCAGCATCTGCGAAATCGAACCGATAACCGGCAATCCGCTGGCGCGTTCGAGTTTGGAAGCGGTCGGGAAACTGGTCTGCAGATGGCCGAGAGCAAAAGCGGTCCCGACGCCCGCGCCGATGCCTGCAATCAATACCGCAGCCAGCAACAGCGGACGATTGGGGACCGCAGGCACGTTCGACAGCGACGGCTCCTTGACCACGCGGAATTGCACCGCGTCGGTTTGCGTTTCGGCCTGCCCGCGCAACCGGATCTGGTCGCGTTCGATCACCAGCTTGTCATATTGCGCCTTCAACCCTTCATAGTCGCGGTTGATACGCTGATACTCGGCAGCGACACCGGGTTCTGCGGTTTGCTTGGCCGCGAGTTGCGCCATATCGGATTGCAGCGCGCTCTTGCGGGCGCTCAACGCGGTCACCGAAGCGTCGCGTTCGGCACGCATCGATTGGAGCGAGCTATAGGCCGGGTTCGGAGTACGATAACTTCCACTACCGCCCGACGAACCGCCACCGCCCGCTGCGCGCAAATTGGCAATCTGGTTCTTGATGGTCACAACATCGGGATGGCTGTCGGTGAAGCCGCGTGCGCGCATCGAGGCGAGTTCGCCCTGTGCCTGACCCAATGCACTCGGAGCGCCGCCGCCGCCGCCGAACGATGGCGTGTTAAGCGTTGCGGGCGTTCCTGCCAGCTGGCCATTCAATGCTGCGAGCGCGCTACGGGCCTGGATCAGTTGCGAATCGATCTGGCTGAGTTCTGCGCGCGAAGCTTCCATCCGCTGCGACACCGAACCGACGCCGGGCAGCAAGCCCAAATTTTGCGTTTCATAGGCAACGCGTTTTGCTTCAGCTTCGGACAGTTCCTTCTGCCGTCCTTCGATTTGCGCATCGAGGAAACGTAGGGTCTGGCTCGTCGCCTTGCGGTCGCCTGCGATATTGTCTTCTTCTGCGACATCGATCAGCTTCTGCACGACATCGCGCGCCAGCTTGCCGCTTGGCTGCTTGGCGCTGATTGCGAAGAAATCGTCCTGCTCGGCTTTGACCTCGATGCTGGCGCGCAAACCTTCGATCTTGCCCGCCAATTCCTGATCGGTCGCAATCGTCGCGCCGAGATCGGTTCCGCGTACGACCTTGGCGAGGTTCGCTGAAGACGTCAGCGTCTGGGCAAGCTGCTGGATATTGCGTGCGCTGCATCTGCGGATCAAACCCAGTTTGCGACGACAGCATCGACTGCGTTCGCACCTGGATCTGCGCCTTCGATTCATATTTGTTCGGGATCACCGCGACCACCAGCCAGCCCAATAGGCACACGCCCCATGCCACGGCCAGCGCCAGCCAGCGGCGGTTCCACACGCTGTGGACGGCTATCCGGAATTCGTCGTAGAGCGAGTTCATGGCTTAAAACATGCTTTCCGGAATGATGATGACGTCGCCGGGTTGGAGCAGGACATTCGCTTTGCTGTCGCCGCGCTTCAGCAAGTCGCCAAGACGCAGCGAATATTCCGTCTGGCGGCCAGTGCCCTTGTTGTGGCGGATAAGCCGGGCCTTGTTGCCTGCGGCATATTCGGAGAGGCCGCCGACAGAGATCATGGCATCCAGCACCGTCATATTCGCGCGATACGGGATTGACGCGGGCTTTTCGGTCGCACCGACGATGCGCACCTGCTGCGATGTCGTCCCGGCAAATTCGTTGACGATGACCGAGACGATCGGATCGTTGATATATTGCGACAATTGCAGCTTGATGTCCTGCGCCAGCATCGTCGGGGTTTTGCCGACGGCGGGCATGTCGGTGATCAGCGGCGTGGTGATCCGACCGTCGGGACGGACCTGAACCTTTGCGCCCAGCTCTGGGTTGCGCCACACGAAAATGGTCAGCTCGTCGAGCGGGCCGATCATATAATCCTCGCCCGGGCCTTCGCGGACCGACACGGTGGGGGCCTGCGGAAGCTCGGGACCGCCGGCAATCGAACCGCAACCTGTCAGCGCTGCGGCGCTAACACCAACCGCTAACACCAGTTTGATTTTCAACGCATTCTTCATCGCCGAGTCCTCTTGGCTGCGACGAATCACACGGTTACGCCCCCATTGGCGCTACCGAAATTCTCGCAGATTGGACTTTGCTATGGAGAAAAAGGGTGAACAGACCGTTAGGATTAACCAGAATATGCGTGTAAATTCAGCGCGGTCCGAAAATGGGACAAACGCGCAGGGCTTTATTTATTGGTTAATCGAGCGAAGCCATTGCGGCCTTCGCTGACGCCGCCAGATCGGCCATCGCTTGGGCCCAGGGGCCATGGCCATGGCTGATCCTTGCAACGCCCAATCCGGCCAGCGTGCGGATGTCGGGAACGCCGTCGCCGACCAGGATATTCACCGGCAATGGCGATTTTTCGCATAATAACGCGATCAGGCCCGGGTCGTAAATGAATGGGACAAACAGGCTGTTGGCCCCTGCTTCGGCATAGGCCTTCGCGCGTTCGACGACGGCATCGACCAAGGCTGCATCATGCTGCTCCTTCGGGGTCAGAATGAAGAGATCGGCGCGGGCGTTGATCCACAGACCTGAGTCGGCGGCCGCCCTGATCCGCGCTGCTGCATCGGCGGTTTCGAACAATTGCCGAGTCACCGGGTCCTTGTCCTCGATGTTGATCCCGACCGCACCAGCCGTCGCAGCCCGTGCAACAGACGCACCGACCGCCGCCGGGTCGGCGCCATAGCCGGCCTCCATGTCGATGGTCACGGGCAAATCTGTGACGGATAGGATGCGGTCTAGATTTTCCAGCGCAGCATCGAGCGGGAGCGCCTCGCCGTCCTTGTAGCCCAGCGAACAGGCGACGCCCCAACTTCCGGTAGCAATCGCCTTAGCGCCTGCGTCGCTCACCGCCTTGGCGCTACCTGCGTCCCAGATATTGTAGAGGATCAGCGGATCGCCAGGAACATGCAAATCGCCAAATGCTTTGACCTCATCGTTCATGCGCTTTTCCTTTCAGCGGACAGCAGTTTCTCTTTACGCTCGACCCCATAGGCATATCCACCAAGCCCGCCGTCGGTGCGGATAACACGGTGACACGGGATGAGCACGGCGACGTTGTTCGCACCGTTCGCCGAACCCGCTGCACGCAC
The DNA here is from genome assembly GCA_963814305.1 of uncultured Alphaproteobacteria bacterium. Lineage (GTDB taxonomy): Bacteria > Pseudomonadota > Alphaproteobacteria > Sphingomonadales > Sphingomonadaceae > Sphingorhabdus_B. Next base: position 83,102 of record CAWFCI010000009.1, read on the forward strand.
CGCTTTTGGTTTACCCACTGCGGCGGCGATATCGGCATAGGTTCGCGTTTCGCCCGCAGGAATCCGGCGAAGTTCACTCCAGATCGCCTGCTGGAACGCGGTTCCGGCAATATCGAGCGGCAGGTCGGGCATTTGCGCGGGATGCTCTATGGCTGCAATTGCCCCTGTGACCAGTCCCTCCAACGCGGTACCGCCTGCAACGATTTCAGCCTTGGGAAATCGCCGCGCAAGTTCGGTCGCGTCTTCGTCGAAGGACAAACGGCAAATCCCCTTTTCGGTGGCCGCCAACAGCATCTTGCCCAGCGCTGTATCGACCACCGCCCAGCGAATGGTGACCCCTGCTCCGCCATTTTTCCAGGCGCTCGGCGTCATGCCCAAATGTCCCTTCGTTGCTTCATAAAAACGGCTAGGCCCGGAATAGCCAGCCTCGTAAATCGCGTCGGTAACGCTGCCCTTGCCATCGAGCGCGGTGGCCGCGCGTTTGGCGCGAAGCGAGCGCGCATAAGCGGCTGGCGTCAACCCGGTATCGCGCTTGAACAGCCGGTGAAAATGGTGCGGCGCATAACCAACCGCGTCGGCCAGCTCCTCCAGCGACAAAGCATCTTCCGCTGCTTCAATCAGTTTCAATGCTGCCGAAACAGCTTCCCGGTCGCGCCCGGCCTCATCGGGTTTGCATCGCATACAGGCGCGGTAACCAGCTGCCCTTGCTTCTTCAGCCGTCCAGAAAAATTCGACATTCTCGCGCAAAGGCCGCCGTGCCGGGCAGCTTGGCTTGCAATAAATGCCGGTCGTCTTGACCGCGCCAATAAATTGCCCGTCGAGCGAGCGGTCGCGGGTGTCGAAAGCGGCAAATGCCCAATCGCGATCGATCTCTGCATCGCGTTTCACTTTTATCTCCAGCATCATCGTCCAGTTCCTTCATTCATGAATGCCGGATTAGCAAACCAGCGTATCACACGCGTCCCGAAACTTGCTGTCAAAGTGCGCCGAAGTATACGAAGTGCACGCCTTATATAACAGAATAAGAGAAAACATGCGCGCCGGAGTAGATTCGTCGGCGAAGTGCGGGTCGGCAGTGCGGGAGAGGAAGCACAACGAATCATCCTGCATTTTACGCCGCCTTACGCCGTGTAGGACAGCAGAAATACGGCTTGGCCAAAGGCAGCGTGACGGCTTGTTATCCCGAAGCCAATGTGCTGACCGGGATGGCGGTTGATCCACGGTCGAAGACGCCGAGTTTCAAGGCAATGGCGGTTTGGTTTGAGCCCGTTAAAACTTGACAAGACCTGTTTAATGACCTATTAAGTGGTCATGATACACCAGATTCTCGCCCGTGCCAGTGTCAGTATTTCTGACCTCAAGAAGAACCCCTCGGCCGTAATCGCCGCAGCGGACGGCTACCCGATCGCCATTCTCAATCGCAACACGCCTGCCGCTTATATTGTGCCAGCAGATGCTTGGGAGGCGATTATGGACCGACTGGAGGATATGGAGCTCGCCGAAATCGTCAGACAGCGGGAGGGTGAAGAAGCTGTGTCGGTGAACATCGAGGATTTGCTAAACCTTGGCGACATATAGTCTTGAGTTCCTGCCGAGCGCGCAAAAGGAATGGAACAAGCTCGGCGCTGACACCCGCAAACAGTTCGCCAAGAAACTGCAGCAGCTTCTCGCGGCCCCTCATGTGCCCGCTTCCCGACTGAGCGATTTGCCTGACTGTTACAAAATCAAGCTTCGGTCTGTGGGCTACAGGTTGATCTACCGCGTGTACGAAAAGCGGATTGTCGTTCAAGTTATCGCCGTTGGCAAGCGTGAGCGAAATGCGGTTTATAAGTCTGCGGCGGGGCGAATTGACTAGTCTGGCGGCGGCAACCCCGCTTCTTTCAACGCACTACTAAGCTTTTTGAACAAGTTGGGATGGTAGCGTTTGCTACTCGGATCGTTGCTGACGGTCGAAGCTGTTAATCCGGCACCGGCGATTTTGATATAGCGTGACTTTGCATCCCACCAAATCCTCACAGTCAGCTCAAGCGATTTTGCCATGTCATCCCCCACACGCTTTAAACAACGCCAATGTCCGCTCCCGCGCCAATTCCGCGCTTGGTTCGTGATAGTCCTTTCGACGGTCCGAGTTGAACCCGTGGTTTGCATCATACACGAAAATCTGCGCTGTCGGATGCTCCTTCGCGATTAGCGCTTCGACACCTTCCATCGGGATGCCTGCGTCATAGCGGCCGAAATGGGCGATTGCCGCGCATTTGGGGGCTGGGTCGATGAACAATGTCGGCACCATGCTGCCATAATATGAGGAACAGGCGGCCAGATCGTCCGACAACTGAGCGCACCGCCAGCTGACCGAGCCGCCATAGCAATAGCCTGTAATGAACACCGGTCCTTTTGATTTGAGCGAGTCGATGCAGGTCTGCGCGTCGGCGACCGATTGCGTAAACGGATGCAGTTCGCGGGCAAGCTGAACTGCGCGGTCGAAATCGGGGCCGGTATATTCGGCTTCGAAGCCGGGATGCTCACGGTCGAATATGGCGGGTGACAGCACTTCATAGCCGTCGGCTGCATATTCGTCGCACAGTTCGCGGATATGGTCGGTAACGCCGAAGATTTCCTGCACCAACACAAGGCCGCCGCGGCGCTCGCCTTCCGGCTCGGCATGATAGACGGCAATTTCTGCACCGTCGGACATGGTCATACTTGTCATTTCGCCCATGCGATTCTCCTCTGCTCTGCGCACTCTGCGGCCTCTGCGTGAAATTGAAAAGAGATTGGTTCACGCAGAGGTCGCGGAGAACACAGAGTTTCTGGAAATCCCTATCTTGCATCGCAGCAAAAGCCCTGCTAGGCGCGCGGCGACGGCGGACAAAGGGAAACCTTTCGGCCCGGTCAGCCATATTCAGTCTCACATTCGAGGACACTCACGCGTGGATAATTCCGGCGGCACAAGCGCTAATATACAGGCCAGTCTGGCTGGCCGTTACGCGACGGCTTTGTTCGAACTGGCGCGTGATGCGAAGGCCATCGACGCCGTCGAAGCGAGCATGTCGGGCGTTGCCAAGGCGATTGGCGAATCGGCTGACCTGAAGGCGCTGACCACCAATCCTGTTCTTAGCCGTGACGATGCCAAAAACGCTATCGGTGCGGTTGCCAAGTCGATGAAGCTCGATGCGCTGACATCGAAGACGCTCGGCGTGCTTGCGCAGAACCGCCGTCTTGGCGAAACCGTTGCCGTCGCTCGCGCCTTTTCGGCGCTTGCCGCATCGCATCGCGGTGAAGTCACCGCTGAAGTCACTTCGGCCCACGCCTTGAGCGCCGCGCAGATGAAGGCGCTCTCCGCAAAATTAAAAGCGCGCGTCGGCAGCGACGTCGCCATCCAGACCAAAGTCGATCCGTCGCTTCTTCGGCGGGCTTACCGTTAAAATCGGCAGCCAGATGATCGACACTTCAATCAAAACCCGTCTCAACACCCTCGCGACTGCGATGAAAGGCTAATCATGGACATCCGTGCCGCAGAAATTTCCAAGGTCATCAAGGACCAGATCGCCAATTTCGGCACCGAAGCCCAGGTTTCGGAAGTCGGCAGCGTGCTGTCGGTCGGTGACGGTATCGCCCGTATCCACGGCCTCGACAATGTTCAGGCCGGTGAAATGGTCGAATTTGCCAACGGCATTCAGGGCATGGCGCTGAACCTCGAAGCCGACAATGTCGGTGTGGTTATTTTCGGCACCGACAGCGAAATCCGCGAAGGCGACGTCGTAAAGCGTACCGGCACGATTGTGGACGTTCCCGTCGGCAAGGAACTGCTCGGCCGCGTCGTTGACGGCCTCGGCAACCCAATCGATGGCAAAGGCCCGCTCAAGACCACGCAGCGCAGCCGCGTTGAAGTCAAGGCACCCGGCATCATCCCGCGCCAGTCGGTTTCGGAGCCTGTGCAGACCGGCCTCAAGGCGCTCGACGCGCTCGTCCCCGTTGGCCGTGGCCAGCGCGAACTGATCATCGGTGACCGTCAGACCGGCAAAACCGCCGTCGCCATCGACACCTTCATCAACCAGAAGGAAGTCAACAAGGGCACCGACGAATCGAAGAAGCTCTATTGCATCTACGTCGCCGTCGGCCAGAAGCGTTCGACCGTTGCGCAGATCGTCCGCGCACTGGAAGAGCAAGGCGCGATGGAATATTCGATCGTCGTCGCCGCAACCGCTTCCGAGCCTGCACCGCTTCAGTATCTCGCGCCTTATACCGGCGTCGCGATGGGCGAATTCTTCCGCGACAATGGCATGCACGCCGTCATCGTCTATGACGATCTGTCGAAGCAGGCTGTGGCCTATCGCCAGATGTCGCTGCTGCTGCGTCGTCCTCCGGGCCGCGAAGCCTATCCCGGCGACGTTTTCTATCTCCACAGCCGCTTGCTTGAGCGCGCCGCGAAGATGTCCGACGCCAATGGCGGCGGTTCGCTGACCGCATTGCCGATCATCGAAACGCAGGCTGGCGACGTGTCGGCTTATATTCCGACCAACGTGATTTCGATCACCGACGGCCAGATCTTCCTTGAAACCGACCTGTTCTTCCAGGGCATCCGCCCTGCGATTAACGTCGGTCTGTCGGTGAGCCGCGTTGGTTCGGCGGCACAGACCAAGGCGATGAAGAAGGTTTCGGGCTCGATCAAGCTCGAACTCGCGCAGTACCGCGAAATGGCGGCGTTCGCGCAGTTCGGTTCGGACCTTGATGCCTCGACGCAGAAGCTGCTTAATCGCGGTGCGCGTTTGACCGAGTTGCTCAAGCAAAAGCAGTTCTCGCCGCTTCCGTTCGAAGAGCAGACCGCGTCGATCTTCGCTGGCACCAACGGCTATCTCGACAGCATCGCGGTGACCGACGTCACGCGTTATGAAGAAGCAATGCTCGCCGACCTGCGCGCCAACCATGCCGACATCCTGAAGACCATCCGCGACAGCCGCGACTTCAGCGACGACAGCAAGAAAGCGCTGATGGCCGCACTCGACAAGTTCACGAAGAATTTCGCGTAAACGGAAACCATAATGGCGAGCCTTAAGGCCCTCAAAATGCGGATCAACTCGGTCAAATCGACCCAGAAGATCACCAAGGCGATGAAGATGGTCGCCGCTGCAAAGCTGCGCCGGGCGACCGAAGCGGCTCAGGCAGCGCGGCCTTATGCCGAACGCCTCGAAGCCGTGGTGTCGAGCATCGCGTCGAAGGTCACCGTTGGCCCGCAATCGCCGAAGCTGCTCGCTGGCACCGGCAAGGACGACGTGCATCTGCTCGTGGTTGCGACCTCGGACAAGGGCTTGGCGGGTGCGTTCAACACCAACATCGTCCGTCTGGCGCGCAAGAAGGCCGAAGAGCTTCGCGCCGCTGGCAAGACCGTCAAATTCTACACCATCGGCAAGAAGGGCAAGGACCAGCTTGCCCGTACGTACCGGAATGACATCATCCACAGCATCGAACCCGGCGATCTGGGCAAATTGAACTTCGCCGATGTGCAAGGCTGGGGCGAAGACCTGACCGCGCGTTTTGAAGCTGGCGAATTCGACGTCGCGCATCTGCTGTTCTCGAAATTCGTCACCGTGCTGACGCAGGAGCCGACCGCGATCCAGTTGATGCCGGTTGCGGTCGCGACCGATGGCAGCGTGCCAAGCGTCGGCGCTTCGGTCGAATATGAACCCGACGAGGAAGAAATCCTCGCCGACCTGCTGCCGCGCAACGTCTCGGTCCAGCTGCTGCGCGCCAACCGCGAAAATGCGGCGTCGGAGCAGGGCTCGAAAATGACCGCGATGGACAACGCAACGCGCAACGCGGGCGACATGATCAACAAGCTGACCATCCAGTATAACCGCACGCGTCAGGCGGCGATTACGACTGAACTCATCGAAATTATTGCTGGTGCAGAAGCACTGTAGCAACAGAATAAACGCAGGCGCAGAAGCGCTCTAACGACATCCAAAGGCAAGGAACGAAGACATGGCAACCGCCCCGAAGAAGACCGCCACTCGCTAAAGCTACGGCGGCCAAGGCCGTCCCAAGGCCGCCGCTGCACCAAAGGCAGCCGCTGCTAAGGCGCCTGTGAAGAAAGCCGCTGCGCCTAAAGCCGGCAAGCAAGGCCCCTGCCCCCAAGGCTGGCTCCGGCCAGACCAAGACCAACGTCGTCGGCGCAACCGGCCGCATTTCAGCCAGGTCATCGGCGCTGTCGTCGACGTCAGCTTCACCGGCACGCTGCCCGCTATTCTCTCGGCGCTTGAAACCGACAATAACGGCAACCGCCTCGTCCTCGAAGTCGCGCAGCATCTCGGCGAAAACACCGTCCGCACCATCGCGATGGACGCGACCGAAGGTCTGACCCGCGGTCAGCCTGTCCGCGACACCGGCGCGCAGATCCGCGTTCCCGTCGGCCCGATGACTTTGGGCCGCATCATGAACGTCATCGGCGAGCCGATCGACGAGCGTGGCCCAGTCGGCGCTGCCAAGTCCAACCCGATCCACGCCGAAGCACCCCTGTTCACCGACCAGTCGACCGAGGCCGAAATCCTCGTCACCGGCATCAAGGTCATCGACCTGCTCGCGCCTTATGCAAAGGGCGGCAAGATCGGTCTGTTCGGCGGCGCTGGCGTTGGCAAGACCGTTCTTATTCAGGAACTGATCAACAACATCGCAAAGGGCCATGGCGGCGTTTCGGTGTTTGCGGGCGTCGGTGAACGCACCCGCGAAGGTAACGACCTCTATCACGAATTCCTCGACGCCGGCGTTATCGCCAAGGACGCCGACGGCAACCCGACCCCTGAAGGTTCGAAGGTTGCTCTGGTCTTCGGCCAGATGAACGAGCCTCCCGGTGCGCGTGCCCGCGTTGCACTTGTCGGGTCTGACGATGGCGGAATATTTCCGCGATGAAGAAGGCCAGGACGTTCTGTTCTTCGTCGACAACATCTTCCGCTTCACGCAGGCAGGTTCCGAAGTGTCCGCGCTTCTGGGCCGTATTCCTTCGGCTGTGGGTTATCAGCCGACGCTGGCGACCGACATGGGCCAGTTGCAGGAGCGCATCACCTCGACCAACAAGGGTTCGATTACTTCGGTTCAGGCGATTTACGTTCCCGCAGATGACTTGACCGACCCTGCACCAGCCACGTCATTTGCCCACTTGGACGCAACGACCACGCTGAACCGTGCGATTTCCGAACTCGGCATCTATCCCGCTGTTGACCCGCTCGACTCGGTCAGCCGCGTTTTGACGCCAGCAGTTGTGGGCCAAGAGCATTATGACACCGCCCGCCGCGTTCAGGAAACACTGCAGAAGTACAAGTCGCTGCAGGACATTATCGCGATTTTGGGCATGGACGAGCTTTCTGAAGACGACAAACTGACCGTGACTCGCGCGCGCAAAATCCAGCGCTTCCTGTCGCAGCCTTTCCACGTCGCCGAAGTCTTCACCGGTATCTCGGGCAAGTTCGTCCAGGTCGAAGACACCGTGAAATCGTTCAAGGCAGTCGTCGACGGCGAATATGACCATCTTCCCGAATCCGCCTTCTACATGGTCGGCGGCATCGAAGAAGCGGTTGCCAAGGCGGCCAAGATGGCTGCGGAGGCGGCGTAAGTATTTACCTTCTCCTATTGGGAGAAGGATACGAAGCCTTGGCTGCGCAGCAGCTTAGGCGAAGTTGGATGAGGGGTTCCGCCCTGTCGATAGGGAACACCCCCTCACCCAGCTACGACTAACCGCCTTCGCTAAAGCTACGGCGCTAAGTCTTCACAACCCTCTCCCAAAGGAGAGGGGAAGGTTGGGAATTGACTGATGCCACTACACTTCGAACTCGTAACCCCAGAGAAGCTCTATCGCTCGGACGACGTCTATATGGTCGTCGTCCCGGGTACCGAGGGCGATTTTGGCGTGCTCGAGGGCCATAGCCCGATCATGAGCACGCTGCGCAGCGACGCGACGCTGGACATCTACGCCACGCAAGGCGCGGTGCCGGAAAAGCTGTCCATCGCGGGCGGTTTTGCCGAGGTGAATGAAAAGGGCCTGACGGTTTTGGCCGAACGGGTGGTTGAGGCGGCATCGTAAACCTCACCCCACGTCACCACGTCACCCCAGCGTAGGCTGGGGCCCATTACGCCTCTCGAACTGAACTTACGTCCGCCTATACTGAAATGCGCGATAGGCCCCAGCCTACGCTGGGGTGACGGTATAGAATGGCGTTAGGGTTGTACTCCACCCATCATCTTCCAGCTGAAATCCATGGGCTTGCTGCCGTCGAGCAGCGAAATCCGCGCTTTCATTTCCTTGCCTTCGCGCCAATAGCGCACGCGTTGCGGATAGTCGTTGGCGGCGTTCTCGAAAATCACGTCATCGCCGTCCGCGTGCACCGCCACAAACCGCGTGGCATTCTTGCCGCCGGGCAGCGCCCAGAACACCAGCGTGCCATCGGCCTCACGCTCGATCCGCATATGTTCGAAGGACAGACGCTTTGCGCCCTGCCCTGACCGCCCTGCACCGATCATCAGGTCACCGCGCGGCGGGGTCCAGAACTCATCGGTCCAGCTCTCGCCTTCGCCGCCGGCCCACGCGCCGGTCATCCAGCCGGGCATCGGCTTGGGGTCGCTCGCGGTGAGTACAGCAGGCGTTAGCGCCAAACATATCGCCACCAATTTTAATGAATATCGCATCGCTTACCCTCCCTCAGACGGGCTTTTGATGCCATAAATAGAGTCCCGAGCCAATGATGATTGCCGAACCGACCAGCGACGTAATGTCGGGCCAGTCGCCGAACAGCACTATCCCCGCCCCCATCGCTACGATCAACTGCACATAAGTCATCGGTGCAATCTCGCCTGCCGAAACTCGCGTTGTACCCATGTAAATCAACCAATGCGCAAAGCTGGCCGACACCGCGACAATGCAGCAGCGCAAGACGATGGTCCAGTCGGGAACGCCAACGCTGAGCGTCTCTTCCCCTGAAAATTGGCCGATTATGGTCGCCGTGACGAGAAAGGGTACTGCAACTGCGGCAATGATAAACTGCATCAGCAACGGCGATCCCGACCCCGCGACCGCGCGGTTGCCGATGACCAGCAAGGCCATGCTCAATGCCGCGCCAAGTGGCAGAAAGGCTGCCCAGCCAAGCTCCGCAACATTGGGGCGCATAATCAGCATCACGCCGCCAAAGGCTATGACCGACGCGATCCAGGTCGCGGTACTCGTCCGCTCTTTCAGGATGATTGCACCGAGCACTGCGGTAATCATCGGACTTGTAAATCCAATCGCCGTGGCCTCGGCCAGCGGCATCAGGAATATTGACGAAAAGAAGCAAATAGTCGCCGACGCGACCGCGAACCCACGCAATATCTGCATTTTGGGATCAGGCATCGCAAATGCCTGCGGCCCCTGCTTGACGAGCAGCAACACCCCAAGCCCAATTGCGCCGACAGAGTAGCGCAACGCGGCAACTGCGGTTCCGGGCCATGCCCCGGCAATCGACTTGATCACCACATCGCCGCATGACAGCAGGGCAAAACCGCACAGCGCGAATAAAAGGCCCGACCGGGCCGAATGTGACTGCACTGGAATTCCCCTGAAACCGCCACTGCCTTAAGGCAGCGCACCGCGAATGAAAAGGCCGTTTGCGACGCACCAAAGTCAGGTGCCGAACGATAGCATTACCGATTTATTCACCATTTCGCGGTAGCACGAACGCTTGTTGTAATTACATTGATTTGGAGCGGAAAAAGCTGTGAGCGCATTCGGTAAAAAACCAGGCTTAACTGCAGGACGCCCTTCGTTTGGCGTCGCCCGTCCCATGACCGGTGGCGGCGGTGGCCCCTCCAACAGCGCACCTGCCTCGAACCCGACCCCACCTATGCCCGAAGGGGGAGACCAATTTCCTCCGCTCGATTCGGTCGAGCTGCCCGGCGCCTCATCCGCCGCACCTGCGTCAAGCGCCATGCAAGATGCCATGTCCCGTCTGTCGGACCGCGCCAACAATGCCGCCGCAGTCGACGAAGGTCCCCAAGGCTTTGAAGCTTCGGTCCACAAAATCAAGGAACAGGTGTTGCCGCGCCTGCTCGAACGCGTAGACCCCGAGGCGGCGGCTTCGCTCAACAAGGAAGAGCTGACCGAAGAATTCCGCCCGATCATACTCGAGGTGCTGGCCGAGCTTAAACTGACGCTCAACCGACGCGAGCAATTTGCGCTTGAAAAAGTGCTGGTCGATGAACTGTTGGGTTTCGGTCCGCTCGAAGAACTGCTTGGCGACCCCGACATCACCGACATCATGGTCAACGGCCCGAACCAGACCTATATCGAAAAAAAGGGCAAGCTGACCATCGCGCCGATCCAGTTCCGCGATGAAGAGCATCTGTTCCAGATTGCGCAGCGCATCGTCAATCAGGTCGGTCGCCGTGTCGACCAGACTACTCCGCTCGCCGATGCCCGTTTGAAGGATGGCTCACGCGTCAACGTCATCGTGCCGCCGCTTAGCTTGCGCGGCACCGCGATCTCGATTCGTAAATTCTCCGAAAAGCCGATTACCATCGACATGCTCAAGGGCTTCGGTTCGATGTCCGAGCCAATGGCGACTGCGCTCAAGATCGCGGGTGCCAGCCGGATGAACATCGTGATCTCGGGCGGTACGGGTTCGGGTAAAACCACGATGCTCAACGCCTTGTCGAAAATGATCGACCCAGGCGAGCGCGTGCTGACCATCGAGGACGCTGCCGAACTTCGCTTGCAGCAGCCGCACTGGTTGCCGCTCGAAACCCGCCCACCAAACCTTGAAGGCGACGGCGCGATTACCATCGGTGACCTTGTCAAAAACGCCCTGCGTATGCGTCCTGACCGGATCATCTTGGGCGAAATTCGTGGCGCTGAATGTTTCGACCTTCTCGCCGCCATGAACACCGGTCACGATGGCTCGATGTGTACGCTTCACGCCAACAACCCGCGCGAATGTCTTGGCCGTATGGAAAACATGATCCTGATGGGCGACATCAAGATCCCCAAGGAAGCCATCTCGCGCCAGATTGCCGAATCGGTCGACATGATCGTCCAGGTCAAGCGGCTGCGCGACGGTTCACGACGCACCACGCAGATTACCGAGGTAATCGGCATGGAAGGTGACGTGATCGTCACTCAAGACCTGTTCAAATTCGAATATCGCGACGAAGACGCCGACGGCAAAATCCACGGCGAATGGGTTGCGGGCGGGGTTCGTCCCTATACGCTCGAAAAAGCGCGCCAGTTCGGGTTCGACCAGCCATTCCTTGAGGCGTGCCTTGGATAGTTTTGGGTTTAAAGGCCCTTAATCGCCAAAGCCGCCGCGATTACGGTCGCCAGCACCGAGAAGACCGTAATCATCGTCCAGGGCATGAAGCCGACCGCTTCGATGTTTACACGGCGGTTGCGCCGCCGATCTGCAAGGCTGCTGATAACGACTAGTGTCGCCGAAAGCGCGGCCACAAATACCCAGTGATATTCGCTCCAGTATAGCGCATCATAATCTGCCATGCCGCGCATGTGGTAAGCGATTGCGCAATGGTCAAGGCTGCAATGGTCGCCTAGGGCAAGGGCATGACAGATGTCACGGTGCCATCCTTGCAGATCGAGCCTTCGGACACGCCCGAAACCCGTCCGCTGTTTGGCATCATGCTCCGGCTTGCAGCGATGGCCGTGCTCGGGGTGATGTTCGCGCTGGTAAAGCTTGCCGCACAGCATGATATTCATGTTGTCGAGAGCCTGTTCTGGCGGCAACTCGCCGGGCTGCCCGTGGTTATCCTGTGGCTTTGGTGGCTTGGCAAGTTAGGCGACGTGCGCACGCGAAATCCGCTCGCCCATGCTCTGCGAGGTATATTGGGACTGACGTCGATGTCGCTGAATTTTAGCGCAATGATCCTGCTGCCAATGGCCGAGGCCACAACGATCAGCTTTGCAACGCCGGTTATAGCGACGATGCTCGCTGCCTTGTTGCTCGGTGAACCTACCGGACGATATCGCTGGGGTGCGGTTGCGTTGGGTTTTGTCGGTGTGCTGCTGGCGTTACAACCGGGCGCGGTGGCAACGGCAGGCATAGGCCCTTGGGTGGCACTTGGCGGCGCGCTGCTGACCGCATGTGTCTTCATCCAGATGCGGCGGATGTCGCAGTCCGAAAATGCAGGGGCAATTGTGTTCTGGTTCAGTTTGAGCACACTGGTGCCACTCGGCATTGCGATGCTCTTCGTTGCGCAAAGCCACGATATCGCAGGTTGGTCGATCCTTGCCGGGCTAGCGCTTTGCGGGGCGGTTGCGCAGCTGTTGCTGACATCCGCAGTGCGCCACGCATCAGTGGCGGCGATTGCAACGATGGATTATACCGGGCTGATCTGGTCGATTTTATTCGGCTATGTCATTTTCGACAATGTGCCGGGTCCCGGAACATGGCTCGGCGCACCCGTTATTATCCTGGCTGGCCTCATCATAATGTGGCGCGAGCAGCAATTGGGCAAGGCGTCGCTCAATAAATCCTGACCGGCCTATCGATTGCCCGGCGGTTCGCGTGGACGGGAATTTGCGCCCTGACCTCGGCGAGACGAGCCAAATCGAGATCGACGAAACGCAGCCCCTCGCCTTCACCCATGTCGAGCAAAACCTCACCCCATGGATCGACGACCAGCGAATGGCCGTAAGTCTGCCGTCCGTCTTCATGAAGGCCCGATTGCGCTGCCGCGATGACGAAGGCTTCAGCCTCAATGGCACGCGCGGTCAGAAGTGCGTGCCAATGCGCCTTGCCCGTGGCTACGGTAAAGGCGGCCGGAACAGCGATCACATCCACCTCGGCCGCAATAAGCGTTGAATAGAGCTGCGGAAATCGCAAATCATAGCAGATAGAAAGGCCCATCAGTCCCAATGGAGTTGCCAACGCAACCGGGCCGTCGCCTCCTGCATAAGCTGCCGATTCGCGCCAGCTTTCGCCTGTGGAAAGATCAACATCGAATAGATGCATCTTGTCGTAGCGCGCACGCACCTGGCCATCGGGTCCGAACACCAGTGAACGGTTGGCGAGCTTCCCGCCGCTTTCTTGTTCGACCGCCATCGATCCGGCATGCACCCATATCCCGGCGCGGCGGGCTGCCTCCGACAGCTGCGCCACATGAACGGACACCGATTCTGAACAGATGTGTTTGCGTGCCCTTTCCCTGTTCCTGTCGAGCAATATCGCCATTTCAGGCGCGAAATACATCGTCGCATTATTCGCCGCCGATTGGCTAATCGCTTCGGCCATCAGCACGCCGTTTTGTTCGGCGTCGACGCCGCTGCACATCTGATGGACAGCAATTCTCACTTTTTTTCCTCTTCCCGATAGATTATGGTTTTGAGATGGTAGTTTAGCCCGCTGTAACGGTCGCGGCTGGCTTATTGTATGAAATATGCAACACTTCGATAAATCTGGATAATTTCCATTTGAGTGGCGATTCAATGCTTGAAATACCCCCCCTGTTGTGCAAGAGACGCTCGCGAGTGCAATGCACTTCATAAAAAAGGAGCACAAAATGCGTTTCGGTAAGTTTTCTCTCGCTGCTGTAGCAGCCGCTTCGCTTGTAAGCGCGCCAGTAATGGCTGAATCACTTTCGCCCGCTGCAAAGGCAGTTGGCGCTTCCAAGGTTAAGCGCGTAGGCGCTGGCGCCAAGGAAGAAAGCAAGGTTGGCGGAGGCAGCGGCGTTATCGTTGCTGTTCTGGCTGCTGTTGCTGTTATCGGCGGTATCGTTATCGCTGCTGGCAATGACGACGATGGCCCGACCAGCCCCTGATTTCTGCGGATTTCAAGTTTTAAAAGGCGGCTTTAGGGCCGCCTTTTTTTTGACCATTCGGCGAAAATTCAATGCTTGAATGAGATGTATAGCTGTGCCATAGGCAGGCGCGACGCGTTATATTTATAGAAAAAAGGAGCTGGGTAATGCGCTTTGGTAGATTGTCACTCGCTGCAGTAGCAGCTGCTTCCATGTTAACGGCGCCAGTAATGGCTGAGTCATTGTCGCCGACGGCTAAAGCTGTTGGTACCTCGAAGGTTAAGCGCGCAGGCGCGGCAGTGACGAAAGAAAGCAAGCTGGGTGGGGGCAACGGTACAATCATCGCTATTGTGGCCGCCGCAGCTGTCATTTTGGGTATTGTTGTTATTTCTGGTAATGACGACGATAACCCATCGAGCCCCTGATTTCTGCGGGTTTCAAGTTTTAAAGGGCGGCTTTAGGGCCGCCTTTTTTTTGACCCTAGCCTTACAGGCAAGCGGGTCCCGAGCAACGAATCCGGATTTTAGGGAGTAACAGAATTGACTGATAAACTGACCGTGATGGTCACCGGCGGCGCCGGTTACATCGGTAGTCACGCTGTTCTGGCTCTGCTCGAATTCGGGTCACCGACCCGTGGTAATCGACAATCTGGTTACTGGGTTTCGCTGGGCCGTGCCCGACGACGTGTCCTTTTTCGAAGGCAATGTTGCCGATTCGCAATTGGTGTCGCGAATCATCGAGAAAGAGGATGTCGATGCTGTCATGCACTTTGCCGGATCGGTGGTAGTGCCGGAGTCGGTCGAGAATCCGCTCAAATATTATAACAACAATACCGCCAACACGCGCACGCTGATCGAAAGCCTGATTGCAAACGACGTGCGGCACATGATTTTTTCGTCGACTGCGGCAACTTACGGCGTTCCAGAAACCAGTCCCGTCCACGAAGACATGCCGACACTGCCGATCAATCCTTACGGCACATCGAAACTGATGACCGAGTTGATGCTACGCGATGTCGCGGCGGCGCATGACTTCAATTATTGTGCGCTGCGCTATTTCAACGTTGCCGGTGCCGATCCCAAAGGGCGCATCGGGCAATCGACGGTCGGCGCGACTCACCTGATCAAAATCGCAGTCGAGGCTGCATTGGGAAAACGCGAATCGGTCAGCGTATTCGGGACGGATTACGCGACCGAAGACGGCACCGGTGTGCGCGACTATATCCATGTCGCCGATCTCGCTGCCGCCCATGTCATCGCGCTCGAAGCTTTGGTGGCCGATCCGGCCATCAATCACACGCTGAACTGCGGATACGGACATGGCTATTCGGTAATGCAGGTGCTGGATGCCGTTGACCGGGTGACCAACAACAAACTTGTCCGCAAGATGGAAGGCCGCCGCGCAGGTGACCCGGGTGCGCTGATTTCCGACAATAAGGCGATTATCGAGCGCTTCGGCTGGCAGCCGAAATATGATGATCTCGACATGATCGTAAAACATGCGCTGGCGTGGGAGCGGCAGTTAGGCGAACGCCAAGTCGGCTAGTCGCTCTTGCGCTTTCGACATGGTCCCACCATATCCGGCGAATGGACAATCAAGCACATAAAAGCGCAACCACTTGGTACGGCACCACCATATTGTCGGTTCGCAAGAACGGCAAAGTGGTAATCGCTGGCGATGGTCAGGTCTCCATGGGCCAGACGGTGATGAAGCCCAACGCCAAGAAGGTTCGCCAGTTGCATGATGGCAGCGTGATTGGCGGCTTTGCCGGTGCGACTGCCGATGCATTTACGTTATTTGAGCGATTGGAAAAGAAGCTGGAACAGCATCGCGGTCAACTCATGCGCGCTGCTGTCGAACTCGCCAAGGACTGGCGGACGGATAAATATCTGCGCAATCTGGAGGCGATGATGATCGTCGCTGACAAGGATGTGACGCTGATCCTCACCGGCAATGGCGATGTGCTTGAACCGCTAGATGGAATCGCCGCGATTGGTTCTGGCGGTAACTATGCGCTATCGGCAGCCCGCGCGCTGGTCGATTATGAGAAAGATGCAGAAACATTGGCGCGTCATGCAATGAAGATCGCCGCCGAGATTTGCGTCTACACCAACGACCAGCTCACCGTCGAAAGCCTCGACAGCGCCGCTTAAGCTGCGGCGAAGAACATCAAGTGGACCAGCCGCCCATTGTCCTTGCCGCTCCCGAACCCACGTGCCGAATTATGGAACATCCACGGGCTGAACAGGATCAGCCGGTTGAAGCGCATCGGCACGGTAAATTGCTTTTCCCATTTCGACGGCTTTAGCGTGTCGCCGTTCACCACTTCCTCAATCAGTTGGTTTGGGTCGGCATAGCCGGCGGCCAGCATTTGTCCGGCGTCGGTGGGCACGCGGTCGAGGCCCGTCCGCTTATGCCGGAAGAATTCGGTCCCGCCACGGCAATGTTCTGGCAGGTTGAGAAATAGAATTCCGGAGTAAAAGCATGGGTCGATATGGACGCCCGACAGGCCCTTGTCATTTGCTAGCGTCAGGCGGCAGTGGTTATGGCTGGTACCTGACTGCGGCTGCACTTTCGCGCCGATAATAGCCGAAACCGCCTCGTCCAGGCCGGGAATCGGCAAAGGCTGCGCCGACAGAACCCCCGGATAATTGCCATCCTTCAACGCCGGGTCATAATCGAGTGCCAGCGCCTTCGTCCGCGCGACATGCGGATCGGTCAGAAAATCGTCGATGATCAGAAGCGAGGGCAGCTGCATGCGATCAGCATATCAAAGCCCCGCCAGCCAAACCACTTGAATCGCCCGCGTCATCCACCATTTAGGCGGATATGAATCAGAACCTTACCCCAAAATCGATAGTCGCCGCTCTGGACGAGCATATCATCGGTCAAGCCGACGCCAAGCGCGCGGTTGCCGTTGCCCTGCGCAACCGCTGGCGGCGACAACGGCTCGGCGCAGACTTGCGCGATGAAGTCACGCCCAAGAACATCCTGATGATCGGCCCCACCGGTTGCGGCAAGACCGAGATCAGCCGCCGTTTGGCGAAGCTGGCGGACGCCCCTTTCATCAAGGTGGAAGCAACGAAGTTCACTGAGGTCGGCTATGTCGGCCGTGACGTCGAACAGATCGCCCGCGACTTGGCCGAAGAGGCCGTACGCCTCGAAAAAGAGCGTCGCCGCGAACATGTCCGCGAAGCCGCCGAGGCCGCCGCGATGGAGCGTATCCTGAAACCGCTCGCAGGCGACACTGCCAGCGAAGCAACGCGCGAAGCCTTTCGCCAACAAATCCGCGACCGTCATATGGATGACGTTGAGATCGAGATCGAAGTCTCTGACAGCCCGGTCGCTCCCATGGAAATACCCGGCATGGGGGGCAATGTCGGGATGATCAATCTCGGCGAGATGATGGGCAAGGCGTTCGGCAAGGACAATCTGAAGCGCCGCAAGATGAAGGTACCCGATGCGTGGACCAAGCTGGTCGAGGAAGAGTCGGAAAAACGCCTCGACCAGGACGATGTCAACCGCGCCGCGCTTGCCGATGCCGAAGCCAATGGTATCGTCTTTTTAGACGAGATCGACAAAATCGCGGTCTCCGATGTGCGCGGCGGTTCGGTGAGCCGCGAAGGCGTTCAACGCGACCTGTTGCCGCTCATTGAAGGTACCACCGTCGCAACCAAATATGGACCGATGAAAACCGACCATGTGCTGTTCATCGCCTCGGGCGCATTCCACATTTCGAAGCCCAGCGATATGTTGCCAGAGCTTCAGGGCCGCTTGCCGATCCGCGTCGAATTGCGCGCGTTGGAGCATAAGGATTTCGTCCGGATATTGTCGGAAACCCGAGCCAATCTGCCTGAGCAATATACGGCGCTCATGGCGACCGAAGAAGTTACACTGGAATTCACCGACGACGCCATTGACGCCATTGCGCGTATCGCCTTTGACGTGAACGCCACGGTCGAGAATATCGGCGCGCGGCGGTTGCAGACGGTGATGGAAAAGCTGCTGGAGGACATCAGCTTCGAAGCCGAGGACCAAAAAGGCACCACACATGTCATCGACGCGGCCTATGTCAGCAAACAGCTTTCGGGCATCGCAAAAGATACCGACCTGTCTAAATATGTTCTTTAAATGTTCTCGATTTTCCGCTATAATCACGCGGAAGGAGAGTCGCTGTGAAACTTCAAGGCGGATGTCAGTGCGGAGCGGTGCGTTATGAGGTCGATGGAGAGCCGCAGCATGTCGCGTTGTGCCATTGCGAAGCGTGCCGGAAGGCGGCGGGTGCCCCTGCGGTAGCGTGGGCGGCCTTTGCCGAGGATGAGTTCGAGCTGCTTCAAGGCGGCCTTACGATTTATAACTCATCAGGCTCGGCGATGCGTAGTTTCTGCCCTGTCTGCGGCACCGGGATTGCCTATCGCAATGCAGAAATGCTGCCGGGAATTGTCGATATCCAGGCGGCAACGCTGGATAATCCCGATGCCTTGCCGGTGCAGGCGCAGATCCAGACAGCGGAACGCATCGGCTGGATGGCTGATTTGCATAATTTGCCGCAGTTCGAGCGTTATCCCGGCTAAGTCCTATCGTTTAAGGTGAGACCTTAGTGTGACTTTCCGCCGATAGGTCTAGCGCGAAACGGCCTGCCGAGCCCCATTTGCCTGCGGTTCGACCACCAGTTTCCACGCCTTGTCCTTGACAAAATAGCGTTTCGCCAGCGCTTGCAATTGCGTTGGGGTCACGCCGCTATAGTCGCTATACAGCCTGCCGAGCGCGACAAATTTGGCTGGCTCGTAGGTCGCGCCCTTTAGCTGATTCAGCCAGAACGTGTTCCCCGACGCGGCGCGTTCGATATTCTGCTTCATCGGTTCGACCGCACGTTGCAGTTCATCGGCACTTACCGGATTTGTCGATAGATCAGCAGCGACCTCGTCTGCGAACGCGAAGAAGCGATCAACGTCACCGGGTTTGACCTGCGTGTAAGCCATCAAGTAGCCACCGCTCGGGAAATCCTTGGGCCAGCTCGCGGCCATGTCGGGGCTGTAACTCGCGGCCTGCTCTGCGCGGAATTTCTCGAACAAGCGATCGCGGAATACCGCAGCCAAGATTTCCAGTTCGCGGCTTTCGGTGACGCCGGCCATCCCACCGCCGGTCGGCCAAGCCATGACCGCTGCGGCCTGATCGGTCGAGCCCTTGTGCGTCAGCCGCACTGGTGTGGAGTTGGCCGCAGGGAAGGCGATGCTCTGCGCTGCTGGAGCGATAGCGCGGTGCCGATCTCGGCTTCATCGCGCCAAAGCTTTTTTCCAGAGCGGCAGTTGCTGTCGCCTTGTCGAAATCACCAAACAGCATGACCTCGACCGGGCCTTTCGCCAGCAACGGCGCCCAATAGGCCTGAAATTTGGTAGCGTCTATTTTCGCAACATCCACCGGCGCAGCCGACTTCCAGCGCGGATCGTTACCGCGCAGCAGATATTCGAGATCGCGCTGCAACACCGACGTCGCCGACATCTCGAAACTATCATAGCCCGATTTCGCCAACGCCTTGGCGCGCTCGACCGGCGCGCCGTCCCAGCCGGGATATTCAAGCTTGGTCGCAATCAGCGTCAACTGATCGGCGAGATCATCGGGCCGCGTGTTCGCCGCAAATTCGAAAGCATCATCGTCGATGGCGAAGTTCAGTTCGATCCGGCGACCATTGACCATCTGGTCGATCTCGGTGCGCTTCAGCTTGCCGATGCCGTTTTCGGGCAAGACCAACGCGCCAGCCCAGAGCAAGCCGCCTTGTGCCGGTGTTACCGACTGATAGCCCTGACCAAAGCGGACGAGCACGCGGATCTGGCCGCTCTCCGCCTTATTCGGATAGAGCAACGCCCGTACGCCGTTGGACAGTTCGAGCTTGGTCATCTCAAGCCGCGACAGCGTTTCCTGCGCGACCACTTTGCCGGGTGCGCCGAGTTTTGGCAGCGCATCGAAGGTCAGCGCATTTTCCGCTAGCCGTGCGCCTTTGTTTGCTGCCACTGTTGCTTGCAGAGCCGCCAAAGCGCGGTTGTCGCCGTCTTTCAAAGCCGTTGGCGATGACAGCATCAGTCGCGTCGCATCCGCCTTGAACAATGTCTGCGTCGACGCCAAAAGCCGCTCGGGCGTTATCTTGTCCTTCATGCCCTCGAAGACCTGCACCACGGTTTTCGGTGCAGCGACGGTTTCGCGGATATCGACGGCCTGGACAATGTCATCGGCCTGCTTGGCAGCGGCTTCGAACGGATAGCTGTCGAGCATGGTGCGCAGCGCATTGCCGAACAGCGTCTTCTCGCGCTCGATATCCGCTTTCGACGGCGGGGTTTCGGTCGCATCAGCGATCACCGCGCGAACGTCTTTGGTTGCGGCTTCCCACTGGTCACCGACGGGTGTCACCGACACCAAAGTCGCGTCGGCGGTGCGCGAAATATCCTCCTGCGCCACCTCGGCAAACAGGAAATTGCCGCCGCTGCGTGCTTGCACCTCAAGCCGCCGGTTGATGATTTGCAACGCCAACGCATCGATCAGCAATTGCTCATTATAGGCAATGGTATCATCGACCTTTCGCCACGGGCGCAGATAGGCGATACTGACGGTGGTCGGCAAAGTCGGCTCTATCAATATGCGTGCCGGGGTGCCCGTCGGGGTGGGATCACCGAATGCAGGTTCGGGCGTGCGCGGGCCAGTGCCTTTCCAGTCGTTGAAATGCTTCTGCACGAGGTTTGCGAGCTGTGCATGCTCCATGTCGCCAGCCATCACGACCACCGCATTTTCGGGGCGATACCAGCGGTCGTGGAACGCGTTCAGCGCCTCCGCATCGGCCGCCTGCAAGGTTTCCGGAGTGCCAATAGTCGAACGGTTCGCAAGCCGTTGGCCTTGAAACGCATGCTGGCGCAGCGCATCGCTGTAGACCATTTGCGCGCCGCTGTTCTCGCGCAGTTCGGCGAGCACGATGGCGCGCTCGGCGTTGAGGGCAACGTCCGAAATCCGGGGGTTACGGATCATGCCCGAGATGATTTTGACCAACTCGTCGATCTTCTCAGGCGTCGCATTGGGCAGGTCGAGCTTGTAAACGGTCTGCGTCGGCGTCGTTTGCGCGTTGCTGTCGCTGCCGAAGGTCACGCCGAACCGCTGCCAGATGCGCTTGGCCTCGCCGTCGGGAACGTGGGTCGAGCCACGGAACGACAGATGCTCGATCAGATGCGCAAAGCCCAATTCGTCGTTGTTTTCGTGTAAGGCCCCCGCATCGATGCGGACGCGGATCGAGACTTGGCCCGCTGGCACATCGTTGCGCTTGACAGCATAGCGCAGACCATTGGGCAGCTCGCCAAAGGTCCAGGTGTCATCGACCGGAACATCGCTGCCTTCGTACAGCCAAGGCTGCTTGATCGGCTTGGTCGCGGAGGTTGTTGGCACCGGCTGGGCATAGACCGAAGTGGTCAGCAGCAGGGCCGCCAAGGCGAGAGCGTGGGAGATTTTGCGCATTACGGTCCTATATCGAGGGTGCGGCTTGACCGCAGATGAACGGGCCGACGAAACGCTTGCTAAATTCCACCATCGACGCTGTCATAACCTAAGCCGCGCAGGCCGAGTTTCAAGGCCTCGGTGCATTCGTTGAGCAGATGCGGGTCGGTCGTGCGCACGACAAAATTCGCCCCCACCTTGCCTTCGCGGAAAAAGGGGTAGCTGCCGATCTGGCAGCCCTCATGGTGTTTCTCGGTGTCGGCGAGCAGCTTGGCGACTTCGCTCTCCGCCACCCAGCAGCCGACCTGATGCGACAACAAAGGCGCGCCGCCCTCCAGTTGCCCGGTCAGCGCATCGAGCATTCCGGCGGTAATATGCGGCACGCCCGCCATGATGAAGATATTGCCGTGGCGAATGCCCGGCGCGCCCGACATCTTGTTGGGGATGAGGTCGGCGCCATCGGGCACGCGCGCCATGCGCAGGCGGCCTTCGTTGATGCCGCCGCGTGTCTCGTAATATTTGTGCAGCATAGCGCTTGCTTCGGGGTGGATGACGACTTCGACGCCCAACGCCGCCGCGATCGCATCGACCGTGATGTCATCATGCGTCGGGCCAATGCCGCCGGTGGTGAACAGATAGTCATTGCGCGCCCGCAACGCATTGACCGCCTCGACAATCGCTTCCTCGACATCGGGCACAACGCGCACTTCGCGCAGGCGGATGCCCTGGATATTCAGCCACAACGCAATCTGGCTGATATTCTTGTCCTGCGTTCGGCCGGAAAGGATTTCATCGCCGATAATCACAAGCGCGGCGGTGTAGATGCGAGATTCTGTCATGGGCGCGACATAACTGCTATTGCGCTTATCCGGTAGTGTTTTGAAAAATGTTTCTCGCAGAGACGCAGAGTTCACGCAAAGGCCGCAGAGAGGTCGTGCCTTCGGCGAAGCCGCATTCAATTTTCGTCCTTCCGTAAATTTCATCGGTCGAGATAAATGATAAGCTTTCGGCCCGACACAACATCTTTGCGTCTCTGCGTGAACTCTGCGTCTCTGCGATAAACAAAAATTCCACCTCTCGCAAAGCGGCGCAACATCGTCTATATTCCCCCGCATGGATCAATATGTAAGCGTCACGCCCGCTGAAGCGGCACAGACCCGCGACGGGGTTATCAAATTGCACGGAGCCGAGGGCTTCGAAGGTATGCGCCGCGCCGGACGGCTCGCCGCCGAGATACTCGACGCTTTGGTGCCGCATGTCGTGCCGGGCGTCGAAACGCAGGAACTCGACGATATCGTGCGCGAAATGACGATGCGCGGTGGCGGGGTTCCGGCGACTTTGGGCTATCGCGGCTATACGCATAGCTGCTGCATTTCGGTCAACCATGTCATCTGCCACGGCATCCCGTCGGAGAAAAAGCTCAAGGACGGCGACATCGTCAATATCGACGTGACGCCGCAACTGGACGGCTGGCACGGCGACACCAGCCGCATGTTCCTCGTCGGCGATGTGCCGGTAAAGGCCAAGCGCCTCGTCGATGTGACCTATGAATGCCTGATGCTCGGCATCGAGCAGGCCAAGCCCGGCAACCATGTCGGCGACATCGGCCACGCGATCCAGACCCACGCCGAAAAGCACCGCTACGGCGTCGTCCGCGATTTTTGCGGGCATGGGCTGGGGCAATTATTCCACGACGCCCCCGAAATCGTCCACGCCGGACGCCCGGGGACCGGACCAGAGCTTCGCCCCGGCATGATCTTCACCATCGAGCCGATGATCAACATCGGCAAGGCAGCGGGCAAGGTGCTGGAAGACGGCTGGACGGCAGTAACCCGCGACCGGAGCCTGAGCGCGCAGTTCGAGCATAGCATCGGCATTACCGAAGACGGCTGCGAGATATTTACGGCGAGCCCGAAGGGGTTTGATAAGCCGCCTTATTGAGATGGTGTTCGCAATGTTAGATCTTCTGATCCAACAAGCGGCTTGTCGCAGATCCAACAGCCTGCGATACTGCCATGCTTTCGCATGCAGTGTCTGATAACGTGGCTGGCAATTCCTACCGCTTATTGAGCATATGCTCAGAAGTCAATGCTCGATCGGCTTTTTTCGACGCATGAGCTCGCAATTTTACCTTGTTGACGATGTAATGAATACTGTCAGATCATCGAATCTGGCTTTTGCCATGATCGTCGACTACCAGCTTCAGTTGCGACGACGCAAGTTAACGGAGTCGGTATCATGCAGAAAACTCGGGCAGCGTTTTGCGCTTGTTGAATCAGCTCGAACATCCTGATCCGTAGAGTCAATGCGACTAGTTGCAACACTGACGGTCACATGCCACGTTGTGACGTCTCGAATACGACACTTAAGTGGACGATCCGTCTATCGCAAAATCTGGTCTCAGGGATTGCTTCGTGTCGGTGATGCTGAATATCGCGTCCTTGAGAGCTTATGTCCGACCATGACCAACGTTGCGACAGCTGCTGGCGACGTGCTTCCCAGTGAACGCGCTATAGGCTGCAGAATTGAAGACTGTGGTAAGCGATGTCACGACAATGACTTGGAACGCTGTCCGTCAGATTGGGTTCCTGAATGCATCTACAACCGCAACCCGCTCGTCTCGTCCAACCCGGCCATGATGTTCAAATTCTGCACCGCCGCGCCGCTGGCGCCTTTGCCGAGATTGTCGAGCATCGCCAGCAACCGCACCTGCGTGTTGTCGGGCGAACCCAGCACATAAAGGTCGAGCCGGTCGGACGGCTCCTGCGTGTTGAGGATCAGCAGCTCCGACGGCGCGAGTTGTTCGTGGACATGCACCACCGGCGAACCGGCATAATGCGCGGCCAGCGCGGCCCGCATTTCCTCCGGACTGTCGCTGCCCGGCATGACCGAGATCGGCAGCGGCACCTCGACCATCATGCCGCGAAAGGCGCGGACCACGGCGGGGGAGAAGATCGGCGCGAGCGCCAGGCCTGCATGGGTCTGCATTTCGGGCACATGCTTGTGGCTGAGGTCGAGGCCATAGGTGCGAAAGCCGATATCCGCGCCCGCATCGCTCTCGAACCGCTCGATCAACGCCTTGCCGCCGCCCGAATAGCCCGACACCGCGTTGACGGTATAGGGCCAGTCCTCGGGGATCAGGCCAGCCGCGACCAAGGGCGCGACCAGCCCCAGAAAGCCGGTGGGGTAGCAACCGGGGTTGCTGACCAGCCGCGCGTTCGCGATGCGGTCATGCTGGCCCTTGCGATATTCGGGGAAGCCGTAAGCCCAATGCGGGTCAACGCGGTGCGCGGTCGATGCGTCGATGATGCGCGTGTGGTTCGACGTGGTCATCGCCACCGCTTCTTTCGCGGCATCGTCGGGCAGGCAGAGGATGACGAAATCGGCATCGTTCAACGCCTCGCGCTTGGCGGCGGGGTCTTTGCGTTTGTCGTCGTCGAGGGTGATGAGCGTGAACTCGGGCCGCCCTGCGAGCCGGTCAGCGATTTCGAGGCCGGTGGTGCCTGCTGCGCCGTCGATGAAGATGGATTTGGTCATAAACTCCCTTGACGAAGAAGCATTGAAGCTCCTTCGAGCGGAGTTGGAGAGGGTGGATCTGTCACCCTTCCAAGACTTACTAGGAAACAAGTTTCCAAGCCAAGTCTTTCCTCTCCCGAAGGGGAGGGGCGTGGTGTCACAACACCACCCTTTTCCGCGCAACAATCGCCACCTCATGCTCGGCAAACCTGCCGCCGCATCGGCCAACGGCTCGACACTCACCGCCATCGCGGTGCCGTTGGCGTGGATGATATTCTCGCCGTCGGCCATGATGCCGACATGGCCGGGGAAGAACACCAGATCGCCGCGTTGCAACGCTTCGCCTTCGCGGCAATTCCTCGCCAAATTCCGCTTGCTGCATATCGGCATCGCGCGGCGCGAGCACGCCTTTCAGGCCGAACACCAGTTGCACCAGCCCCGAACAGTCAATCGCATCACCGCTGCGCCCGCCCCAGCTATAGGGCGTGCCGATCAGCTGTTCCGCCAGATCCGCTGGCGAGGCCGCCACCTTGCCGACTTCGGACAAATGCACCAGCGGGATGAAGCCGTTCTCGCATGCCAGATATTTGCCGCACTCGCTCGCCTCACCACACAGCAACTGCGCGCCCATCGGATAGCGCGCCAGCACTGGTGCCTTGGTTGTCGGCTCAGCGACAATCAAAGTCGCCGCCGCGCTGACGATATGCGTCGCGTCGAAATCTTCACCCAATTCGGCAAAGCGCAGATAGCCGAGATAATTGTCGTGCAGACAATAGCCCCACGCCCATTCGCCTGCGACGTCGAGCACCGCAAATTCCTCGCCATGCATCAGCGCGCTGACCGGCATCGAGGTCGCGTGTGCTTCGGCATGGATTTCGGTGACCGGCGCAATGCCTGTGCGCAGCATCGGCACAGCATAATGCGGCGCGAAGAGTTTGCCTGCGAGGCTGATGTCGGCAAGATCGCCGCGAATGGGCGTCGTGCGCTTGTCGCCGACGAGGCTGTGGCCTGTCAGTTTGTAGATTGGCCGTTCGCCTGATTTGCTTTGGCTGTCTGCCAACTGTTCAACCCCTACCCTTTACGTCACCCCAGCGCAGGCTGGGGTCCATCACGCCTATCCGCCTAGAACCGCAAGGCGAGATAGGCACCAGCCTACGCTGGTGCGACGGAAATTACTTAAATTGCCCTTAGCGCGCCGGATAGATTTCCGTCAAATAGCGAAACACCGCGCGCAACCCCAAAGCTTCGCCTCCCTTGGGTCGTCCGGGCTTGCTCGTCGGCCGCCAGGCATAAGTGTCAAGATGCACCCAGGGCACATCGTCGGGCACGAACTTCTGCATGAACAAAGCCGCCGTCACCGCTCCCGCGAACGCCCCGCCGCTGTTCGCGGTGTCGGCAATATCGCTGTCGAGCATGTCTGCATAAGGTGCCCAAAGCGGCATCCGCCACATCGGGTCATTGGCTGATTTTGCCGCCGCAAGCAGCGCATCCGCAGCTATATCGTCATTGCTGAACATCGCGGGCAGATCAGGCCCCAACGCCGTCCGCGCCGCACCGGTCAGCGTGGCGAAATCAACGATCAAGGCCCGCCTTATCCTCCGCCGCTTTCGCCAGCGCGTCGGCCAGTACCAGCCGCCCTTCGGCATCGGTATTGTCGATCTCGACGGTAATCCCCTTCCGGCTTTTGATCACATCGCCCGGCCGAAACGCGTTACCCGCGATTGCGTTCTCCGCCGCCGCGACCAGCATGTGCAACCGCACCGGCAAATGCGCGGCCATGATGAGCTCGGCCAGCGCCAGCGCATGCGCAGCGCCGCCCATATCCTTCTTCATGATCCGCATGCCGCTGGCGGGTTTGATATCGAGCCCGCCGCTGTCGAAGGTAATGCCCTTCCCCACAATCGCGATACGTGGGTGACGCGGGTCGCCCCATTCGATCTCGATCAGGCGCGGCGCATGGTCGCGCATAGCCGCCTTGCCGACGGCGTGGATCAACGGATAACCGCTCTCCAGAGCGTCGCCGCTGGTTACGGTCACTTCCGCCTTGTGCGCCTTGGCGATGCGCCTGGCTTCGGCCTCCAGCGCATTCGGCCCGCAATCGGCGGCAGGGCGGTTGACCAAATCGCGCACCAATGCGGTTGCCTCTGCCTGAAGCGCGGCATCGCGAATACGTCCCGGTTCCTTGACCAGCAACACCCGCGCGCCGGTCACCTTTGGCTCGCTCAGATATTCCTGATAGCGATATTGGCCCAGAATCCAGCCGAGCATCGCGTCACCTGCATCGGCATCCGCAAGCCGGTAGGTGCCTTCGGGCAGGCTATCGGCGACTTTTGCCAAATTCCACACGCCCAATGCCGTCGCGTCTGCGACGCCCGCGACTACAGCCCATTCCCCGGGTTTCTCGCCGGGAAGGATCGCTATATCGTTTGCCCCGCCTTCGAATTTCTGCGCTTTGACGGCGGTGCGAACGGCATCGGGTTGCGCGGCGAGCCATCCCGCAAAACCACCCTTGTCGATTATGTGAATGGAAACGGCAGGTTGGCCGTTGTCAGGCTGGATCAAATCGTCATAACGCATGGCAGGCGCGATAGCGGCAAATGGGCCGGAACGGGAGATATTTCAGGAATGTCACGAATTTTTCTGGTGCTGGCGCTCATTTGGGGCCTGTCCGCGTGCAACCGCCAGCCGGTGAACAAGGTCGCGCTTCCCGATGATGTTGCGGCGGTGACCACGCCATTCCTTGCAGCGGTCAAACGCGGCGATCAGGTGGCGGCGGAGAAATTCGTGTCCGAAGGCTTCGTCGACGATAGCAGCATCCAGTTTTCCGAAATGTCCGAGCTGCTCAAAAAATCGCCTCCGCTGGTTTCCGCGTTCTACCAGCCGAAACCGGGAATGCTTGGCCCGAACACGAATGAGGTCAACCTGACCTTTGCCGCCAAAGATGGCGAACAATGGATCAGCTCCGAAATCCGCATGTACCGGCCCGAAGGCGGGGAGTTCGAGATCGAATATTGGGACGTCAACGCCGCCGCAAAACCACCCGAATTACTGGCCCATGCCGCGCAGATGCAGAATTTCATGGGGTGGTTCATGGGCGGCATGGCGGTGATGGCGCTGTTAGGGCTGGCATTACTGATTTGGGTGGTGAAACGCCGAACGCATATCATCGCGCCCGAGCCTGTCGTCGAAAAACGCCGCGTCGCGGCGACGGTGCGGGACGCCGACGGCTAACTATTCAGCAGCAATCAGCGTTTCTACAGGCTCGGCCTGTTTCACCGCCGTCGGCCCGGAGAATACCATCACACCATCATCCACCGGATCTTTGGTGAGTATCTTTTTCTCCGCCGCATAATGCTGCAGCACGCGCCACGGATGGCGGTCGCCGTTTTTGGGCAGATTGTCAAAGCTGCGGGCAAAATAGCTTGAGCTGAAGTCGGCCACAAAGGGCAGCATCGGCATGTCGGTCTTACCCAGACGAGGATCGGCGATTTTCGCGCCTTTCTTTTCCATCGTTTTCAACAGGCGGCAAACATATTCGGCAACGATATCGCTCTTCAAAGTCCAACTTGCGTTGATATAGCCGAAGATGCTCACCATGTTGGGAATGTCGCTGAACATCGCGCCCTTATAGTTGAAATGTTCGGAGAGTTTGGTGGGCTTGCCATCAATGGACAATTGCATCTTGCCGAGCGTAATCAGGTTCAAGCCGGTAGCAGTGACGATGATGTCGGCCTCCAACTCG
Source organism: uncultured Alphaproteobacteria bacterium (assembly GCA_963814305.1). Taxonomy (GTDB): domain Bacteria; phylum Pseudomonadota; class Alphaproteobacteria; order Sphingomonadales; family Sphingomonadaceae; genus Sphingorhabdus_B. Next base: position 111,600 of record CAWFCI010000009.1, read on the forward strand.
CGCCCCGATTTGAGCAGGATGCCATTGGGGGTAAAGCGGTCGATATGGTCCGTGACAATTTCCGCAGTACCCTTGGCAATCGCCTGATACATGTCATTGTCGGGGACCGCACACATCCGTTGCTCCCACGGACCATAAGGCGGGACAAAGTCTTTTTCGAAATTTGGATATTCAGCCGGCAACTGATCGCGCGTTAATTTCAGCAATCGCTCTTTCATTTTTTGCGGGTCTTTGCGCGCCATCCGATACGTAAACCGCTGCCAGCCGATATTCCAGCGACGGGTAATGGCATGGGCCATACCAGCAGGCATCAATTTTTGCAGTGCCGCATCCATCGCGTTGTGTTGCGTTACCGAGAACATGTAGGTCGGCGTGCGTTGTAACATCACCACCTTGCTGGCTGTTTCGGCCATCGCCGGAACCAGCGTAATGGCGGTCGCGCCCGAACCAATGACCACCACCTTCTGGTCCGTGTAATCAAGGTCTTCGGGCCAGTGCTGCGGATGGACGATTTTACCGGCAAAGTCCGCCTCGCCGGGAAATTCCGGACGATAGCCAGCATCATAATCATAATAGCCCGCCGCCATGTAAAGGAAGTTGGCCTTGAACGTGAGATTCCGCATCGTCCGACTGGCGGCTGCACCTTGACTGCCCAACAGGCATCCGCGCTCGACCACGCCGCCGAAACGACGCGCTGGCCAAAACGGATATGCGGGACGATGCCATATTGCGCGGCGGTATCGCTAATATAGGCTTTTACATCGGGTCCATCGGCAAGCGACTTGGCATTCCGCCAAGGTTTGAATTTGTAACCCATCGTGAAAACATCGGTATCAAAGCGGATGCCGGGATAGCGGAACAGGTCCCACGTGCCGCCCATATCGGCGCGTTGCTCGACAATCGCGTAGCTCTTGTCCGGGCATTGCATGGTCAGATGCGCCGCCGCGCCGATCCCGGACAAACCCGCCCCCACTATTAAAACATCAACGGTGGTTTCCGCCTGCGTCATTTATTTGTCTCTCCACTCTTCTGACAAAAAGCTTACTGACATGGTTGCAAATTGCAACCTGTTGCGCGACACCTGCGCTATGGCACGAAAAATCCTGCGGATAATATTGGCGATTTTCTATTTCGCTGCCGGTTTCCTGCATCTGAAATCGCCCGAGGGCTTCCTCCAGATCACCCCATCGTGGGTGCCTTTTGCGCCCGAAGTGGTTGCCATTACGGGCATTGCAGAAATCGCAGGCGCCATCGGCCTTGTGATCCCGCGTTTCCGTCAGGCAGCGGGAATCGGACTGGCGGTTTACGCGCTGTGCGTCTGGCCTGCCAATTTCAATCACGCACTGAACGACATCGCAATCGGCGGTCGCGACTTGGGCTGGGAGTATCACGGCCCGCGTCTTGCATTCCAGCCCGTGTTCATCTGGCTGGCATTGTGGGTGGGCAACGCAACCGACTGGCCTTTTCGCAAAAGCACTTAACATCGCACGCCCGATGGCGCATGAAGGTGCCAGACGGTTTTGAGGAGTAGCATCATGGAAAAACATGGCGACCATATCGACGTCACCGAAGAAGAGGCGAGCGGTGGCACAAAAAACAACGGCGTCCGCTATGTTCTGGCGATTTCGCTGTTCCTTGCAATACTGGTCTTGTCGCTGATGTGGATGACGGGTGCGGTGCTCAACTAGCAAGGGTTGAAAATCAGCTTGCCGCTTCCCAATTCGAGCCTGCGGGCCGGGCCCCTCTGGTCGTTGGAACAACGGCGATGTCGGACCGTTCATTCAAAAATATTGAAGGAGCGACCCAGATGAATGCAGCCGTTGGAATGCCTTGCCCCGTATGCAAGGTTGCGCTGGTGATGAGCGACCGCCAGGGTGTCGAGATCGATTATTGCCCGCAATGCCGGGGTGTCTGGCTCGACCGGGGCGAACTCGACAAGATATTGGAGCGCAGCGCCGCCGAAGCGCCGTCACCGCCGCGTCAGACCTCGCCCCAGCCGCAATATGTACCGCCGGATTTCAGCCATCATCCCGAAGGCTATGCACATGGCCGTTCTTACAAGAAGCGGAAGAAGTCGTTTCTCGAAGAGCTGTTCGACTAGCGCCGATTGCCACCTTGGTCGCACCGCGTTATCGCTGGCGGATGGCCAATCGATCGTTCCGCACCCGCTTGCGCGCCTTTCAGGAAATGCGGTGCACGCCGCCTGATGCGGGGTTCATCGCCGACCTCGAATTCCTGGAAAATCGCGACCTCGATTTGTCGGTTCGGATCGGCGGGATGCTGGCGTTCAACGCGTTGATGGTGACGATCGGCACGCACCCGATTTCGGCCAGTCCCGGCGCGCCGCTCAGCGTTGATGCCGCAACCCAGCCCGTGCTGACCATTGCCAGCCTGATCGGCATCGTGCCGCTGATCATATCGAGTGCGTTATGTCTGCGCGCGTTACTGCTGGGTGAAGAGTTCGACAGCGAGGGGCTGGACGGGGATGACGCTGGCCTGCGCCAGCGGCTGTTCGCCGCCTTCATCGCATCAATCGACGTGCAAAGCCGCTTGCTTCGTCAGTCGGTCATCGCCACATTTACGGGCGGTATCATGACGCTTGCCATCTGGGCCTGGATATTGGCCGACAAGATGGGATGAGGGCCGCATCGCTGCGGCCCCCAAATCTTTTAGATCAATCTGCCGACGACAGGTTGATTGCCGAAGCTTTGCCATTGCGGCCCACTTCGACTTCGTAATTCACGCGCTGCTCTTTATCGAGCGAGTGCATGCCGGCGGCCTGAACCGCCGAGATGTGGACGAAGCTGTCATCGCCGCCGCCATCGGGTGCAATAAAGCCATAGCCCTTGTCGGCATTGAAGAATTTTACGGTGCCTACTGGCATAATGATGTTCCTTTCACGAAACAGGTTGCCGCACGGCAACAGCGCCATGCGGGTAGCCAAGTCGTGGTAGGAAAAGGTCTGCGCACACCCGAATTTCGCCAGATACGCGCCTCAAATTCCGTCGCGTTCGACGAGTGCATAGGGCCTTATACCGCGTTTGCGCCGGATTAGCAAACCGGAACGGGTGCGCTTGGGCTTATTCCTTGTCGCCACCATTGTCGCTGGCCTCGGCCACTTCCAGTTCCGCAGGCTTGCGGCGGTCGAATTTCGCACCGAGTTCATTGGCCAATGCCTTGCTGAACTCCTTCTGCGCAGCCGGGAACATTTCCTCCTCCTCTTCTTCGATATGATGTTCGTAGCGGTGGCGCATTTCCTTGAACTTGGTAAGCCACGCGCCCGATGCCATGTCGGTGTCCTGCAATTCGCCCAGCATGTCGTCGATTTCCTTATGCTCGGCGACCGAGTGGCGGCCGTCTTCCTGCAATTCGGGATCGCCGAGCATCGTGGCATAAAGCGATTGCTCCTCGGCAGCCGCATGGGCGGTGACTTCGATGCGGAACGCCTCGAACAGGTCGCGGCGCTCGGGCGTATCGCCCTGCGTGTCGGCAATCTTTGCCAGCATTTCGCGATGCAGGTCATGGTCGGATTTCAGGATGGAAAATATGTCAGTCATATGGGGCCTTCCGCTGTTAATTGCAAAGGTAACACGGTGAGGCCGTGACTGGTTCCAAGCGACGCCAAATCGGCGGTAAGCGAACAAAACATATGCAATCGCGCTTGCGATTTGTTCGCTTTGTTCGCTTATCATTTACCGTGTCATGCCATTGGCCCCTCGCGCAGTGCCGCACGCATCAGATCCACCGAAGGCTGCGCCTGCACCTCGATAGTGCCGCCGCGGCGCACCCGGATCACTGTCACCCCGTTGATCGCGCGGTCCATCGCAACGCTATATTGCTCCATCCGGCCTTGCGCGAGCGCGTCGTCCCAAGCCGCCGTAAAGCTCTCCGCGCCTTCGCGCTTGCGCAAATTATAGGCGGCAACGCGCCCCATCCCGACCGCCTTCAACGCCTTGCCCACCGAGCCCATCGCGGCCAGCGCCGCAATAAACTGTCGCTGCCGCTCCGGCGTCCAGCCGTCAAAGCGCGCGCGCGATGTGGGAGCGGGGGTGAAATCGAGCCACGGTGGCGACTCGTCAGGGGTTGTGTGTTCCATCGGACAGCTTGGAACATAAAGCGAACCCTGTAGGAAAGGATTTTCTGCCGCCTCAATGCGAAAATTCCACCAGATCCCATAAATTGCCATAAAGATCGGCAAAGACCGCAACCTTGCCATAAGGCTGCAATGCTGGCGCGCGGACCCATTTGACGCCGGCGGCTGTATAGACGGTATAGTCTCGCTCGAAATCATCGGTCGCAAGAAACAGAAAAACCCGCCCACCCGCCTGATTGCCGATAAACGCCTCCTGCTCGGGCGTCGAGGCACGGGCGAGGAGAATAGTCGTTGCGGTGTCGGGAGCGCCGGGCGGGCGGATGGTCACCCATCTTTTGTGGGGCGCGATTTCCGAGTCGCCGGATTGCATCCGTCTTGAAATCGCTTGGGCTTTGTCTTGCTCCGGCTGATATTCATCGGCGATCAGCGTAAAGCCGAGCTTGCCCACATAAAAAGCCAGCGCTTCATCATAGTCGCGAACGACGAGGGCAATGTGGGCGAGTTGGGGCAAATCGCTTACGCCGCCTTCGCCGTCGCCTCCTCCACCGCCTCACATTTCAGGCGGATGCCGAGCGCGGTCATCACCTTAAGCAGCGTTTCCAGCGTTGGATTGCCGTTTTCGGACAAAGCGGTGTAGAGCGCCTGCCGGTTGACGCCGGTTTTCTCGGCAAGCTTTGTCATGCCTTCGCTGCGGGCGACATCGCCTAGCACGGCGGCAATATAAGGTGGGTGGCCGCTTTCGAAGGCATCGTTGAGGAAATCGATGACCGCCTCTGGCGTGCGAATATATTTCGCCGCGTCGAAGGGAGTGGTTACAAGCTTTGTCATCTCAAATCTCCTTGGCCCCAATGCCTTTGGCGAGCGATTTAGCAAGTTTGATCGCCCGCTCCTGATCGCGCTTGGCGCTTCCACACAGCAATATGACGATCACCCGTTCGCGCATCGTGTAATAAAGCCGATAGCCGGGGCCATAATCGATCCGTAGCTCGCTGACCCCGTCGTGGACAGTTTTCCAATCCCCCAACAGCCCCGCCTCGACCCGCCGGATGCGCTGCGCGATCTTCATCTGCGCCTTCTCGTCACGCAGCCCGTCAAGCCAGACGTCAAACTCTTTAGTGCGCTCGACGCGGTACATTGTCGGTTATATACGACAACAGTTGTTTGGTGTCAAGTGCCGGGCGACGTGTCAGAATATTTGGTAACCTATCTGCAAAGCACAGGGTTTGCACATGAGAGATGCGCCAACACATGCAGACCGTCATTAACCAAAGTAGCGCTTGCGCCTAGTCCCGATCTGGCGGGGTATCGCAGCCGTCATAGGTCGCGAGGATATCAATCCGCCGATAGTGAGGCGTTTGCCTTCCATGCCCTTCACGATAACCGCAGCGCGCTCACCATCGGTCATTTCGCGGGTGTCGTAGCGAAGGTCGAACTCTTTGCAGTAGCGGCCAAGGTACGCTTCGCTCATATGGTGATAGGTGCCAATGACGCCACGCTTGAAAATGGATAAGAAGTTTGCTGCCGTGTCGCTGTGCTTGTAACCGCCAAGGCCGGTAAACTTTTTAATGCGGCGCTCATCCAAATATTTCGCTGGTGTCCATCCGCACATTGCGCAGCGCCTCGGTTCGGGCATATTGTTCGCGCAGCGGCGCGGCGGCGTAGGAGATCAGCAATGAACGCCGCCGCCCGCCGCTGCTGTTGGTGGTGGCACCGTGCAGCACTTCGGGATCGAACAGCAGGATATCACCTGCATTCCCTTCGATAACCATCGCCTCAACGGTCCGGCCAGAGCCGTTGCGATGCGATCCGGGAATAATCTGGGTCGCCCCGTTATGCGGACCATAATCGTCCAGCCACACCATCGCGGCCATTAACTGCCCCGGAGATTCCGCCCCGTCGCGGTGGAGCGGCTGGGGTGCATTGCCGGCACGGGGTTCGCGGCCCTCGACTTGCGACAAGAAGAACGGCACGCCCAATATATGGCGCACCCCGGCGATCAGATTGGGCAAACGGCAGGTGGCTTGCACAACAGGATCGGTATCGAGCTGCGAATGGATCCAGTCATGCCCGCGCGGAACGGGCCACTGCGCGCCCGGAATGACACCCGCGTCGAACGCCGCGCGAAGCGAGTCCAACCAGGCCGCACCGATGGCGCTGCCGAGTGTTACGAAGCCCTGACTGTCGAGCGTATTGAGATTTTCGTCCATAGCGGCCTCGCAGGTTTCAGGCACACTCACTCCATCGGCACCGTTTACATTGGGTGGGGCTGCCACAATTCGATCTTTCGCCCTTCAGGGTCCATGATGTGCGCGAATTTGCCGTTGGCCTCCTCGGGGAAGGTCTTGACAGGCTCCACCCCATGTTCCGCGCAGCGCGCAAGGATGCCATCGAGATCGTCGACCATGAGGTTGAACATGAATTCCTTGTCCGACGGCGCGAAATAGTCGGTTTCGGCCTTGAACGGAGAGAATACCGTTGCCGCCCCGGGATGCGCCGCAGCGGCCTCGGGGGTGAAAATGATGCCCCAGTCGCCCACCGGAATGCCCAGCACGCGGCCGTACCATTCGTTCGTGACCGCCGGGTCCGCCGATTTGAAGAACAGGCCGCCCAATCCTAAAACCTTTGCCATGACCACGTCTCCCCTTCTCAGTCGATAGTGCGACCTTACCGCATCAGGCGCTTCCTGTTCGCGACAACCTTTCGCGAATAATGCGCGATGCTGTTGCTGGCGATCGCTTCGGGACTCGCGCCAAGCTTGCCGGTCATCAGGTCGAAGCCAAGTGCCATGTTCGCCGCGACCTTTTCGCTGACCATCCGTTCCGCCTCTGCCGCCGCGCCTGGCCCGCCAAAGGCCATCGTGCCTATTCGTTGTGCAATCACCATGTTGGATTCAGCGGCGAGCGCCCATGCGTCCATGCCGATGCCGAACCAGTTCGGGGATTTTGTCTTGCGCGTCATGCTGATCAACCTTCGGCTTGGGTGCTTCGTTCCATATGCGTACGCAACTGCCGCCCACGTAGCAACAGATAAGCGGCAAAGCCCACCGCGACTCCCGGAATGGCACCGAGCGCGATGCACCACAGGCCATGCCGGACGCCAAAAGCGCGGCGTTCGTATATGATCCACGCCGACAGGATGACCCAGCAAGCGAGCACATCAGCCGAATAGCCGCTCGAATAGGGATTGACGAACCCGGCGGCGAACGCGCCGATGATGTCTGGGTCGGCGATCAAGGGCGGGATGCACCAGTAAGCGAACAATGCGGTGAAGACCGCTGCGGCAGCGATGATGGTGGTTTTGAAAGTTTGCTCGTTCATCGCTTGCTGCTTTCTAATCAAGTCCGGCCCTTTTTCGGCATTACTTTACGGACGGAGGTCATTGGGCTTGCTTGTTCCTGAAAAGTTGCAAAGTCACACTATGGTCTCACCTTAAACGCCTTTCCCACAGCGCGTTTCCGCCAGATCGGCTGCGCCGCAGCGTTCGCTTTTCATGCGGCAGTATAAGCCACAGGATGATGCCTGTAGGAAAGTGTTTTTGACGGGCTCGGTGCAATTGGCGGCGTTGACCATTTCCAGCGCATCTCATAGCATATCGCCGCTATGCCACCCGAGATAGTCGCCCTGATCGACAAACCCTTGCTGCTCTTTGCCCTGCTCGCATTAGGCGCGGCGCTGGGTGTGGCGGTTGAGCGGCTGTTCGAAGGCCAGAAGCGGGCACAGCGCCGTGCCTACTGGCAGGGGCGCAATTCGGGTAAGCGCGCCGGCAAATTTGTGCCGCTGAAAAAGGATGGGCTGGCCGAGGCAGCCAGGACCAAGGGCAACGCCACCGATCAGCTCGCAACCGTGATGGCCGCCAATTTCAGCGCGCGTTCGTTGCTCAATCAACCAGAGCATACCTTGTTCAAGGCGCTCGACGCCGCCGTCATCGCGCGCAACCCCGGCTGGCAGGTGATGGCGCAAGTGTCATTGGGCGAGTTCCTGTCGAGCCGCGACAAGGACGCTTATGGATGCGTCAATTCAAAGCGCGTCGACTTCGCGCTGATGGACCCCGATGCGCGCGTGGTCCACGCCATCGAATATCAGGGAAGCGGCCACCACCAAGGCACCGCCGCAGCAAGGGATGCAGTGAAGAAGGAAGCGCTGCGCAAGGCGGGCATCGGCTATCATGAGGTCGTCGCGGGACACACCACAGCGGGAGAGTTGCGGCGGCTGGTGGAGAAATTGGTGCCGGGGGCTAATTAGTTATGTGCCCCCGTAATTCCAAGCATTCAGGCTAGGCGGCGGAGGTTTGCCCCGCCGCCGCCGTTCGCCGGATCATTGATAAGTGTCGTAACTCGCGCGCGAAATTTGCGTGGAGCAGGCATCGAAACGCGCCTGCAATTTTGCTTCGACCGAATTGGGATTGGCCATCGCATTGCGCCATACGTCCCACGCCTTGCCGAACGCCTGTGCCGAAGCCGTATTGCCGACCCAGACCACCATTCTCGAATCGGAACTGTGGACGGGCAGCATCAGTTGGGCATTATAACCATTTGCCTTGCCCCAGCTTTCGTTAAAATCCTTGGTGATACCGAGATAGGTTCCGAAAGTGCAGCCGTCCTTCAACTTCGAGGTTATAACGTCGAGCGTGTTGGCCATAGCGGGGCCGGGCAGCAGCAAGGCCGCGATCAAGAGCAGTTTTTTCATGAGTGGTCCTCTCGTATGCGTGCCGCCCGCCGCTTGTTGACACAAGCACTGACACACGACACCTCCGCGACCCAACGCGAATATAACACGCTGAAAAACGTTTTTCTAACGGTATTATGTCGTTGAGCAAGCGGTGAAAAAGGAAGCGCTGCGTGGGGGGCGGGCATCGGCACTCATGAGGTCGTCGCGGGACACATCACCGCTGGGAGAGTTGCGGCGGCTGGTGGAGGAGTTGGAACGGGAGGGGTGGTGTTTGATTATCATCATTGTTATCACGCGTATCGTTCATGCTTTGTGCTTGACCTGACGGCAACAATCGTCATGATTGGCAAACATTTCATGCGAAAGTTCAATGGTGTTTTCTTTTTATGAATTCTTCGCTGGAGGCGGTATGGCCCGGGCCGGGCTTGCATCATCGTGGCAGTGCCTGTTTGCGAATGACAACGATCAGAAAAAATGTGCGGCATATCGTTCTAATTGGGGAAGTGCTGAAATTTTTGAAGGCGATGTTGCAGGTGTTTCTGTGCTTGATCTGCCAGGTCACGCCGATCTTGTCTGGGCATCCTTCCCTTGCCAAGATTTATCACTGGCAGGGAATGGGGCAGGTTTAGACGGGGGGCGTTCCGGAGCCTTTTGGCCATTCTGGAGAATAATGCGCCAGCTAAAAAACGACGGTCGACAACCAAGAACAATTGTACTTGAAAACGTCTGCGGACTTCTCACGTCCCGAGGTGGCAGCGACTTTATCGAGCTTTGTCGTGCAGTTGGAAACGAAGGCTACAGATTCGGTGCAATTGTAATCGACGCAGCACATTTTCTGCCGCAGTCGCGCCCAAGACTGTTTGTAATTGCAACGCAACACGATTGCCAAAATTTGAGAAGCATAAGTGATGAACCAACTCAAAGGTGGCATCCACAAAGCTTACTTGATGCTTACCGCAAGATGCCTGATCCGTTGAAATCTGCTTGGCGGTGGTTTACGCCGAGACAAACGCCGCTCCGGAAGATGTCACTTGCAGATATAATCGAAGATAATCCGTTTGATACCCCTTGGCACGATGAGGAGGTCACCAATCGGTTATTGGCAATGATGTCGCAAAAAAATCGAGCAAAGGTTGTCGAAGCGCAATTGTCTAATAACCGCGTTGTAGGAACAGTTTATAAGCGCACACGCATTGAGGCAGGGCATCGAGTTCAACGGGCAGAGGTGCGTTTTGATAACATTGCGGGATGCTTGCGAACACCGGGAGGTGGATCAAGCCGTCAAACTGTGTTGATTGTTGATCAAGCGCGTATTCGTAGTCGCCTAATTTCGGCACGAGAGACAGCGAGACTTATGGGACTACCTGACAGTTATCATTTGCCTCGTAATTACAATGACGCCTACCATTTGACGGGCGACGGCGTAGCTGTTCCCGTTGTGCGATTTATTGCCGAGCAAATCATTGAACCATTTTTCGCTTCACATGCGCTGGCGGCAGCAACGGATTGACCGCTATCATCTTTCGTCAGCAAGCGGTTAAGCTTCTAACTTCGAGTGTCGGGGTCTATGCGCTTTGTGATCTGGACGGCATACCAATGTATGTGGGCCAATCAGTTGACGGAGTGCGGCAGCGTGTCCGTAGGCACCTAACTTCTGCTCGGTCAGATATAATTGCTAACCGTCAGATTGACGTTTGGGAAATCGGTTGGGTTATGGCTTGGCCGGTTCAGACGATCAGCGAAATTGCATCGTTAGAAGCTGCGCTGTTTCATAAATTTAATTCACAGTTAGCCTTAATGAACGGCAGTGTGCCGCTCGTACCAACCGGGAAAATTTATATTCCCGAGCCAGACCAAATTATCCAAGTCATTTCTGATGACGAGCTTGTACGCAGGAAACAGCCTTCTGTTCGACTTCCACGCCAAATTGAGCACTATCACCGGTTGGTCGATCATTTTTTGAACGTGAAGGATTCAAGCGAACTACGTGTTTCCCTTGAGGCTCATTTCGAGCGACTAGTGCGTTACCATCAGAGCTTTTTGGAGCAAACAGGCCCCGCACCTGTCGGCTCTGACGACGCCAAAGAAAATTGAGTCACTGATTTACGGAGCGGCTAAACGCTGCGGTCGGTAAGACCAACTCATTCATGCTCCCGATCACCAGCGCCCATATCAAACTCGCGCCCGGCCTGTCCTCGCTTCGCTCGTTCGCGTCAAGCACTTGCTGCGCGCTCGGCTCCGTCATAGACCTTGCTCATCTCCGCCGGAACCGCGGGCTCACAATATCATATCCCACCTAACGCCCCAGCTTTAATCCTGCGCGCAGCATTATCCCGCCTATCATCAGCAGCGCCAGTGCGGCGGCTCCGGTGATTGCGGCACCTCGCCATAATGTCGCGAAAGCGTCGATGGTTGCAACTTGCGGATTATCGGCGCGGTACAGCACGGGGTAGGTGCCGCGCGGGAAGTCGGTGTTTCCCGCAGGGACGATGAATTCGATTTCTTCACCCTGCGCCGTGCGGAAGCGGGCGACCGGGCGCAGCGTCTGATATTTACTGCTCCGCCCGACCAGCCGGTAATCGAAAACTTCGCCTGTCGTGGTCACGCCTTCGGTCAGCATCTGGCGACTTTCCAGTGTATCGCGCACCGCCTGATAACCGGGGATAAGCGCAAAGCCGATTGCCCCAAGCCCCAATAGCAATATAAAAAATCTGATCTTGTCCATACGCCCCCCTGGCTCCCCTCAATCATGCTCCCGGTCACCAGCGCCCGCATATAGCTCGCGTCCCGGTTGCGTCATAGACCTTGCTCATCCCGGCCATGCCCGCGCTTCCTCCGCCACGACACGGTGAAAAAGGAAGCGCTGCGTAGGGGCGAACATCACCCAAGCGGGGGGCGGCTGTTTTCAATTCGTGGATCGAGCACGACATATGTGTCCTTCGTTCCGATTTTCAGGAGGCGGACAAGATAGTTAAAATTTCCGTGGTCATTATTATTGTCGATGAACGATATTTCACCACCGCTGAGCTTCGGCTTGGTAAAACCGTCGGGCAGCTTGTTGCCAAATACCGGTATTCCCGGACTTGCACAAACCGCAACACAGCCAGGGCCGTTGTCCGGCCATTGATATTGTTTGCCGAGATCATCCATCACATAAGCAAAAACAAACGCAAACGGACGGGTAATGCCTTTTGGCAAAAAGATGTCTTCGGCGTTCTGATAGACGGACACCACGGGCGATGTCTTGTCCACGGCGTAGGCGAGCGCCGACAAGTTAACGGCCAGAGTGTCGTTTCCGTTAAGGTCTTTTACGACCTGCACAGCAACATAGACGAAGCAGCCGGGATAATCTGTGATTATGGTCATGATCGGAATCCTCTCATCAATTTGTCTTGGAATGGATGGTTGCTGAATTTTTCAAGGCGGTCGCCATCGCGCGGCTCCGAAACTGTATAATGCGACAAAATCGGGTCTGGCATATCCGCCATTTTTCAGAGCTTTGGTAATACCAACGGCATCTGTGCCCCGTCCAGTGGCGATCAGCGCCCTGGCATGACAAACAGCGGTTTCTGCGATCGGTGTTCCCTTCACGAGGTTCATTTTTTCGATAATGGCGCGCCAGTGCTTCGGGCCGTCGTCCAGCTCGGCGAGCCCGCAATGTGCTGCTATCTGTGAAGCGGTGTTTAAGGAACCGACGGCACTGGAATCGCGCCGGCTTGTCGACGCCAGAACCGCTTCATACAGCGTGCGCGCTTCGGCATCGGCTTTCCGTTTGCGAGCGATGTCGGCCAGCAATAATCGGCCCCGATTGGCAACGTCGAATTGCCAGCTTGCCGCTTCGGCATCCGGTTTTCCGGAGGGATCGATGATTTGCATGAGATCGCGAACATTTCGTTCGGCACCGGCCAGGTCGCCCTCAAGCGAAATGGCGACCGCCCGCGCAAGGTAGGCATTGCCGAGATATTCGATGTACTTGGCATTTGCGCCGTCATGGCGGACAAGCGATTGTGCCATATTGATCGCCCGGTCGGCTTGTCCGGCAGCCCGGATAAACAGGCCAAGGTCGGTCAAAGACTGGGCATGATTTGTGGTAATCAGCGTCAGATCTCTGAGTAGTCCGTAATTTTTGCGATCAGCACCAAAAGCATTGGTGTAGAGATCTACGCCTTCACCATATAGTTTTTCGGCCTGACCAAATTCATACCGTCGGGTTGCAACCCGCCCAGACCAGGACAGCGTCCCACCATATTGGATTATGGCGTTGCTGTCGGTGGGGTCCCTTTCATAATATCGCCGGTCGATCGCCAAGGCGTTGGCGAAATGCTCGCGCGCCGCATCCAGATCGCCGCGATCCGACGCAACCGTACCCAGGTTCGACTGGGCGTAGCTCTTCTCTAGCTGCCATTCGATCTTCGCCGGGTCCGCCGCGAGCAGCCCATCGGCCAGCATATCATAGCCTTTGAACTGGCGCTTTGCGGTATCCAGATCGCCGCGCTGCCAGGCAATGTAACCCACCCAGTAAAGCGACTGGGCATGATCGAACATGCGCTGCGGCTCGTCCGGGTCGCGCGCCAGCAATTCGGCGGTGGTGGCCGCCGCCGCCTGATAGGTCTTAAGCGCCCCGCTCAAATTGCCGCGGCTGTTCTCGATTTCGCCGAGCAGCAGTTGCACCCGCGCGCGCCGTCCCAGCGCGTCGGCATCGAGCCTGGCCAGATTCTGCCTGTCGTAACTCGTCATCAGCCGGGTGCCGACGGTTTCCAATATGTCGAGCCTGCCAACCTCATCAAGCCGCCCGCGTAAATCTGTCAGCATGAACTCGGTCAGCTGCTGCGATTCATTGCGCTGGAACACGGCTTCGTCGCGAGCGACCGTTGCGCTCCATGCGAGCACGCTCATCACGGCAGCGATTGACACGGATGTCGCCGTCGCAGCGATCCGCAGCCTTGCCCTCCGGCGATCATCGCGCCGCACCAGCTCGTCAAGACCGACGCCCAAAAGGGCAGCGGCAATCTTCAGCTTTGCGCCGCGTTTGCCATCGCCAGTATCCCGCGCGTCGGCAGCGAGAGGCGCGTGTTGAGCCTCATCCGTCACCTCCATGTCTGCATTGACGACATGGGTCAGCGCCTTCGGGAAGCACTCCTCATCCTCGCGGCCGGGCATATGCGTTGCGCCCGGTTCTCCGCCGACGATCAAGGCCAGAATATTGGCCGGGTCCCGATGGGTCTTGAACCACGCGATTTCGTGATCGACCCATTGCGATTTCGCCGAATTGGGCGAACAGACGACAATCAGGAATTCGGAATTGGCGAGCGCCTCTTCAACGGCATTGCCGATACTGGCACCTGCGGCTTCTTCTTCACGATCCTTGAACACGGGGTGCAAGCGTGCCGGTACAGGCCCGTGGCGGCCATCATTGCCGACCAGTGCTTTTGGCGTGCGATAGGTTTCAACGGCATGATGCAGCCACGTGCCCCATTTCGCATCGCTCCAGCTATAGCTGACAAACGCCTTGTACCGAAAAACCGCCAACAACCCCCTCCCTCGTGCATACGAGTTGGTGCGACCTTTTTCCCTTGTATTTACATACTGTGACTACCGCTCGACCCATGTCAACAAATCGTTGGAAGCAGGCGAATTCCGGGGACGCGTTCGATATGCAGCATTTAGTCCCTCAATCATGCTCCCGATCACGAGCGGCCCTATAGAGTTCACGCCGGGGCGTCATGGACCTTGCTCATCCCGGCAGAGCCGCCGCCGCGCGCGATGCGGTGAACTGCGTGGGGGCGGGCATCGGCACTCATGAGGTGGTCGCGGGGCACATAACAGTGGGAGAACTGCGGCGGAGGCGAGAGAAGTTGGTGCCGGGTAATTAATGTACTGTTACCGCAATGGCACACTCTAACGCATCACCCTGTCGAGTGCTTAATCACTCGGCAGAGGTTGCCGGATTGTAAAGCTCGGTATCACCTGCTTATGTGCGTCAGCATTGCGCGACATCAGGCCTGCAATGCTTCCGCGCCCGTCAACCAAGTCTGCAATATCGGCGGGGAAAGCTGCGTTATAAACCTGATCGGCAAGTATCGGGTTGGTCAAAATGTGGGTAAAAGCATCAACCGCGACCATGGTCGCCACAAGCGACGGCAACATGGCACCAGGTCGGTCCTTTCCGCGCGCTTGGGCGATCAAACCAATCGGCAATTCGATCTTGCCCACATCGTCGCCATAGACCTTGATCAACGCCGCAGCGGCTTTCGCATCGCCGCCGACCAACTCCATGATCGATTGTGGCGGGCGTTCACCGAACCGCGCACAATAGTCCACGAATGGTCGCAGCGCAAAAGTTCGGCTCATATCAAGCGTCGCAAGTTCCGCCTTTTCGAGGAAATATGGGGTGTTGTGCAACTGCACACGACCGGCGGGTTGGGTCGAGGCGGCGTTGATGCAGTGTTCTATACCGTGCTGTTCGAGAAGTGAATTATTGAAGCGGTAATCTTGGTGGCCATAGCTCTGGTCGTCGACTTTAAAGCTGTCAGGCACCAACGCGTGCCAACGGTAGAGCAGGTTGAACTCGAGCGATATCCGATTGGTGCGATACCAACGTTGGTGCTCGCCGAAATGCCGTTCCAGTTTGAACCTATCTGTCCCGGCGATGTGATTGATATAGTCCTCGACTACCATCTGAAGCACATTGTGGATCATGATTAGCCGGGTGGTTTCGAACAGACGGTCGTTATCCCAATCGGAATGGCGCTTCATTAACTCGCCGGCGACTTTATTATGTTCTCGGACGCACATGGTGGAAATCGCCGTGTAGAGCATCGTCGAGTTGCCGCGTTCCAACCCCGAAGCATAGAGCCGGGTCCAGCGTCCGTCCTCCAGCGGCGTGGGGTCAGAAGTCCCCAACAGACTCGCACCCAGCATCCCGCGCAGGCTTAGCCCTGGCTTTTGGCCGTTTGCTAGAGCGCGCTTCCCGCGAATGTAGCCGATGTTGTAGAACTCTTTCCGCACCTCGCCATTCATATCGGTCAGTCGCGGTAATAGACCTTTTTCGAGCAGCATTCGACCGCCTTGCCGGTCGCGCAGAGCATTGCTGGTCCAACCGTCGAGGCCATAAATCTGACAAAAGTCGATTTCATGGTTTGAGGTATTCTGGCGGCGATCCTGCGGGTTGGTACGCAGGAAAGAATCGGTAAACCATTGCGCGAAAAAGCAGAAAAGCGCTGAGGTGTTGTCACTTCGAACGAACCCGCCAACAGGCCGCTCAAGAAGTTCCTTCCACACCTGCTGAGCCGGTGGCAGGCTCGCCACCCATGCAGCATCCGCCGGGCCCAGGTGTCGTCCAGTGTAGCGACGATTGACGAGCCCAGTCCAGCTGACATAGCTTGATGGAATAAAAGTTTCATTTGTTTTCAATTGAATAGCAGAATCGTCAGGCGGAAGTTTAGGTGCAGTTTGAGCTGTATATCCCTTTTCCGGACGTCCAGAGGCGAACCCGGTCCACAAGGAATAAGGATGTGGTCGGGCGTGGCGCTCCTGTCCGATTAAGCGATTGATGGCGAATTGTGCCATCCAACGTGGGAAAATTATCCGCAGAATTCGGACTATGTATTTGAAGAAGACGCCGAAAATAGAAGGCATTTTCACCTCCAATATTTACAAAGTAAATCGAACAACTAAGTATTTTATAATCCGTGATTCGACGTGCAATTGCAAGTGACAAGAATACACCGCCTCAATCATGCTCCCTATCTCCAGCGCCCATATAAAGTTCCCGCCCGGTCTCATCATAAAACTTGCCCATCTCCGCCGTGCCCGCCGTCGCTTCCTCTGCCGCGACACGGTGAAAGGCAAAAGCTGCGTGGGAGTGGGCATCGGCTATGATGAGGTGGTCGCGGGACACCTGGGCAGCGGGAGAGTAAAGGCGGAGGCGCGAGAAGCTGGTGCCGGGGGGCTTGATAGTATCACCTCTCCCGGGATTTCCATTGTCTGCTGAATAGCTCATTTTGGCATTCAGCTTAAGTCGGCGTCAGGTAGCCCATCGAGTCGGCCTACAACTGGCCGACAGGATTTGCGTGTCGTTGACTGGCCGCTGATCGCTAATTCGCCAATCATGTTCACATATACCCGATATCGCGTGAATCCCTCTGCAAAGCTTGAATCGAAATACAGTGTGGTGCCCGCTGGCAACCCGAACTTTTTATCGGAGCGGTCGGAAAGCACAACCAAGTCGTCGTCCAGTTCGACATATCTGCTGAACGTGGCGGTGCGAAAGCTCATCACCCAACGCAGGGCAAAGAAAAGGTTCACCAGCAACGAAAACGCGAGAATGCCGGTCAGTGCGTCAAGCTCCATGGACGATCCTTTCATTTGGAAACAGGCCGGTGCTCTGGGCTTTGCGATGCGCCATGAACCGTTCGAGATTTGCGGGTAGGAACAACTTCTTAGGCGTTGGCTGCAAACCCAAAGCCATAATCTCTTTAAAATCGAGCACATCCGTCGGCTTATAGAAGGCCATGGACCCGTTCATCACGCCGGGGTTCCCATAATTTGACGAATTTATGCAAATAGTCGTGCAGTTCGGTCCAAGAGCAAAGTACTTGAAGCTCAAATTGAATGACTGCATTCCAAGCCCGTCATCTTTGGATATCAATTTGCCTTTCGCGACCTCGGCCATAAAAAGATCGTACATTGCCTGTGCATCAGTATCGACGATGTCATAGATATATTCGATGGTGACCCTTTTGTAGGAATTCTCGATCTTGATGTAGTTAGCAAATGACGACCAAATCCTTAGAATGCCATCGCCCGATTCCTTGAACAGGCCTGTGGTATTCCCGTAGCGACCGAAGTCGAAAGTAGCGTCGATGGCACCGACCCTGATCCGCATAGCGCAGTGGCCATATTTGTGTGTTTCCGTGCCCTTCTTGTAGGGTCCGCCCAGTAGAAAGTTGACCTTGGCCATCCATTTACCTTCCTTGTCTTTGGGAGTACTGGTCGCACCAAACACGGATTTGTCCACCCGGCAATTTCTGGGGCATCGCGGGACACACTAGCCCGAGCGAGCTGCGGCGGAGGCGTGAGAAGCTGGTGCCGGGGGGCTGAAATGGTATAAAGCCCCGAACTGAAAATGACTGACCGCAGCCCCGATCCCCTGCCCAGCACGCCGCCGCCCCGCATATTGGTCGATGCCGATGCGTGTCCGGTGAAGGAGGAGATTTACAAGGTCGCCTGGCGCCGCAATGTGCACGTGATACTGGTCAGCAATGCGCGCTTTCGTATGCCCGACCATCCGCTGATTACACGGGTCGTCGTATCGGACAGCTTCGACGCCGCCGATGACTGGATTGCGGAGCAGGCCACCCATCGCAGCGTGGTGATCACCGCCGACATATTGCTTGCGGACCGGTGCCTGAAGGCAGGAGCCATCGTCATCGGCAATAATGGCAAGCCGTTCACCAGCTCCTCCATCGGCGGCGCCATCGCCACCCGAGCCATCATGGCCGACCTGCGCGCCGGAATGGACGGGATAGGCGGAGGGCCAGCGCCCTTTGCCAAGGCCGACCGGTCGAGGTTTTTGCAGGCGCTTGGATGAAGCGTTGGTAAGGATGGGGTGAGTGGAGGCGCAGCCTTTAATTACGTTTCCCGCCCGCCTGTGAACAACGCCATCAGCGGTGCGTTGACGAAATAGCTATTCCGGCCCGCCTGCTGCTTCTCCAACAATCCGCCAGCAACCAACTGCTCAAGATACCTTGCCGCCGTCTGCCGTGTGACGCCCAAATCGCGCTGGACGAATTCGATCCGCGTATAGGGATGGCGGAACAGGTTGTTGAGCAAATCCTGCGAATAGAGCTTGGGATGGTCCACGCGAAGGCGTTGCTTGGTTTCGGCCATGAGCGCGCCAATCGCGTCGATCAGGTCAAGCGTCGTCCGTGCCGTCTCCCCCACGCCCTGGATCATATAGAGCAGCCACGGCTCCCACTCGCCCGTCTCGCCGACTTGGCGCAGCAGCCGGTAATAATCTGGCTTGCTGGCGGTAATAAAGCGGCTGAGATAGAGGATCGGGAAATCGAGCAGCCCCTCTTTGGTCAGATACAGCACATTGATGATCCGCCCGATCCGGCCATTGCCGTCGGGAAAGGGGTGGATGCTTTCAAACTGGTGATGGATGATCGCCATCCGCACCAGCGGGTCGAGCGCGCTGGCATCGTCGTTGATGAACGCTTCAAGCGCGGTCATGTGGCGGATGATGTCGTCGCCGTGCTGCGGCGGCACAAAGACAATCTCGCCGCTCTGCTCATTGCGGAGCGCGGTTCCGGGCGTGTTGCGAAAGCCGCCGGTGCTGCGCTTCAGCGTCTGGAACATGGCGATGATATTGTTGTTGGTCAGCAAGCCATGCTGCTCCCCCATCCGCTCAAACCCGCCGAGCAACGCCTTTGCATAGAGCGCGACTTCCTTGGCGGCGGGCGATCCTTGGGTGTCGGGAAACAGGCTCGCCTGAAACATCTCGTCCTGCGTGGTGACGATATTCTCGATTTCCGAGCTGGCCTTCGCCTCTTGCAAGGAAAGCGTGTCGATGAGGATGCCGGGATTGGGCATAGCTGCCGCGCGGCCCTTGAGTTCGGCCAGATACCGATGCGCGCGCGCGGCCTCTTTGAGCACGGCAATCGTTTCAGTCGCGCCGGGCGGCGGGAGGGCGGGGATTTGGTATGTCTCTTTTAACATATCGGAGCAGTCATGTTCGAAAATTTGGATTTTTCGAACATATCACGGATATATGTTAAGGAAAGCGGAATTTTTTAACATATGTACGGAGAGCGCTTACGACAGCAAGCATCGGCTATCATGAGGTGGTGGCAGGAAACTTAGGCAGCTGGAGAGCTGGGGCGGCTGGTGGAGAAGTTGGTGCCGGGGCGTTAGAGATTGTCATCCCAAATGGATCGGTAAAAATTACTTACTATGCCAAAAGCCTCATCAAAGTCAGGAAGATACTCCACTTCGCTAGAAAGTGTATCCCAATCTCGCTTTGACCGCTCGTATATCTCGTCATCGTCAAGTGAGTTCAATGTCGGCGAAATCCCTCTTGCTTCACATTTTGATTTAAATATGTTCAATATATCCAATTCTTCAGATTTGCTTATCTCAAAATTAGAAACCAAGTACCATATATCATACGTGTCTTGACGTCTAATTCTGTTCCTATGAATTTTCTTTTGCTGAATTATGGATCGCAACTTTTCAGCTATTAACTCGACTTTTGAATAAGCAAAAAAGCTTAAGCCTGAATCGCCTATGCAGATTTGTTCTATAATTTCGATTGGTTCGTTGAAACTGATATCTGCATATATAATATCGTTTGCCTTACCCTCGACAAGGCGCATTGCTTGCGGGGTTCCTTCTTGTGCGTAAGCAAATTTCACGGCTATCGCAGGGCTATTAGATTCAACAAATGTTTCTTTCCTTGGCCTGTATTTTACGGATTGCACTTTAATGATTGTGCCAGGCGTTCCCAAGGTTGCCGCTGCACTAGGAAGTGCTGCCGTGAGCTCCGCTTCAAGCTGGTTGAGGAAGTCCATAGATGGCTCGGCTGTTGTGGAGAAATCAAGGTCAGCGGTATTTCGACCGCTAGCATATACAGCGCCGACCAATATGCCGCCTTTGAGAAATATTTTCTTTCGAAACGTAGGCGTCGACCCAAGCGCAGCTAAGAATACTTCTGATGCCTGCCGTTCGCTATAAGTTTGCTGATCTGCTGATGCGCGTGCCTCCCAAGCCTCGAAATCGGCTTGACGCGGCTCTGACACTTCTCTTGGCTCAGACATTTAAGGATAACATCCATCGTTCAGAAAATTGGCTGGCGTATACCGCTTTTGGATCAAGCTTTTGGCTACCCCCTCTTTGCGCAAACTGAGACCAGCTTTCTACTGTTGGATTGCTGATTCCGAGTAGCTCGCTAATTATGTATCCAGCCCTCACTTTGGTCAATTTCGTTTCTGTACGATCAATTCTCTCGACTATCTGTTTAAGATATTTTTCTGTATGATTATTAAACACGTCTAGAACGTGCGACATTCCGCCACACCGTTCTGGCGACTTCAAGCATATCAAGAAATGTTTGTCCAATTTCAGTCGCTCTAACAAATGATCCTCTCATTTGAGTTATGTTCGGAAAATTTTTGGTTTGAAGTGCATCGATTTTGCGGGAGCGTACAACAGGCGGATGGTGACGCCTAACGGTGAGAGGCGCATCATTCCCGTGATTGGTTTTGGCAACCATTTCTCGCCATTGTTCGTTCGTGGCAACCGTAATGTATAACTGCAGTGGACGTCGTTCTGAAATTTTATAAATTTGCATAGCACTTAAATGTGAAATGCAAGTGCCGCGATCCATCAAACACACCGCTTCATCTGCTGGAATGTCTGGGAGTTCATTCACTCGCCACGAGCGGCGATAATTATGGTCGCGGGAAATTACACGTTCAGCGCTGAGGAGTAGCTTCGTTCTTGAAAGAGTGCTGCTGGTTGGCGCATCCCCTCTAAGATATGAAACAGATTTATTCTTGTAAATTTCCTCAAGAATTTCCCAAATATCTATGTCTTCAATGATTGGCTTTCGTTGGCGCCGCAATAAGACGGAAACAGCTTCCCCCAATCTTGTCATGCGCTTACGTTCAGCGAAGGGTTGGTATTCGTCTTTCAATGCACTGGCCTATACTCATGTCCTCAGGACATGAGTATAGGCCAGTGCGACCTAATGTCAAGCTCCGATAGTCGCTTGGAGGTATCTAAGCCGTTCAGGATGACTTGACAGTTGCGCTGTGTCCCGATATCCTTGTCCTAAGGACAAGGATATCGGGACACACGCCCTAAGTTGGCGGCTCTTCAGTGGGCTTCTAATGGACCCATTGAAGACAATTTTATGCCCTCAATCATGCTCCCGATCCCCAGCCCCCATATATAGCTCGCGTCCGGTTTCGTCATAGACCTTGCTCATTTGGGCCATGCCAGCCTCTGCTTCCGCTTCAGTCATACCCTCTGCGTTCTCTGCGCCTCTGCGTGGTACCCCTCCACCATGCTGCAATTCCAGGGACACAATACTAATTACGCCGCCCTCAACATCGGGATCGCATCCAGCTTATCCCCGATCTCCGCCTCTGCTATCCGCAGATCATAATTGCGCTGCAAGTTCGTCCAGCTTTCGGCATTGCCGCCAAACATCTTTGCAAGCCGCAACGCCATCGCGGGCGTGACGGGCTGCTTCTCATTGAGGATATCGTAAAGCGTCTGCCGCGAAATGCCGAGCAGACGCGCAATCTCTGTCTTGGGGCGACCGACGGCGGGGAGGATATCCTCGCGCAGCAGTTCACCGGGGTGCATGGGCGCAAGGCCGCAAACGAGTGGATTGGTCATCAGTGGTAATCCTCCAAATCAACGTCAATGGCATCCACGCCATCCCAACCAAAGGTGATCCGCCAATTGCCCGAAGCATCGACTGCGTAGCGCCCCTTATCTTTGCCTTTTAGCGCATGAAATCGCCAGCCGGGTTGGTCTATAAAGTCTGGCACTGTGCCCGCATTTAGTGCAAGCAATATGCGGCGGATACGAACCGGATTCTGTACGCTCAGTTTCGAAGCATCCCCCAATTCCGCAAACCGGCGTAGGGCTTTGCTTCGATAAGAACGGATCATAAATGCAAGCTAGTGGCTTACAGGCTGATTGTCAAGCGATGCCTTACAAATCACCCTCAATCATGCTCCCGATCACCAGCGCCCATATATAGCTCGCGGCCGGTCTCGTCATAGACTTTGCTCATCTCGGCCATGCCTTCTTCAGCCTTCGCCAGGGCTTCGGCTGACAAGTCCGCCTCCGCTGCGGCGATAAAGCCTTCGCTGCCTGATTCTGCAACCGCGCGAACTCCCTCACTTCCTGGCTGATCTTCATCGAGCAAAATTTCGGCCCGCACATGCTGCAGAAATGCGCGGTCTTGGCGCCTTCGGCGGGCAGCGTCTGGTCGTGATATTGCTCCGCCGTGTCGGGGTCGAGGCTGAGGTTGAACTGGTCGCGCCAGCGGAATTCGAAGCGCGCCTTGCTCAGCGCGTCGTCGCGGACTTGCGCCGCCGGGTGGCCCTTCGCCAGATCCGCTGCGTGCGCGGCCAGCTTATAGGTCACCACGCCGACCTTCACATCGTCGCGGTCGGGCAGGCCCAGATGCTCCTTGGGCGTGACGTAGCAGAGCATCGCCGTGCCGTACCAACCGATCATCGCCGCACCAATGCCGCTGGTGATATGGTCATATCCCGGCGCGATGTCGGTGGTGAGCGGCCCGAGCGTGTAGAACGGCGCTTCGCCGCACACCTCAAGCTGCTTGGTCATATTCTCCTTGATCTTGTGCATCGGCACATGGCCGGGGCCTTCGATCATCACCTGCACGTCGGATTTCCACGCGCGGTGGGTGAGCTCGCCCAGCGTGTAGAGCTCGGCAAATTGCGCTTCGTCATTGGCGTCGGCGATGGAGCCGGGGCGCAGGCCATCGCCGAGCGAATAGGCGATGTCATAGGCCTTCATGATCTCGGTGATGTCGTCGAAATGTTCGTAGAGGAAGCTTTCCTTGTGATGCGCGAGGCACCATTTCGCCATGATGCTGCCGCCGCGCTGACACGATGCCGGTCACGCGCTTGGCGGCGAGCGGCACATAAGGCAGGCGCACGCCCGCATGGATGGTGAAATAATCGACGCCCTGTTCGGCTTGCTCGATCAGCGTATCGCGGAAGATTTCCCAGGTCAGGTCTTCGGCGACGCCGCCGACTTTTTCCAGCGCCTGATAGATCGGCACGGTGCCGATGGGGACGGGCGAGTTGCGGATGATCCATTCGCGCGTGTCGTGGATGTTGCGGCCGGTGGACAGGTCCATGACGGTGTCCGCGCCCCAGCGGATCGACCAGACCATCTTGTCGACTTCGGTCGCGACGTCGGATGCGACCGCGCTGTTGCCGATATTGGCGTTGATCTTGACGAGGAAATTGCGGCCGATGGCCATCGGTTCGATTCGGGGTGGTTGATGTTGTTGGGGATGATGGCGCGGCCCCGTGCGATTTCGTCGCGGACGAATTCGGGGGTGACATAATCGGGGATTTCCGCGCCGAAGCTTTCGCCGTCGCGGATGTATGCTGGCGAGGCGCGCGCGGCCGAGATTTTCGCGTTCGGCGACATATTCCATTTCAGGGGTGATGATGCCTTTGCGGGCATAGTGCATCTGGCTGACACGTTCATGCCGGGTTTGGCGCGCAGCACTTGTCTTGCGGACATTGGGGAAGGGCGCAACGCCGCCGCTGCGGTCGGGGCCGAGCTGGCCATTATCTTCGGGGCGGACTTCGCGCTGGAACACCTGCTCGACATCGCCGCGTTCGCGGATCCAGCTGGAGCGGATTTCGGGGAGGCCGGTCGCTGATGTCGATATGCGCGTCGGAGTCGGTGTAAGGGCCGCTTGGGTCATAGACGCGGACGGGGGCGTCGTCGCAGCTCGGGTCGAGATAGATTTCGCGCATGGCAACGCGGCGCGGGCCGACGTAGATTTTCTTGCTGCCACGAATGGGGCCGGTGGTGACGCCGATTTCGCTTGTGCGTGCGGGGATGTCTGCCATGTCTACTCTCCAAAATATCGGAAGAGAGAGCGCGGATGTCATGTCGCCGCTCCCTCCCTCCGCCCGCGTCAACGGGATCAGGTTCAGCGGGTCGCAGGGCGTTCACACCGCCTCTCAGTCACACGACTCCCCGGGGATGGGTGGACTATAGGCTGATAGGACTCGCACGTCTAGGCTGCATGTTATTTCAAATCCGCTCCGCCTTCACCCACAGGCCGTTTTTCGCATGGGTGGAAATTATCAGGCTGACAGCAGGTTCCGCCCCGCTTGGCAAAAACCGGTAGAGCTTCACCAGCTCTGAAATAATCACCGAAATCTCGGTCAAAGCGAATTGCGCGGCGATACACATGCGTGGATCCGACGCCAAAGGGGATATAAGCGCCTCGATCATAGCTTGAACCAGCCGCAAAGCGCTCAGGCTCAAACGCATCAGGCCGCTCCCAAAGCTGACGGTGGCGGTGCATCGCATAAGCGGCGATCACCGCAACTTGCCCCTTGCGCATCTTGTGGCCGCGCAACTCGGTCGGCCCTTTCGCGGTCCGGACGATGATCGGCGCGGGTGGATAAAGCCGCATCGTTTCTTGTGTAACCATGCGGGCTAGGGGAAGGTTTGCGCCCTCCCCAGCAGCAAGGGCTTCCTCACGCAACCTGTCTTGCCACTGCGGATAGCGCGCGAGCAACCAGATCGCCCACGCAGCGGCGCGCGCGGTCGTTTCAAAACCGGCGGGGAGCGTACCCAATATATTGTCAGCCACCGGGCCATTGCCGCGCATTACCGCTGGCAAATCCTGAACCGCGTCCGGCCCGTGCGCGCGCTTCTCCGCCAAGCGAGCGACAAGTGTGCGCAGCCGTGCCTCTTGCGGACTGCGGCCCATACCGCGCAGCCAATCGAGCAACCGTTCTGGCAGGGGCAGAAAATCGGCCATGCCGAACGTGGCGACCATGCGCACAAAATGCGGAATATCGGCGGAGAGTTGGTCGAAATCGAGATCATCGAGGCCTGTGAGAAGCGTCGACACGACCACTTCCGCGACGATCCGGCCGATTGCGACATCAAGCAAAACGGGCGCGCCGACATCCCAGCGCGGTGCCACCCGCTGCACAATATCAGCCATGACAGGGGCATAGCTCTCGACAGCTTGTGGGCGAAACACTGAAGCCGCTGCGCGGCGCTGACGTACCCAATCGTCCCCTTCCGCCGCCGCCAAGCCTTTCCCCCATGCCCGCCGCATCAACAAATCCAGCAAGCGATTGCGGCCAAAATCGTCGCTCTTTTCGAGGAGCACATGGCGCACGTCGTCGGGATGGACGATGATGACGGGCGACATAGGTACCGGGAATTTCAGCGCCCATTCGTGATAAATACGCTCGGGGATGAGCGACGCCATGTCCGAATTGGCCCGTGATATTACGGCCAAAAGTGATGGCATCGCTGTGGGCGAAATCAAAAATGGCGGTGCGTCATGGCTCTGACGAAGGGACATCGAGCAGATATTGCAGTTTTCCAAGGCACTGAACAGCGTGAACTGGGGCACTGCATCATTACATCGCGTTCATCGAAGCAGGCTTAGTGTGCCGAGACCATTGCCGCAGCAGGATTACCCAGCCTGTGCCTCTCCGGCCGAATCCAACGCCATCCAGAATATCGCCGAACTCGCCAGCCGCAGGAAATTCTGCGCGATCATCGGGTCGATGCTGCGCCCGCTTTCGCGCATGACGGCGGCCATTGCGGCTTTGGAACCACCGCTCGCCGCTGCCTGATCGGCGACGCGCGCAACCGCGACGATATGGGCTGCAAGCTGGTCGCTTTCGTCCTTTGCGGGCGATGACGCGGCATCTTCGCTAATCAGGCGAAGCAACATCGCGTTGTGGACGGCGTCCAGCCGGTCGGCTTCGACACCGATCGATTGCATGATTTTGGAACCCATGAAACTCGCGCGGGCATTGCGGGCGAAGCCGCTACCCTGGCCTGAATCATGGGGTATTTTTTGTGCGAACCCGTTCATTTTTACGGCACCCCTGACGTGGAGTGACGATTATGTACAAAACAGCGTTGCGATTCGGTTAAACTGTTAGAAAGTGTAACTGACGCCTGCCGCGAGAAACCACTGGTCGGCATCGCCGCGGATCGAGGTTACCGGCGAGCGTTTGGCATCGCCGGTCAGCCGCGAGTAGCTGACAAGGCCGAACATGCCCCAGCCGCCGTCGCGGACATCGCCCGACAGATCGACGCCGCCGAGCAGCGATGCGCCATAGCTTTTCCAGCCGCTATCGGCATCGAAGACCGGCAGTCCGCTTGCCGCGCTACCCAGTGCGTCAATGCTGAAATAGGTATCGGCATAATTGCCATCGACATGCGTGGCCGAGGCGCTGAGGCTGGTGAAAATCGCTTTCGACAAGGGCGTCGAGTAGCTGATATTGGGGGTAATCAGGCGGCCCCTGTGCGCGCCCGCCACATCCCACTGGATATCGCCCGAGATAGTGAGCGTATCGAACGGGTTGAGAACTTTCGAAAAGGACACACCTGCCGTCGCCCCAACTTCAATAGCTACATCTTCCTTGCCGAGCGAACGCACAACGGGGTCTTTGATCTTGCTATTGCGGTCGAGCCGCACGCGAAACAACGGACCTGCCAGGAATTTGACATTGCTGGCGCTGTTGCTGTCGGGGATGAGGTCGACATACAGGCCGGGGCCGCGTGCGCCAAAGTCGAAGCCGCCGACCGACCCTTGGGCGATGGGCGCGGGGAAAAGGACATAATCGTCCGACCCTTCATAGCTTGGGCCATAGCCTGCGCCGACACCAACGGTCAGCCAATCACCAGCAAACACCCCGCGATCGGGGGCATCGGCCTTTGGGCTTTCGCTTTCCTGCGTCTGCGCCTGGGCGGAGGTGGCGGCCAATGCACGGTGCTGGCCGCAGCAATCTTCAATAATTTCATCTGGAACTCCCCGTCATTTGCCCCGCTAATTACCGATGCAAACGAACGCTCATTCAATTGGTTCCAGACCCAGAACCAATAGCGATTATAGCATATATTTCATTTTGACCCGCTGGCTGACCTCTGCGGCGTCAACCGCGAAGGCCGCCGCTTTGAACTTGGGTGGTCCGGTGACGACAGCAGGGTTGCGCGAAAAGCCGAAGCCTTCCTTGGGCAGGAAGACTGCCATGTCCATTTTGCTGTTGGCGTTCTCATCGTGGAGCAAGGCAATTGCGTAGGTACCCTGAGCTACGCCTGCGAAACTGACATTCGCGGAATCACGCGCCGCGACCTTGGCACGATAGCTTTTCGGGTCCTTGCTGCAATCGGGGAAGAATTTGGGATTGGCCGTTGCGCAGACAAGGACATTCCCCTTCATGCTGCGCAAGCCATAGACGCTGACGTCAAGCGTTGACGTGGTTGGCGCTGCGTTCAGCATTGCTCCGCTTAAAGCTGCCAAGCCCAAGATCGGTGCCGCAAATTTTGTCCCAAAACCTGAAATATAAGCCATAATTTCCCCGATACGCATCGTGATGTTTCTGGTGATGCGTTGCTGTTATCAGCCAATTTCCTAATTTGCCGTTAACCACGAACTTCGGAAACAGCTCCCACCCGATATGGTTGGTGATGCCCATAACCGTCATCACCGTTAAAACAAGGCCCAGAGCCGCAACATGAATGGGAATGGTGAACACCAAAATAGGGATGACCACTGCGCCGGTCAGTGCCTCCCAAGGGTGGAACGACATCGCGGCCCAAGCGGTCGGCGGACGGCTTTCATGATGGACGGCATGCGCGGTTTTGAACCACCAGGGGCGGTGCATCAGCCGGTGGGTCCAGTAGAACCAGGTGTCATGGGCAAACAGAAAAAGGAACACCGAAATCGGGAGATACCAGAGCGGGTAATCGGCGAGATCGCGGTAAATCAAAGTCCAGCCAAGATTGTCCCAGCCCCATGCAACGATGCCTGCGGGAATGCCATATATAGCGGCGCTTGAAAGGCTCCAGCGGATTTCGCGCGATATTTGCGGCTTTAGTCCTGCATATAGTTCCGGATGACGCATGCTGGTCGCCCAAGCAAATGCGCCGCTCGAAAGCAGATAGCGAACACCGACAATGAAGGTCATCGCCAGCGCGGATAGCAGGATGGGCAGTAACTCCATATGCCGCGCTTTAGTCGTTTAGTTAGCGGCTTAGCAAATTCTGTGTATCGAATTTTCGCTTGCAAAAAATGCTGCCGATATCGCCGCCTAGCCTTTGACTTTGCCAAGCTTACGCTCAATCGCGCCCGATAGCATGTGAAATGCCTCGCCCGCAGGGGAGCGGTGCGCGAAGCTGCCTACCGGCGCACGGTGCACCGCCATCTGCTCCACAGCGCTCGCCATCGGAATGCGCGGCCAGTCGGCTTTGGCGGAGGTCTCGG
The DNA here is from genome assembly GCA_963814305.1 of uncultured Alphaproteobacteria bacterium. Taxonomy (GTDB): domain Bacteria; phylum Pseudomonadota; class Alphaproteobacteria; order Sphingomonadales; family Sphingomonadaceae; genus Sphingorhabdus_B. The sequence goes on from CAWFCI010000009.1 coordinate 140,401, forward strand.
TGAGGTGCAGGTTGCGCCTGCGGTCGACCATCGAGAATACCGGCAGCAAAGGTGCGTGGCCTTTATGATGCTCTTTGAGATGCGCGACCACATCTTCAAGCGCGCGCTGCGACAGCGGCGACGGGATAACGGGCACGATGATGATGTCAGCCGCGCGCATCATTTGCTCGCTGGTTTCGGTGAGGCCGGGCGGGCAGTCGAGGAAGATCCGGTCATATTGGTTGCTGATGGCTTCAACCAACTTTGCCAGCCGCTTCTTCTTGCCGAGCGAGGCAAGGAACCCGTCAAGGCTGCGCAGCGAGATATCGGCGGGCAGCAGGTCGAGACCCGCAATCGCGGTTTTGGTGATCAAGGTATCGGGCGCGTTGTCGCGTTCGAACACCGATCGCGCCTTGGGCTTTTTCTCCGGCTCATGGCCGAGGATGAAACTCGCTGCCGACTGCGGGTCTAGGTCCCAGAGCAAGGTCTTGTGCCCCCGCCGCAAAGCCGCCTCTGCGGCCAAATTGACCGCCATCGTAGTTTTGCCCACGCCGCCCTTCAGGCTGTAGATTGCTATTACTTTTGCCTTATGCGCCATATCGCTTTGCTCCCCCGTCCCCGCTTTATTGTCAACCGCCCAGAAAGCTGTGTATTTCGGTGGGACAAGCCTTTCCCTGATAATGCGCCTGCGCTAGGGCGTGAGGCCGTGAACCCATCTCTAACATCGCTGAGGCGTCAAAATGGCAAAGATATCGGAGCAAAATGCGCGCAGTCAGGCAGTTATTCTGCCTGCAAGCGTATTTTGTTTCGAGATCGAAGCCATTTTGACGTCCTCCGGATTTGACCGCTTTCGTCCATTGCGTCGTTGGCGAACCTTGAGATATCTTCATATCCCGGCGATCCGCCGCCTAGCACTGAACGAAAGCGCCTCAAACCTCAGCGATGTTAGAGATGGGTTCACGGCCTGAAATGAACAGCGGAAACCGCGAAAATTTCAAATGCGACCTGGCGATTGTTGGTGGCGGCCTTGCCGGCGGGCTGATCGCGCTTGCTGTCGCGCGGTTGCGGCCCGAGTTGAAGATTGTGCTTATCGAGCAAGGCCAAAGCTTTGGCGGCAACCATATCTGGAGCTATTTTGCGACTGACATACTGCCCGAACATCGCTGGCTGACCGCGCCTTTGGTGACCTATGGCTGGTCGGGATATGAAGTGCGTTTCCCCGCGCATAGCCGTTCGCTAGACAATATCTATTACACGATTGAGTCAGAGCGGCTTGATTGGGTTCTGCGCAACAACCTGCCTGCATCGGCGTTGATGCTAGGGCGGGAGGTGAAATCGGTCTCGCCGCGTCTGGTGGTGCTTGACGGCGCGCAGCGGATTAATGCAGGCGGCGTCATCGATGCGCGGGGCGGCGGCGACCTCAACCATCTCGATTGCGGCTGGCAGAAATTCACCGGGCAATTGATGCAATTATCCGAGCCGCATAACCTGACCAAACCTATCGTGATGGACGCGACGGTCGAGCAGTTTGACGGCTATCGCTTCGTCTATGTCCTGCCCTTTGGCATGGACAAGGTGTTTGTCGAGGACACCTATTACAGCGACAAGCCCGACCACGACCCACGCCGGTTGCGGCAGCGTATCGCCGAATATGCCGATACCAGAGGCTGGAAGGTCGAGCGCGTGTTGCGCGAGGAAAACGGCGTGCTGCCGGTCGTAATGGGCGGCGATCTTGAAAGTTACTGGGCGAGCGGCAGCGGGCGGACCGCCAAGGCAGGCGCGCGCGGGGCGTTCTTTCAGGCGGTGACCAGCTATTCGCTACCCGACGCGGTGCGCAATGCGATCTTCATTGCCGAGCAGACCGACCTCGACGGGGACAAGCTCAACATGGTCATGCGCCAGCGCGCCCAAGAGCATTGGCAGAACGGGAAATTTTACCGGATGCTCAACCGGATGCTGTTCCGCGGCGCGGATACCAGCGACCGGTACAAGATACTCGAGCGTTTCTACAGGCTAAAGCCCGGATTGATCGAACGCTTCTATGCGGGGAAGACGACGGGCGGTGACAAGGCGCGCATATTGTCTGGCAAGCCGCCCATTCCTATCGGGAAAGCCATCACCGCGATCCGGAGCAAGAAAAAGTGAGCAAAACTGCTGCAATAATAGGTGCCGGTTTTGGCGGACTGGCGCTTGCCATCCGTTTGCAATCGGCCGGCGTTGCGACCACGATTATCGAGGCACGCGATAAACCGGGCGGACGCGGCTATTATTGGGAAAAGGACGGCTTCACTTTTGATGGCGGACCAACGGTGATTACCGATCCGCCCTGCTTGGAAGAATTATGGGCGCTTTCGGGCCACAAGATGGCCGACGACATTGAACTGATGCCGGTGTTTCCGTTCTACCGGCTCGAATTGGCCGGACGGAACGAATTTCGATTATTCGAACGACAGCGTTGGCCTGAAAGCCGAAATCGAAAAGCTGAACCCCGATGACGTCGAAGGCTATCGCCGTTTCCTCGAATATTCGAAGGGTGTGTTCAAGGAAGGCTATCAGAAACTCGGTTCGGTCGCGTTTCTCGATTTCGCGTCGATGATAAAGGCTGCCCCTGCACTAATGAAATATCAGGCGTGGCGCTCGGTGTATTCGATTGTTTCGTCTTACGTGAAGGACGAACGGCTGCGCGAGGCGTTGTCGTTCCATACGTTGCTGGTCGGCGGAAATCCGATGAGCACCAGCGCGATTTACGCGCTGATCCACACCATCGAAAAAGAAGGCGGCGTGTGGTTTGCCAAGGGCGGCACTAACCGGCTGGTTGCGGCGATGGTCACGCATTTCGAGCGGCTTGGTGGCACAGTCCGTTTGGGCGATCCAGTCGCCGAAATCGAAACGCGGGGCGACAAGGTCATCGGCGTGCGGACGAAATCAGGCTGGCGGATGGATTGCGATGTCGCCGCCTCCAACGGCGACCTGATGCACACCTACAAGGATTTGCTGACCAGCAACAAACGCGGCGAGCGGGCAGCGAAGTCGCTCAACCGCAAAAGCTGGTCACCGTCGTTGTTCGTGCTGCATCTGGGCATCAAGGGCACATGGCCCGGCATTCCGCACCATATGATCCTGTTCGGCCCGCGTTACAAAGGGTTGCTCGACGATATCTACAAGAACGGGATATTGCCGAAGGACTTCTCGCTTTATCTGCATCACCCGACCGTCACCGACCCGAGCCTTGCGCCCGAAGGTTGCTCGACTTTCTACGTGCTCGCGCCGGTCGCACATATGGGCAAGGCACCGCTCGATTGGGACGGCGATGTCGGCGAGGCTCTGAAAGAGCGCATTCTCGACGAACTCGAACGGCGACTGATTCCCGACATCCGCAGCCGCATCATGACGCAGTTCCATTACACACCAGCCGATTTCGGCCGTGACCTGTCGGCGCATCTGGGCAGCGCGTTCAGCCTTGAGCCCGTGCTATGGCAAAGCGCATTTTTCCGCGCGCATAACCGCGACGATGCAATACCGAACCTGTATTTCGTTGGTGCAGGCACGCATCCGGGTGCTGGCATTCCCGGGGTCGTTGGTAGCGCAAAAGCCACGGCGGCGCTGATGTTGGAGGATATGGCTTGAAGCGACTGGCAGTTTATTGCGGCTCGGCGACGCCAGCGAACAGCGTCTATATCGAAGCTGCGCGCTCGGTCGGCAAAGCATTAGCCGAGCGAGGCATCGGCGTTGTATATGGCGGCGGCAGGCTCGGACTGATGGGTGCGGTGGCAGATGCGGCGCTGGAGGCAGGCGGCGAAGTTATAGGGATCATCCCCGAGGCGCTGGTCGGCGCGGAGGTGGCGCACAAGGGCTGCACTGAATTGCATGTCGTTTCGGGCATGCACGAACGCAAGGCGCGTTTTACCGACCTGTCCGATGGCTTCATCACGATCCCAGGCGGCGTCGGCACGATGGACGAATTGTGGGAAGCGATTAGCTGGTCGCAATTGGGGTATCACAGCAAGCCGGTCGGCGTTCTCAATATCGCGGGCTTCTATGATCAACTGATCGCCTTCAACCGACATATGATCGATGTCGGTTTTATTCGCCCGCAGCATGCCGGGATCATGATTGTCGATGATACGCTGGGCGGTTTGCTTGGCAAAATGGCAGCCTATGTCCCGCACAAAAATATCTTTCAGATGAAAGCGGACGATTTGTGAAATGGCAGCGCCGCGATATAGCCCCTCCCCTTCAGGGGAGGGGTTGGGGTGGGGCTGCCGACGAGACAGAATTTGTGCGACAGTTATACGCCCGCGCCGCCGAGATGCGAAGCAACCCGACCCCGTTTGAAGTTATCATGTGGAAATATCTCGGCCGATCCCAACTCTCTGGGTTTAAATTTCGCCGCCAGCATGTCGTTGTTCCTTTCATTATCGATTTCTTTTGCCCGGCCAAATCACTCGCGATTGAGATCGATGGCACAACCCATCGACACGAAAAAGATCGCGCGCGCGACGCCCGGCTCGCTACGCAGGGGATCAAAACACTTCATTTCACCAATCAGCAAGTTGGCACAAACGTCGATGGAGTAATCACGGCCATCATCCATGCTCTTGAGCATACACAAAATCGTTGGAGTGAGCAGCCCCACCCCAACCCCTCCCCTAAAGGGGAGGGGCTTTGATCGACCGCCCTACCCTCGTCGCTTTCGCGCAGGAGAGCATATCGCGCGGGTCGAAATCCTTCCGCTTTGCCAGCCGCCTTTTCGACAAGACAACGCGCGAGCGGGTGTGGCTGCTCTACGCCTGGTGCCGCAAATGCGATGATATGGCTGATGGGCAGGACCATGGCGGCGTGATGGAAGCGGTGGAAGACCCGATGGCACGGCTGGCGGTCATCCGCGAGTTGACGGCAAAGGCACTGGAAGGCGAACCGACAGGCGAGGCAGCATTTGACTGCCTCGGCGTCGTCGCGCGCGAATGCGGTCTTACCAAGACAATGGCGGACGATGTTATCGAGGGCTTCGCGCTCGACGCCGCCGATTGGCACCCGCGCCGCGAGACCGATCTGTATCGCTATTGCTACCATGTCGCCGGTGCGGTTGGCGTGATGATGGCGGTGGTGATGGGCGTGTCGCCCGATGACGACGCAACGCTTGATCGCGCCTGCGATTTGGGACTTGCGTTCCAGCTCGCCAATATCGCGCGTGATATATCGGAGGATGATGTGGCGGGGCGTTGCTATTTGCCCGACGACTGGATGGCGATGCTGGAAATCGGCCCCGGCGAACATAATGAGGCCGCATAACCGCAAGAAATTGGCGCTCATGGGCCGCTGGCTCGCGGACGAGGCAGAGCAATATGAGGCATCGGCGCGGGTCGGTGCCGCCGCATTGCCCTTCCGCGCGCGTTGGGCGGTGCTGTCCGCAGCGGGCATTTACGGCGAGATTGCCCGCAAGGTACGCAGCGCTGGCGAACATGCGTGGGACCAGCGGGTATTTACCAGCCGTCCGGAAAAATTTCGCTGGGTGAGAAAGGCATTTGTCGATGCCTTAGCCAATAATCCGCGAGCGATGGAGCGTGATGGGTTGTGGACTAAGCCTCGCTAAAATATTTCGTCGCCCCAGCGAAGGCTGGGGCCTATCGCGCCTGTCCAACAAGCGCAGTGCCTCATTGCGAGACGTGATGGACCCCAGCCTTCGCTGGGGCGACGGTGAGTAAAGACAATGGACTAAGCGCTTAACAGCCCAGCCGCCCGCTCCGCCAACCGCTCAATCGCCGCTCCGTGTATCCCCGGAGCGCAGCAGATAAGCCCGAAATCCAGCGGTTCGCGCTTGTTGTAAAGTATCGGCTTCCCCAGCGCGTCGCTCACGACCGCGCCCGCCTCCTGCGCGACCAGATGTGCCGCCGCAATGTCCCATTCATTGCCCCAGCGCAAGGTTGCCACCAGATCGGCGCGATCGCACGCGACCATTGTCATCCGCATCGCAATGCTGTTGGGTTGTTCTACCATCACCAGATCGCGGTCGATTTTCGGAAGTTCGGCGGCGGGAACGCGCGAGCCGGAAAATTGGGTGCGCGCGCTGGCCGAGAGCCGCTCGCCGTTGCAGGTGACGCCCTCGCCATCTGCAGCAACCCAGAGCTTGCCTTGCGCAGGCGCGGCCATAACGCCGCAAACAAGGGCTGTCCATCCGCCACCAGCGCGACCGAGACGCACCAGCCGCTGCGTCCGCGCACATAATCGCGCGTGCCGTCGATGGGGTCGACCAGCCACAACAGCCGCGTATCGAGCCTTGCCGGATCATCCACGGTTTCTTCGGACAACCATGCCGCCTCGGGCAATATGCCGCGCAACCGGTCAGTCAGCAGCGCATCGACGGCCATATCGATGTCGCACACCGGAGTGCCCTTGGTCTTCTCCCAAACCTTGCAATCGGGAGCCGCGCCCTCGCGCCAACTGGTCATGGCAAGCGCCGCCGCTTCCTCAGTGGCGGCAATTACCGCGTCGCGATCAAGCAGCCGCTCAGGCACCCGCGATCATCATGCCGTCGATCCGCAACGTCGGCACATTGTTGCTGCGGATGAATTCGAGATCGTTGGCGGCGGTCATCGCTTTGAACATGTCCTTCAGATTTCCGGCGATGGTGAATTCGCTAACGGGTCCGGCGATCTCGCCTTCGATGATCAGGAAACCTGCCGCACCCCGGCTGTAATCTCCGGTTACAGGATTGACGCCTTGTCCTGCCAGTTCGTGGATGTAGATGCCGTGCTTAATATCGGCCATCAGCTCGGCGGGGGTCACCGAACCGCCCTCCATATGCAGGTTCGACGGGCTGACCCCGGGCGCTCCGCTAACGCCACGGCTGGCATGGCCGGTCGGCTGAAGCGCCAATTGCCGCGCCGACGCGCTTTCCATCAGCCAACCGGTGAGCACGCCTTTGTCGATAATCGAACGCCGTGCGGTTGGCAGGCCTTCGCCATCGAAAGCCTTCGAGCCTAGCCCGCGCTTGCGGTGCGGATCGTCGATGATCGAAATGCTGCTGTCGAACAATTGCTTGCCATTGGCGTCCAACAAAAAGCTGGTCTTGCGCGCAATTGCCGAACCCGAGATCGCACCGAGCAAATGTCCAACGAACGAACTTCCGATGCGTGGATCGAAGATCAGCGACATCTGCCCGCTTTTTACGGTGCCTGGATTGACCCGCCTAACCGCGCGTTCGCCAGCGCGCTGGCCGATTGCGGCGGGGCTGTCGAGATCGGCCAGATGTCGCGCCGAGCGCACGTCATAATCACCTTCTTTGGCATCGCCCTGGCCAGCCAGCACGCTGGCCGAAATGGCATAGCCCGACCCCGATTTCACGCCCGCAAAACCGTGGCTGGTGGCGAGCGCAAAAATTGACCGGCTGGCGCTTGCACCCGCGCCTTCGCTGTTGGTGACGCCCGCAACAGCGCGTGCTGCGTCTTCGCATTCGAGCGCAGCGGCGCGCAGTGCGGCGGGGTCTGGGTCCTGCCCGTCATCGGCATCAAGATCAGGAAATTCGCCTTTCAGCAGCCGATCCTTCGGTGCCAACCCTGCATATTGGTCCTCAGGCGCTTCTTTGGCCATATCGATGGCGCGGGTGACGAGCCCCGCCAGTATCGTCGGATTCATGTTCGACGACGAAATCGTCGCCGACCGCTGCCCGACAAATACGCGAAGACCGATATCTTCACCTTCGGAGCGCGCGACGTCTTCCAGCGCACCCAACCGGACCTGCACCTCGGTCGAGGCGTCACACACATATACAGCATCGGCGGCATCCGCCCCTGCCTTGATTGCCTGGGATACGAGATTTTGCGCGCGTGTCAGCGCTTCTTGCGAGTTCAACATCGCTCCCGCTTAGGCGCGGGGCGTTTAAGCGTCAATTCTCTGAGGTTCAGAAAACCGTGAACAGGACGGCCAGCAGCACCGGAATACCAAGTGCCGCGACCCAAAGCTTGATCCGGTCGGCGGTGAACCGCGATTCAAGACCAGTCTCGCCCATGCCGCCCGTTTCAAGCGCCTGCCAACGACGTTCCATATTGCGGCAGGCAGGGATGACCATCGCCACAAACACCACCAACATGAAATAGGGCAGGATCGACGTGCCTTCCGAATGCATTGTCGGCGAGGTAACGAATATCAACGCTAGCGTATAAACCACCAAAGCGATCGCGACATGGTCGCTGATTCGCTTGGCGAAACTTTTATGCGCGCGGGTGTGCGCCGCCTGTTGGGCTCTGGCCATTTTACTCTCCCCTGACTCTCCACCTACGAACTTGTCACTTCTCGGTGCGGCTGTCAAAGGTCTTTACCAAGTCTTAAGGCAGCCCCAAAATCTTGTGAGTTTGCAAGGACAACCGCCATTCGGGGTGGTCCATGACGAAGCGAGTCGCGTCTTCCACATTTGCGCGGTTGAGCGACTCGCTGCCGCTATCCATCGGCTGGATCAGCAAATTGGCGAAGTCCCAGCGTTCCATGGCTCCGGTATCACTGCCCGGTTGCGGCCAGACCAGCTTCAGTTCGTCGCCCTTGTGCTGAACGACGTCGGAGCCAGCTTTGGGGCTGATGCATACCCAGTCTATGCCGGGGTGCGTCGCAATAGTGCCGTTGCTTTCGATGGCAATATTGAAGCCTTGCGCATGAAGCGATTCAACGACGGCATCGTCGACCTGAAGCATCGGCTCGCCGCCGGTGATAACGACATAGCGGTGGTCGCTGCCTTCGCCCCACAGTTCAGCGACTTTTGCGGCCAGTCCAGTAGCGTCGTACCGGCCGCCATTCTCGCCATCCATGCCGACAAAATCGGTGTCGCAGAACTGGCAGACGGCGGTGGCGCGATCTTCCTCGCGGCCAGTCCACAAATTGCATCCGGCAAAGCGCAGAAACACCGCGCGCCGTCCGGCGTGGACGCCTTCGCCCTGCAATGTCAGGAAAATCTCTTTGACCGCGTAGCTCATGCGTAAACGGTCGGGTCAGTCAGCCCCGCATCGGCAAAGCCCTTGGCGCGCAGGCGGCAGCTGTCGCAGCGGCCGCAGGCTTTTTGGTCGGGCGTCGGGTCATAGCAGGACCAGCTCATCCCGGCATCAAGCCCCAACCGCGCCGCTTCGGTGGCGATGTCGGCCTTGCTCATATGCAGCAACGGCGTGTGGACGGTGAAGCCGTCACCCTCGACCCCGGCCTTGGTGGCGAGGTTGGCCATCGTCTCAAACGAGCGGATGAAATCCGGACGGCAATCGGGATAGCCCGAATAATCGAGCGCGTTGACGCCGATCCACAAATCGCGGCTCCCTCGTGCTTCGGCCAACCCGAGGCACAGCGACAAGAATATCGTATTGCGCGCCGGGACGTAAGTGACGGGAATCGCGTTTTCCTCGACGCCTTCCTTTGGCACGTCGATATCCGCCGTCAGCGCCGATCCGCCAAAGCGAGTCAGGTCGAGCGGCAGCACGATATGCTCGATTGCGCCCAGATGCTTGGCGATGCGCGCCGCGCTTTCCAGTTCGATCCGGTGGCGCTGGTTATAGTCGATGGTCAGCGCGATCAACGAGTACCCCGCCTCTCGTGCCAATCCGGCGACGACCATGGAGTCGAGGCCGCCTGACAAAAGGACGATGGCGGATTTTTTAGAATGTAAACTCATCAACCCAAACCCGTTCGCCCTGAGTAGCTGCTGAAGCCGAATGGCTGAAGCGGCGTATCGAAGGGTCCTTCGATACGGCACCTCACTTCGTTCGGCACCTACTCAGGACGAACGGATCGTGTTGTAAAGTGCGAAAGAAGAAAAATGGTGCACCCGGAGCGATTCGAACGCCCGGCCCTCAGATTCGTAGTCTGATGCTCTATCCAGCTGAGCTACGGGTGCACTGGAAGGCGGCTATTAGGGTGGCGATTTGTAATTGGCAACCTCAATTTTCGACCTTCCGACCCAAAATATTTCACGCAGAGGCCGCAGAGAACGCAGAGACAAAGCCGCTCCGCGAACTCTGCGACCTCTGCGTGAACCCAATTCTATCCTTTAGCCAATGCAGCCTGCGCCGCCGCCAGCCGCGCAATCGGCACACGGTAGGGCGAGGCGCTGACGTAATCGAGGCCGACTTTCTCGCAGAACGCAATCGATGCCGGGTCGCCGCCATGTTCGCCGCAGATGCCGAGTTTGATGTCGGGGCGGGTCGCACGGCCTTTGGTCGCGGCGATTTCGATGAGCTGGCCGACGCCTTCGACGTCGATGCTGACAAACGGATCGCGGGCGTAGATGCCCTTGTCGACATAATGCGTCAGGAACCGTGCCGCGTCGTCGCGGGAGACGCCCAATGTGGTTTGCGTCAGGTCGTTGGTGCCGAAGCTGAAGAAGCTGCCGACTTCGGCGATTTCATCGGCCATCAGCGCAGCGCGCGGCAGTTCGATCATCGTGCCGACGAGATATTCGATTCGCTTGCCCTGTTCGGCGAAGACGGCCTCGGCGGCTTTGTCGACGACGTCTTTCATCAGTTCCAGTTCGCGGCGGGTGCCGACGAGCGGAATCATGATTTCAGGGACCGGCGCGACCGCCAGCTGAACACGCCGCCTCGAATATCGCGCGCGCCTGCATTTCGTAGATTTCGGGATAGGTCACGCCCAGACGGCAGCCACGATGGCCGAGCATCGGGTTGACCTCGTGCAGTTCCATTGCGCGCTGCTTGAGCACTTCGATGCCCACGCCAGCGGCTTCCGCAACATCGGCGAACTCGCTTTCCTCATGCGGCAGGAATTCGTGCAGCGGCGGGTCGAGCAGGCGGATGGTGACGGGCAAGTCCCGCCATCACCTCGAAGATCGCGGCAAAATCCTTGCGCTGTTCGGGCAGCAATTTGTCGAGCGCGGCACGGCGGCCCTTTTCGTCGTCGGCCAGGATCATCTGGCGCACGGCGGTAATGCGCGCGGCGTCGAAGAACATATGCTCGGTGCGGCAAAGGCCGATGCCCTCCGCGCCGAAATCGCGCGCGGTTTGCGCGTCCAAGGGCGTTTCGGCATTGGCGCGGACTTTCATCCGGCGGCCAGCGTCGGCCCAGACCATCAAGGTGCCGAAATCGCCGACCAGTTCGGGCTGCAAGGTCGGGACCGCGCCCGCCATCACTTCGCCGCTGGTGCCGTCGATGGTGATGATATCGCCTTCGCCAAGTTCCGGTCGCCGATGCGCAAGGTCTTGGCCTTGGCGTCGATTTGCAAGGCTGCCAGCGCCAGAAACGCAAGGCCGCCCCATGCCGCGCGCGACCACCGCCGCGTGGCTGGTCATGCCGCCGCGTGCGGTCAGGATGCCCTTGGCCGCGTGCATGCCGTGAATGTCTTCGGGCGATGGTTTCGATGCGGACCAGGATGACCGCCTCGCCCATCGCGTCATGCTGTTCGGCGGTATCGGCGTCGAACACGATCTTGCCCGATGCCGCGCCCGGCGACGCTGGCAGGCCGGACGTCAGCACATCGCGCGGCGCATTGGGATCGAGCGTCGGGTGCAGCAACTGGTCGAGCGCCATCGGGTCGACGCGCAACACCGCCTCTTCCTTGGTGATCAGGCCCGATTCCGCCATATCGACCGCAATCTTCAGCGCGGCCTTCGCGGTGCGCTTGCCCGAACGGGTTTGCAGCATCCAGAGCTTCTCGCGCTCCACGGTGAACTCGATATCCTGCATATCGCGGTAATGCGTTTCGAGGATGTTGAAGACGTCGGCGAGCTGCCCGTAAACCTCGGGCATCGCCTCTTCCATCGACAGCGGCTTGGCCCCTGCCCGTTCGCGCGCCGCCAGCGTCAGATATTGCGGCGTGCGGATGCCCGCAACCACATCCTCGCCCTGCGCGTTGATCAGGAACTCGCCATAATAGGCATTCTCGCCGGTCGCGGGGTCGCGGGTGAAGGCAACGCCCGTCGCCGACGTCTCGCCCATATTGCCGAACACCATCGCCTGCACATTGACCGCGGTGCCCCAGTCGCCGGGGATATTGTTCAGGCGGCGATAGACCTTGGCGCGGTCCGATTCCCACGAACCGAACACCGCGCCGACCGCGCCCCATAATTGGTCATGCACATCCTGCGGGAACGGCTTGCCCCATTCGGCTTCAACCAGTCTCTTATATTCGGCGACCAAGGCCTTCAAATCATCGGCAGAAAGTTCGGTATCGAGATAGAATCCGCGATCTTCCTTGGCGATTTCCAGCGCCTCTTCAAACGCGCCATGATCGAGTTCGAGCACGACATCGGCATACATCTGGATGAACCGGCGATAGCTGTCCCACGCAAAGCGCGCGTCGCCCGACGAGGTTGCGAGGCCCTCTACGGTAATGTCGTTAAGCCCCAGATTCAGAACGGTATCCATCATCCCGGGCATCGACACCCGCGCGCCGGAGCGGACCGAGACGAGCAAAGGATTGGCGGGGTCGCCGAAGGTCTTGCCGGTCACGTTCTCAATATGCGCGATGCCGTTGGCGACTTCAGCGCGGACGCTGTCGGGGAAGGTCTGGCCGTTCGCATAATAAGCGCTGCACATCTCGGTCGTGATCGTGAAGCCGGGAGGCACCGGCAGGCCAATCGAGGCCATGCCGTCAAGATTGGCACCCTTGCCGCCAAGGACATTCTTGTTGCCGCGAACGGTCTCGTCCCCGTCCGAAACGCCGCCACCGAAACGATATACATATTGGGTCATTCACTATCTCCACCTGACCTCTCCCATCGGGAGAGGTGCGAGACTTGGCCGCTAGCTGCCTAGTCGCAGCGGTGAGGGAGTGCGCGTAGCAGAAGAACGCCCTCACCCTACTGCTGCGCAGCGTGGCCTCCCTCTCCCGCAAGGGGAGAGGGGTTTAACTACCCCTCAATCTTCGAAAAATCCGCCACACGGTGAACCGCGTCACGGAACCTTGCCAGCAATCCTAACCTGAACGCCCGTTTATCCGGGTCTGGGTCATTGACCATCACGCCTTCGAAGAAAGCATCGATGGGTGCGCGCAAGCTGGCAAGAGCCGCCATTGCGCCTTCGAAATCTTCGGCATCGACGGCGGCTGCCGCTTTGGGTTCGGCGGTGTCGAGGGCGGTGAGGAGTAGCGCTTCGGCCCCGGACTGTCCCCGCATGGGGACTGTCCCGTCTGCTAACGCCACCCTCAGCCGCACGACCGGGGACAGTCCACGGCGCTGTCGCTTGGCGACAGTCCCCTTTGCCTCAAACGCCTGCTTCAATATATTCGCCGCGCGCTTATACCCGGCCAGAAGGTTCACGCCTTCATCCGTCGCCACAAAAGCCTGCAAAGCCTTCACCCGCGCGAGCAGGCGGACAAGGTCATCCTCCCCGCCAAGCGCAAACACCGCGTCGATCAGGTCATGCCGGACGCCAGCCTCGCGTTGCTGGACTTTGAGGCGGTCGGCTAAGAAACTCGAGTAAGTTCTCCGTGTAACTACCTTAGGGTCAATTGCTTCAAACTTGACTGGCAGTGCTCATCTGAATCCTGCAGTTTCATAAGCAGCTCATATCTCGCATCGGTCGTTCTTGCGCCATAAGCATCGGCAACTTTGGCAAACCGATCAGAGTAGGCTGCGCTCAATCGCTGTTTGCGTAATTGGCAATGCAAGACGAAAGTCCGACGGCCTAAGTGTCAGCCGAGGTCATTGTTTACAATCAGCTGCATGAACCGAAATGGCTGCCCGACGAAGTGCAAACGGATCTTTCGATCCAGTTGGCTTCTCCGTAGCCAAAAAACCGCAACGAGCGTATCCAGCTTATCCGCCAAACTCACCGCCACCGTGACCGGCGCGGTGGGGACATCGTCGCCCTGCCCGACCGGCTTGTAATGGTCGCGGATGGCGTCGGCGACGGCGTCGCTCTCGCCTTGCGCGCGGGCGTAGTAGCCGCCCATGATGCCCTGCAATTCGGGGAACTCGCCGACCATGCCGGTGACGAGGTCGGCCTTGCACAGCCGCGCGGCGCGTTCGGCTTGCGTCGGCCAAGCTTCAACCTCTCCGTCGCTCCAGCGTAGGGCTGGAGCCTATCCGCCTGTCGTGTTTGACTGAGAGACGCGATGGACCCCAGCCCTCGCTGGGGTGACGATGCCCTCTTCAACCAACCACCGCGCCAGCTTCGCCACCCGCTCGACCTTGTCGGCAACAGTCCCCAGTTTCTCGTGGAAGGTAATCTGCGACAGCTTCTTCGCCTGCTCATCAAGCGCGACCTTCAGGTCCTGCTCCCAGAAGAATTTCGCATCCGACAACCGCGCCGCGAGCACCTTTTCATTGCCCGCAACAATCGCCGCGCCGCCGTCATTCGCGACGATATTCGCGGTGCAGACAAAGGCGTTGGCGAGCTTTGCCATTGCGCGCATCATGGCAGACAAAATATTTCTGGTTCACCCGCGCGGTGAGCTGGATGACTTCTTCCGGCACTTCCAGAAACGCCGGATCGAAACGCCCGAGCATCGGCACCGGCCATTCGGTCAGCCCGGCATTTTCCGCGACCAGCCCTTCATCCTCGACCAGCGTCAGCCCCGCCGCCTCGGCCGCCGCCTTCGCGCCATCGCGGATGATCGCGCAGCGTTCGGAGAAATGGACGATGACATGGCAGGCGCGGAGTTTTTCGATATAATCGCCCGCGTTGCCGATGGTGATCGGGCCGCTGTGGTGGAAACGGTGGCCCATCGTCGCCGCACCGCTGACGATGCCGTCAATCTCGCACGGCACCACATCGTCGCCGAGCAACGCAACGATGCCCTGCAACGGACGCACCCAGCGCAGGCTCTCGGTCGAAACCGACGCCGCGCCCCAGCGTTGCGATTTCGGCCACGGGAAAGCGCGGATGATCGCGGGGATCGCTTCGCCAAGCACATCGGCGGTGTTGCGTCCTGCCTTTTCGACAACCGCAAAATAGACGCCGTCGCGCTCAACCAACTGATCCTGCGTCAGGCCGGTCTTGCGGAGAAAACCCTCCATCGCCTGCGGCGGCGCGCCGACCTTTGGCCCTTTGGTTTCTTCGGCCACCGCCTCGGTCGCCAGCGGCAAGCCCTTGGCGATCAACGCCAGACGGCGCGGGGTGGCGAAGGTTTCGACGCTTTCCGCGGCAAGGCCAGCCTTGGCCAGCGCGTCATTAAACAGGCGGGCCAAATCCTCCTTGGCCTTCCCCTGCATCCGCGCAGGGATTTCTTCGGAGCGCAGTTCGAGCAGGAAGTCGGTCATGCCGCTCTCCCTCCCACGCCTGAACGGCGCGGGCTCCACTCCCTCTCCCGCAGGCGGGAGAGGGGCACTGCATAAACCCTCTCCCGCTCGCGGGAGAGGGAGGGGCGCGAAGCGCCAGGTGAGAGGTTCACTCACGCCGCCCACCCGTTCTTGTCCATCCACGCCTGACAGCTGCCTTTGGCGAGATCACGACACGGCCCATATAGGACGCGCGTTCCTGCACCGAAATCACGCCGCGCGCCTGCAACACATTGAAGAAATGGCTCGCCTTGATCGCCTGCTCATAAGCCGGGACCGGCAATGTCCGCGCTCGAGACAGTGCTCGCCCTCGCGCCGTCGCCTTTTTAAACCATCGAACAGCATGTCGGTGTCGGCGACCTCGAAATGATAGGCGCTCATCTGCCTGTTCATTTTCGCGGAACACGTCGCCATAGGTGATCGCCGGGCGGTCCGCCGTCGCATTGTTATACGCAAGGTCGAAAATGCTGTCCATGTTCTGGATATACATCGCCAGCCGTTCGAGCCCGTAAGTCAACTCGCCCGCAACCGGCTTGCAATCGAACCCGCCCATTTGCTGGAAATAGGTGAACTGCGTAACTTCCATCCCGTCGCACCACACTTCCCAGCCGAGCCCCCATGCGCCGAGCGTGGGCGATTCCCAGTCATCCTCGACAAAGCGGATGTCGTGGTGCAGCGGGTCGATGCCGATGGCGGTCGAGCGAGCCCAGATACAGCTCCTGCAAATTCGGGCGGGCTTGGTTTCAGGATCACCTGATATTGGTAATAATGCACCAAGCCGGTTGGGGTTTTCGCCGTAGCGCCCATCGGTCGGGCGGCGGCAAGGCTGAACATAACGCGGCGTTCCAGGGTCAGGACCGAGCGCACGCAATGTCGTCGCGGGGTGGAACGTCCCAGCGCCCATTTCCATGTCATAAGGCTGCAATATCGCGCAGCCCTGCTGCCCCCAATAATCATGGAGCGTGAGGATCAGGTCCTGAAAGCTAAGGGGCCCCGTGTCAGACATGCCCTGCCCCTTGGCGGATGACGCGCGTCAAATCAAGGTTGACTGCGCAGTCGCAGCATTTTGTCAGCCTCGCATAGCTTTATGTAAGGTCTTATTGACATCGCGTGCGAATCGGTTTAGTAAGGTTTCCATGACACAAGGACAGCGTCACCTGACATGAAGAACCAGCTCAAAGTCCTGCGCGCGATGCGCAACTGGAGCCAGGCGGAACTGGGCGAACATCTCGATGTGTCGCGCCAGGCGGTAAATGCAATCGAGACGGGGAAATATGACCCCTCGCTGCCGCTGGCGTTCAAGATTGCGCGGCTGTTCGGGCAGCCAATCGAGGAGATTTTCGATGACGGATTTGACGGAGGCCAGAATAATGAAGCTTGACGAGGGGGCCTCGAACGGCAGGCGCATTTTGTGGATGATGCTCGCTGGTCTTGGCATTATTATGACTGCAGGTGCCATTGCTGGGTTTCTAGCCGGGCATAAAGCTGAACACGGCGGCGATTTGTCGGTCACTGCGACAATAATATTGATAGTCTTTGCCGCGATCACCGGCGGTCTGGGCTATTCCATCTGGCGTAATGCGCGCCTCTTGAAGAGAGCTGCCGAACCGCTGACTCGCCGGGAAAAACTCAACAACCGGATGCTGATAGGGTCTGGCATATTTGGCGCGCTGATAGCCGCCGCATTGATTGCGTCGGGCGAAATCGGCACTCAATCTCCGAACGCATTTTCCAGCGATCCGATCCCACCAGCGGTTGCCATTTCCATAGCATTGTTGATCGGCGTGCTCGCACCCCTATCGTCCTGGTACTGGCATATGCGTGTCGTCGATGAGCAGGAAGCAGACGCGTACCGAAGTGGCGCGATGCTGGCCGTTTATGCGTATTGGTTTGTGGCACCGGTATGGTGGCTGCTGTGGCGCGGCGGCCTCGTGCCTGCACCAGATGGCATCGCGCTTTACATGATGACGATCTTCATCGCCGTCATCATATGGTTCTGGAAGAAATATCGCTGACATTTCCGTAACTTTAGTTCATCACCCCTTAGACCCTCAGGAGACACTTATGCGTAAATCACTGATCGCTCTGTTTGCGACCGCGTCCATCAGCTTTGCCGCCATGCCAGTCGCCGCGCAAACCACCCCGAGCGAGGCCCCAGCCGCGGTCGAAGCGCTCGACCCCGTTCCCGTGCCAGCCCCATCGATCAAGGATGTCGATCCTGCCTTGTGGGTGATCAAGGACGAGGACACCACAATCTATCTTTTCGGCACCGTCCACATATTGAAACCCGGCCTTGGCTGGTTTGACGATGGTGTGAAGACTGCGTTTGAAGGATCGGACCGGCTCGTGCTCGAAATGGTCGAGCCGCCCATAGCCGAAAGCCAGGCCTTGTTCATGAAAATGGCGATGGACCAAAACGGCAAGACATTGCGCTCGAAAATGACCGATGCCGACCGCGCGATTTATGAAGCGTCGGTGAAGAAAATCGGATTGCCGGTCGAAGGGTTGGATCCGTTCGATCCATGGGCGGCGGCAGTGACCTTGTCCGTGCTGACGATGCAAAAGCAAGGTTTTGATGTCAACAGCGGCGCGGAAAAACAACTGACGGCGGCGGCCAAAGCGAGCAACAAGCCGATTGGCGGCGTCGAGACGATGGAATTCCAGCTCGGCGTTTTCGACTCCATGCCCGAAAGCGAACAAATCCGTTTTCTGGTCGAAACCGCAAAGATGTCCGATGATTCCGGGAAAATGATGGACCGCATGGTCGAGCTTTGGGGCACCCCCGACCCCGACGGATTGGGGCAGTTGATGAACGAAGGCCTGACCAGCCGTGCGCTTTATGACGCGCTGCTGACCAGGCGGAACGCCAACTGGGCCAAATGGATTAGCGCTGAAATGGCAAAGCCGGGAACGACCTTTATGGCCGTCGGCGCGGGCCATCTGGCTGGCGCGACCAGCGTGCAGGCATTGCTTCCGGCTTACGGCCTGAACGCACAGCGCGTGGCGTATTAAGTTGAGCACCGACATCGCAACCGACGCCGTTCCCCAGCCCGCTGCTTCGCACGTACGAAGCAGCAGCACGGCCCTTCCCGACCATCTGGGCGAGCATCGGCTGGATCGTGCTGTATTTCCTGTTGCAGGGCGTCTGCACCGCCGGCCTTTTGTTGGCCGGGGTGGGCGGAGCCGACCCGGCCAAACTGCGACGCAGCCGCAAGCAACCCGATCATTATCTTATGGGGGCTGGTGTCGGCGGCTGCGGTGCAATTGTCGCTGATGTGGCTCTATTTACGACGCGGGAATCGCAGCCATGCGATTGGCCTCGACAGTTTCGGCCATATGCAGCGATTGCGCGCCGTCGGCCTTGCCGTCGGGCTGGTCGTCGCGGCCATGATCTTCAACTTCGTCTATGCAACCTATGTTATTCCCGGCATCGGAATGCAGGAAGAGATGGCGAAAATCCTGGCCAGCATTCCGCGCACGCCGGTCAATATCGCCGCCGGGTTTTTCGCCATCGCAGTCGCCGCGCCTCTGGTCGAAGAACTGCTGTTCCGTGGATTACTGCAGAACGCATTGGCCAGGAAGTTGCCTATCTGGGGCGCGATCATCCTGTCGTCACTGGTCTTTGCTGCCGTGCATTTGCAGCTTTACGCCATCCCCGGCCTGATGTCGTTGAGCATCGCGTTCGGCTATCTCTATTATCGCACCGGATCGCTGCGGATGAATATCCTGCTGCACATGGCGAACAACGCAGCGGCCTTGGTGCTGACGCAAGGGATGAATTAGATCACCACCGGTTCCAGCAGCCGCAGCGTTCCGGCGTCGGCGTCGATCTCCGCCAAACCGCCAACCGGCAAGGTGAACTGGTCGGTGATATGCCCGAACCATGCGCCTTGATAGGCAGGGATGCCGAGGCCGCCCAGATGCTGGGTCAGCACATCGTTGAGCGTGAACGCGCCATAGCTATTGCCTTTGTTCACGCAGTCGGTGCACTGGCCGAAGACGACGCCTTTCAGGTTTTTCAACACGCCCGCCTGCCCCAATTGGGTCAGCATCCGGTCGATACGATATTCGGCCTCGTCGACGTCTTCCAGAAACAGGATCGCGCCGTCGAAACTCGGCAGATAAGGCGTGCCGACCAAAGCGGTCAGCACGGTCAGGTTCCCGCCGAGCAAGCGGCCTTGCGCCTTGCCATTGCCTTTCCCCAGCACGCGCGTGCGCCAGCGGCGCTGGACGAGGCGATCCTCGCCGCCTGCCGGATTGACCAGCAAAGGTGTCGCGCCCTCGAACGCGATGGGGCGGAAGGCGTCCCATGACGATTTGCCCCACGCACTGCCCGCATTGGGACCGTGCAGAGTGGTAAACCCGGCCTTGGCGGCAATCGCCATGTGCAACGCGGTGATGTCGCTAAATCCGGTGAGCAATTTCGGGTTGGCGCGGATGATGTTCCAGTCGAGATAGGGTAGCAAACGCGCGCTCCCCCAGCCGCCGCGAACCGCGAAGATGGCCTTGACCTCTTTGTCCGCAAACATCGCATTAATGTCAGCCGCGCGATCTTTATCCGCACCTGCGAGATAACCATAGCGGTTGAGGATATGCGGCGCGCGCTTGGGCTTGAGACCCATCGCGATGATAGCCTCCTCGACCAACTGTATCTGGAACGGCTCATCGCTGGCCGAGGCCGGTTCGATCAAGCCGACGGTGTCACCTGCCTTGAGCCGCGGCGGCTTGCGAAAGCCCTTGGGCAAAGGCGCGTCTGACTGCGCCGCAAAAACCGGGGCTGACAGCAACGCCGCCAACCCCATTATGATGTGTCTTCTATCAGGGGTCAGAACTTTACCTCCGCCTGAAGGGTGAACGACCGCCCGCGCGGGTCAGCGACACGCGGCTCCCACGAACTACCCGCGCCGGAATTGCTGTCGTAGGTGATGGCAAAGGGCGGATCGGTGTTGAAGATATTCTTGATACCGCCGGTCAGCTTGAACTGTTCGCTGAAGCGATAGCTCGTCGACATGTTGTAGATGATATATTCCTTCACGCGCGCATTAAAATCGGGGCGGTTGATAGACCCGGGTATGGCTGTGTTGTTTTTGTACCCATTGCGGAAAATTTGCGACAGCGAAAACAGAAATTCGTCTTTCTCGAACGTCACAAATGCGTTGTGCTTCCATTTCAAGCCGAGGTCACCGCCATAGGTGAAGATACCTAACAGGCTTGGCCCGAAAGGCGACGCAGGCAGGAACTTTTCCTTTTTCTGAAGCAGGCGCGTTCCGTCCAGACCCATTGTAATGGCGCCACCCAAAGCGTCGAAACCAGCCCGCAACGAGACTTCGAGACCTTGAGTCCGGCGCGAACCGATATTATCGGCCCGGGTATCGAGCAATGTGATGATGCCATTTGTGCGCACGACGCGGTCCGGGAAATCGACAATGTTATCGAGTAGTTGGCGTATCGTCAGCGAACCGATTGTGTTGTCCACCGCGATCGACCAGAAATCGAACGATGCACTGATCCGCGATGTCGGTTGCAGCACGAGACCCACCGAATATTGGTCCGACGTTTCGGGACCGAGGTTGAGATTGCCGCCAGTGAGCGAGTCAGGCGTAATTGCATTACATCCGGGCGTCACATTGACGACCCCGCCCGCAGGGCAGGTTGTCGGGTCGGTGAGCGTATTACCCGGATTTGGCGACTGCGTAACGCCGTTGAAAATCTGGTTGAATGCAGGGACACGGAAACCGGTATTGTACGACCCGCGGAACATCAACCAGTCGAGCGGCTGGAATTTGGCAGAAACCTTGGGATTAACCGTCGAACCAAAACCACTATAGTCGTCGAGCCGAACGGCACCCGTAACTTCCAGAAAATCAAAAACAGGAACCAGCAATTCGCCGTAAACCGCCTTTACCGTGCGGTTTTTCGGCGTCAGCGCATTCACATTGTCGAAGGCCACATTGAATATATCAGGCTGTCCGGTGACCGCCGCAGGTGATCCGTTGAAGCTGTACGTTTCCTTTCGATAGTCTGCGCCCAACGCAACCTGGACCGAGCCACCGGGAAGTTCAAACAGCGACCCTGACACCGATGCGTCGAACTGCTTCACTTCATACTGGCCGCCGTACAAGGTGACACCTTCTGCCGAGATCGAATTTAATGCAGCCAGCGCCGCATCGGTTTGCGACACCGAAAACGGATTGAGAATCCCGCTGTTCAGCAAGCCAACTATCCCCGGAGCGGTGGCACCGGGAGCCGTCGGCGCACGCGGATCAAGCCCGCCCGAGACCGCTCCGGCTACGCCTGATGCTGCGGCTGACGCCGCGTTCGCGAATATGCCGCGATAATGGTACCCGCTGCCGAGAACCGATGAGGTTTCGCTTTTCGCATAGGATCCACCGGCACGATAATCCCAGTCGCCGAACAAAGGTCCTTCGACGTTCAGCCCAGCGCGGAATGTCTTGCTGTTCGTTTCATACTCGCGCGGACCACAAACTATGCAGCGCCAGCGATAGGCGATCGGACGGCCATAATTGCCAACGGCATCGACAGTGCGGTCGCCTGCCGGGCCAATGGTGGGGAACACTGCCTGAAGGCGATCATAGATGTCGTTATATGTCGATGCCGAGGTTCCGTTTAACGGGTAATATAGCGGCAAGGTCGTGTTGTTGCCTGAATATTGGTTATTCGAAAACCGCTTGGCTGAATCCGCATCCGATCCGGTGACCTCCGCAGATATGCGATGGTCGCCAAGCGCAATCGTCGCTTTGCCGAAATAGGTCAGCGTTTCGAGTGGCTGTTGCAGCGTCGCCGCGCGGCCGGTATCCCACGAACAGGCATAGCGCGCGCCTGGGATCGACCAAAGAACTTCATCATATGGCAATCCGCCTTCCACCGAGCCGCATCCTGCACCGCCTGGCAGATCGAGGATGTTAATCCCACCATTGGCCGCAGTCGTCGCGCCGGCTTCGGTCAAGTTGACGCCAGTCAGCAGCGACCCGGACGGCGCAAAACGCGCATTTGCCGCGATTGGAAAAATCGTTGCGATAGGCGTCCCGCGCGTATCGACGGACAGCCCCCGGTTGGGCTGGTTCCCGTTTACAAAATCGCGATCACGACCGTAAAGAACGCCATTCCAGCTTTTGCTGACCGCACCCATGATATTGAAACCCTGATCGTCAAGGTCACCATAGCCAGCGGTCGCCGACAAACGATAGATCGGGCTGTCGCCCTCCTCCGTGATGTCCGTAAACCCGCTCAGCGAGAGGCCCTGAAAATTTGTTTTGGTAATGAAATTGATCACGCCGCCAATTGCATCGGTACCATAGATTGCCGACGCGCCATCCTTGAGCACCTCGATCCGTTCGATTGCCGCAAAAGGAATCTGGTTCACATCGACCGCGCCGCCGCCGATCCCGTGCGCTGCCACGCGCCTTCCGTTCAACAGGACGAGGGTCGACCCTGAACCTTGGCCGCGCAGGTTTGCCGCCGAAAGTCCGTTATTGCCGCCACGTGCGGCACCGGAGACGACATCGGAATTGGACGCAAGATTGTCCGCGCCGTTACCGTTTGTCGAAAGGAAACTGATAAATTGCTCGGGGCTGTTGATGCTCTCGCGCGACAAATCATCAGGCGTTATGATGTCGAGCGGCAACGAACTGTCCCTCGGGTCGCGCTTGATCCGCGATCCAGTCACGATAATTGCTTTGCCTTCATCCTCGGCGGTATCGGCAGAAGTCGGCGGCGGGGCGTCCTGCGCGAACGCTGGCGCGGTCAGGCAGGTTGCAAGCAACAGCAATGCGGTTTTCGTGAGCTTCATGATTTCCCCCTTTTGGAAACGACGCAGGTTTTTGACTGAGTCTTGTTATGATTAGAGGCTATCTGCCGAATTAAGCCATTGCAATGGTGATTGATACCGCCGTTGCTGTAATTTTGGTTCGTATCTTTTCGGCAACATATAATTGTCAACTCACGGGGTTGAAAAATAGAAGAGGTGAGCGCAAAGATGGCACATGCTGTCGCAGAAAACCCGTTACGCCATCCGCGCCATGCAGCATCTCTCCGACAAATTCGGTCAGGGGCCGCAACAGCTTGCGGATATTGCGGTGGCGCAGAAAATCCCGCCCAAATTCCTGACGGTGATCTTGTCCGAACTTGCCCGGTCGGGCTTGGTGGCGTCGCAGCGTGGCAAAGACGGCGGTTACTGGCTTGGCGTGCCGCCGATCGATATCAGCTATGGCGACCTCATCCGCATCATGCGCGGGTCATTGGCGCTGGTGCCCTGCGCCAGCCGATATGCGCACGAACGGTGCAAGAACTGCGTCGAGGAAGAAGACTGCCGCACCCGTGCGCTGATGCTCCAGGTCCGCGACAAGACCGCCGATCTGCTCGACGGAATCACTCTGTCCGACCGGATCGACGCGCCAGAGTGGCTTGAGGCGGCAGAGTAAGCCTCCCCTAGTTTTCGCGACAGCGCGCACCTATGGCGTCACTTTGGCGATCACCTTTTGACGCTTCCGCTAAACCGTTGCTTTGATGCTGCCAATAAAATGCAGTTCCGGTATGCTATGGCTAAACCAGCGACTTCGCTTTATGCCGCATCCGATGAACGCGCAGCAATGGCGAGATTTGCATGATTGAATTTGT
Source organism: uncultured Alphaproteobacteria bacterium (assembly GCA_963814305.1). Lineage (GTDB taxonomy): Bacteria > Pseudomonadota > Alphaproteobacteria > Sphingomonadales > Sphingomonadaceae > Sphingorhabdus_B. Next base: position 164,223 of record CAWFCI010000009.1, read on the forward strand.
TGCCAATATCGACTGGGCTGCAGTCGCTCCGTACATCGCTGTGGGCTTCGCGGCGCAGCTTGTCGATGGCGCGCTCGGGATGGCATTTGGCGTGATTTGCAGCACGTTGCTCGTCAGCGTGATGGGCGTGCCACCGGCGCGCGCGTCGGCTGGCGTCCATTTTGTCGAAATGTTTACGACCGGCGCCTCGGGCATCAGCCATGTCCTCCACAAGAATGTCGACTGGAAACTGTTTAGCCGCATCGCCATTCCCGGCGTGATCGGCGGCTGTACCGGCGCGTATTTGCTGGCGAACATTCACACCGAAGCGGCGCGGCCCTTTGTTATGGGTTATCTCACATTTATTGGATTTTACCTGCTCTACAAAGCGTGGGATTTTACCCATGAGCACAAGCCGCGCGATCCGAAAGTCACGATACCGCTTGGCTTGATCGGTGGATTTCTCGATGCTTCGGGCGGCGGCGGCTGGGGGCCCGTGGTCACGTCGAACCTGCTTATCCAGGGGTCCGACCCGCGAAAGACCATCGGCACGGTCAACACGGCAGAGTTTTTCCTGACCGTCGCGGTTTCGGCGACCTTTATTCTGACCATCGGATTAGAGGCCTTTACCGTTGTGACCGGCGGTTTGCTCATTGGCGGGCTTTTGGCAGCCCCGTTCGGCGCATTGGTCGCCAAGCGCATTCAGCCCCGCAAGCTTCTGTTTGCCGTCAGCTTCGTTCTGATCGCCACCAGCCTGTTCAGCCTTTACAAGGCGCTCACATAAGACCGCCACAAGGCTTGCATTTTCGTCGAAGCTCCGCATATAGGCGCGCGCTTGCCGTTCGTGGACATCCCTGGAGGCGTGACGGCAAAGCAACTTTATTGGAGATTTAACATGAGCGATCAGCTGACATTGTCGGCCGAGACGCGCGACCGGGCTGGCAAGGGAGCCTCCCGCGAATTGCGTCGTCAAAACCGTATTCCCGCCGTAATTTACGGCAACAAGCAAGACCCCGAACTCATCCATGTTGAGGAAAAGGCGCTCGTCAAACTGTTGATGACCGGCCACTTTTCGAACAGCGTGGTCGAGATCGACCTTGGTGGCAAAAAGCAGATGACCATTCCAAAGGACGTTGCTTTCCATCCGGTTAGCGATCGCCCAACCCATGTCGACTTCCTGCGCATCGTCAAGGGCGCGAAGGTCGAGGTTCTGGTTCCGGTGCATCTTCATCAACGAAGAAAAATCGCCCGGCCTGAAGCGTGGCGGCGTTTTGAACGTCGTTCGTCACGAGCTCGAACTGATCTGCGACAACGACAAATTGCCTGACGACATCCAGATCGATGTCACCGGCTTCGACGTTGGCGATTCGATCCACATCAGCCATGTGACGCTGCCCAAGGGTTCGGAAAGCAAGATCACCGACCGCGACTTCACCATCGCAACCATCGTTGCACCATCGGCGCTCAAGTCGACCGGTGGCGACACGACGGTTGAAGGCGAAGCCGAAGCGGAAGCTTAATATTTTCCCCTCCCGTACGGGAGGGGTTAGGGTGGGGCGAGCCGAAGGCGAGCTCTTCAGGTCGAAGCCCACCCCCGGCCCTTCCCGCCTGCGGGAGGGGAGATTTTGAGATGCAATTATGGGTAGGCCTTGGAAATCCGGGAGCCACCTATGCGATGCACCGGCACAATATCGGCTTCATGGCGATTGATGCGCTGGCCGAAATCCACGAATTGCCCATGCCTGCGAAGAAATTCCAGGGCTGGGTTCAGGAGCTTCGGTTCGGACCTGAAAAAATCATCCTGCTGAAACCCGCGACGTTCATGAACGAGAGCGGCCGCAGCGTGCGCGCAGCGATGGATTTCTACAAGCTTGAGCCCAAAGACGTCACCGTGTTCTACGACGAACTCGACCTCGCGCCTTCAAGGTAAAGGTCAAAACCGGCGGCGGGGCGGCTGGCCATAACGGCATCCGCTCGATCACTGACCATATCGGCGCAGATTTCCGGCGCGTGCGGCTGGGCATCGGCCATCCCGGCAACAAAGACCGCGTGACCGGCTATGTGCTCGGTAATTTCCACAAAAGCGAGATTGACGATCTGGCCGATTTGTTGGGCGCGGTGTCGGCGGAAGCCGATTGGCTGGCCAAGGGCGATGATGTGCGTTTCATGAATGATGTTGCCATGCGGTTAGCGGACTGAGCCGGATTATGGACTTCACAACCATTATTATGCTATCACTTGCAAATGACTGAGGCGATCGACAATCTGGTGCTTGAGCATCTGAAGAAAATTCAGGGCGAGCAAACTGCTTCACGCGAACGAGATGCGGAGATTTTGAACAGGCTCGCGCATCTTGAGACGGGTGTTGCCCGTTTGGCCCGCGATGGCGCAGACAATTTCGCAGAAGTGATTGCTGATCGTCACACCGTCGATAAGCTCAAGGAGCGAATCGAACGCATAGAGCGTCGCCTCGAATTACAATCCTAACGATTGTTCCACTTTTAAGCCCTCACCTATTTCAACCTGACTGGCCGAAGGCTAAGGCGTGCAGCTCATACTCTGATGCGGTCGGTGCCTACAACTTACCGTAATTCTGGGAAACTGCGCTACGTGAAATGTCAAATAAATCTGCAATCAACGCTTGCTTCACACCGTGCTTCTTTGCAGCGGATACAACCTCGCGTCCAAAATCGGTCAAACGGCCACCTTCGGTCAGCACGGCTTCGCGCAAGTCTTCCACGGGCTTTGCTTTACGAGCTAACTTCATCACATTTTTCCGGATTATCGAAACCTCGGTAGCCATAACACTTCCTTTCTTACTAAAAATTGAACTATCTTTGTAAAGATATTGCTGGAGTTGTCAACTATGGGTTTCAAATGCGGTATTGTCGGGCCTCCCTAATGTCGGAAAGTCCACGCTCTTTAATGCGCTGACCGAAACGGCGGCGGCGCAGGCGGCTAATTATCCTTTCTGCACGATCGAGCCGAATATCGGCAATGTCGCGGTGCCCGATCCGCGGCTTGCAGACTATCGCGAAGATTGGCGGTAGCCAGAAGATCATCGAAACGCAGTTAGGCTTTGTGGATATCGCCGGCCTCGTACGCGGCGCGTCCAAAGGCGAAGGTCTGGGCAACCAGTTCCTGGGCAATATCCGCGAAGTCGATGCCATCGTCCATGTGCTGCGCTGCTTCGAGGATGACGACATCCAGCATGTCGACAACAAGATCGACCCGATTTCGGACGCCGAGACGGTCGAAACCGAGTTGATGCTGTCCGATTTGGAATCCCTCGAAAAGCGCGTGCCGAACCTGATCAAAAAGGGCACGCAGGGCGACAAGGAAGCCAAGGCCAGCGGCGTTGTGTTGAGCCGTGCGCTCGATTTGCTTCGCGAAGGCAAGCCAGCGCGGCTGACCAAACGCGACGATGCCGACGAGGAGCGGCTTGTTCCAGATGGCGCAATTGCTGACCGCGAAGCCAGTGCTCTATGTCTGCAATGTCGAGGAGGCCAGCGCCGCCAATGGCAATGCGCTGTCCGCCAAAGTGTTCGAAAAGGCCAAGGCCGAAGGCGCAGAAGCCGTCGTCGTTTCCGCCGCTATCGAGGCCGAAATCTCGACCATGCCCGCCGAAGACCGCGAAGTTTTCCTCGAAGACCTGGGCCTCACCGAAACCGGCCTCGCCCGTGTCATTCGCGCCGGTTACGAGCTGCTCCACCTCATCACCTTCTTCACCGTCGGCCCCAAGGAAGCGCGCGCGTGGACCGTCCACACCGGCGACACCGCACCCAATGCGGCGGGCGCGATCCACAGCGATTTCGAAAAAGGCTTCATCCGCGCCGAGACGATGGCCTACGACGATTATGTCCAGTATAATGGCGAGGCCGGGGCCAAAGAAGCTGGCAAATGGCGGTCGGAAGGCAAGGAGTATCTCGTCAAGGACGGCGATATCATGCTGTTCCGGTTTAATGTTTGAGGTGATATAGACTAGTCATGCTCCGCAATCTCTTCCTTGCGATATTCCTGTTTGCACTGGCTTTGCCAGCGCTTGCGGTGCCTGTTGCGCCTGCGGTAGCCTCCCAACCGGCAGCGTCCGATTGCCACGGCATGCCGATGGAGGATCAGGACGACGGAGCAGAAGAGCATGGCAACAGCGTGCGGCTTCACGGCTGCATCGGGTGCATAGCGCCGGTTTCGCCTGCTTTTGATGTTGTCCAATTAACCGCGTTGCCTTTCATCACACAAAGCACGCCTCACCGCGAACTATCCGGCACGGTCGCGGGGCCAAATATTCCCCCTCCGCGAAGCTGAGATTTGAACGACCCCTAACGTCATTCAATCACAGGACACATTTCATGAAAATGCCAATATTATTGGTGAGCGCCAGTGCGCTTGCCATGTTCGCCGCCCCTGCCGCCGCGCAGGATCATAGCCAGATGGATCATTCGCAGCATCAAGCTGAGCCTGCGCCAAAACCAGAGCCCGTTGACCATTCAACGATGGACCATTCGCAAATGGGACATGACATGGCAGTCGATGCCTGCCGAAACTTTCGGAAAGCCCGCCGAAGGCTCGGGCACTTCCCGCCTACCCGGCCACGAAGGCGGAATGCACGGCCTTCACCTCAACGTCGCCGAAGACTGGATGGTCATGGCGCACGGCTATGCTTGGGGCGTCTACACCGACCAATCCGGACCGCGCGGCGACGACAAGACCTATGTCCAATCGATGGCGATGCTGACCGCCGAACGCCAGTTCGAAGGTGGACGGTTCCAGTTCAAATCGATGCTCAGCCTTGAGCCGTTGATGTCCAATCGGGGCTATCCCAATTTGTTTGCCACCGGCGAAACCGCAGGTGGCGAGCCATTGGTCGACCGGCAGCATCCGCATGACCTGTTCATGGAACTGGCGGCGCGGCTTGATATCGACATTGCCGAGGACGCCAGCGTCTTCCTCTATGGCGGCCCTGTCGGCGAACCCGCGCTCGGGCCCAGCGCTTCATGCACCGCGGCTCGGCCAAGCTGAACCCCGAAGCGCCGATCACGCATCACTGGTTCGACAGCAGCCATATCACTTATGGCGTGGCAACGGCGGGGATATGCGACGCGGCAGTTCCAGTTGGAAGGTTCGGTCTTTACCGGACGCGAACCCGACGAGCGCCGCTGGAATATCGAAAAGCCACGCTTCGACAGCTGGTCGGTGCGCGCGACCTTCAATCCGTCACCCGAGTGGGCGATGCAAGTCAGCCACGGCTTTTTGAAGCAGCCCGAATTCACCATCCACCCCGACGAGAACGAGCATCGCACCACCGCCAGCGCGCATTATGCCAATGGCAAAGGCCTGACTGCGACTGCCGCATTCTCCGCCAAGAACCGCGATCCGGGGCCGACGCTAACCGCCTATCTGGTCGAGGCGAATTGGGACATCGACGATCATCACACGGTTTTCGGCCGCTTCGAAAATGTGAAGAATGACGAGCTGTTTCCCGACCATGGCGACCCGTTGCACGAAGTCCCGTTCCGCGTGAGCAAGTTCCAGGCAGGCTATGCCTATCGCCTGCCGCTCACCGGACCGCTCAACCTAGCGCTCGGCGGCACGGTTTCGGCTTACGCCAAGCCCGATGCGTTGGATGCGGCTTATGGCAAAAACCCGATGGGCTTTACGCTGTTCGCGAAATTTTCATTGGGGCATTGAGATGTCAAAGCTGTTCGGTCACTTCCGACCGAACAGCTTTTCGACATCGCCCAGCGCCAATTTCACCCAAGTCGGCCGCCCGTGATTGCATTGGCCGCTGCGAGGGGTGACTTCCATTTCGCGGAGCAGCGCGTTCATTTCCGGGACTGACAGCACCCGCCCTGCGCGGACCGAGCCGTGGCAGGCCATTGTCGCGGCGACATGGTCGATGCGTTCCTTGAGCGATAGCGCCTCGTCATAGGCCGCGAGATCGTCGGCCAGGTCTTCGACCAAGCCCTTGGCATCGCCTTGCCCCAGCATCGACAGGCGTTGCCCGCACCAGCATCGCGGCAGGACCGAAGCGTTCTAGGTCGAGACCGAAGGCGGAGAGTTCTTCGGCGCGCGCCTCCAGACGGTCGCAGGCCGGTTCGTCGAGTTCGACCACTTGGGGGAGGAGCAATGCCTGCGAAGGAACGGAACCGCCCGCTGCTTCCATTGCCTTGCGCATTCGTTCGAGCACCAGCCGTTCATGCGCGGCATGTTGGTCGACCAGCACCAAGCCGTCCTCGGCTTCGGCAACAATATAGGTGTTCGCCACCTGTCCGCGCGCGATACCGAGCGGGTGGCTGCGGCTTTCGGGGACAGGTTCGGCGGCCTGCGCAGCACGCCCCATGAGCGGGGCGAGGTCTTCATGCTGAATCGGCAAAGTCGCTTCGATGTTCGGCAAGTGACGGGAATGCCGGACGCGGCTGCATAATTGCCCTGATAGGCTGTGTAAGGTGCTGTGAAGATATCACCTTGCGCGGTTCGAACGGGTTCCTGTTGCCATTCGACCTCTGCCGCGCGCTGCACCGCACGAAAGCCCGACTGGTCGAGCGCGTGGCGCAGGCCCGAAACGATCATGCCGCGGATCAGCGCAGGTTCGCGAAAGCGCACTTCGGTCTTGGCCGGATGGACATTCACATCGACTTCGGTCGGCGGCAGGTCGAGGAACAACGCCACCACCGCATGCCGGTCGCGCGCCAGCATCTCGGCATAGGCACCGCGCACCGCACCGATCAGCAAGCGGTCCTTCACCGGGCGGCCATTGACGAACAGAAACTGGTGATCGGCGACGCCGCGATTGTAGGTCGGCAGGCTTGCGATGCCGCCAAGCCTTATACCTTCGCGCTCGAAATCCAGACCCACGCTGTTGTCGATCAGCTCGCGCTGGTCAGCGCCGCCACGCGCTCCGGGCGTTCCATGTCAGGCTGCACCGCCAACACGCGCCGCCCGTCATGCTCGACCGTAAAGCCCACATCGGGCCGCGCCATCGCCAGCCGCTTCATCGTGTCGAGCGCGGCGGCATATTCGGCGCGCGGGCTGCGCAGGAATTTGCGGCGGGCGGGCACATTGCCGAACAGGTTTTCGACCCGAACCCGTGTTCCCGGCGGCAAGGCGGCAGGCCCCTCACCTTCGAGCACGCCATGATCGACAATCCGCTTCCAGCCGTCGGCAGTGCCTCCTGAGCTCGTCGAAGGGCGGCTTTCCAGCGTCATCCGCGACACGCTGGCAATCGACGGCAGAGCTTCCCCGCGAAAGCCCAAGCGTCGAAACCAGCTCGATATCTTCATCGGGCAATTTCGACGTCGCATGCCGCTCCAGCGCCAGCGCCATATCGGCGGGCGTCATGCCGCAGCCATCATCGGTCACTTCGATCAAATCAATCCCGCCGGACGCCAGCCGAACCGCAATGTTCCGCGCGCCTGAATCAATGGCGTTTTCAACCAGTTCCTTCAACGCACTGGCCGGTCTTTCCACCACTTCACCGGCAGCGATCCGGTTGACCAGATTTTCCGGGAGTCTTCTTATTGACATCGGCGTACGTTCCTAGCCCAAGCGCCGCTGGCAGGCGACTCCTTAATCGTTCGCATTCCAGCCAAATACCTGTTTTTAAAAACAGCAAATTCCGCTAGGACCGCGCGATTATTTTGAGCGTGCTCAAAAGGATTCTCTCCAGACCGGGATTGGGTGGATTAATTAAATGGTATTTGGCAAATTATTTCCGTTTCGCATCGCAGGACATGGCGATCGACCTCGGCACCGCCAATACCGTGGTATATGTGCGCGGCCAGGGCATCGTTCTGAACGAACCTTCGGTGGTCGCCATCGAAACGCTGAACGGCATCAAGCGCGTGAAGGCCGTGGGCGACGACGCCAAGTTGATGATGGGCAAGACCCCCGACAGCATCGAAGCCATCCGGCCTTTGCGCGATGGCGTTATCGCCGACATCGACGTCGCCGAGCAGATGATCAAGCACTTCATCCACAAGGTCCACGGCAAGCGCCGGATGTTCAGCTATCCCGAAATCGTGATCTGCGTGCCCGTCGGGTTCGACCTCGGTCGAGCGCCGCGCGATCCGCGATGCGGCATCGAATGCGGGTGCATCCGAAGTGTTCCTGATCGAAGAGCCGATGGCGGCCGCAATCGGCGCCGATATGCCGGTGACCGAACCAATCGGTTCGATGGTCGTCGATATCGGCGGCGGTACGACCGAAGTCGCGGTGCTTTCGCTGCGCGGCCTCGCCTACACCACCTCGGTCGCGTACGGGAGGTGACAAGATGGACGAATCGATCGTCTCTTATGTCCGACGACACCATAATTTGCTGATCGGCGAAGCCACCGCCGAGCGCATCAAGAAGGATTTCGGCACCGCGCGTCCGCCTGCGGATGGCATCGGCCAGACGATGCACATCAAGGGCCGCGATCTGGTCAACGGCGTGCCCAAAGAAATTTCGATCAACCAGGGTCAGATTGCCGAAGCATTGTCCGAACCGATCGGCACCATCCTCGAAGGTGTGCGCATCGCGCTGGAAAACACCGCACCTGAACTGGCGGCCGATATTGTCGATCAGGGCATTGTCCTTACCGGCGGCGGCGCGTTGATGCAGGGTATCGACGAATATCTGCGCGATGAAACCGGCTTGCCGGTCACGGTCGCCGAAGACCCGCTGACCTGCGTTGCCATCGGCACCGGCAGGGCGATGGAAGACCCGATCTTCCGCGGCGTCCTGCTCACCGCATAAGGCGAGTTAGCGAGGATGGCGCCGCCACCCACACCGGCGCCCCGGATTTTCCCGGAAGGCGCAATATGGCCTGTTCGCAACCTATGTGATTGCGATCGGACTGACGGTGGTGGCTGCCTTGCTTTTGGTGATTTCGGTTGCCGATCCGACGGGTTTTGCCGCTTTGCGGGCGGCAGGCGCCGAGATTACCGCACCGGTCGCGCGCTTTTTCAACAGCATCCGCCGGACGAGCAACGATATCGGCGGCAATATGTCGGCCTATTTCGACGCGGCTTCCAAAAATGCTGCGCTGACCAAAGAAGCGAAAGCCAATCGCACGAAACTGATCGAGGCCAAGGCGTTCCGCGTCGAAAATGCCCGGCTGCGAGGGCTGCTGAAGCTTGCAGGAGGACAGTGCCGAACAGGTCGCCGTCGGTCGCCTGATCAGCTCGACCGCATCCAGCACCCGCCGCATCGCGACCTTGTCCATCGGTTCCAACTATGCCGTCCAACGCGCGCAGCCGGTGCGCGGTCCATCGGGCCTTATCGGGCGTGTCATCGAAATCGGCCCGACAACAGCGCGCATACTGCTTATCACCGATGCCGAAAATCTCGTGCCCGTGATGCGCGCCAGCGACGGCCTGCCCGCTTTCTCGACCGGACTTGGCAACGGACTTGTCGTCATCAAGCCGCTCAACCTCGGCGAAAGCCCTTTCAAGGTCGGCGACATCATCGTCACCTCGGGCAATGGCGGCCTGTATCAGCCCAATATCCCGTTCGCGCGCGTTATTCCGCAGGACCAACGAAGGCGCGCTTGCCCGCCCGCTCGCCGACCCCGCCAACACGCCTTACGCCATCGTCATGAAGGCCTATCAGGGCGAAGCACGCGCCGCTGCAGCAGGCTAGTCGCGCCCGATGGCGCGACCAAAGAGGTGGCGGAGTGAAGAACCCCGTCACCGCGATCCGCCTGCCCCTTCGTCCCGGACGCGAATATGAAAGCCGCTTCGACCGCGAGCCGTCGTTGCTCAAGATGCTGGCGATCCCGATTGCCTCGGTCGTGCTGGCATCGATGGTTACCACGCTGCCGATTTCTGACCACGCAGCCGATATTGCCGCCCTTCGGCTTCCTGATGTTCCTGAGCTGGCGGCTGATGCGGCCCGGGATTGTTGCCCGTCTGGTCGGGTGTGCCGTTCGGGCTGATGGACGATGTCTTCAGCGGCCAACCCTTCGGCAGCGCCGGGCTGCTCTGGTCGCTGGCCATGCTGGTTATCGAAGTCATCGATTCGCGCGCGATCTGGCGCGATTATCTGCAGGACTGGCTGATTGCCTCTGTGCTGATCGCTGTGGTTTTGCTCGGCGGCCTGTGGATAGCGGGCCTCGCCCATGCCGCGCCCGGCCCTGTCGATTTTATTGCCGCAAATCATCCTGTCGATATTGCTATATCCGCTGGTGGTGCGAATATGCGCGCGTCTGGATAGCTGGCGACTGGCAACATGAAGATCGAAAAGCAGGTTACTTCAGGACAGCTCGATTTCACCTTCACCCGCCGCGCGATGTTCGTTGGCGGGGTGCAGGCGGCTATCGGCCTGATCGTCGCCGCGCGCATGTCCTACATCGCGGTCGCCGATAACGAGAAATACAAGCTGCTCGCCGAAAGCAACCGCGTCAACCTGACGATCATCCCGCCGCGCCGGGGCTGGTTCATCGACCGCTATGGCAAACCCATCGCCAACAACCGCGTCGGACTTTCGCGTCGATATTATCCCCGACCGGCTGGTCAACAAGGAAGCGACGATTGCGACGCTGGCCGACTTGCTGTCGCTCGATTCCGGACGAGGTCGACCGCATCAACCGCGAACTCAAGACCGCGCAGGGGTTCCAGCCGGTTCAGGTCGCCGACGGCCTCGATTACGAACGCTTTGCCGCCGTCAGCGTCCGCTTGCCCGACTTGCCCGGCGTCAGCCCGCGTCAGGGCTATTCGCGTTATTATCCGACCGGCGCTGCGGTTGGCCATCTGGTCGGCTATGTCGGCACGGTTTCGGCGGAAGAATATCAGAAGAACAAGAACCCGCTGCTCATCACACCCGGTTTCAAGGTCGGCAAGGACGGGCTTGAAAAGACGCTGGAGAAAAGCCTGCAAGGCGAGCCCGGGGCTAAACGCACCGAGGTTACCGCGCGCGGCAAGATCGTCCGCGAACTGACCACGCGGCCTGACATTCCGGGCAAGCCGGTGCAGCTGACCATCGACATCGACCTGCATAATTACGCCGCGCGGCGTCTGGGGCTGGAGTCGGGTTCAGTCGTTATCTTCGACTGCCTGACCGGCGACATCCTGACGATGGCGTCGATGCCGTGCTATGATCCCAACAGCTTCTCCGACGGCATCGGCCGCGTCGAATGGAAAATGCTGAATTCGGACGACCATATCCCGATGCTCAACAAGGCGTTGCAGGGGCTGTATCCGCCGGGCTCGACGCTGAAACCGATGGCGGCGCTTGCCTTGCAAAAGCACGGCGTGGACCCGGAGGAGACCGTGTCACTGCGGCGGTGGTTACCGGCTCGGCAATCGCGTGTTCAAATGCCTCGGGCGGCACGGCCCGATGAACATGACCAAGCGCGATCATGAAAAGCTGCAACACCTATTTCTATTCGATGGCGCACCGCATCGGTTATGATGCCATTGCGCCGGTCGCGCGCGAGCTTGGGTCTGGGCCAGGAATTCGAACTGCCCTTTCCGTCGCAGCGTTACGGCACGGTTCCCGACAGCGCGTGGAAAAAGCGCAAATATGATCAGGAATGGACTGCGTCCGACACGTTGAATGCGATGATCGGTCAGGGTTATATTATCGTCAAGCCCGTTCCAGTTGGCGATTGATGGCCGCGCGCATTGCTTCGGGCCTGAATATCCAGCCCGAAATAGTGCTCAAAAAACGCGCCGCGCCGAAACGCGCTTGTCCTTCCCCAAAGAACATCTCGACAGTCGTGCGCGAAGGCATGAACCTCGTCGTCAACGGCGCTGGCACGGCGGTTCGCAGCAAGCTCCAGCTTGAAAATGTCGCGATGGGCGGCAAGACCGGCACCGCGCAGGTGCGCCGGATTGCAGGGTCGCAGCGCGGCCAGTCGGGTGAATGGAAATATCGCGACCATGGCCTGTATCGTCTGTTTCGCGCCGGTCGATCAGCCCGCGCTACGGCGCGTCGGTGGTCATCGAACATGGCATGGGCGGCGCGCGCGCAGCGGCACCGATTGCCAAGGACGTGCTGACCTTCCTCTATGACCGCGAACAGGCGATGGCATCGCTCGAAGCGTTCGAGGCCGGATGGGGCGGCAACTATCGAGCAGCGCATGGCGGCCAAATATAATGCCTTTCATCGGCCAGCCCGCACCTGTACCACCGACTGACCCGACATCGCCGCAATGATTCGGCCGCCATGAACTCCATCGTCCCGGCCCCGATCGCCACCTGCCTTGGCGGGTGATTTTCATCCTGATGGCCTCGGTCGGCTTCGGCGCGACAGTGCTTTATTCGGCGGCTGGCGGCCATTTTGAGCCTTGGGCCGGCAAGCATGTCGTGCGCTTTCTGCTCTACCTTGCCATGGCGCTTATCATGTCGCGCATGCCGTTGGATTTCTGGAAAAATATTACCTTCCCGCTCTATCTAGTTCTGCTGATCTGCTGCTGGTAGCGGTCGAACTGATGGGCTTTGTCGGCGGCGGCAGCCGGCGCTGGATCAATCTGGGGATCATTTCGCTCCAGCCATCCGAGTTGATGAAGCCCGTCAATGGTGCTGGCGGCGGCATGGTTTTTCGACCGCCTGCCCCCCAACCGGATTTACGGTATCGACGCAATCTGGCCGTTAGCCGCATTGCTGGTCCTGCCCAGCATTCTCGTTATTATCCAGCCCGATTTCGACGCGGCCATCGCTTATGCCTTCGGTCTGGGCGTTGTCGGCTTCATGGCCGGACTGCCGCTTATTTACTTCATCGGCGCTGGCGGCGCAGCTCGCGGTGATCGCACCAATCGTCTATTTTTTCGGAATGAAGCCCTATCAGCAGGACCGTGTGCTGATCTTCCTCAACCCCGAAAACGACCCGCTCGGCGCAGGCTACCACATCACCCAATCGAAAATCGCCATCGGCTCTGGCGGGATTTTCGGCAAGGGTTTTGGCAACGGCACGCAAAGCCATCTCGATTATTTGCCCGAAGGCCATACCGACTTCGTCTTCGCCACGATGGCCGAAGAATGGGGCATTGTCGGCGGGTTTTTCATCCTCGTTCTCTATTTCTTGCTGATGCGCTGGGGCCTGACCGTCGCGATGGAAAGCAAGACGCGCTACGGCCAACTTGTCGCGGCGGGCCTGACCTGCACGATATTCTTCTACATCATGATCAACCTGCTGATGGTCGTCGGGCTGGCTCCGGTTGCGGGCATTCCCCTGCCCTTCGTCAGCCACGGCGGGATCGTCGATGCTGACGATGATGATCTGCGTCGGCATCATCATGTCGATCGAACGTCACCCCGGCGCGAAGCGGGGCCAATTCAACTAAATCGACATATCGCACGCTTGACAAAAGCGCCGAATCCCATCAAAGGCGGCGCTCCAAACGGGCCTGCGCATCTGGCCAGCCCGAAATGGGGACGCTTAGCTCAGTTGGTAGAGCAGCTGACTCTTAATCAGCGGGTCGTGGGTTCGAACCCCTCAGCGTCTACCATTTTCATAAATCTTACAATAGCTTACCTGATAGAACTGTCTTTGGCAACGAGCGCGAATTACGCCACGTAATCACGGCGTAATCCAGGTCCCGCTGGCTAAAGCGTCCCGAACCAACGTCCTTGCCCTCGAAATCTCAGATTTGCGAAGCTTTTTCTGCACACAAAATTTGGACCCGCTGATGCGTGATAGGTCAAATTGGTTCTGACATATTTTCGTTGCTGTTTGTTTATTACATCTTCTGTTCCGTCACGCTCGCAAGCAATGCATGATCATCGACGTCCGGCGCTAAGAGAACAATCGCCGCTACCGCTAACTTTGCTGCCGTTCACTTTTGCTAAGCGCGCCTTTAATAGCTGCCGTTCATTGGCATGGTACAAAACGTGTTGAGATGTTTGCAGGTGATTAACATACCTGAAACCCGCTATTCAATTATTCGTCCTGTTCAATCTAGACCCAAGCCATGTCCATATAGAAAGAGAGCGCCATCCTTGGTTTCGGCATAGCCGGGCGCATCTGGGTGTTGCTCCAGAACTGATTTTGTCGAACCCGGCAACGCAAAGGGTAGCCGGCCCTGCGGCTTGGACTTGCCGCTGATGATGTCGAGTTGGGCGCGGTCGCTGACTCCGAAGGTCGCGATCAGCGCGCCTGCCGACTTAATCCCGCTGGAATCATCGAGAACATAGGGGTTGCGGAAATAGATGGAGATCACCACTTTGCCCGGATCGCCGCTCTCGCGCATCGCGGTTTGGATTTCGGCGAGCGATGGTGTCATCGTCCAGCTTTGCGCCTTGGCAATATCCGACAGCGCAAGGAAGCTTGATTCCCACGGGAAGGCTCCGCCAAAAATCAGACCACTGTCCAGGCAGCCGTCGGGGCTTTCGGCCATTTTCGGCGCATCTGGTTCGTAAACGCACGGGTCCTGCGCGCCCCAAATTGCCTGCCGTTTGCCGGTACGGGGGTCGGTGAGCGGGAATTCGGGTGCGACCGCCTTGCCGCCGGTTGCGGGGTCGTTGGATTTGTAATTGCGCGCGCCGGTGTTGCTGATCATAATTTTGATCAAGACCGCATCGGAGCCAGCGGCTTTGTCGGCTAGGATGAAGCCTTGCGCCGCCACATCCTCGGCGCGGAAGCCCATGCTGAAAACTTTCGCACCGGGTTTCAGCGGGAGAAGGTGATCGCGGTTTTGAAGGAGGACCACCGACTTGCGCTGGACATCAAGGCCAATTGCGCGATTTTGTGGCTTGCCGATTTTCGCGGTAGCTGCGTCCGCATCGACATAAGGGTTTTCGAAGAGCCCTAACTGGAATTGTTCGGTCAACAGCCGCGTGACGGCGGGGTCGATATGCTTGCGCTCATCAAGCAACCCTTCCGCCACCAGATCGGTAATCGTCTTGTTGACGCTGAACTCCGAAAGCACATCGCTGCCGCTCTTGATCGCAATCGCGGTGCGGTCAGCAGGGCCAAAGGGTTTGCCGGTGGCGGGATTATTGCGATAGCTTTCCAGACCCCAACCGCGCGTTTCGATGACGCCGCTGTCCGAGTTCACATAGCCTTTGAAGCCCAGTTTCTTGCGCAGCAGATCGGTGACAATCTGCTTGGAAAAGGCCATGCCGAATTCGTCATATTTGACGCCCTGATACGTCACACCAATCGGCACACCATAATAAGGCATGATCGAGGCGACCCCGCCCTTGATCGCCGCCTTGAAGGGTTTCAGATGATAGCCGAAGCCATATTTGCCGCTGGTGTCGGTATAGATCTGGTTCTTGCCAAAGGTGTAATGCGGGTCCCATCCCATTTCCTGTGGCCCGCCGCCGGGAAAATGTTTGATGGTCAAAGCAACGGCGGATTGGGGCGACAGCGAAGTGCCATCCTTGCGCACTGGCCCTTGCAGGCCCGTCACCAGCCCTCCCATGATGTCAGTCATCAAATCGGCATCTTCGGTGAAGGTCTCATGCGCGCGGGCCCAGCGTGGCTCGGTCGTCAGGTCGGCCATATAGCCATACATGGCGCGCAGGCCGATGGCCTTCCATTCTTCGGCCATCACGCCGGTAAAGCTGCGGATGATGGCCATGTCGCCCTTAAGGTCTTTAGGGATTGCGCCGTCGGGCGTGACGGGCGCGCCTGCGCCAAGCGCTGCTGCGGCCAACCCGGCTTCTTTCGGGAATTCGGTGAAGGCTCCTGCCCCCGCCGCAATGCCGAACGCCGGATTGGTTTCCACATGGTTGCGGGCATTATCCTTGAACAGCGCCGGGATGCCTAGCCGCCCAGCCTCTAGCCGCTCCTGCACGGCATTTGTGAAGCCAGCCATCTGCAACGGCGTCTGCGCATAACCACCGCGCAGGGCAAATCCGGTCAGTTTGACGCTGCAATCGGGAGCCTGCGTGTTGACCTTGGCGCGCAGGATGAAGCGGGTCATTTTCTGCGTGTCGATCAGGTCGCGTCCACGATCCGATATGCCGCCGCCACAATCGGGATTGTTCGTGGCGATCAGCATCATCCCCGCTTTTTCAGCTAGCGTCATGCGGCGGACGAGATCGGCAGCGCGCTTTTGCGCTGGCAGGCGCCAGTCTTCATAGGCGTCGATGCGGCCATTGGCGTTGAGGTCTTTGAACCGCAGGCCTTTGACGGTGATAATTTTCTTGGCGCGGGTTTCGAGTTCTGGCTGGGCTGGCGCGGCAAGGAGGGGCGTGGCGCAAGCCGAAATTAGCAATCCTATCAAAGCCCTACGCATCGTCATTTCCCTCAATTCAGCGCAGCAGAGATCACGTCCCGATCTGCGTCGTTAGGCACCCAGTCGCTTGCTATCGGGCCGCCTGGGCCGAACAGAGCCTTGACAATGTCTTCCTTGCCAGCCGCATCCCATGCCGCCTTCAACGTCGCGGCCATCGGATCATCGACCGGTCCGTTATCGCCGCGAATATGGCGCACCCAAGCGGCGATTCCGGCCAATATCGCGGGGCATTGCCGACCGTGTTTTTGATGATAGGCCAGCGTTTCCAGCCAGCGCTGCGGTATTTTCTGGCTGCCATCCATCGCGATTTGCGCCAGCCGGTGGTTGAGCGCGGGGTTTTTGAACCGCTCGATCAAAGCGTCGGCATAGGCGGACAAGTCTTGCCCCGCTGCGGGGGTCAAGCTGGTCGCAGCTTCTTCGCGCATGAGCTTGTCGATCAATGGCGCGAGCTCCGGATCGCCAATCGCTTGATGGACAAATTCATGCCCGCGCTGAAGCCCCAGATAGGCCAGCGCCGAATGCGCGCCGTTGAGCATGCGGAGCTTGGCGTTTTCATAGGCGTGAACGTCGGAGGTGATCTGCGCGCCATGCTGTTCCCATGCGGGGCGCGGACCTGCGAAATTGTCCTCGATCACCCATTGGCTGAAGGGTTCGGTGACGACCGCAGCTTCGTCGCGCATCCCGAGCATCGCTTCGATCTCGAGACTGATCCGCATCGGTCGTTGCTGGCACGATGCGGTCGACCATCGTTGAGGGACAGGTGCATTGTTGCTCGAACCAGTCGATCAGGTCGGCGCGTGGGCATCCAGATATTCGGCCACCAAGCGTTTAAGTTGCGCGCCATTGCCCGACGAGATTGTCGCAGCTAAGCAGCGTAAGCCCGGGCAGCCCCGCATCACGGCGGCGGGCAAAAGCCTCTGCCAAATAGCTATAGGCCGAACGCTCATCGGCCAGCGCCAGATCAAGCGAACCGTCGGGTGCGCGGCAATAGCCCTTTTCGGTAATCGTAAAGCTGGCGATATGCGTCGTCGCAGCAGCGAGCGTCGCCACAAGCCGCTCGCGTTCTTCGCTTGCCACCAGCACATCAGCGACCGACCCGATTATTCGCGCTTTGACTCCATCGGCACTGCGCTCGACCAATGTGTAAAGCCCATCCTGCGGGTGCATCTGGTCGCGCACTGTCGGCGAACGTAGCGAAACACCAAGGATGCGCCAATCGCCCTCACCGGCTGCCATCGCATCATCAGTATAGACCGCCATATGCGCGCGGTGGAATGCGCCGATGCCGAAATGGACGATGCCGATGCCGCGCGTGTCGCGGTCATATCCGGGGCGGGTGACGCTCGCAGGAAGCGCGCCAAGGTTCGCAGCAGAAAGCCTCAAAGCTTATAGGCCGCCTTGGCCAGATTATAGCTGAGATCGGCGGCAAGCTCGGCCGCCTCCCATTCTTCCATCCGGTGCTCGGCGACCAGCTTTGCAAGGAAGCCGCAGTCCATCCGTCGCGCAACGTCGTGCCTTGCGGGGATGGACATAAAAGCGCGGGTATCGTCGTTGAAGCCGACGGTGTTGTAGAAGCCTGCCGTCTCAGTCGTCATCTCGCGGAAACGGCGCATCCCTTCGGGGCTGTCGTTGAACCACCATGCGGGGCCGAGCTTCATGGCCGGATAATGGCCCGCCAGAGGGGCGAGTTCGCGCGCATAGCTGGTTTCGTCGAGCGTGAAGACGATGAAGCTGAAATCGGGGTTGTTGCCATATTTCGACAGCAACGGGCGCAGCGCATGGACATATTCGCAGGGCAGCGGAATGTCCGCGCCTTTGTCGCGGCCAAAGC
Source organism: uncultured Alphaproteobacteria bacterium (assembly GCA_963814305.1). Lineage (GTDB taxonomy): Bacteria > Pseudomonadota > Alphaproteobacteria > Sphingomonadales > Sphingomonadaceae > Sphingorhabdus_B. Next base: position 182,196 of record CAWFCI010000009.1, read on the forward strand.
GATCAAAGATTGCCGGATTATGGTTGCGATAGACGCCGGGATGCAACTGCATCACAAGACCGTCGTCGATGCTCATCCCCGCCATCTCGGTGAGCATTTGCGCGCGGAAGAGTTCGGCGTCTTCGGCGGAAACGCTGGCCTTGGTAACACGCGCAAACAGCGCCTCTGCCTCGGCGGGAGACAGGTCCGCCGTGCGCGCTGTCGGGTGGCCATGGTCGGTGGATGTCGCGCCCAGCTTTGCGAAAAAGGCCCGGCGTTTGCGGTGCGCGTCGAGATAGCCGGACCAGCTGAAGCAGTCTTCACCGGTCAGCGCGGAGAGTGTTTTGAGGTTGTCCAGAAAGCCCTCAAATTCAGGATCAACCACCGGATCAGGACGATAGGCGGTAATCACGCGACCCTTCCAGCCGCTATCACGGATCGCCTTGTGGTGACGCAGATCGTCGAGCGGGTTTTCGGTCGTCGCGATGACTTCGATATTGTAGCGCTCAAACAGGGCGCGTGGGCGGAAGGCATCGGTCGTGAGTGCTTCGGTTATCGTATCGTAATAGCGATCCGAAGTCTCCGCCGACAGCAGCACATCAATCCCGAAGCTTTCGGCAAACACCCAATCAAGCCACATCCGCGACGGCGTGCCGCGAAACAAATGATAGCGTTCTGCAAACAGTCGCCAGCTTTCGCGCGGGTCAGCATCCGGATTGCCGATACCCAGCGCTTCAAGGCTCACCCCCTGCGAATAGAGCATCCGAAAGACATAATGATCGGGATGCAGCAACAGCTCCGACGCATTGCCGAAAGGGGCATCGGTTGCCCACCATTCGGGGTCGGTATGGCCATGCGGGCTGATGATCGGCAGACCAGCGACGTCTGTATAAAGCCTGCCGCGCTATACTGCGCGTGTCAGGGTCAGCCGGAAACAGCCGGTCGGGGTGCAGGGAAAGTGAACGGGTCATAAATTACTCGCATAGCGGTTTCGTTTCGCGGCTGCCGCCTTGCGCGCTTCCTCGATGGCCTTTTCTTCGGTGGCAAAGAGCAGGCTGTCGAGCACCGACGACAAATGCGTACGCATCGCGGCGCGCGCGGCCTTCGGATCGCGATTGCGCAGGGCTTCGAGAATCGCGCTATGTTCGTCAACCACGGGCTTGATATTGGCAAAGCGTGCCTTGGCGTGGAGCAACGCGCTTTCCGGCGACGTCCGGCGGAGCTTCCACAATTCCTCGATCGTTTGAAACACCGCCGTGTTGCGCGTTGCTCGTGCAATCGCAAGGTGGAATTCGCGGTCGGCCTCTTCGGTGCCGCCGGGGGTTTGATTTTCAAGCGCAATGTCCTCGACACGCTGCGCCAGTTCATCAATCTCTTCATCGGTGATTTGTATTGCGGCCAGCGCCGCCGCTTCGCTTTCGAACAACAGCCGCGCTTCGGTCAGTTCGAATGCGGATACATTAAACCCGGGAATGTCTTCCTTGCCCGGCAGGCGCTTTACATAAGCACCCGAACCGACGCGGACATCGACGAGGCCCTGTACTTCAAGCGCGATAACCGCCTCGCGAACGGTTGGACGGCTGACCTCATATTCTGCCGCAAGCTCACGCTCGGCGGGCAACCGGTCGCCCACTTTATATTTACCCGCCGCCAGCTCATCGATAAGCTTGCGCGCGAGTTCCTGATAGAGACGATCTTGTGTTGTCATTTTTTGGCCTTACCAATTTGAATAAACTTGACAGGCCAAAAGCCATTCGTCAAGTTGGAAATCACTGTTTAGCGCCTGACCAAAGGATTCGATAGCGCCATGAAGATCATATCTGCCCGTGTCATCGTCACCTGTCCGGGACGCAACTTCGTCACGCTCAAGATCGAAACCGATCAAGGTATCTATGGCATTGGTGATGCAACGCTCAATGGTCGGGAACTATCGGTCGTTTCCTATCTCGAAGATCATGTCGTACCCTGTCTGATCGGCATGGACCCGCGCCGGATCGAGGATATCTGGCAATATCTCTATCGCGGTGCATACTGGCGGCGTGGGCCGGTGACGATGCGGGCGATTGCGGCGGTCGATGTGGCGTTATGGGATATCAAGGCGAAGATGGCGGGGATGCCGCTTTACGATCTGCTCGGAGGCAAGAGCCGTGATGGCATCATGGTCTATGGCCATGCCAACGGCAGCGACATCGAGGAAACCGTCGACGCGGTCGGCCAGTATATCGACATGGGCTATAAAGCGATCCGCGCGCAGACGGGCGTTCCCGGCGTGAAAGATGCCTACGGCGTCGGACGCGGCAAATTGTATTACGAGCCCGCCGATGCCGCGCTGCCTTCTGTCACGGGCTGGGATACGCGCAAAGCGCTCAATTATGTGCCCAAGATGTTCGAGAAGTTGCGCGATACCTATGGTTTCGATCATCATTTGCTGCACGACGGCCACCATCGCTACAGCCCCCAAGAAGCCGCCAATCTCGGCAAGATGCTGGAGCCTTATCAGCTCTTCTGGCTGGAGGATTGCACACCCGCCGAAAATCAGGAAGCGTTCAAACTCGTCCGTCACCACACCACCACCCCGCTTGCGGTCGGCGAGATTTTCAACACCATCTGGGACTGCAAAGACCTGATCCAGAACCAGCTGATCGACTATATCCGCTGCACCATCGTCGGTGCGGGCGGCGTCACGCACCTACGCCGCATCGCCGATCTGGCGAGCCTGTATCAGGTCCGCACCGGCTGTCATGGCGCGACCGATCTGTCGCCGGTCACGATGGGTACCGCGCTGCATTTTGACACTTGGGTGCCCAATTTCGGCATCCAGGAATATATGCGCCACACACCTGAAACCGACGAAGTCTTCCCGCATGATTATCATTTCGACAAGGGCGAATTGTTTGTCGGCGACACGCCGGGCCACGGTGTCGATATCGACGAGAAACTGGCCGCGAAATATCCGTACAAGCCTGCCTATCTGCCGGTTGCCCGTCTGGAAGACGGGACAATGTGGAATTGGTGACGCCGTAAGTGGCGCGCATCGTCCTCATCGGCGAAGCCATGCTCGAATTGTCCCGCAAAGACGGGGGTGGATGGAACATGGGCTATGGCGGCGACACGCTGAACACAGCCGTCCATTTGGCGCGTGCGAGGCATGATGTCGCCTATCTGACCGCGATGGGCACCGACCCGTTTAGCGACGATCTGGTGGACGAAGAATGGCGCGGCGAAGGGCTGGATACGTCGCTTGTGCTCCGCCACCCGTCGCGCGGTCCGGGCATGTATGCGATAACGACCGACGACAAGGGCGAACGCAATTTCACCTATTGGCGCGACAGCAGCGCCGCGCGCGAGATGTTTGCGCTCCCCGGCATCGCGGCAGCATTGGCAGCGGCGGAACAGGCGGACATGATCGCCTATTCGCTGATCACGCTCGCTATCTTGCCGCCAGACGCGCGCGAACAACTCTTCGCCTTATGCCGCCGCGTCCGCGCGCGCGGCGGCAAGGTGGCTTTTGATGGCAACTACCGTCCCCGGCTTTGGGCAAGCGCTGAAGAAGCCCGCGCCGCCCGCGATGCCGCCATTGCCTGCGCCGATATTGGCTTGCCGACGCTGGAAGATGAGCGCTTGCTCTTCGGCGAACTCACCGCCGATGCAGTCGGCAAGCATTGGCGGGCGCTCGGCTGCACCGAAGCGGTCGTCAAACTGGGAGCCGAAGGCGCACTCTTGCCCAACGACAATATCATCCCACCTCCGCAAGTGTTGCAACCTGTCGACACCAGCGGCGCAGGCGATGCCTTCAACGGCGGCTATCTGGCTTCGCGGATGAACGGGAATTCAATCGATGAAGCGGTGATGGCGGGACACCGGCTAGCGGGTTGGTGCGTGATGCGGGCCGGAGCTATCCCGGCCAACGACCCTGCCGCCCCTTACGCCTGAACCTTGCGGTTCCTGAGCAACACCCACAACACCACAGCCCCCACCAGATCCAGCGCGGCCAGCGCTACGAACAGCGGGTCGTATCCATAGACATCCGCGCTTTTGCCGATCAGGAAGGTGAACAGCATCCCGCCAGTCCAGGCGATGGTGCCGGTCATGCCGCTCGCGGTGCCGACGGTTTTGGTGTCGAACACGTCGGAGCAGAGCGTCAGCAGCGCGCCGTTGAGCATCTGGTGCGCGAAGCCGCCTACGCAGAACAAGGCAATGGCGACGCCGGGGGAACCGGCCAGACCAATGCACGCGGGGCCGATCATGCAGAGCGCGCCGACTGTCATCGTGATCTTGCGGCTGGTGATCAGGCTCGCGCCCTTCTTCATCAGCCATGTCGGCAAAAGCCCTGCCGCAAGGCTACCAAAGTCAGCGGCGAGGAAAGGTAGCCACGCCCACAGCGCGATGCTTTTCAAGTCCAGCTGCCACACTGCAACCAAATACAACGGAATGAAGAAGTTGAACGTCTGCCATGCGGGTTCGGCCAGAAAGCGCGGGATGGCAATCGCCCAGAAGCTGCGCGATTTGAGCACCTCCTTGCGCGTCGCGGGCTTGCCCTGCACATCGTCGGCGCGGCCTTCCTCGATATAGGCGCGCTCGGCCTCGCCCAGCTTCTTATGCTCGGCGGGTGAGCGATAGCCCCAATACCAAAGCCCTGCCCAGACAAGGCTGAGCGCGCCGGTGATGATGAAGCCTGATTCCCAGCCCCAATAGAGGATGCAAAAAGCAACCAAGGGCGGTGCGATCATATTGCCGACGCTGGTCCCCATCTGGAACGCGCTGGTGGCGAGCGGGCGTTCTTTGGGAGGGAACCATTCGGAGACGGTCTTCGTGCCCGCCGGGATCGCCGCCGCCTCGGTCGCACCCAGAAGCCCGCGGAAGAAAGCCAGGCTCGGCCAGCCCGTCGCAAAGGCATGCGCCATGTTCGACAAGGCCCCAGCCAATCGCAAAGAGGAAGAAGCCCAGCCGCGTACCCAGCGCATCGAGGATGCCGCCCGCGACCGACTGCATGATCGTATAGGTCGCCTGAAACGCCAGCACGACCCAGCTATATTGCTCGGTGCTCATGCTGAATTCCGTCTTTGAGCGTCGGGGCGGTAACCGACAGCGTCGAGCGCGCGAGATAGTTGAGGATCGTGCCGAGCGTCACCAGCCCGATAATCCACCAGCGCAAATTGCCTTTTTTCAGCATGGCTTTCCCCTCTCCAATCTTGACCTCAAAAATTTGGCCGGACTACCCAAAGATAGCCCGGCCAAAGTGCTAATGGCCGAGGCCAAGGGAGTTCAGAAGGAATAGCCGAGCTTCAGTCCGAAGAAGCGTGATGAATCACGCGGCACAACCTGATAAATGACATGCGCCGGATTGGTCGCGCTGCCGCCCAGCGTGCCGAAACCATCGGCCAAGCCACCGGCATAATGCGTGTTGAACAGATTGTTGACAAAGGCCGTTGCGCGGAACGGACCGAATTCCGCACCAATACCGGCGTTGAAAATGCCGTAGGCTTTCTGCGTGAGCAAAGGATTGCCAAGCAGGTCAAAGTTGACCGCGCTCTGGTGCTGATAGTTCAGCGTGATAATCGCCTTGTTGTCGTCACCGAACGGAATTTCGCCGGTAGCGCCGATGTTGAACTTGAACTTTGGCGAGTTCGGGAGCGTAGCGCCGCTGCGATCCTGAAATCCGCACGTGGTGCGCGGTGCCAATGCTGTTGCCGGCGCAGCCGTGGTGCAATTGCCGACCAGCGACGACACACCAGCAGCGAAAACCTGACCGGTCTGATCCGAATAGCCCTGCGCACCCGGGAACGACGTCATCGTCGCATCGGTATAGGCAGCGGACGCATCAAGCCGCAACCAGTCGGACGGCTTGGCGGAGAATTCCACCTCGACGCCCTTGGTCTTGAGCTTGCCGACATTGTTGAGGACGTTCTGGGGCGCGCTCTCAATGATCACGGCCGATTGCGCCTGAAAATTGTTATAGTCGGTGGTGAAACCGGTGACGTTGAGCTGAACCTTGTTATCAAGGAAGCGGCTCTTGAAACCGAGTTCATAAGAGGTTGAATTCTCGGCCTTGACCGGTCCGACACCGTTTAATCCCGGAGCGGTTCCGGCAAGCGCTGCATTGACGCGCGCCGGGTTAAAGCCGGACGATACGTCATAGGCAAAGCCCTTATATCCCTTGGCGACGCTGGCATAGGCCATGATCTGCGGGGCCAATTCCTGCGAAATGGTGCCTTTCCAAGTCACGACATTATCAGTGTTGGAACCGCGGCACAGGGGGTTTCCGGTAATGCAACTATTGGGGGTGGCAGTCGCCAGCAGATTGTCGAACGATACCCCGATCTTTTCGTGGTTGGAACGAATTCCGCCCGAAATCGTCGTATTGGTCGGCAAGGTGTAATCCACTTGTGCAAAAGCTGCATAGCTTTTGCTCGTTGCCTGAGCATCCCAGTTCGCCAGAAGAGCGACTGGCCCACGGGTAAAGGCGCGGTCGGTTGTCGCGTCCGAATAAAAGCCACCAAAGACATATTTGAACGGGCCGCTACCCGACGAGACAACGCGCAATTCCTGGGTAAACAGGGTTGAATGATAAGGCCCGCTCTGGACAATGCCGCCATTGAATGCGCCACCGGTCAGCGCGCCAAGAACGTTGAGATCAGTGCCATCGACATCGTTCTGGAAGTTGAATTTCCAATCCTGATAGCCGGTCACGGAAATCAGGTTGGCATCGCCCAGATCGAGGACGAACTTGCCCGAAACGGTGCCGGTCTTGTTTGTGGTCGGGGCTTCGGCATCGACACGGGCCTTGCGATTGCCGGGGCCGGCAGTGATGCCGGTCAGGCTGGGGATCAAAGCCAAGGCCGCATTGCCCAACACGCGCGGGGTGCCCAACGGATTGATCGAACGGATCGTGCTCACTGTTCCGTCCTGCGTCGTCTTGCCGTAGGAGCCATTCAACGTGAAATCGAGCGTGTCAGACAGGACCAGCTTGAACTTGGCGCGCAGCCCGAAAGCACTTTGGTCATTCAGCGTGTTGCCAGTGGTCAGATTGCGGACATTGCCCTTATAGCCGTGATAGAAGCCGCTCACCCGGTAGCCCGAGCCATTGTCTCCGAAAGGACCCGAAAGAGAGCCTTCGGCGCGGTAATCGTCGTCGGTCGCGGCGGTAAAACCAACGCTTCCGCTCATATCGTTCGATGGATCCTTGGTGACGATATTGACGACACCGGCGGAGGCATTCTTGCCAAACAGCGTGCCCTGCGGACCTTTGAGCACTTCGATCCGCTGGACATCGCCCAGCGCGTCAAAGGCTTGTGCTTGCTGAACCACGGGTAGATCGTCGACGATCACTGCAACGCTGGGTTCGACCCCGATTGAAAAGGCGAAAGTTCCGATTCCGCGCAGGATGATCGAATTGTTGGGCGACGAGGTCGCCTGCGTGACGGTCAAAGACGAAGCGGCGCGCGTCAGGTCTGTGAAGTCTGCAATGCGATTGTTCGCCAGCGACTCAGCGGACAGCGCAGTAACCGAAACCGGCACATCCTGGAGATTTTCTTCACGCTTTTGCGCGGTGACGACGATTTCTTCGAGACCGCCTGTATCTTCTTCAGCGGCGACCGCCTCCGGTGCGGCATCCTGTGCGTATGCACTGCTAGAGATTATCAGAAAGCTGGCACCTGCCAACAGAGCAAATTTGCGTGACATATAAATCCTCCCACTCCGCAACTCGCGGTAGTCTTACCAAATATTTAACTGGTAAGGCCAATTGACATATATCGGTCATCTATGTCAAGGTGCAATTATGAATCGGCAATAGGAGTGGGAAGCGAGATGAAAAAGGGATTGAAGCCAAGGCTGACCAAGGCCGCTGGCGTGGCAACATTGGCCGCCGTTTTGTTTTCCAGCACGGCAATGGCGCAAGTCACCCATCCATGGATGACGGTGGCCATCATCGACGAACAAGCAGCAGCCAATGACGATGCCGCGCGCGAGGCTATTGCCAAAAAGCGCGCCAAGTTGCTGCTTGTCGGCGATGACGCTTGAACAGAAACTCCAGCAACTCACTGGTGCGAAACCCGAAATCCTGCCCGAGCTACCCAATTGCTTTGGCGCGCGCCATGTCAGCGGTATTGCTTCGCTGAACATCCCGACATTCCGCATCACCAATGGGCCGGTGGGCTTGGGGCAGAATGACTGCGTGTCGACAGAAGTCGCAACCAAATTGCTCCAAATCCCCGGCTTTGGCAGCATCTCGGCCGCTTACACGCATCCAAGTTCGGCCAAGGCGACCGCGCTGCCCTCCGCCTTGGGCGCGGCTGCATCCTTCGATCCTGCCGTCGCCGCGTATGTACGGCGACGTGATCGCCACCGAGATGAACAATCTCGGCCTCCATGTGTTCGAGGCACCCGGCGTCAATTTGGCCCGTCTGCCGATCCTCGGCCGCAATTTCGAATATTTTGGCGAAGATCCCTATCTCAGCGGCAGTATGGCCGTGGCCGAAACCAAGGCGATCCAGGCGAAGGGCTTGATCGCCATGCCCAAACATTATGCGGCAAACGAGCAGGAAACCAACCGAATGACGATCCAGACCACCGTGGATCGCCAGACGCTGCGCGAGCTCTACCTGCTGCCCTTCGAAATGGCGGTGAAGGACGGCAAGCCGGGGTCGATCATGTGCGCGTATAATTACGTCAACGGCCAATCATCATGCGAAAGCCGCGAACTGCTGACCGACATATTGCGCAAGGATTGGGGCTTCACCGGCTATGTCCAGTCGGATTTCTTTGCGATGAAGAGCACCGTCGCGACGCTGGCCAATGGCATGGATCACGAAATGCCGCTGCCGATGCATTGGGCGCCCGACAAGATCAAGGCGGCGCTTGGCAAAAGCGAATTGAACGACAGCGCAGATCGATACCGCGCTTGAGCGGCGCTATACACAGAGCTTCAAGGCCGGAATTTTCGACCGAAAATTGGCGCATTCGCCGATTGATTTTGCAGCAGGCGGCAAGAAGGCGCGCGAAATCGGGGGCCGTGCCGCAGTGCTGCTTCAGAACAACGGCGCGTTGCCCTTGCGGAGCGATCTGCGCACTTTGGTGCTCATCGGCAAGGCCAGTCAGGTTTATGCCCAGCAAGCAGTTGCTGGCGGCGCGGTAGTCGGCGAGGCCATGGGCGGCGGCGGCGGCAGCTCTGACGTGGTGCCAAACTATACCGTTAGCCCGATCGAAGGGCTACGGACCGCGCTCACCGAGCTTGGCAACACGCGGGCTTCAGTCAAATTGATTCTGGTCGATGATGGGAATGACAGCGCCACCATCGACGGACTCAAAGTCAGTTTCGCCGATGCTATTACCGAGGCCGCCAAGGCCGATGCCGTGGTAATGATGGCGGGGACGATTTCCGAAGAGGGCGCAGACCGCGCGACCTTCACCGCAGTGAACGGCCAGCGTCTGGCGGTGCCTCGCCGCAAGTGGTGGCGGTCTCGATTGGTATGCCGGGCGGTCGAACATCATCTCCACCAATGGCGAGACCAACCCATCCAAGAACAGCCGCACCACGGCGATGATCGACGCCCTGCTTGCGGCGCGATCGACAAGCGGCAAGCCCATGGCGGCAAAATCGGTGCTGGTGCTGAAGGACAATGCTGGCGTTTCGATGCCCGCTTCGCTGGTCGGCACCAAAGGCCCTGCGATCATCGAGGCATGGTTTCCGGGTCAGGAAGACGGCAATATCGTCGCGGACGTGCTGTTTGGTCGGACCAACCCGTCAGGCAAGCTTCCGGTCACTTTCCCGATTGCAGGCAAAGGCTTTCTCGACAAAATTGCGACGGGGCAATTCCCCGGCGAGATATCCGCAGATGGCAAGGTGCAGACGGTTACCTATAGCGAGCAGCTGGCGATGGGCTATCGCTGGTATGATTCCAACGCGGGGGGCAACTGTCTCGAAAAGGCAGGGAAAAACCCTTGCGTCGCTTTCCCGTTCGGGCACGGGCTTTCCTATACCAGCTTCACCATTGGCAAGCCGCGCCTGGCGTTCGACACGACCAGCGGCACGTGGCGCGCAACTGCACGGGTAACCAATATCGGGAAGCGGCCGGGTGCCGAAGTCGTGCAACTCTATCTCTCGCTTCCCGCCAGCGCGAATACAGTGGGTGCGAAGCAGCCGCCCCGCCGTCTCGTGGGTTTCCAACGGATCGAGCTGGCCCCCGGCGCGTCGGGAGAGGCGACAATCACCATTGATCCGGCGGCAAGCAATCACCCCATGAGCGTGTGGGACGAGAGCCAGGGCAAATGGGTGGTCCCGCAAGGGCGCTTCACAGTCTGGATCGGTCGATCATCCTCGCCCCGCGATTTGGCAAGGGCAGGAGAAATCAGGCGGTGATGATATACCCGCTTTGCCGGACTTTGGCGATTTTGGGCGATATCGATCATCCTTGGCCATTTTATGTCGAGCGAGTTTCGCCAACTCCGCTATGCCATGATGGTTATAGAAACTCACAGCTATGGCTTGAGCGGCCACCGACATAACTAATACACTCCACCTGCACCCCAATAGGAGGCACATGTAACCATTCAGCGCTGACCACCATGCCCGCCTTTTCACATGCGAGCATCGCGCCCTCAGGAGCACGCCTTCGGCACACGGCAATGATCACACCAACAATCTCATACAATTTGTCGATGGACGCGCCGGGAAAAGTCTACCATTTTTCAACGGTTCAGTACTTTGCTTTGGGGCTAGAGACATTTTCATTCGGTGCACCAAAAGCTTGGCCGATGGGCATCATAATGACGCCGGACAATAATTTTTCAAATAATCGCCATGGGCAGGCATATGGTCGACAACGAACCGGATCGATTGCTCCATCGCGTCGATTTCTTGTCCTGTGGCCGGTTCCTTCACGGTATCCGCCATGGCGTTATGCCCCGTCATCGCAATCCCCTGACCCATCATGACCGCAGCCCAGCTGGTTTCGGTAAATAGCTCGTCATCTTCGCGGAATATTTGGCCGTTGTGGCGAAACAGCTCGATCTTTTCGCTCAGGCTATCGGGCACCGGCATGTTGCGACAATAATTCCAGAACGGGCTGTCGTCGCGGGTGGTGGCCTTGTAATGCAGGATCAGAAAGTCGCGAATGCGCGCATATTCCTTGGCCGTCAGCCGGTTGAAGGCATCTTCCTGTGCCTGTGTAATGCCATCGAGCGAAAGCAGCGCAATGAGCTTATTGATGCCGGTATTGATCAAATGGATCGATGTCGATTCGAGCGGCTCCATGAACCCCGACGCAAGCCCGAGCGCCACCACATTCTTGTTCCAGAATTTCTTGCGCCGACCAGTAACGAAGCGCAGGAAATTCGGGTCTGCGCCAGGCTTTCCGGCGATGTTGCCAACGAGAATTCCGTGTGCCTCATCGTCGGACATATATTCGTTGCAATAGACATGGCCGTTGCCGTTGCGATGTTGCAACGGCACCTGCCACTGCCATCCGGCGGAATGGGCGGTTGCACGCGTGTAAGGCAAAGGCCCGCTGCCATCCTCGCGCAGGCAAGGCAAAGCGACGGCGCGGTTGCAGGGCAGGTAGTTGGACCAATCATCATATCCGGTCTTCAGCGCCTGTTCGATCAACAGCCCGCGAAAGCCAGAGCAGTCGATAAACAGATCGCCTTTCAGGATTTGGCCGTTGTCCATCGTGACCGATGAAACGAAGCCGTTTTGTCCGTCGAGGGCGACATCGGTGACTTTACCTTCTGTGCGGACAACCCCGCGCGCCTCGGCATAATTGCGCAAATAGCGCGCATAGCGTCCGGCATCGATATGATAGGCATAATTGACCGGCGGTAGATCTTCACGTTGATAATCTTCGGTGCGCGCGAACCGCCCGAAATGCGCGGCCATCGTTTCGACGTTGAAAACCTGGATCGGCCTTTTGTCTCCAGCTTGGCGATATTTGTGCCAGACATGGTGGAAGGATAGGCCGTCGACCTGATAGCCGTAATTGCCGAATGGATGGATGTAGCTGTCGCCGATTTTGCCCCAGTTGACGAACTGGATGCCCAGTTTGAAGCTGCCTTGTACGGCGGCGAGCATCTCGCGTTCATCGACTTCCAGCAATTTGTTGAAATCCAGAAAAGGCGGAATGGTCGCCTCGCCGACACCGACCGTGCCTATATCTTCGGATTCGATGAGCGTGACCGCCACTTTCCGCCCGGCGCTAAGCTTTGACAGCGCTGCGGCAGCCATCCAGCCAGCGGTTCCGCCTCCGACAATTATGATATTCTCTATGGCCATTGCGCGCGTCCTCTCGATATCTGCATAGCGAAATACCATCGCAGTGCAAATTGTGAACGTTCATTTTGTCTCTTGTGAACGCTCTCAATTGCAGTTATGCACCATAATAACGGTGGGAGTAATACCCCCGATTCAGGTATCAGGGAGGATCATTTGGCACGCAAATCTTTATTCGGAGCGTCGCGGTCGCAGCGTCTTGTCGCACTGACGACGGCCTCCGGCCTTGCATTATGTGCAGCGCAACCGGCATTCGCCCAAAGCACCGAGCAACCTGACGAAGCGTTAGAAAGCGCCGAGACCGAAGACGCCATCATCGTCACAGGTTTCAAAAAATCACTCGAAAGCGCGCAGAATATCAAGCGCGATGCCGACACATTTGTCGATGTCATTACTGCCGAAGATATCGGCGCATTGGCCGACCGTTCGGTCGCCGAAGCTTTGCAGCGCGTTCCCGGTGTCAACATCTCACGCTTTGAACAGCGTAACGACCCCGACCGCTTCTCGGTAGAGGGATCGGGCGTCATCATCCGCGGTCTGCCGTTCGTCCGCTCCGAACTGAACGGTCGCGATATTTTCTCGGCCAATGGCGGACGCGAACTGTCGTTCAACGACGTGTCGCCCGAACTGCTTGGCCGCGTCGAGGTGTTCAAGAACAATACGTCCGATATGATCGACGGCGGGATTTCGGGGACGGTCAATCTCGTTACCCGCAAGCCGCTGGATAAGCGCGGATTCCATATCGCTGGCACCGTCGAAGGCAATTATGGTGATCTCGCCAAAGAGTGGTCGCCCGGTTTCTCGGTCCTCGCATCGAACACATTCGAGACCGGCATCGGTACCTTCGGCCTGCAATTGGCCTACGCCCAGTCGGAGCTCGTAACGCGCACCGACGCCTCGCAGATTACCGACCCCTGCTATCGTGCGCCAGCATTGGATGCAGCCTGTATCCGCGTCCGGCCAGTAGGTTCGGGCGGCTTTGGCGGCACGCAGACGTTGAATGCTTCCAACTTCCCGCCTGCTGGAGCGGTATTCGTCCCCAAGGGCGCAGGCGTTCGGACCACCGACCTGACGCGTGATCGCAACGCCTATTCTGCTGTTGGCCAGTGGGAAAGCAATGACGGTCGGGCGCAGGTAACTATCGAATATCTGCGGGCCGAAACCGAAGCGACGCTGAACGAATTTTCAGTCCTCGCTTTGGTCAATGATGACGGCGCTTTTCCCGACTATTGCGCCCGGCACAACACCCACTTTCAACGGAAACCAGTTCGCAACCGGAACGCTCACCCAGTTTCAGCCCTTTAACGGCGGACGCGGCATTCCTACCGAACTGCTGCGGTTCCAGCGCGAAGATGCGGCGAAGACCGAGGATATTTCGCTTCAAATCAAGCTCACCCCGACCGATCGCCTGCGCTTCAACGTCGAGGTCCAGAAAATCAAATCGGACCGGACCGAAGATGGCTTTATCTCGGCGATGCAGACCTATACCGATGTTTCGATCGACAACACCGGCAGCACGCCCCTCGTGCAATTTCTTCAGCCCGGGACGACAGGTTCGCCCGCGAGCTATTTCAACGACCCTGCGCGCACCTTCTTCTGGTTCCTGCTCGATAACCAGGTCAAGAACGAAGGCGAGCTTACGAGCATGCGCTTCGATGGCGAATATGACGTCAGCGAAGAGGGCTTTTTCAAAAAAGCGCGTTTTGGTGCACGTTGGGGTGACCGCAACCGCGTAACCCGCAACGCCAATTTCTCCAACTGGGGCAATCTGGGTGCGCCTTGGACTGGCCGTGGTGGCAACTGGAACTGCGGCGATTTCCAGGCGTTCGGTTGCGGTGGTGCTTATGTCAGAGATTTCCCGAACTCGGCGAGTCTGCGTAATCCATTCGGTGACGGCTTCCAGCGCGGTAATGCGCCGGTTCCGTTAGGCGATGGCTCGGCATTTTTCTTTGGCGGCGATAATGTACTTGCCGACTATCTCAGCGGTGCGGTGCGGCAACAGGCTGGCGCGATTACCGCATTCACGCTCACGCCGAATGCATGGTTCCCGATTTCGGCGCGTTCGAATGCGTTGCCGGGTGGTCCATGGACAGCCGGCGAGATTTCAAACGTCGATGAAATCGACCTTCGCTGCCTATGGGCGGGTGGACTTTGGCGCTGATCTTAGCGACACCGTCTCGGTCACCGGCAATTTCGGCCTGCGTTATGTCGGCACCCGCGTGAGGAGCGGCGGGTCATTCAGCTTGCCGTCACCAAATATCTTCGATGACAATGGCAATCGTGACGGCGTGGTGCAGCTCGCTGAGGTGCAAGGATCGTGCGCCTTCATTTTGCAGAATAACATCACACCGGTGCCGGGTTATTGCGGCCTTTCTGCCGCCCGCCAGGCCGACTTTGCGAAGCTGTTCACTGGCGAAGTCATCCCTGATCCTTTGAATATCAAATTCTCCCACTGGCTACCCAGTTTTAATGCCCGGCTCGATTTCGGCAATGGCATGCTGGTGCGCGGTGCCGTTTCCAAAGGAATCTCCAGACCCGACCTTTCCGCCTTTGCCTCGGGCGGTGGGGCTTTCGATAATACCAACAATCTGCGCGCGGGAGGAACGCTTGCCAACGGTCCTTTGATCGGCATCCGAACAGGGAATCGCTTCCTGCGTCCGGTGGAATCGTTGAACGTTGATTTGTCGTTCGAATGGTATTGGGACGATGTCGGCTCGCTATCCGTGTCCGGCTTTTACAAAGATATGAAGAAAATCGTGAACAGCGGCGCGATCGTGCGTCAGTTCAACACGCCAGCGGGCATCAACACGGACGTCCTTTTCGAAGCTCCGGTCAACAGCGATGGCGGCCAACTCAAGGGCGTCGAAGTTGCGTATCAACAGGCCTATGAATTCCTGCCCGGCTTCTTGAGCGGCTTTGGCTCGCAACTGACCTATACCTATGTCGATGCGGGCGATTTCAACAATTCGTCGCTGGGATCGGAACAGAGTCCATTCGCCGGTGGCCTGCCGTTGGCCGGGGTGTCGAAGCACACGATCAACGCGGTTGCTTTTTACGAGAAGGGTCCATTGTCAGCGCGCGTCGCCTATAACTGGCGGTCCGACTTCCTGCAGACGCCGCGCGATGTCATCTTCCCCTTCTCACCGATTTACGGCGAGGCCACGGGGCAGCTTGATGGCTCGATTTTCATTACAGTGAGCAAGCAACTCAAGCTGGGCGTCCAGGGTGTGAACCTGCTCGACGAGGTCACGCAAACGTCGCAGGTCATCGATTTTGACGGAACGCGCGTCACAAGGTCGGCCTTCCGCAACGACCGGCGGTTTACCTTCCTTGCAAGGTTTGAGTTTTAAACGCCCGTTTATCGGTGTCGCAAAGGGCGGGCCTTGGTCGTAGGACTTGGGCCCGTTTTTTGTTCAAGTGGCCCAAGGAGACGATATATGCGCACGCGACTATTATTGCCTTTTGCCATCGCGGCATTGTCCGGTTGCGCCTCCGCGACGGTCGAGGCGCAACCCGCCAAATCGGGATGGGATCTTGTCTGGGCGGACGAATTTGGCGGCAGCGAACTCGACCGCAACAAATGGAAGCCAGAGGAATCCTGCTGGGGCGGCGGTAATCAGGAACGGCAATGCTATACCGATAGGCCAGAGAATATCCGCGTTGCCGATGGCATCTTGCACCTGAAGGCGCGCAAGGAGCGGTTCACCGGGCTGGATCGCCCGCCCGAAATCGCCGACAAACCCAATCCCGAAAAGCGCCAAGAATTTACCTCGGGCAAAATCCGTACATTGGGCATTTCGGCTTGGAAATATGGCAAAATCGAGTTCCGCGCCAAGCCGCCCAAGGGGCAAGGTACGTGGCCTGCCGTCTGGATGATGCCTGCGGGTAATTTTTACGGCGGATGGCCGCGTTCGGGTGAAATCGACATATTGGAGGGCGTCAATCTTGGCGCAACATGCGAGACTTGCGAGGGCAATGTCGGCGAAAACCGGATGATCAGCGCGCTCCATTTTGGCGACTATGCGCCGAAGAACAAGGTTCGTGATATACGCGTTGCGTTACCATCGAACGCCCTGCCGTCGGATGACTTTCATGTCTGGACGCTCGAATGGGGTCATGGGCTGATGCGCTTCTATCTCGACGGGCGCCAATATTGGGAGCTGACGCAGGACGATTGGGACAGTGCATCGCCGCTCGCCAGTTCAAATCCCGTTGCGCCATTTGACCAGCCCTTCTACATCATGGCAAATCTGGCCATCGGGGGCGGTCTGTCGGAGAAGAATAACGACAAAGGGGTTGCAGCCAATGTAACCCCGGCGGAGTTTCAGATCGACTGGATCCGCATCTACCAGTGCGCCGGTGACAAGGAAACGGGGCTGGCCTGCATGCAGGGCGTCAAAGAGGGCAAATAGGACATGGCGAGACGCCGCCAGGCAGTCACAATCAAGCATGTTGCGGCCGATGCAGAGGTTTCCCTGCAGACCGTCAGCCGTGTCATCAATAACGAACCCAATGTGCGTCCGTCGATGAAGGAGCGTGTGCAGGCGTCGATTGACAAGCTTGGCTATGTGCCGTCGATTGCCGCCCAGCGGATGAGCGGTTCGCGCTCGTATCTGATCCTCGCGATCAATGACCGTGAACGCACCATCGCCGACTGGCGGACGCGGCAGGGCACCGACTGGGTCGACCAGATGCTGCTCGGCGGAATGCTGAAATGCGCCGAGCATGGCTACCGCATGATCTTCGAGCTGGTCGATACGCATAACGACCATGTCGAGCGCGAACTGGGTGCGACCATCGCCGCGTTGCAGCCCGACGGTGTTATCCTGACCCCGCCGCACTCGGATAATCCCCTAATCACTGCATTTCTGGCAAAGCGAAAAATACCGTTCGCGCGGATCGGGTCGATAACCCCGGGGCCGGGCATATCGATGACGATGGATGACGAAGGATCGGCGCGCCGGGCGACAGAACATCTGATTGCTTTGGGGCATCGCCGCATCGGGTTTATTGCAGGGTCCGAGGAATACGATCTGTCGAACTGGCGCATCGATGGCTGGCGCGAAGCGATGGAAATGGCGGGCCTTCCGCAAGATGGTTTGTGCACCAGCGGCGACTTCAGTTACGAGAGCGGCGTCATTGCGGCGAACACGCTGCTCGATCAGGACGCTCCACCCACGGCGATCATCGCCAGCAATGACCAGATGACGCTCGCCACCTTGGACACCGCCAACCGGCGCGGATTAAGCGTACCGCATGACCTGTCGCTGATCAGCTTCGACAATACCCCCGTGGTGCGCTTTACGGACCCGAAACTCACGGCTATCGATCAGCCCATCGCCGCGACCTTTTCAAAAGCCGTGGAACTGCTGATTACCAATGGCGACACGGCAGTTCCGCACCAGCCGGTGGTAACCGAGGGCAGTCTCGTCGAGCGCGGCAGCACAGCGCCGCCGCGCGGTACCTGATATAAAGACTGCCGCGCCTGACCAGCAATCGCCGCGTTTCATGTATCTGTACGCGCTTGCCGTTTCGGGTGGCGCGGTTGCCTATATTCCGTTTCTGACGATATTACTTCCCGTCCGCGCCACTGGATTGGCAGGCGACAATGCGCTGAATATGCTGGCCATCGCGGCCTTTGCAGGCGCGATATCGGCGAGCCTCGCCAATATCGGTTTTGGCTGGGCAAGCGATGCCACAAAGGCACGGAGACCGTGGATCTGGGCGGGGCTGCTCCTGTCGTCGTCGCTGCTTATCGCGATGCCATTGGCCACCGGTCCGGCAATGCTCATCAGCATGATCGTGGTCTGGCAAATCGGCCTCAACATGATGCTCGCCCCGCTCGGCGCCTGGGCGGGCGATAGCATTCCGGACTCGCAAAAAGGGTTGCTTGGCGGTCTGCTGGCACTGGCACCTGCATTAGGTGCGCTGTCTGGCGCGTTTGTGACGTTGCAGGGTTTCACCCCATTCGAAAGCCGCGAAACGCTTGTTGCGATATTGGTTGCCGCGATGGTCGCACCTGTTCTGCTGTTCGGCAAGCCCGTCCAAATGCCGCAATTGATGCACCGTGCTTTAGACGCCGACCCGCTCGATGCCCGCATGGCCGCAACCAAGCGCGCCGCGATCCGGATGTGGCTAGCGCGTCTGCTGGTGCAGATCGCCGAAGCGTCGTTGTTCGCGTTTCTGTTGTTGTGGTTTCGCAGCCTCGACCGCGATTTCGGCGAAAACGACGCCGCCAGCATATTTGCCTTGGTCTTGGGCTTGGCCGTCTTTCTGGCGCTCGCCGTCGGCCGCTGGTCTGATCGCGCGAACCGGCCCATTTTGCCGCTCGTCTGGGGATCGGCGATTGCTGCGGTGGGTCTGCTGGTGATGTCCTTCGCACCTAGCCTATCGTTTGCCATCGCGGGCTATGTCGCGTTCGGCCTCGCCAGCAGCGTGTTTCTGGCGCTCCACACCAGCCAGACGCTACGCGTCCTGCCGCGACCGCACACGCGCGGACGCGACCTCGGCATTTTTAACCTCACCAACACCGTGCCGTCGCTCATCATGCCGTGGCTGACACTTGCTCTCGTCCCCGCTTATGGATTCGACGCTTTGTTCCTGCTGCTGGCCGGGCTTGCGTTTGTAGCTTCGGCCCTGCTGCTAAATATGCCGCGCCAGATTGCGGAAATCTAGGCAGGCCGCCGTGCGTAAAATCCGAACCCGGCGATCACCGCGTAGCATGCCATCGGCAGCATGAAGGCAATCGCCAGGCTGGATGTCAAATCAGCAATGATGCCCGTCAGCAATGGAATGACTGCGCCGCCAACAATCGCGACGTTGATAATCCCCGAACCATCGGCTGCACGTGAACCCAGTTTTTCGCACGCCAAAGTGAAAATCGTCGGGAACATGATGGCGTTGGTTAGGCCAACGGCGAGCAGGGTGTAACCTGCCACCTCGCCCGTGGTCTGGGTCGAAATAACCAAGAGAGCAATTGCCGCGATCGACACGAATGCCAGCACCTTGCCGGGGCTCAACACGCGCAGCACCGCCGAGCCGATAAAGCGCCCAACCATCGCGCCGCCCCAATAAAGGCCAATCAGCTTGCCTGCGGCTTGTTCTTCAAGGCCCATGACATGGTCCTGCATCAGATAATTGACGATGAGCGAGCCGATGGCGACCTCTGCGCCAACGTAGAGAAAGATGCACAACGCGCCATAACCGAAACGCGGACGCTGGAGCAGGTCAAGCCCGGCCAGCCCTTCGCTCGCTTCATGCTTTTCGCCCTTCAGCGCATTGCGGAACATCCAGACGACGCCTGCGACAATGGCTAGCGCCACTGCGATACCAAGATAGCCGTTCACAATCGCCTGACTTTCTGCGGTGCGGTAAGCGTCCAGCTCGACACCGGACAATTGGTCGGCTGTAACGGTCGCCAATCCGCCGAGGATCAGTATCGAGCCGACAATCGGGAATATCGTGGTGCCAAGCGAATTGAACGCTTGCGCAAAAGTCAGGCGGCTATGCGCGGTGGCGGGTTTGCCGAGCAGCGAGATCAGCGGGTTCGAAACGACCTGCACAATCACCACGCCGCTGGCGAGCACGAACAAAGCGAGCAGGAACACGCCATAGGTCGCGGTCTGGCTGGCGGGAATGAACAGCAGGCAGCCCGCCATCATCGTCAGCAGCCCAGCGACCGCGCCGCGCATATAGCCGATTTTCTTGACCAGCCGCGCGCCGGGAATGCCGATGACAGCATAAGCCGCGAAGAAGCAGAACTGCACCAGCATCGCCTGCGTGTAATTGAGCGTGAACAGCTCTTTCAGCTTCGGAATGATGACATCATTCAGGCTGGTGATCCCGCCAAAGATGAAAAACAGCCCCATGACGAACAATTGCAATTGCGGCGCATCGATATGGCTGTCGCCAGCGTCGTTGGACGCAGCTGCGCCGGGTGCCAATGCCATCTTCTCTCTCCCTTGATTTAGCGCGCTTTGCCGGGGCAGGGCGCTTTTTCTTTTGTCGCTTCGATATGAACGTTGCGGATGGTGGCAACAAGGCCTTTCGCCGCCTGCATACGTATGGGGGAGCCGACCGCATCGAATTTTGCCCCCGCATCGGCAAAACAGCGCAGCGGAATGCGTGTTTGCGTCGCGGTGCCGGTCGGCAAGGCGCGGATTGTCTGCTGCAAATCGATGGTGCCGCCGCCGAATGATAGCATAACTGGTCCCGTCGCGGGGCGATCAATCCGCCAGTCGATGAGCATTGTCCAATCTTCATTTAGCTGCTTGGTCAGGTTTACCGCCGGGCCGTTGACCACGAACGCTCCATCGGCGTTCCACGTAAACTGCCGTGCATCTTCCTGAGCGGACAGGTCGACTGCGCGCGCGCTGATCGAGCCATCCATCTGCAAATTCCAAGGTGCAGGCACTTTGCCGCGAACGACATAATTGGTGGCAACCGTCAGCGAGGATAGATCAACGCGCGGGTCTTCGTTTACCGGCGCGAGCTTGCCTGATTGGGTGTAATCCAAGCCATAGCCGAGCGGGAACAACGGCGCGACCAAAGGCGATCGTGCATCGGCTGGCCATGCGAACGGCAGGCGTCCGGTAAAGTCACGCGGCGCTTTTCCATTGGCTCCAGCAACCAGCACATCGGCAACGCCGCGCCCTTGCGTTCCCGGCAACCAAGCCGCCACGAAAGCATCCGCCTGATTGATCAGCTTGCCGGTAAACATCGGGCGGCCCGATAGAAACACGATCACCACCGGAACGCCTTGCGGCCTTGAACCGGGCGATCATTTCCTCTTCGCCTTGTTGTCGGCTGAAACGCGAGGTTCGGCACGTCGCCTTCAAACTCGGCATAAGGTTTTTCGCCCAGCACGACGACGGCCACATCGGGCTTTGTTTCAAAAGCTGCCTGCGGGTGAAATCGTCGCCGTCCCGCCATTAGCCTTTACTGCGTCGGAAATGGCGCGGCCGATGGTTTGGCCGTTGGCGAAATCTGCTGCTGTCGTATCGGTGCCCTGCCAGCTGATCGTCCAGCCGCCCGCCTGCATCGCCATATTATCGGCACCCGACCCGGCAACCAGCACGCGGGCACCATTGCGGATCGGCAAGACGCCATCATTGTTCTTCAGCAAGACGAGCGATTTCGAAACCGCCTCGCGCGCGAGTTCGAGATGCTCTTTTTTGCCGACCAACGATGTATCGCCGCGCGCGGTCTGGGCGTCGCCCATCAGGCCCAGTTTATATTTCACGCGCAAAATCCGCCGCACCGCATCGTCAATACGCGCCGCTGGAATTCGCCCGTCGCGCGCGGCAGCCAGTGTCGAGTCAAACAGGCCTTTCCAGCTATCGGGCGCCATGAACAGATCAAGCCCTGCATTGATCGCGGCTGGGCAATCAGTCGCCGAACAGCCCGCGACTTGGCCATGGCCGTTCCAGTCGCCAACGACCAATCCGGCAAAGCCCATTCGGCCTTTCAGCACATCGGTCAGCAGCGATTTATTGCCATGATGCTTAACGCCATTCCAGCTCGAGAAACTGGCCATCACGGTCAGCGCGCCGGCATCGATTGACGCCGGATAGCCCTGCGCATGTTTCGCAACCAGTTCGGCTTCGCTGATCTGCGCATCGCCCTGATCGCGACCATCGGCGGTGCCGCCATCGGCAAGGAAATGCTTGGCGGTTGCGGCAACACGCTGAGCCTCAAGCGGCTTGCCAGCCGCCAACTGACCTTGAAGCCCGATTGTCATGGCGCGCGCATAGCTCGCAATCAGCGCAGGATCGGATGAATAGCCTTCGTAAGCGCGCCCCCAGCGCAAATCCTGTGGCACGGCAAGCGTCGGCGCAAAGGTCCATTCGATTCCGCTACCCGAAATCTCGGCAGCGGTTGCCGCACCAATCCGCTCGATCAGATCGACATCGCGCGCCGCGCCTAGCCCGATATTATGCGGAAAAATCGTCGCTTCGGGCAGGTTCGAATGGCCGTGCACCGCATCGACACCGAACAAGACCGGAATGCCCGCACCGGCCCGGCGCGATGCATTACGGAATTCGCCGACCAGCTGCGCCCATTTGGCCGCATTCGCCCGTTCATCGCCATATGGCCCCGAATTGCCGCCCGCCAAAATTGAACCTAGCGGGTATAGTTTCAGGTCATCCGGTTTGACTGCGCTGATATCGGCCTGAATGAGCTGACCAACCTTCTGTTCAACAGTCATTTTAGCTATTGTGACAGCAATTTCCGCTTCCGTTTTGGCATCGGAAATTGCCGATGGACTGGCTGCGCTGGGCCAATTATCCGCGTTTGCTTCAGCGGCGATCCTGGCGCTGGAGGCAGTCATTGGCTCGGGTGGCGCAATTGCAGATACGCATCCTGCCAATGCAAAAGCCAGCAACGCGACGGATCCATTGAACCGCATCAAATCCACCCCCAAGTCCATTGTGAACGTTATCATAACGGGATGGCAGTAACGCGCGCGGAAATCAAGCGGCATTGTTCGGCGATGGGCATCATCGACCGAGGCTGCCGTTTTGCTGTTTTGGGATTTGATCTCAGGTAAAGTGTAACCGCCGGTATTTGCCGCGGAAATAGAGCAACGGATCGCGGCGTGGTTCAAAGCTGGCCTTTTCGACCTGCCCGACCAGCAGGAAATGGTCGCCCGCCTCATGCAATGTATGGCGCTTGCATTCGAAGATGCCCAATGAGCTTGGCAAGATCGGCGCGCCATATTCGCCGACTTCCCATCGCGTTCCGGCAAAGCGGTCTTCGCCCTTGCCTGCGAACAGGTTCGACACCGGCTGCTGGCCGATCTGCAACACATTGACCGCAAAGCTATGCACGGCACGCAGGACTTCGGCGCTGCCGGCATTATTGGCAATGCAAACGAGCAACAATGGCGGGTCGAGCGAGACGCTGGTGAAGCTGTTGGCGGTCAGCCCGATGGGCTTGCCGTCGGCTCCATGTGCGGTGATGATGGTCACGCCGGTGGCAAAGCAGCCCATCGCATCGCGCAAGGTCCGCGCGTCCGAGCCCGAGCGATATTCAGGGATGAAGCGCGGTTGTTTGCGTTCCAGAAAGTCGATCAGCAAGCCGTTGAATGCCTCGGTGCGTTCGGCGACGACCAGCAGGCCTGCACCTTTCACATCGATGGCTTCGGCATTTGGAAAGGTCGAGGTAAAGCCGGACGGCGTATCGCGCGCAAGGCTGCCGAGGGCACCGCGTACCACGAGCACAGGGATATTGATGTGCGGCCCTGCATTTTCGAGCCGCATATCGACGCCCTCGGTGATGAACCCATCGAACAGCTTGCCGTCATAATCGGGCTTGGCCAGCCCCTGCCCCAGTGCCGCCGACAGCGCCTCAGCCGATGCCTTTACCGCCGCCGCATCTGCGTGCGCGGGCGGGTCCACCAATATCAATCCTGAGGCCAACGTCGCCGCATCTTCAGCCAACGCTGCCGTTGCTATCCAGCCGCTGTGCGTCGCTGCAACCACGACAGGCCTTGTCCGCATCTGCCCCAGCACCGCGCGCAGGTCCTCGACATAGGCATCGAAATCATAGCGGCCGTCGCTCGGCCAATCGCTACCGCCATGCCCGCGCAGGTCGACATTGATGACATGCCGTCCCGCCTGTTCGAGCCCGACCGCCACATCTTCCCAAACCTTGCGCGTCTGACCGAAGCCGTGGAGCAGGACAATCGAGGGATCATCGGCCGAGCCGATATCGTCCGATTCAAGCCGGGCGCCCGCAAATCCCTTGAATTCGCGTACATATCTCATCAAGAGGCGCGGTCCAGCGATATGACCGCCATCGTAATCCGCGAAATGCACACCAGCTTACCCGCTTCATCTTCGATCCGGATCGACCAGATTTGCGTCGTCCGCCCGATCGATTCCGACGTCGCGGTGGCATAGACAAAGCCGTCCATCACCGGACGGACATGATTGGCGTTTATTTCCATGCCGACGACTGCAAATTTGCTATGATCGACCGTCATCGCTGCCGCGACCGATCCGACAGTCTCAGCCAGCGCAACAGAAGCACCGCCGTGCAAGCGCCCGTAAGGCTGCTTGCTGCGTTCGTTTACCGGCATTCGCGCCTTGACCCAATTGTCACCATAATCGGTGAATTCGATGCCGAGATTGCCGGGCATGCAATTGTCGCCAAGCGCGGTCATCGCGGCGAGATCGAGTTTTTCGTGGAACCAGACAGACATACAAACGTCCTGCGCGAAGCAACCATCCTTGTCTAGGGGCTGGCCTTAATTTGCATCCAAACCGAGGGCGGCGACAATATCAGCCCAACTCGTAAGCTTGAAATTCTGGGTTGCCGGCAAATTGTCGCCATCCTGCGTCACGAACAGCCCGCCAGGGAAATCCGGGCCGAAATCGCCGAGCATCAGTTCGATGCCGTCGGTTTCCTGAACGCCGTCGATTGCACCGTCAGTGATACGGAAACGCCCGACATAGCTTGCCTCGGGCAATTTGTAGACGGCATAGGCGTTGTCGCCCTGGCTCGACACGATGACATAGCCGCCATCCGCGCCCATTGGCGCAAGCGCAACGCCTTCGGCATCCATGACGATTTCCTTGCCATCGGCCTTGGCGAGCGACGTCGCGGTCACCGGTCCATCGGGCGCAGCGTCGAATTTCCACAGGCCGACATCTTCTTCGGCGACATAGAGCATGCCGGTGCGGTCATCGACGACGCAGCCTTCGGATTGCGTGCCAAGCTTCATGCTGCGTACGACTTTGCCGGTCGGCACCGCGCCGCCGATGTCGATGGCGACCTGATCGATGCGCCCGTCCTTCATGACGACAAAGCCGAACAACGCCTTGTCCGATGCGCGCTGCCACAGGCACATGCCATAGGCTTCGCCCGGCCCGACCGGTATCGCGCCGAGCGGCACGAGCTTCTTCGCAACGGTATCGAGCCGGAACATCGCCATTTTTGCATTGAGCAAATCCTGCCGGTCGCTCGCCGCCACCAGCACGCCAACGCTGCCACCGACATCGCGCAAATCGACATTGTTGAGGCGCGGCGACGGTTCGGAGTGAAGCTTCCTGCCACTCAGATCATAAACATGGATTGCCGCTTGCTTGTCAGTCGCAACAATAAGGCTTTCCGCCGGATTGGCCGCATTACGCCAGATCGCCGGATCATCAGCCGCATCGTCGAGCGTGCCGACGGGCGCGGTTTCGACTTTCGCGGCGACGCTGGCGGTGGGAAGCGGACTCATCACTGGCTGCGGCGTAGCGCAACCGGTGATGAGCAGCGGCAACAGCCAAAGAGGCTGCACGCATCAGAACGTGAACCTGATGCCGCCATTGTAACGACGACCGAACTGCTCCCATTCAATCGTATACTGGCCATTGCGAACGGTCGGAATGCCGCTCGCGTTCAGCAGGTTCGACGGATCGGAATAGCGGCGGCCCGGATTATTCAGCAGGTTCGATGCATCGAAATAGATTTCGAAACCATCGAACAACTCATAGCGCGCCGAGAAATCAAGCTCGTCATCATCGGCCCAATAGGTGTCGCCAGCATCCGCCAACGTGTCGGCAAAGCCGTCAGCCCACGTCGTACGGTTCTGATATTGCAGGCGTAGCGACAGGCCGTATTTTTCATAATAGGCGCCGACGTTGTAAACCACCTGCGATGTACCGGGCAGCGGCACCTTGCGTTCGGGTGAGGTGATCAGTCCGGCTGCGTCAAGAATGGCAGGCTTGGTCACTTCACTGTCATTGTAGGTGGCGTTGGCGGTAAAACCGAAGCCGCCCATCCAATCGGGCAGGCCCAAATCGGCGGTATAGGGTTCAAGCTGGAACTGCGCCGCTGCTTCGAAACCATAAATCCGGCCCGAACCGCCGTTGGTGATGCCGCTAAACGCATAGCCCGAACGGTCAATGCCATTGGTATCGAGCGCATTCGACCCGAAAGTCCGGCGCGAGGTGTACAGTACGTCTTCGACCTTCTTGTAGAACGCGCCGAGCATGAAATAGCCCTGCGGCTGGACATAATATTCGTAATACGCGTCAACGCCATAAGCGCGCTCTGGCTTGACCGCCGGGTTACCACCCGAGATCGACTGGTTGGCGTCATTGACGACGACATTCGGACGCAACTGGTCATAATCGGCACGCGCTGCACCGCTGGTGAATCCGACGCGCAGTTTCTGGTCGTCCTGAACATCGAAATTCATATGAAGGCTTGGAAACGCCATCGTGGTGCTGCTCTTGGCTTCGATTTCGCCAGTGACGCCCGGAATAGTCGCGAGCGAGCGGCCCCGGTTGGTAACCTTCTCGACGCGCACACCGCCAACGACACTGCCCCAATCGAACTTGCTGTTGGCCATCAGATAACCAGCAAGAACGCGCTCGCGGACATTATAATGGTTGGCCAATACCGGCGCGAAGCCCTGAATCGTTTTGGCGCGATCCAGATAATCGCGCATCGCGTCGAGGTTGAAATAGCGGAAGGTGTAGCCCAGCGGAATTTCGCCCTTGAACGGCATGTCGAGCGAGAAGGCCGGATAGGTCGTACCGATACCGGCAGCGGTAAATTGCGCTGCGGTGTTCAGCACCAGATTGCGCTCGCGATTGATCTTGGTGCGCTGGTCATATTGGACGCCGGCGCGGATCGTCGTTTCGCCGCCGAACAAGGTCGTGTTGTGCGAAAGCTCGCCCTTGAACGTATAGGCCTTGGTCGGATCAACTGCATCGAGCGAAGTGAACGACGACAATGGCTTGGTGAAATTGTCGATGGCCGTCACCGGCGTGCCAGCCGAATAGCGCGTCGGCCCGCTCAACTGGTTGGTGGTGAACAATTGCACGCGTGCAAGCTGGTTGTTGGTAAAGTCATAGGCAACGGTCGGGCGCAGCGTGCGCGTCGACGGGCTGTCCCAACGGGTTTCGCCGGTGACCGAACGATCATCAATCGATTTGGTGTAATTGGCCGCCCATTTGAAGCCCCAGTTGTCACCAAACTGATGCTTGCCTTCAAGCGTATTGGTGAACACCGACTGGCGGAACGCGCGCAATGTCGAACGCTGGTTGATGTCGATGCCATATACGGTGCCCGCAAACGGGCTGTTGATGCAGGCGTCGGCATAAGCGGTGTTGGTCGGCGTGGATGTTCCGCCGGTGCAAGCGGCAGTGTTGGCAACCAGATCGCCCTGACGGTCATCCAGGTCGAAGATATAATTGTCGCGCGCTTCGTCATCGGTGAAGATGGTGTAGAGCGAGCGAACCGAGATAGTGTTGTCGGGATCGGGGCGGAAATCGACCCGGCCCGAAATCGAGTAATTCTTGCGCGTCAGGCGGTACAGCTTGTTTTCGGTTTCGCGCGCCCAGAAGCGGTTGGCAAAGCCGGGGCGGCGGTCACCGGAAACCTGCTCCCAGTCGATTTCGAAGTTATCGGTGAGCATGTTGCGCTCATAATAGCTGCCCGAAATCAGCACGCCGATTTCGCCGATGTTGGTATCGAACTGGTTGGAAAGCGTCAGCGAACCTTCATATTCGCCGCGCTTGCCAAGCTCGGTCTGGCCAGCGCCCAATTTGCCCGAAATGCGGAAACCATCATAATCGAGGCCGGAGCGGGTGATGATGTTGACATTACCCGAAATCGTTTCGCCCGGCATGTCCGGCGTCACTGCCTTCGAAACAACGATCTGCGCTGCCAAGCGCCGACGGGATCGAGTCAAACCGCGCATCGCGGCCTTCGGGGCTGACGACATTGATGCCGTCGAACGACAATGTGGTCCAGTAATTGGGTGCACCGCGCAGACGAGATATAGCGCGCCTGCCCTTGGTCGCGCTCGACCGCAACGCCGGGAAGACGTCCGGTGGCCTGAGCAATATTCTGGTCGGGCAAACGGCCAACCGAGTCCGATGCGACAACCGTTACCAGCGAGTCCGAATTTTTCTGGACCTGAAGCGCGGCGGCCTCCGATTCGGCGATGGGGCGCGATCCGGTCACGACGATAGCCTCGCCATCACCTGCATCATCGACGCGGTGGCGCGTCTTGCGCCACAGCGACTGATGGCAGAAATGCCAGCATTGCCGCGCCTGCAAGCATATGGCTGCGCGAACGACCGGACGGCCAAATATGACGAATATTCATGATAATTTGCCCCTGATATTGCCTTTGTAGTTGGCGGCGCATTAGGCAGGGGCTGTGACTCGGCGATTTAACTTTGAGTGTCAGCAACGCGACATTGATGTTACAGATTATTGAACACGATTGCCGCAAAAGCGTAACATAAGCGTGGCAACCGCAGGCGCGTGATAGAAAAGGAACAAAATTTGCAACCCGCCCCTGGCAATATCTCAACGAAAGAAGCCAAGGAAAAGGCGGAAAGTCGTTATTTCAACCGCGAACTGTCGTGGCTCAAATTCAACGAGCGGGTGCTCGAAGAAGCCGCAAATCCGGCACATCCTCTACTCGAACGGCTCCGTTTTCTGTCGATTTCGGGAACCAATCTCGACGAATTTTTCATGGTTCGCGTGGCGGGATTGCGCGGTCAGCAGCAGCGCAAGATTGAAGAGTTGTCGATCGACGGACGGACGCCGTCGGAACAGCTTTCCGCAACCGTTGCCGCCGCCGATGCGTTGATGGCGCAACAACAAAAATTGTGGAAAAAACTGATCAGTGAGCTGGCTGCGGAAGGCATCAAGGTCGTTGAGCCCGCCGCGATCGGCAAAACCCATCAAGCCGAGGTCGAGACCTATTTCCGCGAGCAGATATTGCCGGTGCTGACCCCGCAAGCACTCGATCCCGCGCATCCATTCCCGTTCATTCCCAATCAGGGAATCAGCCTGATTTTCGATATGCGCCGCAAGGACGATGGCGAAATCGTGCGGCAGCTGGTGATGATTCCGCAGTCGCTGCGCCGCTTTGTCCGTTTGCCGGGAACGGTTACCCGTTTTATCACAATCGAGGACCTCATCCGGCATTTTGTCGGGCAGATGTTTCCCGATTATCTGCTGGTCGCAGCAGGTGCGTTCCGCATCATTCGCGACAGCGACATCGAGGTCGAGGAAGAGGCCGAAGACCTCGTCCGCTATTTCCGCAGCGCAATCAAAAGGCGGCGGAGGGGCAAGATTATCCGGCTGAAACTTGAAAAAGGCCTGCCGTCCGAATTGTCCACGCTGATCCGCACCGAATTGGGCGCAGGCTCGTCGCTGGTTGCTGAAACCGTTGGGTTCCTCGGCATTGGCGATCTCGCCCAACTGGTCGAGGAAGACCGGCCCGCAACTCAAATTCACGCCTTATTCGCCGCGCTTTCCCGAACGCATCCTCGAACATGACGGCGACTGCTTTGCCGCAATCCGGCAAAAGGACATCGTCGTCCACCACCCTTATGAAAGCTTCGACGTGGTGCTCGCTTTCCTGCAACAGGCGGCGCTTGATCCCGATGTCGTGGCCATCAAGCAGACGCTGTATCGCGCAGGCAAACAGTCCGCCGTGATCCGCGCCTTGTGCGAAGCAGCGGAGGCGGGCAAATCGGTCACCGCGATTGTCGAACTCAAGGCGCGCTTTGACGAGGAGCAGAATCTGCATTGGGCATCGCAGCTGGAAAACAGCGGCGTGCAGGTCGTTTACGGCTTTGTCGATATGAAGACGCATGCGAAAATTTCGCTCGTCGTGCGCCGTGAGGCCGATGGCTTCCGGACCTATTGCCACTTGGGCACCGGCAATTATCACCCGATAACCGCCAAGGTGTATACCGATATCAGCTTCTTTACCGCCGACCCGCGCGTCGGCCATGATGCCGGACAGATTTTCAACTATATCACCGGTTACATACCACCCAATGATTTGCGGTTGCTGACGATGAGCCCGCTTGGCTTACGTGAAAAAGTACTTTCGCTCATCGACAATGAAATCGCCAATGTCGCGGCGGGTAAACCGGGCGCGGTGTGGGCGAAGCTGAATTCGCTGGTCGACAAGGCGGTGATCGACAAGCTTTATGAGGCAAGCGAGGCGGGTGTCGAAATAGACCTGGTCGTTCGCGGCATCTGCTGCCTGCGGCCCGGCGTCAAGGGCATGTCATCGCGTATCCGCGTCAAGTCGGTCGTGGGCCGCTTCCTCGAACATAGCCGCATCTGGGCGATGGGCAATGGCGCGGACCTGCCCAACGAACGCGCCAAGGTATTTATCTCGTCCGCTGACTGGATGTCGCGCAATTTCGACCGGCGCGTCGAATATATGCTGCCCATCGAAAACCCAACTGTGCATGACCAAATCCTCGATCAGGTTATGGTTGCAAATCTGCTCGATAATCAGCAAAGCTGGATGCTGCGCTCCGACGGACGCTATGAACGAGTGAAGGCGGACAAGGTGCCATTCAATTTGCATCATTATTTCATGACCAACGCCTCGCTTTCGGGACGTGGCGGTGCGTTGGCCGATGACAAGAAAGTGCCGACACTCAGCCTCGTCCGGCAGCGATGAAGTCGATCCGTCAGGCCGTAATCGATATCGGCTCCAATACTGTCCGCCTTGTGGTTTACGCTGGCCTGCCCCGCGCGCCGATGCCAATTTATAACGAGAAAAGCCGCGTTGCGCTGGGCGCGTGCCTTGCAGGCGACGGCATCATCAGCGATTCGACCATGAAGAAAGCGCTCGCGGCACTGGCGCGGTTTGAAACGCTCGCCCGCTCGATGAAGGTCGATACGTTGCGCGTGGTCGCAACCGCCGCGACGCGCGAAGCGAAGAACGGCCATAAACTGGTTGAGGGCGCGGCCGCTTTGGGCATTCGCGTCGATGTGCTCGACGGCGATACCGAAGCGACTGCCGCTGGCCTCGGCATACTCAGCGATAATCCGCACGCGAACGGCTATGTCGGCGATCTTGGCGGTGGAAGTCTGGAGCTGATCCGCATCGCCGATGGCAAGCTTGGCGAGCGAGTCTCGCTACCGCTTGGCACGTTGCGGCACGAGGCGTTGAAAGACAAATCAACCAAGCAGATCACGCAGATGCTGCAAGCCGACATCGCGGCGCTGAAAGGCGATAACGGCTTCCCCATCGAAACCGGCCTGCCGTTTTACATGATTGGCGGATCATGGCGCACTTTCTCTCGGCTGCACATGCACGATGTCGGCTATCCGCTGACGATCCTGTCCAATTACCAGATAGAACCTGACGCACCGACGCGGCTGCTGCCGTTGGTCAATGATGCCACCGCGCTCGCGCAAACACGCGTAGTTGCCAGTTCGCGCATGGCTGCGTTGCCCGGGGCCACAGCGTTGCTGGCCGGTGTCGTCCGCCTGCTCCAGCCGAACAAATTGGTAACCAGCATATACGGGCTTCGCGAAGGATTGCTGTTCGACCAGCTTTCCGAAGCCGAACGCAAGCAGGACCCGCTGATCGCCGCGACTCGTTTCGAGGGAGAGCGGCTTGCGCGCTTTCCGTTCCACGGCGATGCACTAGCCGACTGGATTGCACCGGTTTTTGCAGGGCAAAGCGATGGCGATGCCCGGCTGTGCCGCGCCGCGTGCCTGCTGTCCGATAGCGTATGGAACGTAAACCCCGAATATCGCGCCGACCACGCACTTGACCTGGCGCTCGATGGCAGCTGGCCGGGTGTGGACGCCAGCGACCGTGCGATTATCGCCGCCGCCTTGTGGACTGTGCATGCGGGCAAGCGGGCATTGCCCGAAATGCTGGCGGGGCTCGCCAAGCCCGGCCAACTGGCGCAGGCGGTGATTTGGGGACTCGCCATCCGTCTTGCCCAACGCCTTGATGGCGGCACCGGCGGCGCACTGGCCGACAGCCGGATCGAAGGCGACGATGCGGTGCTGAAACTGCGGCTTAGCCGTCAGGCGGTGCGGCTACGGTCAAATTCTGTGCAACGGCGATTGCAGGCGTTGGGCGAGGCTCTGGGATATGCAAGGGCCGAGATTATCAGTTGAATTTAGCCCTCTCCCGTTGGGAGAGGATACGAAGCCTTAGCTGCTTGCAGCTTAGGCGCAGTTGGTGAGGGGTACTGCGCTATCGACAGGGCAGAGCCCCTCACCCAGCTGCGACTAACGAGCGAGCTCGTAAGTCTGCGCAACCCTCTCCCAACGGGAGAGGGACATCACCCCATCGGGTACAATATGTCCTTCGTCACCTTATGCACAGCAGCCATGACCTCATCGCTCAGCTTCAGATCGATTGCGGCAAATATTTCGTCCAGTTGATCTTCGCAGCTGACGCCAACAATCGTCGATGCGACAAAATCATTTTGCTTGGACCACGCCGTTGCCAGCGTCACCGGCGACATCCCGGCATCTTTCGCAATATCCAGTATCCGCGCCGTCGATTCCAGCGCTCGCGGCCCGGCAAAACGCTGCGCCATTTCAATCTGTCGCGAGCCTTCCATCCCCAGATAGCGCGAGAACCGCGCGCCTTCGGGCCGCGCGCCTTCGAGATATTTACCGGACAACACGCCCCCAGCCAATGGCGAGAAGGGCAGCAGAGACACGCCCTCCTGGCGGCACACCTGCTTTAGCTCATCTTCGAACCGGCGGTTGTTGATCGAATAATTATTCTGGATCGTGTGATAGCGCGCCGTACCCAAACGCTCGGACGTAGCGATGCTTTTCATCAGGCCATAGCTCGTCTCGTTTGAGCAGCCGAGCACGCGAACCTTGCCCGCACGCACCAGCTCGTCGAGCGTTTCCATGGTCTCGTCATAGCCGGTGCCATGGTCGGGCCAGTGGGTCTGGTAAAGGTCAATATAATCGGTCTGCAAACGGCGCAGGCTGTCCTCTACCGCGACCGTGATATTGTGCCGGTCAAGTACTGTCATGCCGGCGCGTTTGGGCGACTTAAACCATGTGTGGCTCGGTCCCGAGACCTTGGTCGCCATGATGATCGCGTCGCGGTTCTTGCCCTTCATCCAGCGCCCGACGATTTCTTCGGTGCGGCCAACCCATTTGATATCGGGCGGCACCGGATAACCCTCCGCCGTGTCAAAAAAGTTGATTCCGGCATCAAGGCATTTATCGAGAATGCGGTGCGCCTCTGCTTCTTCGGTTTGCGACCCGAAGGTCATCGTTCCCATGCAGATGTCGGACACATAGACGGCACTTTTGCCAAGGCGGCGATTTTCCATATTTTCTCCTATTATTGACCAGCCGCACCGACGACAAGAAACGCCAGTGCCGCCAGCAATCCAGCCATTTTATTGGACCTAAAATGACCGAGCGCATTGCTGCCATCGGCCTTGAGCGAAAACACCTGCATCGCCACATGAATTGCCACGGGCAAGAGCGCAACCAGCGCCTGTCCTTCGGGCCGCACACTCCAGATCGCCATGCCCCATCCGGAGAGTGCAAGCCCGTAGAACAGCGCAACCCCCGCGCGGATCTGCCCGCCCAGCCGCAAAGCGCTCGATTTGATCCCGACCAGCGCATCATCTTCGCGGTCCTGCATTGCATAGATCGTGTCGTAACCGATGACCCAAAAGATGGTGCCGGCATAGAGCCACCACATCGCTGCGTCCGCGCTGCCGGTGATCGCGACCCAGCCGACCAAAGCGCCCCAGCTAAACACCAAGCCAAGCCAGACTTGCGGCCACCAGGTAATGCGCTTCATGAAAGGATAAGCCGCGACCAAGGCGAGACTGCCGAGCGCAACCAATTGTGCCTCCCACCGCAATTGCAGCAATACGATGAAGCCAACTGCGCATAACGCCAAAAGCCAGCCCCAAGCCGCTTTCATGCTGACCGCCCCGCTCGGCAACGGCCTTGCCGCGGTGCGCGCCACTTGCGCATCAAGATCACGGTCGACGATATCATTATAAACGCACCCCGCCCCGCGCATGACAATTGCGCCTAGCAGCATCCACAACGCCAAATGCCACTGCGCAATCAAGCCGCCCGACAGAGCCAGCCCATACACGCACGGCCAGAACAGTAGCCACCAACCGATGGGCCGATCAAACCGCGCCAGCAACGCAAAGCCGCGCAGCTTCGCCGGGAGCAAGCCCATGAAGCCGGTATATTCGCTGTCGGGAACGATGTTCGTGGTCATTGTGTCTGCTCTGCCCGAAAAATAATCCCTCGTCATGCTGAACTTGTTTCAGCATAACGCACCGCTGCTCGTTATCCTGAAACGAGTTCAGGGTGACGAAATTGCAATTCAGAAGTAGGCCCATTTCATGATCGCTACCCCCGCCTGGCCGCCAAAGTCAACTCCACGCCTGTTCATCGAGCAGCCTTTGACCGAGGGCGGCGAAATCCATGTGACGGGCAACCCGGCGCATTACCTGTTGGGCGTGATGCGGCTGAAAGAAGGCGCGCCGGTCAAGCTGTTCGACGATATCTCGGGCGAATATCTGGCAACCGTTTCGAGCGCGGGCAAGCGCGACCTTCTCCTGACCGTCGAGGCGAAACTTCGAGAAAGGGAGAGCGTCCCCGATCTTTGGCTCGTCCAGGCACTTGTCAAAAAGGACCGCTTCGACTGGATTGCGGAAAAGGCCTGCGAGTTGGGCGCCGCCCGATTTGTGCCGGTGCTGACCGCGCGCTGCGTCGTCGACAAGGTCAAGGAAGACCGCCTGCGCACGCAAATGATCGAAGCCGCCGAGCAATGCGAGCGCACAGCACTTCCCGAAATCGCGTCCCTCACAAAGCTCGAATTGTTGCTGAAGGACTGGCCGGACAATCGCACCCTCTATTTCTGCGACGAACGTGGCGGCGAGGCATTCGCGCCAACAGCCCGGACCAGCCGCCATCCTGATCGGCCCTGAAGGCGGCTTCACCGATGCAGAAAACACTGCCATCCGCGCCCATCCGGCGGCTATCGCCGTATCGCTCGGCCCGCGTATCCTGCGCGCCGATACCGCTGCGGTCGCGGCACTGTCGATCTGGATGGCCGCGCAAGGAGGCTGGACCTAGTCGATCCGCCCGGTAAAAGTGAACGAGAAGCTCGATGGCCCGGCAGCCGTCGCCGCAGCCATCGTTCCCGACGGCTGGAAACGAAGCCCGGTTAACGCACTATTATAGCCTGTGCCAAGCGACGCGGTATATGGCGCGCCGCCGCTGGCCTGGCTCGAATAGGTGACCATCGTCCCCTGATTGAATGCCGCCAAACCGCTGGTGCCGACATTCATCGTCATCGGCGTCGATGCATCCATCGTGAATTCCGGCGGGAACGGATCGGTAATTATGATGCTGTTTGCATCTACCGCAAGATTTCCGGTATTCTGCACCGTGATCGTATATTGAATGCGCGCGCCGGCAATCGCCTTCGGATTGGTCACGCTAACCCCGTCGCTCAATACGGCAGAGGTTTTTGTGACCACCAAAGTCGCGTTACCCGCAAGCCTTGTGTTAGTAATCGTGCACGTGATGATATCGCCCAGCACCGGTGTGATGTTGCCCGGAACATTGGTCGGAAAACTTGCCGTGACGCCGTTCGTGCCATTGGTGCAGGCAAGTGTCCTGGTATATTGGGTCAGGCTTCCCGGCCCGGACATGACTTCATCGAGCGCGTAAGTGGTCCCCGCCGTCACCGGCGTAAATCCAGTATCGCCGCCAACAACCACGTTAGTAGCGCCGGTTGTGGTCGCAGACGCAACCACCGTCGCGCCCTGATTGATCCGGACCGTGAACTGGTCCGTCGAAAAACGCCGGTTGCTCCCCAGTGCCTTGCGCAGCCGGATTTGTGGAAACGCCGCATTGGTGAAGGTGCATTGTACCGCATCGCCGAACTGAAGCGCGCCAAAATTGTACGATATCGTCTGCACATTGGCGGGCAAGGGCGTTGAACTGCTGCTGCCGTTGATGCACGTCAGGCGGCTGCTATATTGGGTAATCGCGCTGACGCTGCCCGGTGCCATGGCTTCGGTCAAAGTGAGCGGTATGCCTGAGGCCAGCGATACGGCAGCTGCGGTAAAGGGGCCGTTGCTCGTGCCCGTCGTTGTGCCAGTCGCCAGCGTGCTGCCCGACGATGTCGCGGCAATTCGAAACGTGAACTGGTCGGCTGCGTTGATGCGCGCACCGGTGATTTGCTTGGTCAGGCGGATCGAGGCAAAGCGCACTGCAAACATCATGCCCTGAAGCCCGAACCGGTCATGCTCGCGGTTACCGTGGTCGGGCTGTTGGTACCGACAATATAGCCACCGACATTGCCGCCTTGCCCGCCGCCGGTTGTGGTAAAGGTGCTGCTGCCAATGCCTGACGATGTCGGATACTGATTTCCGCTTATCGGATTGACCCTGTCGAGTTCGACCCAGCCACCGCCATTTGTCCCGAAAACGATTTGCTCGTTACCGTCGGTCGATTCTGCGTCCGCCGCAACAAAGGCATAAGCGGTCACCGCCGGAGCGCCGGGCGGGGGCGTGATCAGGATCGAGGAAATATTGAAATTCACAGAAAGTTAATTTCATAATCCGTCGCACAGATTTTACACAGCGCGAACCGCAAAATTGGCCGATGTTTAATATTAATAAACCATTTTAATCCAATGAGGTCTTGTGTTGGACAAATGTTTTCAATCTCACCGCACGGCATCGCGGCCGAGCTGGTTTTTCGTCAACGTCATTTTGGCGTTCTGCTTGTTGTGCGTCCTGTCAGCCCCGGCGATGGCTGTAACCTACAGCAACACAACCCCGGGCACTTTGGACGGGACCTGCCTGAGCCGCACCTTTGCCGTTACCCAGACCGATCCGATCGCCGATGTGGATATCGGCCTCGTTCTCGATCACGGACGGCGCGGACAGATACAGGTTTCGATTACCAATCCGGCGGGCATGACGCGATCCCTGATTTCTGGGATTGGCGGCAATCTGAACGATCTAAACGTGTTGTTCGACGATGAAGCTGCTGCGGCAATTTCGACACATAACGTAAACGATGATGACGCCACTGTCGCAGCTTTCCAGCGAACCTTTCGACCGGCGGCAAGCCTGACGAGCTTCGACGGTGTGGCGGCGAACGGCAATTGGGTTCTGCAAGTCTGCGATTGACCAACGACGGACGGATCCTGACCTATTTGCGTGCCGATCTGGTTTTGACGCTGGCGCCAGCCAATTACGCCGACCTTTCGATCACCAAAACCGTAAGCAACGCCAATCCCGTCAACGGTGCCGCAATTTCCTACACTTTGGCTGTCACCAATGCGGCTGCGTCGCCCAATGCAGCAAATGGAGTTGCAATCCTCGACCAGCTGCCAGCAGGCGTTGTTTTTGTCAGCGCGAGCGGATTTGGCAGCTATAACAGCGGAACCGGAGTGTGGACCGTTGGCAATATTCCAGCTGGAACAACCCGCACGCTGACGATCAATGTCACCGTCAGCGCCACGAGCGGTGCAGTGATTACGAACGGCGCAGAGGTTTCGGCCTCGGACATGCTCGATATCGACTCTACGCCTGCGAACGGCTCGACGGCAGAAGACGACGATGCCTTTGCCAGCTTTACCGTAGCCGGTACGCCCGCCGCCGGGACGCCGCCAACGTTAATTTGCCCGGTCGGTAGCGTATTGTTCGACTGGAACAGTCAAATCTGGACCCCGGGGGACCTTAATGAAAACCTGACTCAGGCAGGGGTCGGAGTGTTTAACATCGCGATCACGTCGGATGATCCTTTCGTTGCCGGTTCACCTGCAATTAATGGCAATTTGACGGGCGGCCTTGCCGGTGAAACCTCGCTCTTTCTCAATATGAACAATAACAGTGTCAGCGATGATTCAACAACTGTTATAGACTTGCCAACTGCCGTACCCGGCCTTCAGTTCCGGCTATTCGATGTAGATTTCGCCGGAGGCAGCTACACCGACAAAGTGACGGTCACCGGCACATTCAATGGCTCACCCGTGCCCGTCACGCTCACCAATGGCACATCCAATGCTGTCGCCGGTAATGTTGCGACGGGTATTGCCGGTGCTGGCGACACAACAGCATTGGGTACGGTTGTTGTGACATTCAGCGCGCCAGTCGATCTGATAACAATCGTGTACGGCAATCACAGCAACGCGCCCGCCGACCCCGGAAACCAGTGGATGTCGATCCACGACATCACGATGTGCCGACCGCAAGCCAACCTTAGCGTTACGAAAATCAGCTCTGTGGTAAGTGACGGGGTAAGCGCAACAAACCCAAAGGCGATCAGCGGCGCCGTTATACGCTATTGCATCCTCGTCTCAAACCCTGGCAGCGGCACCGCCAATAATGTCAGCATCAGCGACCCCTTGCCGCCAAATACAACATTTGTGCCGGGCAGCATTGTCACAGGCGCCAATTGCGGCAGCGCCGCTACAGCGGAGGATGATGACGCGACTGGGGCTGATGAAAGCGACCCATTTGGAGTCTCTTTTGCAGGCATCACATTGACGGCGACCGCGCCTTCGCTTGGCCCGACCGCCGGTTTCGCAATCGCCTTCAACGCGACCATCAACTGACCCGCTGAAATTGCTGGCAATACACCCGCTACATTTATACACCGCCGCCATGAGCACGAAAACAGTTTCAAAAGGCAACGATCCTGTGATCGAGACCCGCGATCAGCTGGTGGCCGCGATTGCCAAGGGCGAAAAGCCCAAGGACCGCTGGCGCATCGGCACCGAGCATGAGAAATTCGTCTATTGCCGCAACGACCATCACGCGCCGTCTTATGACGAGCCCGGCGGTATCCGCGACATGTTGATGGCGATGACCGAGTTTGGCTGGGAGCCGGTGTACGAAGGCGAGAATGTCATTGCGCTGAAAGGTGCTGACGGGGCGGTCAGCCTCGAACCCGCCGGCCAGCTCGAACTGTCGGGCGCGCCGCTGGAGAATCTGCACCAGACCTGCGCGGAAACCGGACGGCATCTGAAACAGGTCAAGGCGATTGGCGACAAGACCGGCAAGGGCTTTCTGGGTCTTGGGTTGTGGCCCGACAAGACTCGCGCCGAGTTGCCGATCATGCCCAAGGGGCGCTATGAAATCATGCTGCGGCATATGCCGCGTGTCGGCAGCATGGGCCTCGACATGATGCTGCGCACCTGCACGATTCAGGTCAATCTCGATTATTCATCCGAAGCCGATATGGCGCATAAATTCCGCACGAGCCTAGCGCTGCAACCGCTGGCGACCGCCTTGTTCGCCAACTCGCCGTTCCTTGAAGGCAAGCCCAACGGTTACCTCTCGTACCGCAGCCATATCTGGTCCGACACCGACCCGCACCGCACCGGGATGCTGCCATTTGTGTTCGACGACAGCTTCGGTTACGAACGCTATGTCGACTATATGCTCAATGTGCCGATGTATTTCGTCTATCGCGACGGCAAATATATCGATGCGTCAGGGCTCGATTTCAAAGATTTTCTGAAAGGCGAACTGTCGGTGTTGCCCGGCGAAAAGCCGACGGTGGCCGACTGGGAAGATCATATGTCGACCGCCTTCCCCGAAGTCCGGTTAAAAAGCTTCCTCGAAATGCGCGGTGCCGACGGCGGGCCTTGGAACCGCATTTGCGCACTACCTGCATTCTGGGTTGGCTTGCTCTACGACCAGAACGCGCTCGACGCAGCGTGGGACGAGGTCAAGCATTGGACAATCGAAGAACGCGAAGCATTGCGCAATGCAGTGCCAGCGCAAGCGTTGAACGCCTCCATTCCCGGTGGCGGAAAACTGCTTGATCTCGCGGGCCGCATTCTCGACATCTCGTCGGCGGGTCTTGCAGCGCGCAACCGTCTCAACAGCAGCGGCGACAATGAAACCGGCTTCCTCGATCCGTTGCGCGAAATCGTCGCATCTGGAAAGACCGTGGCGGAAGTCATGCTCGACAAATATCACGGCGAATGGGGTGGCGACATAACCCGCGTGTATGACGAGATGAGCTTCTAGTCAGCAGTGCAAAACTGCCACAGCTGACGCAAAAACGTCGCATTTCTGCAAAGCTTTGTTGACCCTTTTGCGACGCAGCATAATGCGTTTCTTGTCGCAACCTAAGTTTTGCCGATTCTCTTTCCCAGTTCGTCACCTCGGAGAAATTCCATGCGTTCTATCCGCTCAACACTCGCATCCAGCTTCGCCATCGCGATTGCGTCTAGCAGCTTGTTCATCGCCCCTGTCGCCTATGCGCAAGATGAAACCGCCGAAGACGGCCCCGGCCTTGGCGAAATCGTCGTCACCGCGCAGCGTCGTGAGGAAAATCTGCAGGACGTGCCTTTGTCGGTGACCGCATTGCGCGGCGACAATCTCGATGCGGTCTCCGCTGGCGGCGTCGATATTCGCGGGCTTTCGGGCCGCGTGCCCAGCCTTCTCGTTGAATCCTCGTTCGGGCGGACTTTCCCGCGCTTCTACATTCGCGGCCTCGGCAACACCGATTTCGATTTCAACGCATCGCAGCCGGTCAGCCTCGTCTATGACGATGTCGTCCTCGAAAACCCGATCCTCAAAGGTTTCCCGATTTTCGATCTGGAGCGAGTCGAAGTCTTGCGCGGCCCGCAAGGCACGCTCTTTGGGCGCAACACGCCAGCCGGTATCGTCAAGTTCGACAGCGTAAAGCCAAGCGATGTCGCGGGCGGCTATGGCAAAATCTCCTACGGCCGCTTCAACGCGATCAACGCGCAAGGCGCCATCGGCGGTCCATTGGGCGAAAAAGTCAGCGTTCGTCTGTCGGGCCTCTATCAGCGCCAGGACGATTATGTCGACAATGTCACGCCCGCTGGCACCACCAAGGACGCATTCGAAGGCTATGAAGAATATGCCGCTCGCCTGCAGTTTCTGATCAAGCCAAGCGATGATCTCGACATCTTGCTCACCGGCCAGTTCCGGTCGCTGGACGGCACCGCACGGCTGTTCCGCGCCAACGTCTTTACGCGCGGCCAGCAAGGCCTGAACGCCAACTACAACCGTTATCGCGTTTCGACCGATGGCAAGAACGAACAGCGAGTCGATACCCAGAACGCCACCGCGCGCATCACTTATGATGCCGGTGCGGTTTCGTTCATCTCGGTCACCAGCTACTGGCAGGGCGACGCGACTTCGGTCGGCGATGTCGACGGCGGCTTTGGCGCGAACTTCTTGCCGGTCGGCCTTTACGGTCCGGGCGAAATTCCGTTCACCGCCGAAACCCGTGACAGCGTTCCCAACCTGAAGCAGTTCACGCAGGAATTCCGTATTGCCAGCAACGGCGACGGCCCCTTGAGCTATCAGGCGGGTGTATTCTACTTCGACGAAGATCTGGAAATCGTCTCGGACAACTATTCGACCTTGGGCGACCCCAATAACGCACCCGACGGCGTGAACATCCGCGTGTCGCAGCAACAGAACAGCAAGGCTTACGGCGTCTTCGGATCGCTGACCTATCAATTGACCGACCAATTCAGCGTTACCGGTGGCCTGCGCTACAATGACGACAAGCGCCGCTTTGTCGCAGTGCGCAGCCGCGATACGCAGTTCCCCGGCTTCCTGCAAAACCCGCTCGGTACCGTCACGCGCCGCGTCAGCGATAACAACATCACATGGGACGCCAGCGCGACCTATGCCGCAACCGACGATGTGAACCTGTACGCGCGCGTTGCCCGTGGCTATCGCGCGCCGTCGATCCAGGGCCGCATCCTGTTCCCGCCGGCAACCGCTACCCCACTTGAAAGCGGCGTGACGATTGGCGATTCGGAAACGATCACGTCTTACGAAAGCGGCGTCAAGTCGACCTTCCTCGACGGCCGGGCGCGGTTCAACGTCAACGGCTTTTACTATGAGCTGAAAAACGCGCAGCTGACCGCAGTCGGCGGTGGCGTGAATGCAAACCGCTTGATCAACGCTGACAAGGTGCGCGGCTATGGGTTTGAAGCAGACCTTGAGTTCAAGCCCGTGCCCGAACTGCTGCTAACCGCTGGCGTGAGCTACAACAACACCCAAATCCGCGATGCGGGCCTCACCACAGCGGCTTGCGGGGCCGTCCGCGTCGATACCTTCCCGAACGTATCGCTCTGCACCCCGCTTGACCCGATTGTCGTCGCAGCAGCACCGTTCTCGGCAGCCATCGTCAACATCAATGGCAACAGCCTGCCGCAGAGCCCCAAATGGATTGCCAACTGGACAGCGAAATACGGCATTCCTGTCGGCGATGGCGAAATCTACGCCTATACCGACTGGGCCTACCGTTCGAAGATCAACTTCTTCCTGTATGAATCGGTCGAGTTCCAGGACAAGTCCATGCTCGAAGGCGGGCTTCGCGTTGGCTACAAAACCGACGCGTTCGATATCGCCGCGTTCGTCCGCAACATCACCAAGGATACCTCGGCGGTCGGCGGCATCGACTTCAACAACCTGACCGGCTTCGTCAACGAACCGCGCATCTGGGGCGTGGAAGCCGGGTTTAAGTTTTAACAACCCCTCTCCCATTGGGAGAGGGTTGCGCAGACTTGCAAACTTGTTTGCTAGTCGAAGCTGGGTGAGGGGTTCTGCTGTCTCGATAGCGCACAGCCCCTCACCAACTTCGCCTAAGCCTGCGGCTAAGGCTTCGTATCCTCTCCCAATGGGAGAGGGATTGAGACTTGCCCCGTTCGCGTAACAGCGTTAAGGGCGCATCTCTTCGCGGCAACGTGAAGTGCAGGAGTTTAGCTCAGTTGGTAGAGCATCGGTCTCCAAAACCGAGGGTCGTGGGTTCGAGTCCCCCAACTCCTGCCATTTTCTTGAAAATGGAAAAGCCGTTGTACACGCCCTACGCGTCAATGCGCCTTGCGATGCACAATTTTGTGATGCACCCACACAATCACCGCGCCGATGGCAAGCCCCGCAATCC
Organism: uncultured Alphaproteobacteria bacterium; assembly: GCA_963814305.1. Lineage (GTDB taxonomy): Bacteria > Pseudomonadota > Alphaproteobacteria > Sphingomonadales > Sphingomonadaceae > Sphingorhabdus_B. The sequence goes on from CAWFCI010000009.1 coordinate 225,148, forward strand.
CCGATAACGCCGCATCGACAATCCACGCCAGCGCGCCTTCGTGCAGCCCGAAAAACTCCGCCGGATGCACGCCAAAACCATGCACGATAATCTGCCCGCCGACCCACAGCATCGCCGCCGTGCCGACCGTCGACAGAAACGCCAACAGCTTGGGCATCCCGCGCACCAGCGAGCGTCCAACCGCCTGCGATCCGCCATTTTCGCGCTGCGCCATGTGCAGGCCGATATCGTCCATCTTCACGATCAGGCCAACCACGCCATAGACCGCGATGGTGATGCCAATCGCGACCACGGCAAGGGCAATGCCCTGCCACACAATCGGGTGCAGTCCGCTCCCGGCGGTCGCCAGCATGCCGCCCGCGATGATGTCGTTGAGCGCAATGGCCATGATCTCCGCCGACAGGATGAAATCGGTCCGTACCGCGCCCGCGACCATACTTTCTTCATGGTCGGCGCTGGACAGCTCGGCGATTTCCTCGTCGAGCGTTTCCTCCTCGCCATCGGTCGCATCGGCAAATTTCTCCAGCACCTTTTCCGCGCCTTCGAAGCACAGATAGGCCCCGCCGATCATCAATATCGGCGTAATCGCCCACGGCAGAAACGCGCTGAGCAACAAAGCGGCGGGCAGGATGAAGAGCAGCTTGTTCTTGAACGACCCCTTGGCAATCCGCCAGATAATCGGCAGCTCGCGGTCGGGGGTAAAGCCAGTCACATATTGCGGCGTAACCGCGGTATCATCGATAACCACACCAGCCGCCTTGGTGCTAGCCTTGCCAGCCGCTGCGGCGACATCGTCAATCGACGAGGCGGCGATTTTGGCAATAGTGGCGACGTCGTCGAGAAGGGCGGCGAGACCGGATGGCATGTGCTGGAATTCCTGTTGATTTGTACCGCGTAGGGGATAGCCAAGTGCGCCAATAGTTCAAGGCTGTTCGGCGCGCCAACCCCTACCCTATTCATACTTGCCCTTGCGCGAATCCCCGTCTAAAGGCCTAGTCTTTCCGAAATCGGAACCTATATCGCTCTCGACCCCGCCGGTCGGAGCGCTGGCGGCTATCCATTTTCGGGAAACGACAGACAGGAAGTTGAAGTATGGCAAAGACAAGCCCCGGTGAATTCATCCGCCAAGTGCGGACCGAGATTGGCAAGGTCGTGTGGCCTTCGCGTCAGGAGACGGTGCAGACCGCGATCATGGTGCTGATCATGACGATCATTCTTGCCATCTTCTTCCTTGGCGTCGACGCGGGTTTTGCCGCAATCGTAAAGGGGCTGCTCGCGCTTGCTGAAGGCTAAGCGCGGCTTGAAAAGAGATTAGGGACTATGGCACGCTGGTACATCATTCACGCTTATTCGGGCTTTGAAAACAAGGTCCGCGACCAGATTCTGTCCGAGGCAGAGCGCATTGGCCTGTCGCAGCTGGTCGAGGCGGTCGAGGTTCCGACCGAACAGGTCACCGAAGTGCGCCGCGGCAAGAAGATCAAGGCCGAACGCAAATTCTTCCCCGGCTATGTGCTCGCCAAGCTCAACATGAACGACGATGTCTATCACCTGGTCAAGAACACGCCCAAAGTCACCGGCTTCCTCGGCGCGGGCAACAAGCCGCAGCCGATTACCGAAGCCGAAGCCGCGCGCATCCTCAATACCAAGCAGGAACTGGAAGCCGCGCCGAAAAAGCGCGTGTCGGTCGATTACGAAATCGGCGATCAGGTCAAGGTTCTGGGCGGTCCGTTCGCCAGCTTCAACGGCGCAGTCGAAGAACTCGATTTCGACAAGAACCGCGTCAAGGTTTCGGTCAGCATCTTCGGCCGCGCTACGCCGGTCGAGCTGGACTTCGAAGAAGTTGAATTGATGAAGTGATTTTGCCTCTCTCCTTCTGGGGAGAGGCAACGAGACTTGGGGCTTTGCCCCTAGTCGCAGTGGAGAGGGGCTGGCAAGCTTCCCCCTCTCAAGACTTGCTAACCAGCAAGCTGGCAAGCCAAGTCTATCTCTCCCCTAAAGGAGAGAGAGCTTGATTGTCGCGCAGCGTTAAACTATGCGCGCCGCTTCCCTGATGAGAATCAGGGAAAACCGTGCGGGAGGCTTGTCTTCGGATCGCTGTTTGACCGCTTAATTTGCGGCCATCCAGCTCCGCGTGAAGATGGCCAATAGAATGAAAGGACGCCATTTATGGCAAAGAAAATTGACGGCTATATCGGCCTGCAGGTTCCTGCAGGTTCAGCCACTCCCTCCCCGCCAATCGGCCCTGCTTTGGGTCAGCGCGGCGTGAATATCATGGAATTCTGCAAGCAGTTCAATGCCGCCACCGGCGACATGGAAAAGGGCACGCCGATTCCGACCAAGATAACCGTGTTTTCGGACAAGAGCTTCACCTTCGTCATGAAGGCACCGCCTGCGACCTATCTTATCAAGAAGGTTCTGGGCCTCAAGGCTGGTTCGAAAGAGCCTGGCAAGATCACCGCCGGCAAAATCACGCGCGCGCAGCTCGAAGAAGTCGCGACCCTGAAAATGGCCGACCTCAACGCGAACGACATGGACGCGGCAGTGAAAATCATCGCAGGCTCGGCTACCGCCATGGGCCTCGAAGTAGTGGAGGGCTTAACCAATGGCCAAGCTGACCAAAAAAGCAAAATCGCTCGCGCATCTCGACGCTGAAAAGCTCTATGGCGTTGACGAAGCGCTGAAGACAATCAAGGAACTGGCGACCGCCAAGTTCGACGAAACCATCGAAGTTGCGCTGAACCTCGGCGTTGACCCGCGTCACGCCGACCAGATGGTTCGCGGCATGGTCTCGCTTCCAGCAGGGACCGGCAAGGAAATGAAGGTCGCCGTGTTCGCACGCGGTGACAAGGCCGATGCGGCAACCGCTGCTGGCGCTGACAAGGTCGGTGCCGAAGACCTGATGGAAGACATGCTCGCTGGCAATCTCGATTATGACCGCGTGATCGCAACGCCGGACATGATGGGCATCGTCGGACGCCTCGGCAAGACACTGGGTCCAAAGGGCCTGATGCCAAACCCGAAGCTGGGCACCGTCACCATGGACGTCGCCGAAGCCGTCAAGGCCGCGAAAGCCGGTCAGGTCGAATTCCGCGTTGAAAAAATGGGCATCATCCACAGCGGCATCGGCAAGAAAAGCTTCTCCGACGCTGACCTGCGCAAGAATTTCGACGCTTTGGTCGATGCGGTTATCAAGAGCAAGCCATCGGGATCGAAGGGCAAATATGTCCGCAAGGTCGCAATCAGCTCGTCGATGGGGCCTGGATTGAAGGTCAATCTGGCGGATGTTGCTGGGGCGTAACACGCGTTTCGCATAACAGTTTGATTAGGGCTGGAGGGAAACCTCCGGCCCTTTTTCTTTGCCTACTTGTCAGAATCCGGCGCGCAATCCACATTGCAAACCATGGAACAGATAGCCGATGACCTGACCACCATGCGCCGCACGCCGCTGCATTCCGAGCATGTCGAGGCATTGCGCGCGATTGGCCACATAAAGCACTACAAAAAAGGCGATTATCTCGCGCGCGTCGGCGACCCGATGGACCGTTTCACCTATATCGAGGATGGCGAGGTAGAGGTCGTCAATCCGTTCAGCGAGGAACGGTTGTTGGCTAGCACTATCGGCCCAACGCAGTTCATGGGGGAGATTGCCCTACTCAACGGCGGCGCCTTCACCATGCCGATGCGCGCAGCGCAGGACACGCGCACGCTGGAGGTCGAGCGCGTGGCGATGCTCGACCTCATGTCCAAAATCCCCGAAATGTCCGACATCGTCATTTCGGTGCTGACCGCGCGACGGCGGCGGCAGGTGGAATCCGAGGATGCGTCGCTCAAACTGATCGGCGCGGATACCGACAAGAATATCCAGCGCATCGCCAGCTTTGCCATGCGCAACAAGATACCGTTCGTATCCTATGATCTTGATAGTCCCGAGGGCACGGAAATGGCCGCGGCGTGCGATATCACGCACAACCATCCTGCGGTGATTTTTGGCAAGGACCGCTATGTCGAAGATCCTACCCCGCAAAAAGTTGCCGAGCTATTAGGCCTGCGCCAGCCCATCCCCGAAGGCTTGGTCGCCGACCTGCTAATCGTCGGCGGCGGTCCCGCCGGTGTGGCAGCGGCAGTCTATGCTGGCGCAGAGGGCATCAAGGCCCTGGTCATCGATGAGCTGGCGATTGGCGGACAGGCTGGAACGTCCAGCCGCATTGAAAACTACATGGGCTTTCCCACCGGCATTTCGGGCAGCGATCTCGTCTGGCGCGGTCAGGTACAGGCGATGAAGTTCGGCACCTGCTTTTCGGTGCCGAGCCAGGCAACCGCGCTTGAAAAGCAGGAGGATGGAAGCTTTTGCGTGACGCTCGACGACGGCCAGAGCGTGTGTGCACGCGCCATCCTCATCGCGGCAGGCGTCCAATATCAGCGGCTGCCGCTCGACCGGCTTGAATATTATGAAGGCGCTGGCGTCTACTACGCTGCGACTGACATGGAAGCGCGTTTCTGCCGCAGCACCGACGCCGCGATCATCGGCGGCGGCAACAGCGCAGGACAAGCCGCTATGTTCCTCAGCCGCAGCGCCAAGCACGTTCATGTGCTGGTGCGCGGCGACAGCCTCGCCGCCTCAATGTCGGATTATCTCAGCAGCCGTTTGGAGGCCGACGAGAAAATCACTATCCATTACAACTGCAAAGTCAGCGAACTGCATGGGACAAGCGGCCTTACCCACATCACACTCGACGAAAATGGCGATTGCCGCCAGGTCGAAGTTGGCGCGCTGTTCGTGATGGTCGGCGCGGCCCCAAATACCGGCTGGCTATCGGGTCTGGTAGAACTTGATGGCAAGGGCTTCGTCAAATGCGGCGGCGAAGTTGCAAAGGACGGAGGCGCGCCCTCACCCTTCGCCACCTCGCACCCCGGAATTTACGCAGTGGGCGATGTGCGGGCGGGGTCAGTCAAACGCGTGGCCTCTGCGGTGGGCGAAGGTTCGGTCGTGATCTCGGAGATTTGGCGGTATCTGGACGAATGATTTAAGTCCACGGTATGTGAGGTTCGGAACCTGTTCAAACCACTACCACAAAATCGCCATAGCCCGCCAGAGCGGCATCATGCGTTAGAAACGTCATGCCTTCGTGCTGTGCCGTCGCCAGCAGGAAGCGGTCGAACGGGTCGCCGTGCAACATCGGCAGATCGTCGACCGCGGCGGCGTGGATCGGCTGCACAGGTAGCGGGACAATCAAGGCACGCTCGATCTCGCGCAGGAATTCTTTTCCGGAAACCGGCATGTCATCGGGCCGCCCTTTGCGCAACGCCCATTTAATCGCTACTTCCCAAACCGAAATCGCACTGATGTCTATCGACAATGCATCCTCGTCCATCATGCGAATCGCCTGTTTCGACAGGCGCGGGTCGGCGGTTAGCCGCCACAACACAATATGCGTGTCGAGAAGAAACCTCAAACCTTGCCGCCGCGAAACAGCGTCTCGATCTCGGGATTGAGCGCATCGATAGTATCTGGAACGGAAAATTTGCCTTTGGCCAGCCCCCATTTAACCGTTGGCCTTTTGACCAAAGGTACGAGCCGCGCCGCAGGTACACCGTTTTGGGCGATAATCACCTCTGCTTGATCTCCTGCCTTGATAGCTGCCACAAGCCGGGAAAGGTGCGTTTTCGCTTCGTGAATATTGACAGTTTGCATCTATCAAACTTAGTCAAACTTAGTCATCTGGTCAACTGGCTTGTTAGGGGCTTATTAGGGACTGTCCCTAATAAGAATAAAAACCGCTTTCCTACAACCTATATGGTACATTATAGTTCTTCTTTTGTTCCAAAAGGAGAAAGACGATGAACGACGAATGGCAGAACAGCAAGGCGAACAATGGCGTGTGCGGGGCGGACGCTTATGCCGAGCCGAACCCCGATATGACCGCTATCCGCAATGATTATCGCTGGACGTCTGCGTGCCAGCGCGCGTTTCTGGAGGCGCTGGCCTTTGGTGGCAGCGTGATGCGCGCGGCGAAGGAGGTGAACAAGTCGCCGCGCTCGGCTTATGATTTGCGCTTTCGCCGCGATGGCGCGGCGTTCCGGCTGGGGTGGGATGCGGCGATATTGGTGTCGCGCGATGTCGTGCAGGACATGCTGATGGACCGCGCGGTCAATGGCTATGAGGAAGTGACCAGCAAGCTTGACGATGGCACAGTCATGCGCGGCAAGTTCGACAACCGGCTGGGCATGGGCTTGCTGGGCCGGCTCGACCGGATGGCCGAAGCGCAGGCGATCAAGGGCAGCCGCAATGCGCAGGTGATGCTGGTTTGCCAGGATTTTGAAAGCTTCCTCGATCTGATCGAACGCGGCGGCAAGGGCAGCGAGGCGGCTTTGTTCTTTGCGGCGCGCGACCCCGATCCGGCTGAGACGCAGAAGGTCGTTTGACTGTGAACTTGACAGGATGTCTGCGGCTGACGAGGCTATCCCCGACATGCTCGACGAGGAACCCGAGGTCGCGGCGCAGCGGCTGGGCGTGTGGTTTGACGAGGACGAGCAGGAATGGCGGACGAACTTCCCCAAAGCCGACGGCGAGGAGGATGATTTGGTCACCGAAACCGGCTTTTTCGGCGATGAGGATTATGAGCGGACGTTAGCAAGGCCGAAGAAGCCGCGCATCTGGCGGCGCTGGCATGTGCGCGCCAACCCTGGATCGACGCCGCCGCCAAGGCCGCGATGCGTGGTTCGGCGAGAAAATCGCGGCGTGAAGGGGTGGGCAGTGAGATTTTGTTTCGCGCAGAGACGCAGAGGAAGCAGAGACCGCAGCGATTACTGACTTCGCGCGAAGCGCATTCAAACTGTGTCGGTCGAAGTTGAAGCAGAGCATATTGATGGCCGCTACGCGGCGGCTAAACCCTCTGCGGTCTCTGCAAAACTCTGCGCCTCTGCGCGAAACCTTTTGCGCAATCCATCGGCATAGACCGGAATCGAGGCGATATGCTTGACTCTCCTCCCAACCCTGCTAGTGGCACCGCTCGTTCGGCGAGGCGACGGCCTTTCCGGACAACCGTCCGAGACCGTTGGTGGCCCGAATTTGCGGGTCTTAATTTCCAGCCTAGACGGGGATAGAGATTTCAGGTGCCGCGCCTAACGGCCACCTTCGCCATCCGCTCCCGACGTTGGTGGATCGTTCGCAGCAACGCGGCATGCGAAACATTCCCCACGGACTGAAGTCGCGGATCGCCCTGTCGGGTGGTTCGTATTTTCGTGTTGGGCTTTGACGGTTCGCCGGGAAAGCCCAAATAAGGAGTAATGCATGAACCGTTCTGAAAAGACCGATGCGGTTGCAGCGCTGAACGCCAATTTCAACCAGTCGGCGGTTGTCGTCGTCACCCGGAATCTCGGGTTGACGGTGGCTCAATCGACCGACCTGCGTTTGAAAATGCGGGATGCGGGTGCAAGTTTCAAAGTCGCGAAGAACAGCCTTGCCAAAATCGCTCTTAAGGACACGCAATATGAATCGATCAGCGACCTGCTGACCGGACCTATTGCACTCGCCACATCGACCGATCCGGTTGCTGCCGCAAAGGTAGCCGTCGAATTTGCCAAAACCAATGACAAGTTAGAAATTGTCGGCGGTGCGATGGGTGCGACTGTTCTTGATGTGAATGGCATCAAGGCTTTGGCTTCTTTGCCTTCGCTCGACGCCTTGCGTTCAAAGTTGATCGGGCTTGTTCAAGCTCCGGCAACGAAGATCGCTCAGGTCGTTGTTGCACCGGCAGGAAAGCTGGCACGCGTTTTTGGGGCTTACGCCACCAAAGAAGCCGCATAAAATTATCGTTTAACCGGTGGCGGCTTGCAGACTTTAGAAACCTGCGGCCGGGCCCTCAATATATGAAGAAGTTGGAGCGTTTTTAACATGGCTGATATTGCTAAATTAGTAGAAGACCTTTCGAAGCTGACCGTTCTTGAAGCAGCTGACCTTGCGAAAGCATTGGAAGAAGCATGGGGCGTTTCGGCGGCCGCTGCTGTTGCTGTTGCCGGACCTGCTGCTGAAGCTGGCCCAGCTGCAGAAGAGCAGACTGAATTCGACGTTATCCTGACCGGCGACGGCGGCAACAAGATTGCTGTCATCAAGGAAGTCCGCGCGATCACCCAGCTTGGTCTGACCGAAGCAAAGGCTCTCGTCGAGTCCGCGCCAAAGGCGATCAAGGAAGGCGTGAACAAGGCCGAAGCCGAAGAAATCAAGGGCAAGATCCTGGCAGCTGGCGGTACCGTCGAAGTCAAGTGACGCCAGAGGCGTCATCCCGGACTTGATCCGGGATCCATGCCTTTGACAGAAATGGGCGGCCTAGCGATAGGCCGCCCATTTTCGTTTGAAATGTAGGATTTGGCTTGATAGCCCAAATCCGGTCAAGACGGTTTTGCTCTTTGAACGCGTTAATATGTTGGCGGCAATATCAGCCGCTTAAAAAAAGGCGGCCCGCGAAGGCCGCCTTCCTATTCGTTTAACTGCCCTATTCTGCAGGTTCCATTTCGTCCGAAGCCCGCTCGTTCACCTGCCCGGTCATTGTCCGGTTTTGGCGATTATCGTACGCCCATACCGATTTCGAGCTGGCAGAATTTCCGTTATATTCTGACAAATGCGCGAACATCGGGTCGGTGATCGGTATTTCAACGTCGTTGCGTGGCGCGAATAGCGGATCGGTGATCGGCGTCTGGACAACGGTTCTGCTGAACAGCGGGTCCGTTACCGGAATATCCGGGCGCGTAACGACCGGCTTCGGCTTGACGCTGCGTTGGACGATAGGGGCTGCCATCGCGGGGGCCACAGGTGCTGTGTTTGCAGCAAACTGCTTGAAAACCGGATCATGCTTGATCGGTGCAGGTGCAACGAAGTCGCGATGCGCATCCATTTGCGGCTGATCGGCGACGACTTTGCGCTTGCGACGTGAGGCAAATGCCGCGCCAAGGCCGATCGCCGCCAATGCTGCGGCCAAGCCGCCAAACAGCGTCAGGTCTTCGCCGGAGATAGTATCACGCTGCGCATTGGCAATGTCTGCGGCAACTGCGACAGGCGTAGCCTCTTCAACGGTGGGTGGTGCAGGCACGATGGAATCGATGGCTGGTGCAATCGGTTCGGCCGCATCAGCCGAGTCTGGCGCGATGGCCGAAGTCGGTGCGGCAATCGCGGCGGGGGCTGGTCGTGTTACCGGGCGCACGGTTGGTGCTGCTCTCGGGGTGGCCGCGACACTCCGGCGCTCGCTGGTCTCGGCGGCGGCCTCTTGCGCAGCCGCGCGTTCACCACGTCATTCGCTGAAGGCAGAGTGCTGACCGCTGGCGGAGGCACAATTACCGGTGCGGGGCTGGGCACTGCTGCAACCGGCGATGGCGTCGGGGGCGCTACTGTAACGGGCGCTGCATCCTGGGCAAATGCCAGTGACGAGCTGCCCATGAGCGCTGCTATAATCGCGTACTTCCCTGCGGTACGGATTGATTGTGCGTTTGTCATTTTCAATCTCCTGTCTGTGTGGACAGGGACAAAACGGTTCGTCGCAGATATCGGGCATGTAAGTCCGGACGTGCCGTGCGGTTGTGACGGCGAGCCGAGTGGAACCGGTGCTGGTTCATTTGGCGTTCACGCCAGCGGACCGGATTTTGGAAGTGATATCCTTTCCTGAAACGCAAAACGCGACCCGTTTCGGGGCCGCGTTTTTAGGCAATGTCGAAATGGATCCTAACTCAAAACCAGTCCGGTTACCGCAACCAGCATTATCAACATCAGCAATCTTGGCGGAATGGAAACCTTGAATGCAAATTGCATCATCCTTCTCCTTGTTCAAAACCCAGCAGGTCGCCAGGCTGGCATTCGAGCACCTTGCAAATCGCCTCCAACGTCGAAAAGCGGATGGCTTTGGCCTTCCCCGTTTTCAGGATCGACAGATTGGCGAGCGTGATATCGACCCGTTCGGCCAGTTCGGTCAGCGTCATCCGCTTGGCATAGAGCAGGTCGTCGAGCTTTACAGTGACAGGCATCAGACCGTTCCTTCCAGATCTTCGCTGCATTTCGCGCCGCGTTCGAAGATGCCTGCAAGGATGAACACGACAGGATGGCGAGGATGCCGTTGAGCGAGATAATCCATGAGATCGACGTCTAATATTCCCAAAAATATCCGCGACATTTCCATGCGGCCACGGCCAGCGGCAAGCCAATGATCTGCAACGCCGACCATCAGCCAGCCGATCGATGCGCAGCCGACCGGCATTAGCACGACGATGAAGGGATTTCGATCCTTCACGCTGACGATGATCCAAGCGATTTCGCGCAGATCGTCCAGATCAGCCCTAGCACCAACAAGCCAAGCGCAAATATTGACAGCAAGTCGGCGAGAATATCAGCGCGTATCAATGCCCGGATTTGTCTGTTGGCGATTTCGGCAAGAGCATTCCGTCCAGAACACCGGAAGCCGCGAACGCTCACCAACGCCAGCACGACGCCACCGATGGCGAACGCAGCGCCATCATCAGGAACACCAGCTAACTGGTTATCCGCAATATGCGGTGATCGTGCAGATACTCTGTCATATCGATCTCCAATATTGATGATTATTGTTTATCAATATGCGCAACGTTGTTGTACGTCAAGTAATTTATTGTTTTTCGATAAGTTTGGCTTTTTCTTTGATATTCCGCACGGTTCGCGGCACTCCTCCGCATGACCGACAATGCCGATCTCGCCGCGCTGATTCGCAATATTCCGGATTATCCGAAGCCAGGGATATTGTTCCGCGATGTCTCGACCTTGTTACTCGACGGCCCCGGGTTCCGGGCCACTATAGACAGGCTGGCGGCAATGGTCGCGCCAGACACGCAGTTGATTGCGGGTATCGAGGCGCGCGGCTTTGTTGTCGCGGCAGGGCTTTCCTACGCTCTGGGTCTCGGCAAACTGATGCTGCGCAAACCAGGAAAGCTGCCGGGCGAAAAGATCGGCACCGATTATGCCCTCGAATATGGCACCGACCGGATCGAGATGCATGTCGGGCACGTGAAACCGGGGCAAAAAGTGCTGCTGGTCGATGACCTGATCGCCACCGGCGGCACTGCGCTTGCTGGTGTTGATCTCGTCACTCAAGGTGGCGGCGTTGTCGAACAGGCGCTGTTTATTGTTGATCTTCCCGAACTCGGCGGTGCAGCCAAGCTGCGGGCGCGTGGTATCGATGTACGGAGCCTGATCGGCTTCGAAGGGCATTGAAGCCAATTCGCCGTCAGTTTCGCTTTTTTGACATTAATTTGTAAAATGGTGTATTTATACCACAACTACCGAGTCGTTTTAAAACCTCGGCAGGGGAATGAATCGAATTGCCGCGCCAACGCGGCGCCAAACCTTCCCCGGAAAAAATCAAGCGGGCGCTTCGTTCAGCTTCCGAACCCAGTTCGCGGATTGCCATCCCCCGAAACCCCAACCGGCAATCCGTTTTTGACCCTCCACCCCTTTTAGGGGTTGGGGGTCATTTTTTTCTATTTCGTTGGACGCGTGCCGCAGGTTTTGATTGCCTTTGGCTCGGGGCGAGGGCCGGCAAGCGTGAACCGGGCAATATAGCCGCCCAGTTTCAGCTCTTCGCTAAACCCGGTCAATCGATACCCAACCGCCGCAAATTCGCAGAACAGCAGCTTGGGCGGTATGCCATGTTGGTCCGTGGGCTGGTCACGGTCGACGACAATAACCTCGCCACCATTCGCCAGCGCGGGTCGCAAGCGCCATAGGAAAGCGTAAGGCTCACTAATCTCATGATACATATGGACCATGAATATGCGGTCAAAGCTCTTCTCCGGAAGCCGTGGGTCGTCGACTGCGCCTTCCTTGATCGCGACGTTATCGAGCTGTTCGCGGGTGACGCGTTCACCAAGCCGGTCGAGCGCGCCGCGGTTGATATCTTGCGCCAAGACGCGACCTTTGGGTCCAACCCGCTCGCCCAGACGGATGGTGTAATAGCCCTCGCCGGCACCGATGTCCGCAACTGTAGTGCCAAGCTTGATACCCGCCCAGTCCATAACGAATTCGGCCTCGCCCGCCTCGTCGCGTGCTGCTTCAGTCGAATATTGGGTATCGCCCGCCGCCGAAACAAGCCGAGAGGGTTTGGGGAATTCCAACGATGTGGCCGGTCGTCCATTTGCCTCGTCGGCTGGTTTGCATGATGCCAAGATCGCCGCGAAAACGATGGCGAAGAAAAACGTGCGACCGGATAGCATAGCCACCGCTCTAAGCTCAGGCGTTTTCGCTGACAAGCGGCGCGCTTGCCGTCCCGGCATCAAAAGCCGCGAATGCTGGACCAATCCAGTCGTGCAGGACCTGCGGGCGGTGCGTTGCAAGGTCGACGAATACGCTAACCAGTTCGATCGTCGCGCGCAAATCATCGGAACCATCGTCGCGGCTACCGTGAATTTCTACGGTCTGCGTCATGCTCGTTCGACCAACCGCAAGCGTTCGCGCCATGACTTCGATCATCTCGTCAGGCAGGATTGGCGCGAACCAGGTTACCGTCGCCTTTTTGACGTGGAACTCCAGCGGGTCGTCCCCTGCCCGCTCGCGCAACTTTGCCGCGCGCCAATATTCGGTGATCGCGACATCGGCATAATCGAGATAGCGGGCATTGAAGACCACGCCCTGCGCGTCGGTTTCGGACCAGCGCACGCGGAAGCGGTGGTGGAAGGCGAAATCGGATCGGGCCATTCAGATAGCCTTCGACTGGCCCGGGGTATTGACGCCCATCGACTTCAGATAGGCCTTCACATTGCGCGCGGCCTGACGCAGCCGGTGCTCGTTCTCGACCATCGCGATGCGGACGAAGCCTTCGCCGTCCTCGCCATAGCCGACGCCCGGCGCAACCGCGACCTTGGCGTGAGTGAGCAATTGCTTGGAGAATTCGAGACTGCCGAGATGCGCCAGTGCTGGCGGCAACGGTGCCCAAGCGAACATCGAGGCGCGCGGCGGCGGGATGTCCCAGCCCGAACGGCCGAATGCCTCGACCAGCACGTCGCGGCGCTTGTGATAGAGCGCGCGGTTGGCCTCGACAATATCCTGCGGGCCGTTGAGCGCGGCGCAGGCGGCGGCTTGAATCGGCGTGAAGGCACCGTAATCGAGATAGCTTTTCACCCGCGTCATCGCTGCGATCAATTGCTTGTTGCCGACCGCAAAGCCGATGCGCCAGCCGGCCATCGAATAGGTTTTGGACAGCGAGGTAAACTCGATGGCGACATCCTTCGCGCCCTTGACCTGCAAGATCGACACAGTCGGATTGCCGTCGAAATACAGCTCGGAATAAGCAAGGTCGGACAATATCCAGACCTTGTTCTCCTTCGCCCAGGCCACCAGCCGTTCGTAAAAGGCGAGGTCCACCGTCTCCGCCGTCGGGTTCGACGGATAGTTCACCACGAGGATCGACGGACGCGGAACGGTGAAGGCCATCGCCCGGTCGAGCGCGCGGAAGTAATTCTCGTCGGGCGTCGTCGGCACCGAGCGGATGGTCGCGCCTGCAATGATGAAGCCAAAGGTGTGGATGGGGTAGCTGGGATTGGGCGCGAGCACGACGTCGCCCGGCGCGGTGATCGCGGTGGCGAGGCTGGCGAGCCCTTCTTTCGAGCCCATCGTCACGACGACTTCGCTCTCGGCATCGACTTCGACGCCGAACCGGCGCGCATAATAATTGGCCTGCGCCTTGCGAAGCCCCGGAATTCCGCGCGATGCCGAATAGCCATGCGCGTCGGACTTTTGCGCAACTTCGACGAGCTTTTCGATGACATGCGGCGGCGGCGGCAGGTCGGGGTTGCCCATGCCGAGGTCGATAATATCCTCGCCGCCAGCACGGGCCGCCGCGCGCATCGCATTGACTTCGGCGATAACGTAAGGCGGCAGGCGCTTCATGCGGTAAAATTCTTCGGACATCGGCTCCCGTTTCGAGCTTTGAAGGTTGGAGCCGCCTTCATGGGCGAAGTGCGGCGGCTTTTCCAGAAAAAGCTGTCAGATGCCGCTTAAGTTGACAAGAGTTACGCAAAACGGCCCCCTCATTGTCGCCTTTGTCAATTTAAGGCGCGTCGTTGGGCCGGAAGATTGTGGAACTTAGCGAGGCAACAATGAGAAAGAGCGTTTGCGAGAGTCGCAAATGAAATCCTACATTTCAAGCGGTTTTGGAAGGGAGTAGTCTGCCGGATTGTTGCGCCCTCTCGACAAGGTTGGGGCCATCCAGATTACGCAAATCGCCGTTCAGAAACGGACATCTAGCTGTCGTAAAATGATTGCAAGTCCAGTTCGACAATGGTTTATCAATAAGATGTCAGAATATGATTTTAAACAATTGTCGCCTCACGACTTTGAGCTTCTTGCCCGTGACCTGCTACAAGCACGTGACGGCATCCAGCTCTGAAATCTTTCAAAACTGGGAGAGATCAGGGAATCGATTTTCGACATGCAAAGGGGAAAGATAGCGTCGTAGTTCAATGCAAGCATTACCTTGGAACAGGGCTCAGTGGCCTGCTGACCGACCTCAAGAAAGAAGCAAAAAAGGCCGAAACACTTAAGCCCAGTCGCTATATTCTCGTCACCTCGGTCGGGCTAACACCGAACAACAAAGCTGACATCATCAAAATATTCGGGAACTTAATCAAGAATTCAGATGATGTAATCGAGCCAACAGACATAAACAATCTGTTGGAGCAACATCCAGATATCCATGGCCAACACTTTAAGCTTTGGCTGAGCAGCCGGGTCGTTCTTGACCGCGTCATCCACAACGCCTCTGTTTACCCAGAGCGAATTCGACGTGCAAAGGGTATATGATGATATCGCCCGCTACGTGCAGAATGCCGCTTATCCACGAGCAATTGAGATGCTCAATGAAAGCCATGTCGCAATCATCTCTGGTGTCCCCGGAGTCGGAAAGACGACACTCGCCCGTATGCTGCTTTATGCCTCGCTTGAACAAGGTTACGAGGTAGTCTCGATCCTCACCGATTTTCAAACGGGGCGAGACACGATACCAACCCGGCAAGAAACAAATATTCTACTTTGACGACTTTATTGGAGCCACTTTCCTTGGAGAGCGCGCTTCGACGTTCACGCAAAACGAAGATCGCGCAATCTTGGATTTTATCGAGATGGTCAGAAAGTCGAAAACAGCGCGCCTTATCATGACCACGCGCGAACACATTCTACAGCAAGCCATCGCTGCATCCGAAAAGCTGAAACACTCTCGGCTCGTCGACAACAAATGTGTTCTTGAAATTCGTGATTACAACGAGCGCCAACGGGCTGAAATCCTATACAACCACATTTATTTTAGTGAATTGCCGCAGCAGTATCGCGCGGAACTGCTTTCCGAACGATTTTACATGGAGATCGTGAAACACGACAAATTTAATCCCCGACTGATCGAATGGCTTTCGGATTACCGAGCGAGTAAAAGGCGTCGAACCACAGGGGTACAAAGAGTTCGTTCGCGACCTATTTGCCAATCCTGCCGATATATGGCGACATGCTTATCAAGGGCAGATCAGCGACGCTGGTAGGAGCATTTTGCTAACGTTGTACTCTTTTGGCGGGCAGTTGCCACCCAGCAGCGCTGTGAAATCCGCATTTTGGGCACTCCACAGGCAACGAGCCGGAAAATACAGTTTCAAGTCAGATCCGTCCGATTGGCGTCAGCGGGCTTCGCTGAGGGCATTTCATGCAGCCAGAATATGTCGGGCATCAAACAGTTGCTGCCAACTGCCTACGTAACTCTTCGACATTCGGCGATTATTGGGTCCGAGATGCGATCTATTTTGCTAGCCCATCGATCAGCCAACTGCGCAATCGCCGGAAACACTTTAGTGCCGGTCAAAGTTGTAAAGACGGTTTCAAGGTCTGATAGCTGATTGATTGAGACAGAATGGCTTACTAACTCGCCAACCGAGACTTGCTTCCCAGCCAAGGCCCTGACAATTCCGAAATCGAATTTCAACGAGCCGCCAACGAGGTCGCCAGCTCGTTGAACATAGGGCTCGCCTGCATCAACTAAGGTTGCGATCCATGTACGCGTGAAAACTTCCAACATCGTGACAAGCCGGATTATGATGAAGTCGGGTACCTCATATAACGGTCCAGTGCCAACTAGCCACTGCTCGGCAAGCGTATCAATCTCCCAATGGGAAACGGGGTTTGTTCGTGGACGCCCGTGATCGGCGTGCCACAATTTCTTCAATCCGATCTCTTGCCATTACCCAACCTATTACAGCGTATTCGCTTAAAAGGCCATCAACTTGCTGCCCGCCATTTGCGAATTCCACAAAGCCATCACCGAGGCCTATTGCCCTTCGCCTTGTGCTTCACGCCATGCTTCGACGGCGGCGGGCCGTCCTTGCGGAAAGGGCGCGCGCCGTCGCGTCTTGGCGGGGCCGCCGCGCGGGCCGTCGCCTCTGGGCCATCGCCGCGTGGACCGCCTGAGCTTACGCCCAAGCTGCGGGCGTTGCGGACGTCCACCATCCGCCGTCGCGCCCCATGCGCTTGTTTTCGCGCGCAGCTTCGCGGGGTGGGCCGTCGGCTTGCACGATTTCGACATCATTGTCTTCGTCATGCCCGGGCTGCGCAATGCCTTTGGCGAATTTGGCAACCGCTGCGGCAGCGATGCCGACATAGGTTTCGTTGGCGGCAATGCGGATTGCGCCGATGTCGTTCTTGGTCACTCCGCCACGGCGGCAGAGCAAGGGCAATATCCATTTCGGGTCGGCATTGTTGCGGCGACCGATGTTCATCTTGAACCAGACCGAATCGTCGAAGCCTTCGCGGTGGTTTTCCTTCGCGCTGCTCGTTGCTTCGGCTGCCGTCGTCGAGCAATATCCTCGGCGGGTCGGCATTTTGGCACGGTGGACGCGCACAAGCGCGGCGGCGATATCTTCGGCCGACATGGTTTCGAGCAATTTGGCGCCCAGAGCGCGGTCATCCTCGTCGACCTCGACCGGGGTCATCAGAGTTTCGAGCAAACGGTCATGGTCCTTGGCGCGAATGTCGGCGGCGGTCGGAACCTTGATCCAGTCGGCCTCGATCTTCGCGCCGCGCAGCATCGATTCGACGCGTTTGCGGCGCTGATAGGGGACGATCAGCACGGCGGTGCCCTTGCGGCCAGCACGGCCGGTGCGGCCCGAACGGTGCTGCAAGCCTTCGGCATCGCGCGGCAGTTCGACATGGACGACGAGCGACAGGTTGGGCAGATCGATACCGCGTGCGGCAACGTCGGTGGCGACGCAAACCCGCGCGCGGCGGTCGCGCAGTGCTTGCAGCGCCTGATTGCGCTCGGACTGGCTATGCTCGCCCGACAAGCGCCACGACGTTGAAGCCGCGTTCGGTCAGGCTGGCGTGGAGATGGCGGACATTTTCGCGCGTGGCGCAAAACAGGATCGCGGTTTCGGCTTCGTGCAGGCGCAGCAGGTTGACCACGGCATTCTCGATGTCCGGCGGAGCGACCGTGACGACCTGATAGCTGATGTCGCCATGCCCGCGATCTTCGCCGACGGTCGAAATGCGAAGCGCATCGCTTTGATAACGTTTGGCCAGCGACACGATCGATTTTGGCATCGTCGCCGAGAACAACAAGCGTGCGGCGGCCTTCAGGCGTGGCGTTGAGGATTGCCTTCGAGCTCCTCACGGAAGCCCATGTCGAGCATTTCGTCGGCCTCATCGAGGATCGCGACCTTCAACGCCGACAGGTCGAGCGCGCCGCGTTCGAGGTGGTCGCGCAAGCCGTCCCGGCGTGCCGACAACGATCTGCGCGCCTTGATTCAGACGCGCGGCGTTCCTTCGATGCGTCCATGCCGCCAACGCAGGTGGCAATGCGCACGCCTGCCTTGGCGTAGAGCCACATCAGTTCGCGGCTGACCTGCAAGGCAAGCTCGCGGGTCGGCGCGATAATCAACGCGGCGGGTTCGCGCGCAAGGCTGACCATGCCGCCGTCGAGGATTTGCGGTGCCATCGCCAGACCAAAGGCAACGGTTTTGCCGGAACCGGTCTGTGCCGACACGACAAGGTCGCGGCCCTCGGCTTCAGCGGCAATCACGGCGGATTGTACAGGGCGTCAGCGTGGTGTAGCCACGCGCGGTAAGCGCTTCGTCGAGAAGCGGCGGGATATTTTCAAATGTCATATGCCGCGCCCATTGCGCCCTTTTTGCTGCAATGTCCATGCTGCACTGCACAACAAAACGATGCTTCGACAAATGCTGCGCTTGGGTTATGCAACAGCATGGCCAATTCACCCAAATTCCCGCCCTTCATGGACCCCGAGCAATTCACCAAAATGATCGAAGGGTCTGGCGCGGTTTCGACCGACCCGATGGCCGCGTATCAGAAGGCGCTGGACGCGTGGGGGGAGGTGCTTGCACCGCTAGCAAAGGCAGGCCGCGACAAGGTTGACCCGAAGGACCGGCGCTTTTCCGGACCACAATGGGAGCATCCGGTGTTCGATCTGGTGCGGCAAGGCTATCAGGTCATGTCCGACTATATGCTCGGCGCGGCGGACCAGCTCGATAATGTCCCCGAGGCCGAAAAGGCGAAGATCGGCTTTGCCATCCGCACCGTGGTCGAGGCGATGAGCCCCGCCAATTCGCCCTTCACCAATCCGGTTGCGCTTGGAAAAAGCGGTCGAGACCAAAGGTGCGAGCCTGATGTCGGGGATGCAGCATTTGATGCACGACATGCAGCGCGGGCAGCTGACCCATACCGACCCCGACGCGTTCCGGCTGGGCGAGAATATCGCTGCAACGCCCGGCAAAGTCGTTCACCAGACGCCGCTCTATCAGCTGCTGCAATATGAGCCGACGACCGAGAAGGTGCTGGAAACGCCGCTGATCATCTTCCCGCCTTGGATCAACCGTTTCTACATCCTCGATCTGACCGCAGAAAAAAGCTTCATCAAATGGTGCGTCGATCAGGGCATCACCGTGTTCGTGGTGTCGTGGAAATCCGCCGACGCGTCGATGAAAGATGTCGTCTGGGACGATTATATCGCCGCGCAAATCGATGCGATCGATACGGTTCGCAGCGGTTTGAAGGTCGATGACGTCCACACCATCGGCTATTGCGTCGCCGGAACGACGCTGGCCGCAACGCTGGCGATACTCGCCGCGAAGGGCGAAGCGGACAAGGTCAGAAGCTCGACTTTTTTCACCGCGCAGGTCGATTTTAGCCGAAGGCGGCGAACTGCTCAATTTCATCGACGATCATCAGCTCAAGATGGTCGAGGCGCTCGCCGCGCCGCAGGGCTATCTCGACGGCCGCTTCCTAGCGCTCAGTTTCAACCTGTTGCGCGGCAAGGATCTGATCTGGTCGACCGTGGTCAAAAATTATCTGCTCGGCGAAGAATATCCGGCGTTCGATCTGCTCCACTGGAACGGCGATGTCACCAACCTGCCCGCAAAATGGCACCGCGAATATCTGTGCGACCTGTATCGCGACAACAAGCTGGTCATCCCGGACGAGATGTCGGCGCTGGACACGCCGATCGACCTCACCAAAGTCAAAACGCCGACCTACATTCAGGCAGGCCGCGAAGACCATATCGCGCCGGCCGAAAGCGTCTGGAAAATGCAGGACCATTTCACCGGCCCGATGAAATTCGTGCTGGCGGGCAGCGGCCATATTGCGGGCGTGGTCAACCCGCCGGTGCATGCAGAAATATCAATATTGGACCAACGACGCGAAGCCAGCCAGCCTCGATGAATTTATCGAAGGCGCGACCGAAACCAAGGGTAGCTGGTGGCCCGATTGGCAGGAATGGCTAACTGGACATGGTGACAAGCAAGTCGCCGCAAAGGGCGCGCGCATTCCCGGCGAGGGCAAACTGAAAGCGCTGGAAGCAGCGCCCGGAAGTTACGTCAAAACGCGATAGAATGAAGGGGCGCGATACGTTCGCGCCCCTTGCATTAATCTATTCGGCCTTTGGTGCCGCCGCGCTGGCATTTTCGGGCAGGCCGCCCAGTTCGCCTACCATCTTCTTATACGCATCGAGATAGGCGAGAACGATGACCTGACCGATGTCGCTATTCTGATAGCTTCCGCCACCCGCACCCGCGAGGCCGCCGCCCCACCACGCGCCGCCGCCTGCACCCCAGCTCAGATCGGACTTGCGATAATAGCCTTCGGAAAGCGCTTCGATTTCGGTGGTGCGCACATTGACGACTGAAAGCGAAACGCTGGCTTCCTTCTTGGACACCTTCAGTCCGCCGACCAGGCCGCCGATAAGACGTCCGCCCAGCGCGCCTGCCAAACCGCCAGCAATCCCGCTGCCGCCAGAATTGCTGTTGCGGCTGATGATGTCAGGCACAATCACATAATCGGCAGCCTTCACTTGCCGCTTGCCGATGTTCGATCCGCGCTGCAGTTCGCCGGAATCGCCGAGCGCGCGCTCGACCGCACGCGCGGCAAGACCGCCGCCGCGATCGACGAGGCTGAAGCAGCCCGATTTCTGGACAAAGAATTTGATGACCGCTTCGGGGTTCGAAAGTCCGAGCTCGCTCCACCAT
The DNA here is from genome assembly GCA_963814305.1 of uncultured Alphaproteobacteria bacterium. Lineage (GTDB taxonomy): Bacteria > Pseudomonadota > Alphaproteobacteria > Sphingomonadales > Sphingomonadaceae > Sphingorhabdus_B. The sequence continues at coordinate 245,668 of CAWFCI010000009.1, forward strand.
TGGGTCTCGGGTTCGGTAATCGCAACGGTACCCAGCTTGCGCGTGCAAACCGGAATTTCGGTCATATTCTTGTCTTGCGCCTTTTTGGCCGAAGACTTGTCTTCCTTTGCGATTGCAGGTGACGCAGATGCCAGCATCGCGCCGGCCAATAATGTGGAAATAATCAGTCGCATCTCGAATCCCTCCGATAAGGCAAACCGCTCGGCTTGCCTGAAAACAGATTTTGTGGTGCGACCCCCTGTGGCGGCTATATCCTCCTGCATATTTGATTGCCAAGCGCAAAGCATCGATCGAGACCGAAAATAACGGATAAACGTCCGAACGATTAGTTGACGTTTACGTAAACGTCCGGTATTGACGAATCAACGCATTCGAGGAGAGTCGTGATGCAACTGGAATTCAGCCCCGAAGAAATCGCCTTCCAGCAGGAAGTGCGCACTTTCATCGCCGAAAACTACCCCGAAAATCTGCGCGCCGTGCAGGATGAAGGGCATGACCTGACCAAAGAAGATTTCCTGTCGCTGGCACCGCACGCTTGCCAAAAAGGGCTGGATCGCGCCCGCATGGCCGGTCGAATATGGCGGCACGGGCTGGACGCCGACGCAGCGGTTTATCTGGTCCGAAGAAACTCGCGCGCGCCGATTGCATCCGGCACGATGCCATTCGGCCTGTCGATGGTTGGTCCGGTGATTTACACGTTCGGCACGCCCGAGCAGAAGGCACGGTTCCTGCCCGGCATCTTGTCGGGCGACGACTGGTGGTGTCAGGGTTATTCGGAGCCCGGCGCCGGTTCCGACCTCGCCTCGCTGCGCACCAAAGCCGTGCGTGACGGCGACCATTATATCGTCAACGGCCAGAAGACCTGGACGACGATGGCGCAGCATGCCGACTGGGGCTTCTTCCTCGTCCGCACCGACAATGACGCAAAGGCGCAGGAAGGCATCAGCTTCCTGCTGATCGACATGAAGTCGCCGGGCGTCACCGTTCGCCCGATCATCACTCTGGGCGGCGAGCATGAAGTCAACGAAGTCTGGCTGGAGGATGTGCGCGTTCCGGTCGAGCAACCGCGTTTACGAAGAGAACAAGGGCTGGACCTGCGCCAAGTTCCTGCTCGCGCATGAACGCACCGGCATTGCCGCCGTCGCCGCGTTCAAAGCGCGGCGTCGAAAAGATCAAGGCAATCGCGCGCACCGAAATGGATGGCGACAAGCCGTTGCTCGCCAACGCATTTTTCAAGCGCAAGATTTCCGAGCTGGAGATCGACCTGACCGCGCTTGAATTTACCGAGCTGCGCAGCCTTGCAGGCGCGGCCGCCGGCAAAGGTCCGGGACCGGAATCGAGCTTGCTCAAGATCAAGGGCTCGCGAAATCCAGCAGCGGATTACCGAACTCGCACTGGAAGCGGTCGGCCATTATGGCGCGCCTTATTTCCGCGGCTTTGGTGAAGGCGACAACGAGCACCCCATCGGCCCCGATTACGCCCACCGCGCCGCGCCGACCTATTTCAACGCGCGCAAGACGACGATTTACGGCGGGTCGAACGAGATCCAGCGCAACATCATCGCCAAGATGGTGCTGGGGATTTAACCGCCACTCGCCGTCATTCTGAACTAGGGACTGTCCGCTAACTAGAATGGCTGCGTTCAAGAATCCTCAAATGACAATTCGGGATGAGGGACTGTCCCTAATAGAACGGGAGATCAAAATGGATTTCAGCTACACCGAAACGCAGGACATGATCCGCGAAACACTCAGCCGCTTTCTGGCGGACACCTATGATTTCGACAGCCGCCAGAAGATGATCGCCAGCGACGGCGGTCGCGACCCCGGCATCTGGAAAGCGCTGGCACAAGATCTCGGCATGCTCGGCGCGGCGTTCAGCGAAGAGCATGGCGGCCTTGGCGGCGGGCATCTCGAAAATGCGCTGATCATGGAAGAGCTTGGGCAAGGTCATCGCGATCGAGCCTTATCTGCAGACCGTCGTCATCGGCGGCGGCGCGTTGAAGGCGGTTGGCGGCGCGGTGGCCGATGCGGTCATTCCCGAAATCATCGGCGGCAATGTCATCATCGCCTTTGCTTATGCCGAACCGCAAGGCCGCTACAACCTTGCAAATATCCGCACCACCGCGAAGAAGGACGGCGCAGGCTATGTGCTGAGCGGCCATAAGGGCGTGGTCTATGCCGCCCCTTGGGCCACGCATTTGCTCGTCACCGCGCGCACCGGCGGCTCGGGCAGCGAAGCAGGCGGCGTGTCGCTGTTCCTGATCGACGCCAAATCTTCCCGGCATTGTCCGCCGCGATTATCCGACCGTCGATGGTTTTCAGGCATCCGAAGTCTATTTCGAAAATGTCGCCATCCCCGGCGACGCCTTGCTCGGTGGCGAAGGCGCTGGCCTGCCGCTGATCGAACAGATCGTCGATGAAGCCACCGTCGCCGTCTGCGCCGAGGCCTGCGGCGTGACGTTCAAGCTGCACGAAGGCACGCTTGATTATGCACAAGCAGCGCAACCAGTTCGGCCAGCCAATCTCGCGCTTCCAGGTGCTCCAGCACCGCATGGTCGACATGTTCATGGAGGTCGAGCAGTCGAAATCGATGACGACGATGGCAACGCTCAAGCTCGACCTGCCCGCCGCCGAACGCATGGCGGCGGTCTCGGCATGCAAGGCAAAGGTTTCGCGCTCGGCCAAATTTGTCGGCCAGAACGCGATCCAGACGCATGGCGGCATCGGCATCACGCAGGAACTCGCCATCGGCCATTATTTCAAACGGGCGACGATGATCGAAGGGCAGTTCGGCTCGGCAGATCATCATTATGATCGCTTTGAACGGCTGACGCTTGGCCGATTAAGCTAGCCGAATATTACATTTATTGTGCACTGCAACATTTTTTGTTGACATGCACTGCCCGAATCATTATTGTGCAGTGCAACACAACAGAAATGGTGCTCAAAATGGCCAGCAAGGCAAATACTCCAGCGACGACGAAAACTGCGAAACCCGCAGCACCGAAAGCTGCACCTGCCAAAGCTGCTCCGGTTGCTGCAAAGGTTGAGGCTGAAACGCCCGCGCCAGTCGCTGCACAACCGGTTCCTGCCAAGGTAGAGGCTGAAAAGCCTACGCCTGCGCTGGTCACAAAGATCGTTTCTGTTGAACCCACCCCGATTGCTCAAGGAGTAACAAAGATGACTGATACTGTTAAAGCAACCACCGAAAAGGCAACCGAATATTTCGCCGACATCCGCGAAAAGGCAACTGAAGCCGCTGAAAAGGGCAAGAAATATGCTGCTGACGCCGTTGAATTCAACAAGGCGAACGTCGAAGCGATGGTCGAAGCCGCCAAGATTGCTGCCAAGGGCGCGCAGGACATGGGCAAGACCAACATCGAATATGCCAAGAAGAATTTCGAAGAAGCACAGGTTGCTGTCAAGGAAATGACCGCAGTCAAGTCGCCTACCGATTTCGTCAAGCTGCAGGGTGAATTGGCTCGCAAGGGCTTTGACACTGCCGTTGCCCAGACTTCGAAGAACACCGAAGCGATGGTCAAGCTGGTCAGCGACATGTTCCAGCCGATTTCGAACCGCATCGCGGTTGCGACCGATCTTTTCAAGAAGGCTGCATAAGCAACCTTTTGAAGATTGTGCCGGTGCGTTTCTGAGCACCTGCCGCCCTCTCTCTCCTCCTCCCAAAGGCGGCGGGAAGCATCGAGCGAACCGGCGCATGAAATTTGAAACCGTCCTTTCCCATGTGGAAAGGGCGGTTTCTTTTTGCCTTGCGACAATTTACCGCTAACAGGGCTTGCGCAGGCACCCTGCCCTATCCTATTTTAGCATCATGCAGACTTTCATGATCAACGACGATGACGATAAAGACGGAGGCACCGGTCGCCCCGGCGTTGGTCTCGCCACGCGCACGCGGCCCAAAACGCAGAAGCCCAGCCAGTATAAAGTCCTGCTCCTCAACGACGATTACACGCCGATGGAATTCGTCGTTCATGTGCTGAAGGCATTTTTCTCGATGGATACTGATCAGGCGACGCGCGTGATGTTGCATGTCCACCAGAAAGGCGTCGGGGTTTGCGGTATCTTCACCTATGAAGTCGCCGAAACCAAGGTGACGCAAGTCATGGATTTTGCGGCGAAGAACCAGCATCCGCTGCAATGCACGCTTGAAAAAGCGTGACCAAAGCTGCGCTGATCGTCGGGGCGGGTGACGCAACCGGCGGTGCTATTGCCAAAGCGTTTGCACGCGAGGGACTGACCGCTTGCGTCAACCGCCGGGCGCGTAATGTTGAACAGCTTGAAGCTTTGGCCCAGTCCATCCGCGATGAGGGCGATCAGCGCAAAGGCCTATCCCGGCGATGCGCGGATCGAGGAAGAGATGGTCGGAATGGTCGATGCCATCGAGCGCGATGTCGGGCCAATCGAAGTTGCGGTGTTCAACATCGGTGCGAACGTCAATTTTTCGGTGATCGAGACGACGCGCGCAGGTGTACCGCAAGGTTTGGGAAATGGCCGCATTCGCTGGCTTCCTGATGGGCCGCGAGGTCGCCAAGCGGATGGTAGAGCGGCAATCGGGCACGATCATTTTTACTGGCGCAACCGCTAGCTTGCGCGGCGGCAGCGGCTATTCTGCATTTTCGGGTGCGAAGGGCGCGCTCAGGATGCTGGCCCAATCGATGGCGCGCGAATTGGGGCCGAAGAATATCCATGTCGCTCATGTGGTGATCGACGGCGGCATAGATACTGAATTTATCCGCAGCATCCGTCCCGATTTTGATGAAGCGAAGGCGGCAGACAAGGTGCTGTCGCCCGATGCTATCGCCGCGCAATATGTGGCGCTTCACAAACAACATCGGAGCGCGTGGACGCATGAAATGGATCTGCGGCCATGGGCGGAGACATTTTGATGGCCAAGACATTCGAGTTTCTGTTCGATTTCGGTGCACCCAATGCCTATTTGGTCGCACAAGGTGTTGCTGCAATTTTGCGCCGACAATAATGCCGAGGCGATCTACAAACCGATCCTACTGGGCGGCGTGTTCAAGGCGACAGACAATCGTGCGCCGATGATCCGATATGCTGATGCGCCTGCGAAGCTTGCTTATGAGCAACTCGAATTCAAAAGATTTCTCGAAGTCACACCGGTTGAGTCCATTCCGTATGAATCCGTATTTCCCAGTCAACTCGCTGCTGGCTATGCGGGTGATAGTAGGCGCACAGGGCAGCGAGGCTGTTTGCTGCCCGCCGTCGATGCCCTTATGCGCGGCATGTGGGAGAATGGGCTCGACCTCGCGACAACCAGATGTCGTCATTTCTGCGCTTGAGCAAGGCAGGGCTCGATGGAACGGTACTGCTGGCGTCGGCCGATGATCCCGACGTCAAAGCGCGCCTTGCGGCGCAAACCGACGACGCAGTTGCGCGCGGTGCATTCGGTGTCCCTACCTTCTTCGTCGATGGCGAAATGTTCTGGGGCAAGGAACGGCTGGCCCAAGTAGTCAGAGGCGCTTGCCTGCTAGGTGATTCCCGCTAAATACGCAGCGATGGACAAGATAATCGTACGCGGCGGCAACGCGCTCAAAGGCAAAATTCCGATTTCAGGGGCAAAGAACAGCGCATTAACGCTGCTTCCCTGCGCGCTGTTAACCGACGAGCCGTTGACGCTGCGCAACTTGCCCCGTCTGGCCGACATCGACGGTTTCCAGCATCTGCTCAACCAGTTCGGTATTTCCACCGCCATCGCTGGATCGCGTCCCGAAGATTTCGGCCGCGTCATGACGCTTCAAGCGACGCGCCTGACTACCACGGTTGCGCCCTACGAACTCGTCCGCAAAATGCGCGCGTCGATCCTGGTGCTCGGGCCAATGGTCGCGCGCGCGGGCGAAGCGACCGTATCGCTGCCCGGCGGCTGTGCGATTGGTAACCGGCCTATCGACCTTCACCTGAAGGCGCTCGAAGCCTTTGGTGTCGAAATCGAACTGGCGGCAGGCTATGTGAAGGCGATTGCCAAGAATGGCATACCCGGCGGCACTTACACCTTCCCGGTAGTTTCAGTGGGAGCGACCGAAAATGCGCTGATGGCCGCAAGCCTCGCCAAAGGCACCTGCGTGCTGCACAACGCCGCGCGCGAGCCCGAGATTGTCGATCTGTGCAACCTGCTGGTCGATATGGGTGCAGAAATTGAGGGCATCGGCACATCCGACCTCATCATCCACGGCAAGGACCGTTTGCACGGCGCAACCTATCGCGTGATGAGCGACCGGATCGAAGCCGGCAGCTATGCCTGCGCCGCAGCGATTACCGGCGGCGATGTCGAACTGATTGGTGCAAATGCCAGCGAGATGGACGCGACCGTCGATGCGCTGCGTCAGGCTGGCGTCACAGTGGAAGAAACCAAAACCGGCATCCGCGTGGCGTCCGATGGCAAATTAAAGCCGTTGACGATTTCGACCGCGCCCTATCCCGGCTTTGCCACCGACATGCAGGCGCAGTTCATGGCGATGCTGTGCATGGCGGACGGCGCAAGCGTGCTGACCGAAACGATCTTCGAAAATCGGTATATGCACGTCCCCGAGCTCAACCGGATGGGCGCGCATATCGAAACCAAGGGCCGCACCGCAATTGTCCACGGCGTGAAGAAACTGACCGGCGCGCCGGTGATGGCCACCGACCTGCGCGCTTCGATGAGCCTGGTGATCGCGGGGCTGGTCGCGGAAGGCGAAACGCATGTCAGCCGCCTGTATCACCTGGACCGTGGCTATGAACGGCTTGAAGAAAAGCTGCAGCTAGTCGGTGCGGACGTAGAGCGCGTCGGGGCGGAACTGAAGCCATGTGATGGAGCTCGCCCTTGCCAATCCACCGTTTTGCGTTCACTTTTCCATGGAGAGATGACTCCATGACGGTACAAGAGCTCAGTTTCCCGGCGGCACGGCCATCCGGTGCTGGATGCGATCCGGCATAGCCCGATCGCAACGGTCGTGAGCGATCCGATCGCAGCCAGACAATCCGCTGATTGCTGTTAATGCCGCGTTTTGTGCTATGACGGGATATAGTCGAGAATGAGATATTGGGGCGTAACTGCCGCTTTCTTCGCGGCCCCGACACGGAAAATGGCCAGACCGAAAAGCTGCGCGACGCGAATTTTTCAGCACAAGCCCACTCTGGCCGAACTCATCAATTATCGCAAAGGATGGTATCGCCATTTCGCAATGCCGTGATGATTGCGCCAATGTTCGATGACGACGGAAGCATCGAATATTATCGTCGGTTCGCAGATCGAAATCCTGCCCGACGAAGAGAGCATTGCCGTCGTCCGCCAGCAACAAGCGGCGGAGATTGTGGACCGCCTTTCGCCCCGCCAGCGCGAGATATTGCAGCAAATGGCGCAGGGTTTCCGCACCAAACAGATCGCGTTCCGGCTCTCGCTCAGCGAAAAGACCGTGCAAATGCACCGGATGCTGATGTTCAAGAAGCTGTCGACATCGAACGCCGCCGATGCTGTGCGAATTGCGGTCGAGGCGGGTTTATAGGCGATTATCGACCGATATAGGCCAAATGCCGTATTGGCTGATCGCGCAATGCAAGCGCATGTTCCGAATACAGGTCGGCGGCAGGTTCGGTTTGCACATGCGCCCCGATCCATCCCTCCCTCGACGAAAGAGGCGCTATAGGACATACCGGTTTCCCTCCTCCGGTCCATGTTGACCGAATTTGCCGTCTACCTGTCACCGTGAACGCAAATCTTAGGAAATTCGAGCATTTCCCCAAGGGTCGCAATGGTACCGTCACTCGTTTTGGTGGCGGTACTTTTTTGTATGTTCGCAGCGAGCCAAAGCCGGATGGCACTGGCAAGGCCGCATGGGGTATCGGATTCCAGGCGCTCAACATCGATCTGCGCAACGAGCGCGTTGATGGGCAGCCCCTGCACATCTGCCGCAACCTTTAACGCATCCCAGAAAAACGGCTCCAGACTGATCGATGTCTGATGACCGGCAATGGTCATGCTGCGTTTGACAGGCGGGTGGTAAATACTGCTCACCCGCCCGCATTAGCATCAATACATATGCTGCCCACCATTAATCGACAGTGTCGATCCGGTGATGAAGCCTGCATTGTCGCTGGTCAAAAACTCCACGCCGCGCGCGATTTCGTCGGGCTGCCCCAAACGCCCCACGGGAATTTGCGCGACGATTTTCTCCATGACATTTTCGGGGATGGTCGAGAGCATTTCGGTGCCGATATAGCCCGGCGCGATTGCGTTCGCGGTCACGCCATGTCGCGCGCCTTCGGCAGCAAGTGACTTGGTAAAGCCGTGGATGCCGGATTTCGCGGCGGCGTAATTGACCTGCCCAATTTGCCCACCCTGGCCGTTTACCGAACCGATGTTGACGATACGCCCCCATTTGCGTTCGCGCATCCCGGCGAATACTGCCTTGGCCATGTTGAAACATCCGGTCAGGTCGACGCGGATAACCTCGTCCCATTGTTCGAAGGTCATCTTGACCATCGTCGCGTCGCGGGTGATGCCGGCATTGTTGACCATGATGTCGATCTGACCGTAATCAGCCTCGATTTTGGCGCAGGCATCAATGCAGCTTTTGTGATCGCCCACGTCCCATTTCGCCACCGCAATTCCGGTGCGCTCCGAGAATGCCTTGGCAGCCGCGTCATTGCCGCCATAATTGGCGATGACCACGCGGCCCTTTTCCTGTAACTTCAGGCTGATCGCCTCACCGATACCGCGGGTTCCGCCGGTTACCACTGCCACACGTGCCATAGACTCTCTCCTGCCGTTTCTCGTTTATTAGCCTCTGATTAGTCAGGCAAAGGCCACGCGGCAAGTTGACGTAAGCGTTAGCGCATAGCTATTCAGATCCAGCCCGAAAGTTCCCGGCTGATAAGCGCCTCAAGCATTTCCATGCCGACGTCGCTGTCGTTGAGACAAGGCAGATAAGCGTAATGCGTGCCGCCCGCTTCCTCGAATTGCTCATGGCCTTGAATCGCCAGCTCCTCGAGCGTTTCGAGGCAATCGACAGAGAACCCCGGCGCGAAAATGGCGACCTTCTTTTGGCCTTCGCGGGCCAGCCGCATGATCGTGTCGTCGGTCGCGGGTTCCAGCCATTTGGCCCGCCCAAAGCGCGACTGAAAGCTCACCACCAGTTCGCGGCCCATTGCCTCCGACAGCAAGCCGCGCCGTTTTCTGGCAATGGCAATGATAGGGGTCGCCCAAATACAGAGTGCGTTCGGGCATACCATGAAAGCTGATGACCAGCGCGTCGGGCGTGAAATCGAGTTTGGCCAGCGACGCCTCGACCGAAGCCTTCAGCGCGCCGATATACGCCGCGTCGTCATGATACGCAGGCAGCGTCCGGATCGCCGGATGCCAGCGCATCTTCGTCAGGGCTGCGTAAGCGTCGTCCTGCACTGTCCCCGTCGTTGCGCCCGAATATTGCGGATAGAGCGGGGCGATGAGAATTCGATTGCAACCGGTTTCCTTCATTGCCGCCAACTGGTCGGGGACGGACGGACTGCCATAGCGCATGGCATGGCGCACATGCACAGCGGTACCCAGACGAACCGCCAGCGCTTCGGCCTGCGCAATGGTGAAAAAGGCGAGCGGCGAGCCCTTGTCGGTCCACACCTTGGCATAGGCCTTGGCGGACTGCTGCGGGCGGGTGTTGAGGATGATCGTGCGCAATATGGGTTGCCAGACCAATGGCGGAATTTCGACAACTCGCTGGTCTGACAGGAACTGCTTCAGGTAACGCCGAACGGCATCGGGTGTAGGCGCATCGGGCGTACCTAGATTGACCAGCAATACGCCAATTGTCGGCTTCGGCACAGGCGGGTGATCGGCGGGCACGTTCCATCACAGCCCGCGCGACAATAAAGGAAGTTCACGCAAACGCACGCCGGCGGCCGAGAAGAGTGCGTTGGCAATGGCCGGGGCGACAGCAGGCACGCCCAATTCGGTCACGCCGCCGGGCGCTTCATCGCTACGGATAAACTCGACGACGATTTCGGGCACCTCGGTCAGCGTCGGCAAATTGATATCGCGCAAGCGACGCGCGGTCGGCAACCCGTTTTCGAAATCGGTAGATGCCCCCAAAGCCTGTGCCAGCCCGAAGATAATCCCGCCTTCAATCTGCTGGCGCGCGAGGTCCGGGTTAATCAGCCGCCCGCAATCGACCATTGCCGATATCCGGTCGACGCGCACGCCGCTTTCGTCCGTCCGCGCGCTGGCGATTATGGCAATGTGGCTGTCACGCATCGAATGGCAGGCTAGCCCCTTGCTGCTGCCCGATATACCGCCGTCCCAGTTCGCCATGCTGGCAACGCCGGTCAAGCAGCGGGCGAGGCGGGTCTGCCCGACGAGCATCTGCATCCTGTATGACAACGGTTCGACACCCGCCTTGTTGGCCAATTCATCGACAAAACATTCAATGAAAAAGCAGTTATAGCTGTGCGCCATACTGCGCCAAGGGCCGGTCGGTACAGGCAGCTTTACGGGGAAATGATCGACGCTGAGGTTGGGAATGGCGTAAGGCGGCACTGCGCCTTCAATGGAAAAAATGTCATGTTCGCCGCCTGCATTTTCGCGCGCCTCATTGATGCTCTCGCCGTCGATCCGCCGTGCCAGTTCGCGCATCGTCGAGGCTGCCGCGACGCGCACCGCCATCCCTGCAACCTGGCCATTGCGATCAATCGCACCCGTCATTCGTGCCAATTGCAGGGCTGCGCACATGGTCGCGCATGAAATCTTCGGGCCGCGACCAGACCAGTTGCACTGGGCGCTCTACCTCTTTCGCGATCACCGCGACCTGCGCGGCAATCAGGCTATCGAAATTGCGATCAAAGCTGCCACCAGCAAACACCGGATAAACGCGTGACCGCGCTGGCATCGATTCCAACCGCCTTGGCTGCTGCCAACCGGACGCTTTCCGGCGCTTGGGTGGCAATCCAGATTTGCAACCGCCCGTTCTGCCATGATGCCGTTGCCGAGCGTGTTTCGATAGGGGCATGGACGGCAGCCGCCACACTATATTCAGCCTTGAAGACGCGCGTGCCTGTTTCCTTTTCAAGCGTCGCATCGACATCGCCTGCGCTGACCAGTCTCGCGCCCGGACCCTTGGCGATGGCATCGGACAAGGACTGCATTATTTGCGCGCTATCGCCCATTATGCCTTTGGTGCTGAATACCGGGGCCATCGCATCAAGCGCCTGATTGGCGGCCCACCAGTTGGTCGCAACGGCGGCAATCCAGTGTTCGGTGCGGACGGTGTTGATCAGCCCCCGAATTTTGGACGCGGCTTTGGTATTGGCTGATTTCAGGATGGTTTCGCCAATCGGCCCTGCCCTTACCGAAGCGTAGAGCATGTCGGGAAGGCGGATGTCGCCTGCAAAACTGGCGCTGCCATCGACCTTGGCCGACAGATCGAGACGCGGCGCATCTCGCCCTGATAGATGATTGCGCGGGCTCGGACGCAACGGGACCGGGTCGGGTGGGGTCAACCCAGCGGCCTCGACCACGAGGTCAGCAAAGGCGAGCCGCTTCTTGCCGAAAACGACGAACCCTTTGTCCGTTTCGCATTGCTCCCAATCGGTATCCCAGCGTGCGGCGGCTGCTTGGCACAGGAGGACGCGCGCCGCCGCGCCTGCCTCGCGGCAGGGTTTTTCGAACTGACGGACCGAGGATGACCCGCCGGTGATAACGAAATTACTGCGTCGTGCTTGTTCGGTAATCAGCGTTTCGGTCGCGCTGCCAATCGCTTGCGGGTTAATCGATTCTGGCCAGAAAGCAGGTGCCCATTCGCGCGCCAGCAACTCATTGGCGAATAATGGACTCGCCGCCACTGGCTGTACCGCAACCGACCGCCAGTCCGCCCCGAGCTCGCCCGCAACAATTTGCGCCAGCGCAGTGTAGACGCCCTGCCCCGACTCGCTTTGCGGAAGGGCGACGATGACTTTTCCATCCTCGGCAATTTTCAGCCAAGGCCCGAACAAATGCTCACCTTTGGCGGCGCGCAAATTGGGCTGGTAGCGGCGCGGCCAAAGGCTCCATGCGACCAACAAGCCAACGCCAACACCGCCGCCTACCAGCAGTTTCCGGCGCGAGATTTCGGTTTTTTCCCTCGCCTCCGCCTTCATGCAGCGGCTTTCTGGCTATCGATCCAGTCCGAAACCTTATCGGCAATCGCAGCATAGGCTTTGGCAATCGGCCCATCGCCAAGAGCAGGTGGCTCACCCGCATCGCTCGCCGTCCGGATCGCAATATCGAGCGGGATACGGCCCAAAAACGGAATGCCCAATTCCGCCGCCGCCGCCTCTGCGCCACCCGAGCCAAACGGTTCGCTCATCTCGCCGCAATGCGGGCAGAGATACCCTGCCATATTCTCGACAAGACCGATGATCGGTACCTTCGCCGTATCGAAAAAGCTGATGGCGCGCGCGGCATCGATCAACGCGAGGTCCTGCGGCGTCGAGATGATGACAGCGCCAACCGGCTTGTGTTTCTGGACCATCGACAATTGGATGTCGCCAGTGCCAGGCGGCAGATCGACGATGATGTCGCGCACGTCGCCCCAATGGGCATCGACCAGTTGCGAAAGCGCGTTGCCCGCCATCGGCCCGCGCCACGCGACAGCCTGCCCGGGCTTTACAAGCTGGCCCATCGACAGGAACGGCACACCCGCCGCACTTTGGACAGGAAACATCTTTTTGTCCGCCGCCTCGGGCTTGGTATCTTCCGCACCCAACAGGCGCGGTTGCGAAGGACCATAGATATCTGCGTCGACCAGGCCAACCGCGCGACCGGCCCGCGCCATCGCCACTGCCAAATTGGTAGACAGCGTCGATTTACCGACCCCGCCCTTGCCGCTGGCCACCGCGATCAGCCGCGGCGTGATGCGTTCGGCGGTCATCATGACGCGAACCGATTGCGCGCCCGCAACGGAAAGCGCCGCCGTGATTTCCGCCTCGATTTCCGCGCGCTGGACTTGTGTCATTCCCGACACATCAAGCATCAACGACACCGCATCATCGCTGGCTTTCAGGCCGCTTGCCCGATCGCCCGCAAGGCGCTTCACTACATCCAGATATCCGTCATTTTCGGCCATGCCCGCCCGAATAGAATCGTATTTGCGGGATTGACACTGTTTTTCTGAAAAACCGTTCCTATAAAGGCTTCATGAGCAAAAAAATTGACGATCAGGGCGCTTCCATTTTGGCTGTTGACGGCAAGGGACCGTGGGATGCGCCATCTTCCGGCGACACAGGAAAACCGAAAAAAGATGTGGGCGACCGACCAGTCGCCGATGCGCCTGATGAAAAGAGCGGCCCGCGCAATCCATGGGAACCGACCGTTCTTGAGGGCGGCAAGAAACAACGCGGCCCCTCGCTCGAAGACCTGCTCCGCCGGACAGGTGGCGGCAAGGGTGGTGGCGGCTTTGGCGGGATGCCTAAACGCGCCGATGGCAAAAGCTGGTGGCCGGTCATCATCGGCGCTTTTGTGGCGTTATGGCTGGTATGGACAAGCTTCCACCGCCTCGGCCCCGAACAGGAGGGCGTGATAACCTTCCTCGGCAAATATTCGCGCACCGTGGGGCCCGGCATCCAGTTTACGCTGCCAGCGCCGATCGAGAATATCCAGAAAGTCGATACCAAGCAGATCCAGACGACCGCCGTGGGATCGGCCAAGGCGAGCAGCGAGAATCTGGTGCTGACCAAGGATCAGAGCATTATCGACATGGCCTATGATGTGCGCTGGTCGATCAAGGACCCCGAATTGTACCTTTTTCAGCTCGACAATGCCGACGGCACCGTCAAGGAAGTCGCCGAAAGCGCGATGCGCGCTGCCGTTGCCAACTTCGACCTTACCCAAGCCATCGGGCCGGGCCGAGGAGCGATCGAGCTTGAAGTACGCAGACGGATGCAGCAGGTGCTCGACGAATATCGCGCCGGAGTTCTGGTCCAGAGCATCTCGATCCGCCAGTCCGACCCGCCCGCCGAAGTCAACGATGCCTTCCGCGAGGTCAATGCTGCACAACAGCGCCGTGAAAGTTACATGAACGATGCGCGCGCTTATGCCAGCCGGGTGACCGAGCTTGCGATTGGTGAAACCACCGAATTCGACAAAATCTACGTGCAATATAAAGAGGCACCCGAAGTCACCAAAAGGCGGCTTTATTACGAAACCATGGAACAGGTGCTGGGCAAGGTCGACAAGACCATTGTCGAGACGGGCGGTGTGACGCCTTATCTGCCGATCCCCGAATTCAAGAGCCGTCCGGTAACCAAGAACGAACCCGTCACCGTGACAGGAAAAAGGCAATGAACCAGACTTTCTTGCGCAACCCGCTTTATATCGGCTTTGTCGCCATCGCCGCGCTCATCCTGCTGAGCATGTCGGTCACTATCGTACCCGAAACGCAGCAGGCGATTATCAGCAGCTACGGCAAGGTCGACCGCGTTGTGAACCCGTACCGTCAGGGCGAGCAGTTCGGCGAAACCCGCGCAGGACTTACTTTCCGTATCCCTCTGGTCGAACAGATCCAGATGATCGACAAGCGCGTGCTGAGCGTCGAGATGGAGCAGCAGGAAGTGCTATCGACCGACCAGCTTCGGCTGCAGGTCGACGCCTTCGCCCGTTTTCGCGTGACCAAGCCCGACCGGATGTACCGCACAATCCGCACCGAAGACCGGCTGCGCGATCAGCTGCGGACGATATTGGGATCGTCGCTGCGCAACGAGCTCGGTAAGCGGACATTTTCGTCGTTGCTGAGCGCCGAGCGCGGTCAGGTTATGGACAATATCCAGACCGCCCTAAACCGCGAGGCCAGCAAATATGGCGCTGAAGTCATCGACGTGCGGATCAAACGCGCCGACCTGCCCGCCGCGACATTGCAATCGGCTTATAACCGGATGCGCAGCGCGCGGAACCAGGAAGCGATTGCCATCGATGCCGAAGGCCAAAAGGAAGCACAGATCATCCGCGCCGATGCCGAAGCAGAGGCCGCACGTATTTACGCGATCAGCTATGGCAAGGACCCCGATTTCTACGATTTCTACCGGGCGATGCAAAGCTATCGCCAAACCTTCCAGAATGGCGAGGGCGCGAGCAATATCATCTTGTCACCGCAAAACGCCTATCTGGAAAAATTCCGTAACGGTCGTTAGTCGAACCGCGAATGACATTGGCCGGTTGGTGCCAAACCCATTCAATTGGCGTTAAGCAAGTCCGCGCCATCGAATGGCTGAATTTTCGGGGTTTCAGGCCCCACAGAAACGAAGAGGAATGAAATCCGTGCGTTACGCTTATGCAGCCACTACCGCTCTTTTGCTGACCGGAAGCGCCGTTGCGCTGGTTACCGGTTCGCCCGTTACCGCGCAAAACACTTTGCCAGTTTCAGCGCAGGCCAACCTTGCCCCCGCAGGCGCGCCGTCCAGCTTTGCAGACCTGGTTGTGCAGTTGCAGCCGGCTGTGGTCAACATTGCAACCAAGCAGAAGGTGCAAGTTGCAACCAGCTTCAACCCGCTGACTGGCGAACGTCGTCCGGTCACACAGGAACAGGCAAGCGGTGGTTCCGGCTTCCTGATTTCCGCCGACGGCTATATCGTCACCAACAACCATGTGGTCGCGGGTGGCCCCGCCGGTGAAGCCGTTGACCGCGTGACCGTGACATTGTTCGACGGCAAGGAATATACCGCTGAAATCGTAGGCCGCGATCCGCAGTCTGATATCGCCTTGCTCAAGATAAAGGCCAACAGCCTGCCCTTCGTCGCGATGGCAGATTCCAAGAAGAGCCGCGTTGGTGACTGGGTCATTGCCATTGGTAATCCGCTCGGCCTCAGCAGCACCGTGACCGCGGGCATCATTTCCGCCCTGCAACGCAATATCGGCGCTGGCGGCGCTTATGACCGCTTCATCCAGACCGACACCGCAATCAACCCGGGGAACTCCGGCGGTCCGTTGTTCAACCTCAAGGGCGAAGTCATTGGCATCAACAATCGACTGATTTCGCCGATCGGCGCAAATATCGGGGTCGGTTTTGCAATCCCTGCCGAAGAAGCCGCGCCCGTTGTTGAATCGCTCAAAAAAGGTGTCCGTCCGGAGCGTGGCTATCTTGGTATCAGTATAACAACGGTCGGCGAAGATCTGGCCGATGCACTGGGCCTCGAAAAGAATCGCGGTGAGTTCGTGCAGCGTGTGGTTGCTGGCGAAGGCGGAGAGAAAGCGGGCCTGAAGGAAGGCGACATTGTCCTGAAAGTCGATGGACGCGATGTGTCGCCCGAAGCGACGTTGTCTTACATTGTCGCCAACATCAAACCCGGCACGCGGATTCCGCTCGACATTCTGCGCGAAGGCAAGCCCATGCGGCTTACGGCTGTGGTTGGTACCCGTCCGCCTGAAGAGAAGCTCGCGCAGAGCAACTTCAATCCGGAAGAAAACAAGGATTTCGACAAGGATAGCGACACGCCGGATGCGAAGATCATCCGTGACGGCATCGGCATCAGCGTCATTCCGCTCGATGCCGAAATCGCGCGCCAGCTTGGCATGGGCGCAGAAACGAAGGGCGTTGTTATCGACGTTACCGGTGCAGGTACCGGCGCACAGGCCGGGCTTCGTCGCGGCGATGTGATTGTGTCGGCAACCTATCAGCCGGTGACGACGACTGCCGCCCTTGCCAGCGCCATTCGTGCCGCCAAGACGGCCAATCGCGGCGCGATCCTGCTTGGCGTCAAGCGGCGTGGGGCGACCACACAATATGCGACGGTTCGTATCGAGGATTAATCGGCTTGTTCGTCGCGCCGGTGGTGTTAGGTTCGGGGCATGACCCTGACCGAAACCAACTGGCGCGACGACGCCGAAAGCCTGCTGCCCGACCTCGTGGCATTGCGCCGCGATATTCATCGTGAACCCGAACTTGGCCTGCAAAACCCCAAGACACTGGCGAAGATAAAGGCCGCGCTTCAAGGCTTACCGCTGGAATTTCGTGAGGGGCCATCGACGACTGGCCTGATCGCCACGCTAAAAGGCCCGGCCAACGGGCGGACAGTATTGCTGCGCGGAGATATGGACGCGTTGCCGCTGAACGAAGATACCGGGCTTGATTACAAATCAGAAACCGAGGGTGCGATGCACGCCTGCGGACATGATACCCATGTTGCGATGCTGGTCGGCGCGGCGAAGATGCTATGCGCCAAGCGCGACCAGCTTGCCGGGACTGTGCAGTTCATGTTCCAGCCCGGCGAAGAGGGCCATCATGGCGCGCGCTTCATGCTCGATGACGGGTTGATCGATCCGCTGCCCGATGCCGCCTTTGCCCTCCATATCATGCCCAATGCGCCACGCGGCGTGTTTACCGGGCGCGCGGGGCCTTTGCTGGCCTCATCGGATGTATTAAGCATCACGGTCAAGGGCGCAGGCGGCCATGCTTCGATGCCGCATGATGCCGTCGATCCGATTCCTGTAGCTTGTGAGATTGTTTCGGCAATCCAGACCATGGTTACGCGCAAGATTTCGGTCTTCGACCCCGCTGTAATCACCATTGCCAAGATCGCCGCAGGAACGACCAACAATATCATCCCCGAAACCGCGAATATGCTGGGTACGATCCGAACGCTTTCGCCGCGCCAGCGTGCGCGGGTGGCGGAGGAGCTGCATCGCCTCGCTCCCGGCATCGCTGCAGCGCATGGCTGCACTGCCGACGTCCATATCGAGCCAGGTTTTCCGGTCACCATCTGCGATGCCCGCGCGGTGCGTTTCGGCCAGCGCGTGGTCGAGGACCTATTCGGCGCGGATGGCTGGATTACGCTCGATACCCCAATCATGGGCGCCGAAGATTTCGCCTATGTCCTCGAAAAAGTCTCGGGCGCGATGTTCTTCTTAGGCGCAAGCCATGAAGGCGACGACTGGCGCAGTTGCTGCGGCCTGCACTCCAACCGCATGGTCCTCGACGATAGCGTCATGGCGCGCGGCGCGGCCATCCATGCGGCGATTGCCGAACGGTTTTTGGCGGAAGGCTTCGACGCCTAGCGCTTAGCCGCCGCTTCCACCCCGCGCATCACCCGAAGCACATTGCCCTGCGCGATTTTCGCGAGATCCGTCTTAGAATAGCCGCGTCGCGCCAGTTCGGCGAACAAAGCGGGGTAAGTTGACACGTCCTGCAATCCTTCGGGCAATTCGGGCACGCCGCCGAAGTCACCGCCAATACCGATATGGTCTATCCCTGCGACCTTGCGGATATGGTCGACATGGTCGGCGACGTCGGCAATCGTTGCTTTGGGCTTGGGGTTGGCAGCGGTCCAGGCATCGACTGCGGCCTTTTCGCGATCCGGATAGCCATTATGTTCGGCCTTCGCCCGCGCGGCGACTGCTGCCTGATCGAGGTCCCACGCCCGGCGTTTCGCGGAACTGAAACCAACGACAAAGGTAACCATCACCACCCCTCCATTTTGCGGCAGGCGTTTGAGCACGCTGTCTGGCACATTGCGCGGGTGCGGGGTCACCGCGCGGGCGTTGCTGTGCGTGAACAGTACCGGCGCGGTGCCTTTGTCCAACACGTCGTGCATCGTTGCCTCTGAAACGTGGCTGATATCAGCAATCATACCTAATCGGTTCATTTCGGCCAGCACTTGAAACCCAAATGGCGATAAGCCGTCATGCTTCGGGGCGTCTGTCGCGCTGTCCGCCCAATCGGTGGTCAGGCTGTGCGTAATCGTCATGTATCGTGCGCCAGCGGCATACATTTGCCTTAGGATCTCGAGCGAGCTGCCGATTGAATGCCCCCCCTCCATTCCGATGAGCGAGGCGACCTTGCCCTTCTTCATCGCCGCCTCGACTTCGGCAGCCGTGGTCGCGTAAGCAAAGGTCTTCGGTGTAACGCGCGACCATCTCATGAACCACGTCGATCTGCTGCAAAGTGCGCGTTACCGCCTCATGCTTGGGTAGCCCTGCTTCGACATAGACCGACCAGAACTGCCCGCCGAGAAAACCGGCGCGCAGTTTCGGAATATCCGTGTGGGTTTTCGACAGCGCCTCGGGCGGCAACGCCTTAAGGTCGAAGTTCGAAAAGTCGCGACCGAACAATTCGGCAATCTGGTGCGGCGTGTCGTTATGGCCGTCAATAATCGGTGTTTTGGCGAGCACTTCTCGGGCGATTTGTTCTGGCGTAGCCTGTTTGGCCGGTGGCGCCGCGCAGGTCGGCGCAGAAGCTGCTGCCAGCAAGGCAGGTCCGAAGACCCGCAGAAAACTGCGCAAGTTCACAGTCAAATCGATGTTTCTAGCCACGCCGCATTCTCCTCTGTTCAACTGTCCTACCCATGCCTCAAAGCCTTGCCTGTAGGAAAGTTTTTTCACTGGCAGCGAAATTTGATCGAGATCAAAGCCGTGGGGTGTCTGGCAGGCTATTCATTGCTCATCGCAAGGAGACATTCGATGAGTATCCATTACACCGCTGAAACATTTGCCGACGTCGGCATCATCCGCAAGACAGCGCCGTTTGGGACCAAAGTCGAACGCAGTTTCGACTTGCCAGTGGCATTGCATGCGGCGACCGTCGGCCTGTATCTCGCATTTCTCGGCGTGATGGCCTTCGCCTTTCAGGATCGCGGCCTCATCATCCCGATGTCAATATTCGTCATCTACATCGTGATGGCATTCGGCGTTCCGGCGCTATGGGTGCGGATGAAGCCGGATCATGCCAGCAAGGCTTTGAACTGGAGCGACTTCAGCCGGTTTGGCATCAATACCTATACCGGCAATATGTCCGCCAAAGACGCAACTGGCCAAGTCTTGATATTGCCAGTCCTCATTCTCGGCTGGGGCGTCGCGATTGCAGTGATTTCAGCTTTGGTGCGCTAAGCGACAAGCGCATGGAGAGCGGGCGCGTCGCGGATTTCAATTCCGCGCGCGCCTTGTCGCTTGATCATTCCCTGCTTTTCGAGGCGGGAAAGCTGGCGACTGACGGTTTCGATGGTGAGCCCGAGAAGCCCTGCCATCTCGGTTCTGCTCAGCGGCAAATCGAACGAGCTCGCTGGATGACAAGGCGAATCGCTCGCAGCTTTGGCAAAAGCATCGATCAAACCGGCAACCTTCACTTCCGCCGACCGTCGCCCCAATAGATCAACCAAACTGCGTGTTTCAAACAGATCCGCAGCAGACCGGCGTAACAGGGCATTTGCTAACGCGGGAAACGCCTCGACTGCCGCTTCATATTCATGACGCGAGAACACGCACAAGCGGCTGTCGGCCAAGGCGACGATGTCATAACGGGCAAGCGGCGCAAACATTTCGCCGACAAATCCGGACGGGTGAACCAGCGACAGGATCGTTTCCGTGCCTTCTTTGTCATAGCTGGCGATTTTGAGCGCGCCCGAGACCAATGTCGCGCAAGCCACATTATCATCACCCGCCGCCATAACGGTTTCCCCGCGTTTCACGTCGCGATGCCGCCCGATCCGCGCCAGCTTGCTCCGTTCATCGCCGTTTAGCGCCGAGCAGGCCGCTCGGTCGCGAACGGGGCAGCTTTCACAGGCGAGGGCGGACGTCATCAGGGCACCAATATGGTATCGACCGCCTCACCCGCCATCTCCGGATAATCCAGCGTGTAATGCAGCCCCCGGCTTTCGTGCCGTGACAGCGCCGAGCGGATGATGAGGTCGGCGACCTCCACCAGATTGCGCAGTTCGATGAGGTCCGGCGTTACGCGGAAATGGCTGTAATAATCCTCAACCTCCCGGCGGAGCAGGTCGATGCGGTGTTGCGCGCGTTCGAGGCGCTTCGTCGTGCGCACGATGCCGACGAAATTCCACATGAACTGCCGGATTTCGCGCCAGCATTGGGCGATGACAACTTCCTCGTCGCTGTCGGTCACGCGGCTTTCATCCCATGGCCGGATGGCAGGGGCGGGCGGCAGGCTGTCCCAATGCGCGTCGATATGCGCGGCGCAGGCATCGCCGAAAACGAAACATTCGAGCAGCGAGTTGGACGCCAGCCGGTTTGCGCCGTGCAGGCCGCTTTGCGTGACCTCGCCAGCCGCATACAGCCCCGGCGCGTCGGTCCGCCCGTCGAGATCGACCAGCACCCCGCCGCAGGTGTAATGCTGCGCAGGTACCACGGGAATCGGCTCTTTGGTGATATCGATGCCAAGGCCGATCAGCTTTTCGTAAATATTGGGGAAATGGCCCTTCACGAACTCCGGATCTTTATGACTGATATCGAGGTGGACATAATCAAGCCCGTCGCGTTTGATTTCGGCATCGTTGGCGCGGGCGACGATATCGCGCGGGGCCAGTTCGGCGCGCGGATCATAATCGGGCATGTAGCGGTGGCCGGTCTTGGGGTTGGTCAATATCCCGCCCTCGCCGCGCACCGCTTCGGTAATCAGGAAATTCTTGACCTCCAGATTATAAAGGCAGGTCGGATGGAACTGCATGAATTCCATATTTGAGATCCGGCATCCGGCGCGCCACGCCATGGCGATGCCGTCGCCCGTCGCCCCGCGCGGCGCGGTTGAATACAGGTACGTCCGCCCTGCCCCTCCGCTTGCCAGGATCGTCGCGCGTGCGGTGAAGGTTTCTACCTTCCCGGTTTTTCGATTGAGCGCATAAACGCCGTGGATACGGCCCGACGTGGAAAAGCGTTCCTGATGGCGTCCGGATGATCAAGTCGATTGCGACCATATCGGGGACTAATATGATGTTCGGATTGGCCTTGGCGGCTGCCTCCAGTGCCACCTGCACCGCCCAGCCCGTCGCGTCATCGACATGGACGATGCGGCGATGACTATGCCCGCCCTCTCGCGTCAAATGCAACTCATTGCCGTCGGGATTAAACGGTACGCCCAGCTTTGCCAGCCGCTCGATGGCTTCGGGCGCGTTCTCGACCACAAACTCGACCGTAGCCCGGTTGTTGAGACCCGCGCCCGCAACCATCGTATCTTCGATATGGCTTTCAAACGTATCGCCGGGTTCCAGAACTGCGGCAATTCCGCCCTGCGCCCATGCTGTTGCGCCATCGGACAGAGCGCCTTTCGCCAGCACGGCGACCTTGTATTTCTGCGCAAGCTGAAGTGCTGCCGTCAACCCCGCCGCGCCCGAACCGATGATGAGGACGTCGGCTTCCATTTACTGGTTGCTTGTCAAGCGCAGGAAAACGTCTTCCAGATCGGCTTCCTTGGTCGTGACGTCGACGATGCCGAGGCCAAGGCCCTGCATCGCAGTCAGCACTTCGCCGGCGTTCATTCGGTCCTTGTTATAGGTAATCTCTACCGTCCGGTCGGCAATCAATTCGGACTTTTCAAAGGCCGAATGCGTCGGTGCCTCGGTGACATCGCGGTCGAGCGTCAGCACCACCGCTTTCTCGCGCGCCATGCCAACGAGCTCTCGCGTCGGTTTGTTGGCAATCAGCTTGCCATGGTTGATGATCGCGATACGGTCGCACAACTGCTCGGCTTCTTCGAGATAATGCGTGGTCAGGACCACGGTTACGCCCTGACGGTTTAGTTCGCCGACATATTCCCACAATTGCTGGCGCAGCTCGATATCGACACCCGCAGTTGGTTCGTCGAGCACGATCACCGGCGGCGAATGAACCATTGCCTTGGCCACCAGCAACCGCCGTTTCATGCCCCCCGACAGCGTCCGCGCATAAGCATTCGCCTTATCCTCAAGACGCACCGCGCGCAGCAGTTCCATCGACCGCCGTTTGGCTTTGGGTACCCCATAAAGCCCGGCGACCAGTTCGAGGGTCTCTAGCGGCGTAAAGAAAGGGTCAAACACGATCTCCTGCGGCACGATGCCAATCGACGCTTTGGCGTTGCGCGGGTTAGCGTCGATGTCGAAGCCCCAGACCACCGCCTGCCCACTGGTCTTCATCACCATTCCGGACAGGATATTGATTAACGTCGACTTGCCCGCGCCATTGGGACCGAGAAGGCCGAAAATCGACCCTTGCGCGACATCGAAACTGACATCGTCGAGCGCACGCTTGCCGCCCGCGTAGGTTTTTGAAAGGTTGCGGATTGCAATGGCTTGGTCAGACATATTTGTCCGATAGCCGAGCGGGCCAGCGCGCGCAATTCATCCTTGGCCATGGCGGAAGGTAAACAAATGCGGCGCTTTCATTAACCCAAAGCAGTTGCCATTTCTTATTGCCGCCAAAGCTATGGCAGGCGAAATGCGTGGGGCACTATCTCTTTTGGCGGCCAAATTAGGCTTGGGCCTAGCTTTGGCTGCAATATTGTCGCCTTCGGCCAGCGCGGAAACCATGTCGGGTGACGCACAGATCGCCATCGTCCGTCCGCTGTCCTTCATCGAAGTCGACTCGCTCGATTTCGGCGATATCATCCCCAGCAATGCGGTGTCGCGCGTGACCCTGACACCCCTGGGCGTTCGTACCGCGACTGGTGGCGCCGTTCTTGTCGGCAACGACCATCAGGCCGCACGCTTTGCTGGGATGGGGACGGTTCTTCAGCGTGTCCGCATCCGGATTACGCCAAACAATATAACGCTTACCGGCCCCGGACCCGCGATGACCGTCGACAACTGGACCATCGATCCGCAAGGAACATTGTTGCAGCTCGGGGCATCGCCGAACTACATCATCCTGCCACTGAACGGTGTATTCTGGTTTCGGGTCGGCGCGCGATTGACCGTGGGTGCCAACCAGCCTGCCGGCCGATATACCGGAACATTCAACGCGACACTTGATTACCAGTGACAATCGCCGTCTCGGTTAAATGCTTTTTAACGCCGTTTGTATAACCACCGATAGATGCTTGGGGGAAATTACAACGATTGGAAGGTGCTGGGCACCAGTGCCTTGGTGGCGGCAGCACTTGGCGCGACCCCGGCAATGGCCGACAGCGAAATCGCGACCGCAGAAATCACCATCGTGCGCCCGCTTTCTTTCGTCATCGACGACAATCTCGATTTCGGAAATGTCATCCGCGGAACGACGGCTGGCACTGTAACGGTCGCCCCCAATGGCACCAGAACCAGCACGGGAGGTGACCATTCTGGCCAATGGCGGCGGGCACAAACCAGCCAGCTTTGCCGGACGCGGCACCAACAATCAGCGCGTCGATGTCTCGCTGGGTTCGAACAGCATCTTGATTGTCGGCCCTGGCCTGCCCATGCGCGTACATACCTTTGTCGTGGGTAGTACGCCGACGGCAGTGCTGACCACGAACCCGCAACGGTTCCGGATCAACTCGGCGACCGGCGTTTTCGCTTTTCCGGTCGGCGCGACGCTTGATGTCGCGGCCAATCAGGCTCCGGGCAAATATACTGGCACCTGGACCATCACGCTTAACTATTTCTGAGCCGTTGCTAGGCTGCCAAGCCTTTGCTAAGCGCGCGGCATGAGCACATTCGAACCCGAAACTATTAGAGTCCGCGAAGCCCGCATCGCCTGCGATGGCAGCGGCGACATTCCTGCCGCGTTGGGGCATCCGAAAGTCTGGTTGCAGATCGACGAGAAAGGCTATGTCGATTGCGGCTATTGCGACCGGCGGTTTGTGCTGGTCGGCGGGCCCGCCGACAACGGCAAGGGTTAACATTGACCTTAGCCCTGAGCCTGTCGAAGGGCGCTTGCCCGCCAGGCGTGCTTCGACAGACTCAGCACTGCGGTTTTCTAGATTAACATTTCTTTCGCCGGACCTTGGCCGAGGAAATTGGCGGGGCTAGCGCTTGCACCATAAGCGCCTGCACAGAATATCGCGACCAAATCGCCGACATCGGCGCGTGGCAGATGCGCTTGGTCCGATAGCTTGTCGAGCGGAGTGCAGAGGCAACCGACGATCGACGCGACTTCATCCGGTTCCGCGCCAAACTTGTTGGCAATCGCCACAGGATAATTGCGGCGGATGACCGTGCCGAAATTACCGCTCGCGGCGAGCTGATGATGAAGCCCGCCATCGGTGATGAGGAAAGTCTCGCCGTGGCTGATCTTGCGGTCGATGATGCGGGTCAGGTAAACGCCCGCCTCGCCGACCAGATAACGACCGAGTTCGATGCAGAAATGCGTGTTGGCAAGGCTGGCAGGGAGCGCATCAAATGCTTCGCCCAACGCAGCGCCGACGGCCTTGATATCGACTGGTTCGTCGCCCGGAAAATAGGGAATGCCGAACCCTCCGCCCAGATTGACATGCGGCGGCGATACGCCAATCGCTTCGGTCAATTCTGCCGTCAGCGCCAGAGTCTGTGCCTGCATCGCGATGATGGCATCGGCGGAGAGAGCTTGTGAACCGGCATAAATATGAAAGCCCCGCCACTCGGCGCCGCATTCGATGATGCGCTTGACCAAAACGGGGACGCGCTCGGCATCAACCCCGAACTGCTTGGCCCCGCCGCCCATTTTCATGCCAGAGCCTTTAAGGTCGAAGCTTGGGTTCACTCGGACCGCCAGACGTGGCGTCCTGCCAAGTTTCGCGCCGATGGCGATGGCACGTTCAACCTCGCCTTCGCTTTCGGCGTTGAGCGACACACCGAGCGAAATCGCGCGCTCCAGCTCGCGGTCGCGCTTGCCGGGCCCGGCAAAGCTGATCCGCGCCGCATCGACCCCTGCCGAGAGCGCCAGTTCTAATTCCCCGCCCGACGCCACATCGAAGCCGTCCACCAACCCGTTCATCAGCGCCAGCACGGGCGCAAAGGGATTGCCCTTCATCGCATAATGGATCGCCAGCCGCTGCGGCATTGTGGCGCGCAAATCCGCAACGCGTTGGCGCAAATGATCGGCGGAATAAACAAACAACGGCGTATCCCCAGCGTGCTCCACCAACGCAGACGCCGTCACCCCGCCAATCGCGAGTTCGCCGTCCAGCGCGCTATAGCCAGCGGGTATGGGGCCGGTTGCTTTCATTGCGTAAGGCTAGCAGCCAATTGGTTGCGATCCAGTTTACCGTTCGCGCTCTTCGGAAACGCCCCAAGCCACACCACCTCCGCTGGCTGCATGAAATTGGGCAGGGTCGCCTTCAGATGCGTCTTCAGCCCCTCATCATCTCCGTTCCCCCGCACGAACAGCACAATCGCCGCGCCCAGCCGTTCGTCTTTGCGACCTAGCGCGCAGGCTTCTGCTACTAGCCCGCTTTCGACGGCGGCTTCTTCGATTTCGGTGGGGCTGACCCGGTTGCCGCTGGTTTTGATCATCGCGTCGTCTCGGCCGACGAAATAGAGGAGGCCGTCGGCGTCGCGGCGGACGGTGTCGCCGGACCAGACGGCTATGGCCGCCATATTTCGAAAACGCTGGCGCGGGTTTGAAGCGTTCGGCGGTGCGGGCTTCGTCCTGCCAGTAACCTTGCGCCACCAACGGCCCCGCATGGACCAGTTCGCCGGGTTCATCGGGCGCGGCTTCGCTGCCGTCCGGGGCCACGACCATGATTTCGGCGAAGGGGATGCCCTTGCCCATGCTGGTCGGGTTGGCGTCGATCAGGGCTGGGTCGAGATAGGTCGAGCGGAAGGCTTCGGTAAGTCCGTACATCGCGAAAATCCGGGTTTTGCTGCAAAAAATGCTGCGCAGCATTTTGACCAAGCTCGGGGTCAGTGCGCCGCCGCTATTGGTCAAACGCCGCATGTTTTCCACGGCTGTGGCGGGCCAGTCTTGCTCGGCTAGCTGGACCCATAAGGGCGGGACGGCGGCGAGCGTGGTGATTTTGTGTTTGTCGCACGCCTTGATGACATCGCGCGGCGTGAGATAGTCAAGCGGCACCACGCAGCCCCCGGCCCGCCATGTGCTCAGCAATTGGTTCTGGCCGTAGTCGAAACTCAAGGGCAGGACGGCGAGCGTTTTATCGTCGGGCTGGAGTCCCAGATATTGCGCCACACTGACTGCGCCGAGCGCGAGGTTGGCGTGGGAGAGCATAACGCCCTTGGGGCGACCGGTGGAGCCGCTGGTGTAGAGGATAGCCGCAAGGGTATCGGGGTTTGTGCTGGTCGGGAGTGGGGGGAGTTTTGGCGGGCTGTCGTTGTAAGATGGCCAAGACGTCATTTTCATCAGCAACATTGTAATCCCCGTCTCCTGTCGAGG
The DNA here is from genome assembly GCA_963814305.1 of uncultured Alphaproteobacteria bacterium. Taxonomy (GTDB): domain Bacteria; phylum Pseudomonadota; class Alphaproteobacteria; order Sphingomonadales; family Sphingomonadaceae; genus Sphingorhabdus_B. The sequence goes on from CAWFCI010000009.1 coordinate 272,689, forward strand.
GGTTGCAGGGTCGGGGTTTAGTCACCGTGAGCACTGGCGCTGGCCGATAGATGCCTCGACCGCGCTCGACACGAACGGATTTGGGGTGGGTGGTGCCAAACTAGTCGCCCGACCCTGATTGGTAATCAACACCCGTGCGCCGCTGTCTTCCATAATATGCCCGACCTGCGCCGCCTTTAGCAGCGGGTTGACCGGTACGTGCACCAGCCCCGCGCGTACCGCCGCAAGCGGCATCAGGCAGGCTATTTCGCCCTTGCCAAGCCACGTCGCCACGCGGTCGCCAGGAACCAACCCCTGCCCCGCCAGCCACGCCGCAAGCCGACCGATACGGAGATTTAACTCCTCGTAGCTAAAGACCTTGTCACGGATGATGAGCGCAGGCGCGGTGGCCTCCCCAAACAGGGGCAGGTGGTCGAGCGGAAACACTGGCAAGTCGGTCGTCATTAGGGCATTACTTCAAGGAATTAGGGCATGTCAGGGGTCAGCTATTTGCCGGTAAAAGGTGAATATCACGATAATTTCCTCACCGCGCAAGCTGCGGCGCGTGGTGGGCTGGACCGCGAACGGCAGCAGTGCCTGTTCGACCGGCTCGAATGGCTCGACCAGCTGCACCGCATGGCGTTGCGCGACCGCGCGCCGCTCCTGCTCCGCGCGCAGGAGGGCGGGGCCGATGCCTGGATGCCTTTGATGCAGCTCGCTGGCGGGCAATATGGCGCGCTGGCCAACTGGTACAACTTCACCTGGCGGCCTATTTTTGGTGGCGCTTATGACGAAGTGACACGGCTGTCCTTGCTGCGCCAACTCGCGGCGACTGCGCGTGACCGGACAAGGCGGCTGACACTGGCACCAGTGCCTGACGAAGATGGATCGGCAAGCCAGATCGCGGCGGCGTTCGAGGCATCGGGCTGGGTGGTCGAGATGACCGAATGTGACGAAAATCATTATCTGAAACTGGGTGGCCGGTCGTTCGACCAATATTGGGAAAGCCGCCCCGGTCAACTCAAGAACACCGTCAAGCGCAAGGGCAAAAAAGGCGTGGTTTCGACGCGGATCGAGACCGAATTTTCGGAAGCTAGCTGGCGTGACTATGAAAAAGTCTATGCGCGAAGCTGGAAACCGCATGAGGGCAATCCCGATTTTTTGAAGCAACTCGCAAGCCAAGAGAGCGCCGCTGGCGCTTTGCGGATCGGCCTCGCCTATATCGATGGCCAGCCGGTTGCGGCGCAATTCTGGACCGTGGAAAATGGCACTGCGCTCATCCACAAATTGGCGCATGACGAACGGCATCTGGAATTTTCGCCGGGGACGTTGCTCTCCGCCGCCTTGTTCCAGCATGTTATCGATGTCGATCATGTCGACGAGATCGATTTTGGCACCGGCAGCGACCGATATAAGCTCGACTGGATGGAAAATGTGCGTCCGCGCTATCGCCTCGACCTGTTCTGGCCGAACCATATCGCCAATTGGCCCTTGATTGCGAGCGTACATTTGCGGCAAATGCGCCGCAACGCCGCGTGAGAGCGCCTGCCTTGGAGGCAGTCGATGGGCTCGATGCGAACTGAAAGCACGACATGTCTGACAAAATAGAAGATACCGTCCGCGCAATCCTGTCCGATGTCCTTGGATTATCGGAGGTGCAGGTTGCGGCAATGGACGATGAAACCGAATTGTTCGGTGCATTGCCCGAACTCGATTCGATGGCGGTTGCGGGCTTGCTCACCGAAATGGAGGACAGGCTCGACATCATGATCGACGATGACGATGTCGATGGCGAACTGTTCGCCACATTCGGCAATCTGGTCGCCTTTGCCCGGGCCAAGTCCGAGGGGTGAGGCCTGCGCCTGTCCATCTGCATTATGAATTTGGCGGGCAACGCGAATATTGCCTGAGCTTTGGCGATGCGGGGGCCAGCGCGGTCATCCTGATCGTCCCGCCGCTGTTCGACGAGATGAACCGCGTCCGGCGGATGCTAATAGAGGCGATGCGGGCGCTGGCCGGTTCGGGGGTGCGGACGTTCCTTCCCGACTTGCCCGGTTGCAATGAGAGTGTTGCTGACCTGTCGGTGCAGACGCTGGACACATGGCAGGGAGCGGTCGAAACGGCGGCTGCACAGTTAGGCGCAACGCATATTGCCTCGATCCGCGGGGGGTCGCCTGATCGATCGACCAGCCGCAACTTCCGCATTGGCGGCTGGCACCGGTCAAGGGCGGATCGTTGCTGAAGACCATGCTGCGCACGCGGGTCGCCGCCGAAAAGGAAGGCGGGAATGTTCTCACCATCGAACATCTCATGGCTGCCGCAAAATCCGGGCCGCTCGAATTGTCCGGCAATATGCTTGGGTCCGCGATGGTCGATGCACTTGACAAAGCCGAGCCGGTGCGCGGTTGCTGACATCCACGAAGCGGCGCTGGCGGACGTTGCGGGCACGCCGCTCTGGCTGCGCGCCGAGCCGCAGGACAGTGCCGAAATGTCGGCCGCGCTCGCCGCCGAACTTGACCGTTGGAGCGCATCGTGCGGCGGGTGATCGATTTTGAATGCTGCGCCGACCGCTTGGTCGGAACGCTCGACGAGGCTGATGGAGCCACCGGCCTGCTGATCGTGAGCGGCGGCAATGAAATCCGCAGCGGCGCTTATGCCGGCCAAGCCGCAATGGCACAGCATTTCGCCAATCTGGGCTATCCGGTGTTTCGATATGACCGGCGCGGCGTTGGCGATAGCGAGGGCGTGAATGGCGGCTTTGAAAGCAGCGCGAATGATCTTGCCGCCGCCGTAACGGCGTTTCGCGCGAAGGCTCCCCAGATCGAACGCCTGGTCGCATTCGGCAATTGCGACGCCGCAACTTCATTAGCACTGTTTCAGTCTGATCTTGCCATCGACGGGCTGATTCTTGCAAATCCGTGGGTCATCGAAACTGCTGCGACTGGCGAAGATGTTCCCACCCCGCCCAGCGCCGCCGCAATTCGCGCACGTTACTGGGCAAGGCTGAAAAACCCGCGTAGCCTGATCGATCTGCTGTCCGGCAAAATCGACCTCGGTAAAATGGCGGGCGGCCTGATGAAAGCGGCGCAAAAAGAGGAACCAAGCGGACTTGCCCAGCGCCTAGCGGGCGCTTTGTCGGGTATGAACCGCCCCGTCCATGTCCTGATCGCTGCGCGCGACACCACAGCGCTTGCCTTCATGGCGTCATGGAAAACCGGCCTGTTCGACGCTGTCAGGAATGCGGATAATTGCTCGCTGGAATCGTTCGATACTGCGTCGCACAGCTTCGCCGACGCGCAGTCAAAGGATTGGCTTTACCGGCAGATCGCGTGTAAATTGGCCGAAGGGTAGCCTGCGCCAGTGTAAGCCGCTACAATGTGAAACACGCCTGACATGAAAGACATCGCCTGATGCGGCTGCTCTTCATCCTTCTGCTGTTATTGCCGTTGTGGCCGACGTCGGCAAACGCCCAGAATGTGACGGCGGCCGACGAAGAAATGCCCGACAGCGTCAGCCCGCCAGAAACTGACACTGAAGCAGGTGATGAAGAACGGACTCCTACTCAAGTCCGGGTTGTTCGCGGCTATCGTGCGAAAGATGGGACGGTGCCCTGGCAGGTTCAGATTTTTTCGACCCAATCGACGTATAGCGAAGCTGAGAAGATCAAGGACAGGGCCCTCCCGCCCGGACACAGGGACAAGCTATATCTGGACGTCCGCGAACCGCATGAACTCGCCCACAAATGCGGCGGCGCGTATATTGGCGATGGTTGGATATTGACCGCCGCGCATTGCGTTCCCGTGCTGAATATCGCACTGTCAGATGGCGTTACCGGCAATCTTTTTCGCGACCGGCGCGTTCGCATGGGGACGCAGAATATCACCGCAGGCGGCGCAGTCTACGAGATGGAGCGGATTGTCGTGCATGGCGGCTATTCGGCAGACACGCAGGTCCACGACATCGCGCTGATCAAAGTCAAAGAGCGCGGGCAGACGGTGCGTTTAGGCGGGAGATTGAAAAAGATACCGCTGCAATCTCCTGCAGAATCCGCTATATTTGAACGAGGATGTCTGGGTGACCGGATGGGGTTGGCAGGCCCCACGCAATCCGGCGATGGTGGGCGCGATTGGCCAGCGCATCAAGGCTTGGCGTCAATGACGTTATTCAACGCAACCCTTCGGATTTACAGGAGGCGAAGCTCAAATATATTGGCGATGCAAACTGCCGGCCGCATTATCCGCATTGGGGGCCGGGAATGGTTTGCATCGGCGCGGCACGTACCGGCCGCGATTTATGTCAGGGCGACAGCGGGGGGCCGTTGGTACGGCAAAGAGGCAGCCAAAAGGTTTTGGTGGGGATTGTGTCGAACGGCTATGGCTGCGCCTACAAGGACATGCCAGCGGCTTACACCCGGGTGTCGGCCTATATTGACTGGATCGACAGGCAGAAACGAACGGCGCCCGCGGGTTTTACCCGCCGCAAATGAAAACGGCGACTATCCGCCAGGACAGCCGCCGTATTTCGAGAATTATTTAGCGCTCGATAGGGCCGGTCTTGGGATCGGGCGCTGTGGTCGCCGCTTCTTCGCCAGCCGTAGCGGCGGCATCAGCAGGTGCCATCGCGTCATCCGTCTTTTCAGCGGTCGCGGTTGCATCAGCTGCCGGTTCAACAGCGACTTCCTCGGCGCTACTCCCAACCGGCGCAGCCTCTTCGGCCTTTTCACCGCAGGCAGCCAATGCCAGTGGCGCTATGAGCAACATGGCAGTCGTCAACATTTTACGCATTTTCTCTACCCCCTATGTTGGTGGAAACATGAAGTTACACGAAACCCAGCGACTTTAGCAAACTGGAAAATTCTGGGCGTTTCCGTAACGGTTCAAGCAGCGGATCATTATACATCATGATCAGTCCGCTATCGTCCTTTAAGCGCGCCTGTTCCAGTTCGGCAACGGCCTTGTCCGCTTCGCCCCATTGGGCGTAGATCTGAGCATATTGGTAATGACTTTCTCACCGAACGCCTCGCGCATTTGCATCAAAGCCGCTTCTGCCGCAACGCTGTTGCCCTTGCGATGTTGGATGAGCGCTACTCCGACCAACTGCCGTTCCCTGCCAGCATCGGCAGCGAATGCCGTTTCGGCTTCCGCCAATTTTCCTTGCATCAGCTTAGCAAAGCCTATCGCGCCCTGCACACCACCCAGTTTGGAATTGAGTGAAAGTGCTTTTTCATATGCGGCAATCGCCTCGTCATAACGCCCGGCGCCATAGCTTATATCGCCAATCGACCTGAATGTGCGTGCGTTTAGCGGATCAAGCGCTGAGGATTGCAGTATTGCCTGGTTCGCAGGCGCGTAATCTGCGAACCGGGACCGGAACACCGCGTACCGGCTCAACACGTCGGCATCACCGCGGCCCAAAGCATATGATTTTTCGTAGGACGGCCGCGCCGCTTTCATGTTTAGCTGACCAAATCCAAGTGCAAAGCCCAAGGCTGAATGCGCTTCGGCAAATTCGGGGGCTAACGCGACTGCACGCCGCCCGGCGACTACCGCCAGATCGAACAGGTCCCTTCGTTCCGCCCCTGCGGCGTAGAGGTTTGCGATCACCGACAACGCACGCGAGCGCGCCGCATGTGCCGCTGCGTATTGACCGTCAGCCGCGATTGCCTCGTCAAACTTCGCCAACGCCTGCCGGTCGCTGGCCTCATCGATGCCTGCGTCATAAAGGTCTTTGCCGCGCAGGTAAGCATCGAACGCAACAACGCTCTTGGTTCCGCCAAGCTGCTTTGCATCGGCGGTTTTGGCGCGGTCGGGATCGATTTCAACCGACAAGGCGCTGGCAACATGCATTGCGATCTCGCTTTGCACCGCGAAGATATTGGCGATGGGCCGCTCGAAACTCTCTTCCCACTCGGCACTGCCGGTCTTGCCATTGATGAGCTCGGCAGAAACCTTCACGACATCGCCTGCGCGCCTGACGTTGCCGTCGAGATAATAAGCGACGCGCAATTTGCGCGATATCGTGCGGGCATCATCGGCGCGCTCGCGAAACATGTTGGATGACGCTTGGGCCGCCACCTGCAGCAATTCGTTACGGGCCAGTTGCGAACGGATTTCAGCGGCCAGCCCATCGGAAAAATAGACCTGCTCCGGATCGCCGCTCAAATTGGCGAAGGGCAGCACTGCGACGCTCGTGGCCGAAACCGAACTGCCGCCGATCAGTCCGGTCAGCCAGGCAGCTGCACCGCCTGCAACCAGCACCGCCGCGCCGCCGCCGATTGCAATCCGGCGGCTTATGGTCGGTGCAGCAAACGACCCGGCGGGCGGTGCCTCATATGGCCGGTCGTGCAATGCAGCTACTGACCGTAACACGGCCTGATAGGCTGGCGCTTGCGGTGTCGTCCTGGCCTTCGAAATATCGATCACCTGGAATTGCCTGAACCCCAGCGGCGCTTCACAGCCGTCGATTGAAACAGGCACCAGACAACGCCGATCACGTCCGCGCGTTGCCTCGTCATGCACCCAATGCGATGCAGTCGAGGTCTTCGACCAGAGCACGATGACCGCCTTGGCGCGTTCAAGCGCGTCCTCGGTGGTGCGCGAAAAACGTTCGCCGGGTTCGAGCAACCCATCCCACCACACCGAATAGCCCGCCGCTTCCAATATCTTGATGACCGGCAAAGCCCGTTTCTGGTCCGCACGCGCGTAGCTCAGGAAGATTGTGCTTCCTGCGGGCTTCGATCCATTGTCTGCCACGTCCGCGTCGGTCAACATTGCCCCCTTGGCCGAAAATATGCTTAGGTCATATTTGCCTGAATTTGTAACATATTGTGCTTGCTGCTGCAAAAGCCGGCGTTACGATGTGGCGATGGCAAAAAAGACAGCGCGGATTCCGGAAAATTTAGGGCTGCCGCTGCCCCGTCTGTGCCTTGCAATTACCGGCCATCGCGAGAGCAATCCAGCTTTCGCCGCCAATCGCGACGCTGTAGCGAAGTCGCTGGCAGGTTTGTTCGACGCAGCCGATGTTGTTACTCAAAGGCAGAATGAAGGCAGCGCAACCACAAGGCTGTTCTCGCTGCTCGCGCATGGCGCCGACTTGATGGCGGTCGACCAGGCAACAGCGCGCGGCTGGGAGATAAGCGCACCGCTGCCCTTTGGCCTCGATCTCAATATTGCGATCAATGCCGACCCGACCACGGTCGCGGAATTCGATGCGCTGTTAAAAGGTTTGCCGGTGGGCGATCCGGAACTGGTGAAACGGGCCAGCCACATCCGCGAAGTCGCGGCGGGTGCCCGGCTGTTCGAGCTCGCAGAGGCCGACACAGCGATCGAGGCTGCGCACCGTGTCATGCTGGACGCCGGCGCCGATTTGATTTCGACACGCCGTTTCTCAGACCTCGCATCTGGCCGCGCCGCCGCTGCGGGACGGGTGATGATCGAACAGTCTGACGCGCTGGTTGCCATCTGGGACGGCATAGCTCCCGGCGGGATCGGCGGCACGCGGCATACCATCGCGTCGGCTGTCGATGCCGGGACGCCGGTTATCTGGATTGACGCCAGCGCGCCCGGTAAGGTTGCGATACTGCGGACCCCAGAGGATCTGTTTGTGTTGGGCGGCACGGAGCATCTCGAAAACAGCACCGCGATGGAAGACTTTATCGGCAGCCTGTTCAACCCGCCCGAAACCGACCAGAACGAGCGCGCCATCGATTTCCACACCGAGCAATGGCACGAGACCAGCGCGCGTCGCTTTCACGCCTACCGACGAGTCGAAGCTTTATTCGGCGGGCAGAAAATGCGGGAGAAATTCGCCAGGTTGAAGCAACATTACGAACGCCCCGAAAATGTGACCGGGCATAGCGGCGCGCATTTGCTTGCAGCAGCGCGCGCTTTACCCGGAGGCGATACCGCATTCACCGATCAGGTGCAGACGCAAATTTTGCAACGCTTTGCTTGGGCCGACGGGTTATCGACCTATCTGTCCGATGCCTATCGCGGCGGCATGACGATGAATTTCATCTTGTCCGCGCTCGCGATTATTGCAGGTGTCGCTTATTTGCCGATGACTATTGTCAACGCAAAATGGCCGTTCGCACTGACCGAATTCATCCTATTGGGAATGATAGTCGCCATCACCGCAATCGGCCGCCGCAAGAAGTGGCACGGACGCTGGTTCGAAACGCGCCGCGTGGCCGAATATTTCCGCCATGCGCCGATCATGCTCCTGTTGGGCGTAGCGAGGTCATCAGGGCGCTGGCCGCGCGGAGCCGACACCGAATGGCCAGAATTTTACGCGCGCGAGGTGCTGCGCGAATTGGGCCTGCCAGCGGTCAGGATCGACCACGCCTATTTGCACGCAGTGCTCGACACGTTGCTTCGGCAACACGCCTCAAGCCAGCGGATTTACCACGAGGGCAAGGCGCACCGATTGGCGCGGGTGCATCACGGATTAGACGGGTTGTCTGAACTGCTGTTCAAACTGGCAATTCTGTCTGTGGCGACCTATTTGGCACTGCTCGCGGCATCGTATGCGGGGCTGATTTCTGCCAACGTGCCTTACAGTCTTTCCAAGATTTTCACTTTCCTGGGCGTCTCGCTTCCCGCGCTTGGCGGAGCGCTGGCCGGTATCCGCTATTTCGGCGATTTCGAACGCTTTGCCTCGATCTCCGAAATCACTGCCGAAAAGCTCGCAGAGGTCGAGACGCGGATCACGACCTTGCTCAAGGCTCCCGAGGGCCAACTGAGCTACACGCAAGTCGCGGCATTGGCGCACACGATCGACGATATCGTCGTAACCGAAATCGAGAACTGGCAATCGGTATTCGGCAGCAAGCAGATTGCGGTGCCGGTTTAACGCCAAGCATAGTTGAAAGTAAAATCCTCAAACCGGGGAACCAAGCTGCTTTTTTGCCGTTGAATGGCTTGAGAACAGACATGACAGATAAACGCATCCTCATTGTAGAAGACGAATTCATCGTCGCCCTGAACCTTCGGCAAATCATGTCGAACATGGGGTTCGATGTTATCGGCATTGCCCCCGATGCGACCACTGCTGAACGGCTGGCGCAGGAAAAACCCGATATCGCCCTTGTCGATCTCAATCTGCGCGACGGCCATACCGGGCCTCAAATCGGCGCAAAGCTGAGTGAGGAGCACGGCACGACGGTGCTGTTCCTGACCGCCAACGCGGCCCAGCTGGGCGACGGCATCAAAGGCACGATTGGCGTACTATCGAAACCGGTAGACGAGGACTTTATCGAAACTGTACTCGATTTTCTCGTCAAACATCGCTTGGGAGAACCTGCCAGCCCGCCTCCCTCGGTGCGGCTGTTTGCGACCGAGTATGAAAAACGCGGCTGATAGTGGCTAAAGATGCGCTTTGGGTATCGTGATGTGCACCGCAAGCCCTTCGCATCGCCAGTCGCGTCGCAAATCGCCTCCTAGCTGACTGACGATGCTGATATCGGACAATTGCGTTCCAAAACCCGCCTGTGCGGGCGGTGCGGCGATTTCTGGCCCGCCAGTTTCGGTCCAGACGATAACGACAGCATCCGGGGTTTCTTGTGACGCGATGGCAATCCGCCCTTCGCCCGATGAAAACGCGCCATATTTGACGGCATTGGTGGCAAGCTCGTGGATCAACAAGGCAAGCGGCGTGGCGCTGCGGTCGCTGATCGGCACATCGTCGCCCGAAATATCAAATTGGCGGTCGCTCGCGCGGTCATACGGCGTCATCAACTCGGCCAATAGTCCGTGAAGCCCGCCGAAATTCTGGTGCACCGATGACTCGGGTCCGTGCGGCCGGGCAAAATTATGCGCACGGCCAAGCGCGGCAATGCGGCCGGCCACTTCTTTTGCATAAGCCGCTGCTTCCCCGCTCTTCGGAGCCGAAATTCCGATCAGGCCGGCGATAACCGCAAAAATGTTCTTTATCCGGTGGCTGAGTTCGCGGCTGATCAATTCGGTTAATGCTGCATCGCGCTTGGCATCGTCGATATCGGTGCACGTTCCGATCCAGCGGGTAATCTGACCCGCCGCGTTACGAACCGGCAACGCGCGGCCCAGCGTCCAGCGATATTGGCCGCTATGGTGGCGCAGGCGATATTCGATCTCATAAGGCTCGCCTGTCTCCAGACTATGCCGCCAGCGTGCCCAGGCGCGCTCTTGATCCTCCGCGTGGAACATATCGTTCCAACCTTCGCCGTCAGTCGACCCGTAAGGCACGCCGGTAAACTCATACCAACGGGCATTGTAATAATCGTGATGGCCGTCAGGTAATGTCGACCATATCATCTGCGGCATCGCATCGGTGAGCACCCGCAATTTCGCCTCGCTCGCTTCCAGCGCGGCCTCGGCATTGAGCTGGCTTTCAACTTCGGTGTTCGTGCCAATCCAGCGAACGACGGCCCCATCATCATTCGTTACCGGTACGATACGTGTGAGAAAGCGGCGGAATGCGCCATCCGAACCACGCAGCGGAAAGACCATCTCAAACGGCTTTCCGGTGGCGATGGAATTCTGCCAGCGCGTCATCACCCCCGGCAGTTCTTCGGGATCGTGGACGCTTTGCCAGCCCCAGCCTTCCATGGCTTGCGGGGTGGACCCGCAATAATCGTGCCAGCGACGGTTGTACCAGAAGATATACCCATCACCGCGCGCGATCCAGCACAGCACAGGCAGGTTATCGGCGATCAGTTCGAAATCGGCGCTTGAAGGATGCGTCGGCGCATCGTCGATGGCCGCAGGATGACCATCTACCGATTCAAGCCAATAGCCATGCGGCGCAGTTCCATTAGGGGATAACCTACGATGCAGCATCCTGCCCTTTATCTTTCATTCGTCGGCAGGGGTACCGCCAGCGCAATGCAGCGGGCCACATAGCGCAATTGTTTGCCACAGCTTATGCTTGAGGCATATTGATCCGTGAAACGCAATGTGGTCACACCATATGCTTCAACAGGCGAGAAATCGGCACCGACGCAAAACCTATCGCACTGTCGGATATCCCGAATGGAATATAGAGGTCGCGACCCTGCATCATCGCACCGCAAGTGTAGACGACATTAGGCACATAGCCTTCGCGGTCACCCTCTGACGCCGTCAGTATCGGTTCTTCAGTACGCCCAAGCAGTTTCGTCGGATCATCGCGGTCGAGCAATATCGCCCCAATGGCATATTTACGCACCGGTCCAACCCCGTGGGTCAGTACCAACCAGCCCTCGTCGCACAATATCGGGCTGCCACAATTGCCGATCTGGACGAACTCCCACGGGAATTTTGGTTCGAGTACCAATGTTCCTTCGTCGTCCCAAGTCGTCACATCGTCCGAGCGCATCACGTATAAATTCTTCCCGTCCTGCCGCCCCAGCATCATGTAACTGCCACCGCATTTGCGCGGGAATAGCGCCATGCCCTTGTTGCGACCGGCGCGCCCGATAATGGGTCGGAGCTCGAACGAGCGGAAGTCCTTGGTAATCATCAGCTCGGAGCGGATTTCCCGCCCACTATACGCGGTGTAGGTGCCGTAATAGGTTTTTTCCCCCGTTTCATCGTCGCAGAAACAGACCAGCCGCAGGTCTTCGATGCCATTTTTCTGCGCTTCGGTTAGGGGGAAAAGGACCGAGTTGTTGAGTGTGCTATCGGTGTGACGTTTGACGTGCACAACATCGGAATTGCCGTCGAGATGACCATCACCGGACATCGCCATCACCACTTCCTGCTGCGGCCAGAGCGTATAGCCCTTGCGTTTGGAGATGATGCCCTCGCGGAACGCCACCGAGGAAATATGCCCCTCGCCCACCGCGCGCATCGACATGATGAAGCGTTTTTGCCCGCGCGCGACTCCGGTCTGATCGGGATGTGCGACAATACTCGGGTTCATCAACGCAGCTGCCGCATAACTATATTCATGGCAGAAATAGGCACCGATCAGCAATTTGCGCGCCATCGAAATGCTGGCAAGGTCGAGCTGTATGATTTGGCTCAACTCGACACATCGCTGGTGGAATATCGTTTCGGTCTGCCAGTGGCGCTGCTCGAAATCGACCATCACCCGGCGGAGATTTTCTTCGACCACAAGTTCGTCGAGCTCAAGCACATCGTCGACGAGCCGCTGCGCACGCGACGGTTCGGCGCTATTACCCTGCCAGCTGAGATGGAAAGGGCGAAGGACGACCAGGCTCGGATCGGCGCTCAGCTTCAAATCGTGAATGTCCAGCAGCGTTTCCGATGTCATGCTCATTTCGTTCATCGTTAGCCACATCCATTCCGTTGATATTCGCGAGCCGCATAAATCCATAATAGCCAAGTTGATATGCCAATATCGACTCGGCTCCCCGATTCTGGTTCACGCCCTGCCTTGTTATGCCGTCGCAACAGGTGCCCGTTGCAACATCTGCGAGTAAGACGTTCCGGTCGTTGGCACCATGGAACCACGCCATCGCCATCCGGGCATGATGTGCCCATTCGCGCGACGGCCTGATTTCGTTGGCGGTCGCGCAGGCATCGATTGCCGACCAAGCCTCCAGCGGCTGCTGGTCAAAAGGCAGGTGGTCGAGCGCCTTGCCAAAGCCGTCGGAACCAATAGGCCGGAAAAATCCGCCTTCGCCGCTCTGCATCCGGTTGATCCAGCGCAGGGCATCGATGGCGGTTTCAGTCCACTCGTCATTGCCGAAATGTTGGCCTGCCCGAAGCAGCGCCTCGGGCATACGCGGATTGTCATAGCCCAACACAGTTTCAAACCAGGTCCAATCGGGGCGGCTCGAAGCCTTGAGCAACTGGAATAACAAAACGCCTGTCCGGTCGAGCATCTTGCGCGCGGCGCGGTGGTCGGGGTCAACCTCCAGCACGAGTGCGGCACCGAGCGCCGCAAATGCCAATGTCCGCGGCGATCCCAAGTCAGCGATAAGATCGACCGAGCGTTCGAACATCTGCCGCCCCCAGTCGCGAATTTCCGCTAGAGGAGCATAAAGGTAGGTATGGCCGAAACACCAAACTGCCCGCCCGTTCGAATCTTCGGAGCCGGCCTCTTCCAGCCAGTTGCGGTTATAGCCCATGAAGTTACGCAGACGCCCGTTGTCCGGATTATGGCAATGCTGGATAAACGAACATAATGTCAGCATCGTGCGGTAATGGTGCGCGTCGGTGGCATCGCCGATTATGTTCATCAGCATCAACGCCCGGACATTATCGTCAAGGCAATAGCCATGGTTGCGGTCAGGAATCAGGCCTTTGCTATGCTGCAACATGCCGGTGCCGTCGATCATGGCGAAAAAGCCGGTAAGGCCCGGCACAGCACGCAAGCGGTCCTGTCTTACCGGGCGCTGCGATGCGACAACCGCATGGCTAACCATATTGTCGAAGCATTTGACAAATTCGGGCCAGATGGTCCTGCGGCCGCGCTGGTATGCGCGTAATTGCAAAGCATGTAATTTCGACGGCCTGCTCACCAGATCGAGAATGATCCCGGACAGCGTCTCGCTGTCGCCCACTGGAAAAAGACGACCGCCATCATTGGCGAGCAATTCGCGGGCATGAACATAAGGCGTCGAGATGACGGCCTTGCCGAGCGCGACGGCGTAGCTGAGCGTCCCCGATGTGCTTTGTTGCAAATTGGGATAGGGCGTCAGGTAAATCTGGCAATTGGCGAGTTCTGCCAGAAGCTCGTCAATGTCCAGAAAACGGTCGACCCATTCGACATTGTTCTCCAGCCCCAAGCGCCGGATCTGCGCCTGTAGGCCGTCGCGGTAAGCCTCGCCTTCGCGCGCACGCAACACCGGATGGGTTGCGCCGATGATGCGGTATTTGATGTTCGGATGATACGGACGCACCTTTGCTAAAGCATCAATCGCGGTTTCGAGACCTTTGCCGGGACCGATCAAGCCGAAGGTCGCAAGCGTAACCGGCGTATCAGGCTGGAGCTGCTCCAAGGCAAACGGCCGGTCGGGCGCGCCATGCTCGATCAAATCGACGCGATCACGCGACGCGCCATAAGTTTCCGCCAGAAGGTTGCGGCCATTGTCCGACATCACCATCATCCGCGAAGCAAGGCCGACCAATCGCCGCATGATCCGGCGCTGATTGTCGGACGGCTCGGCCAATATCGTGTGAAAGGTAATGATCAACGGCGCCGCGATTCGTTCGGCGAAATCCACGATCCATTCGCCGTCGGGCCCGCCAAATATGCCGAATTCATGCTGGATCCAGACCGCGTCAAAGCGCGCCTCGTTGATCTTGCGCGCGGCTTCGCGGTAATCATTTGGCGCATTTTCGTTAATCAGCAGCGACGCCGAGCATTTTTCGCCATCGCGCATGATTGCAACATGGTGAAACCGGTGCCGACTTTCATAGAAGCTGGCATATTGCATGATATCGCACGTAAACGTCGCAAGCCCGCATGCACGCGCGTCGCAAGGGCCGACCAAAGCGACCATTGCATTGGGCAGTGTTGCAAGCGGCAAGGGTAAGAGATTTACTTCCTGGACGTATGCGGCCGAGAAATCGGTCGATATTTTATTCACGCGTAATGCTCCTGCGAAATGGCAAGATCCTCCCCGCGATCGTCCATGTGTGGCGGAATTGGCTATGTTTGCGTGCTTTAAAGCCATTCCGTTTTTTAACCCCGAAACAATCCGCCGAGGCGGGTTGCGGGGATAGAACGCAGCTTATCGTAACAAGTTCCTAGACGCTTACACCATTTCGGTAAGCGATGGAACAGCGCGCCGGGTCAGCGGTTCGCTTTTTCTTCCCCCTAATGAATGAGGTCAATTATGTTTACCTTGCCCAAGCTGCCCTATAATCAGGACGCACTCGAACCGCATATTTCCGCCGAAACGATGAAAACACATCACGGCAAGCATCATAAAAAATATGTCGATACGTTGAACGAGCTGGTGAAAAGCACCGCACATGAGAATGCAGCGCTGGAAGAAGTGATCAAGGCGACAGCTGACGCAAAGGCCGCTGACGACAAAAAGCTTTTCAACAATGCCGCGCAGCACTGGAATCACTCGTTCCTGTGGCAGTCGCTAACGCCAGACTATGACCGGAAATCCGACAACGCTGTGCTCGCGGCGATTGGTGCAGAGTTCGAGAACTTCGACACATTCAAAGAGGCCTTCGTCGAAGAAGGCGTGGGCCATTTCGGGTCTGGCTGGGTCTGGCTTGTCGCCGCGAACGGTGGCCTAGAAATTATGTCCACCCACGACGCCGACCTGCCGTTGGCCCATGGCAAGCATGCGCTGCTGACCTGCGATCTGTGGGAGCATGCTTATTATCTCGATTATAAAAGCGACCGGAAAGGCTTTCTCGAAACCTTCGTCGACAAGCTGGCCAATTGGGAATTTGCGGCAGCGAATTTCACCGACGTATCGGCGGGGCGTTCCCTGGAAGCGGCAGAATAATCTTGGCGCCGCGAAACAACATCGGAAGTCGCCTGTTAAGCCTAACCCAACCCCCGGAGAAATCGAAATGCCCCCCAATGAACGTGAAGTCGACACCCTCAACGACCTGATCAAAACCACCATCGACAGCGTAGATGGCTATCGGTCGGCTGCGGAAGATGCAGAAAACAGCTCGTATCGCTCGATTTTCTTCGACCGTGCTAATGAACGCTCCGCTGTTGCCGACCAGTTGCAGGCCTATGTCCGCGAACTGGGCGGCGAGCCAAACACCGACGGCTCAATTGCCGCAGGCGCGCATCGTGCCTTCATGGGCCTGAAAAGTGCCATCACCGGCAATGACGACAAGGCAGTGGTCGCAGAGGTCGAACGCGGCGAAGATGTCATCAAGCACAAGTTCGAAGAGGCGATGGGCGATGGTGACATCAGCCCGGAAACCCGTTCGGTGATCGACCGTTGCTATCAGTCTGTGAAAGCAGGCCATGACCAGATGAGTGATCTGAAGCACCGGCTGCAGGATCGTTAAAAACTCCACCTCATGCAGTGAAAGCCCGCAACGTTATGTTGCGGGCTTTTTCGTGCCGCCCTTGCAAAACAAAAAAACACCCCGGCCTGTTCGACCGGGGTGTTGGATTTGCTGGCAATCGGGAGGGGGATGGGAGTTGCCAGCGAGGGTTTATGTATATGTATGAAGAGTAAACTTCACGCGGCCGAATAGGTTCCCGCCGCCGAAGAATTTTTCTCACCATCCTGCTCGCGGTGCAAGAGCAGCGCTTGACCGATGGTGGCGACCACCGTTTCGGGCTCGAACGGCTTGGTGATGAGATAGGTTGGCTCGGGACGGGAGCCGGTTAAGAGGCGCTCGGGGAAGGCAGTGATAAAAATCACGGGCACATCCTGTTCCGCGAGGATTTCCTTGACCGCATCGATACCGCTTGAGCCGTCGGCAAGGCTTATATCGGCGAGTACCAACTCAGGCCGCTTTTCTTTGGCGGCAGCAACGGCCTCGCGGTGTGTGCGGACGATACCGACTACAGTATGGCCGAGCGATTCAACGATCTGCTTGATGTGCATCGCGATAATGGATTCATCCTCGATGATGAGCACTTCTGCCGACAGCGCATCCTCGATGGCCGACCGCGCATCGCCGACAAGGTCGCCGACCTGTCTAGCGTCGATACCGAGAATGTTCGCGGCTTCTGCTTCGCTGAAACCCTCGACGGCGGTCAGCAACAGACTTTGACGCATGGCAACCGGGAACTGGGCAATCACCCCGCTCCGGCCTTTTGAGGCCAGAGTTCCGACCATATCGGGATTCCAGAGTCGATGGAAAATGCGGAACAATTCTGCGCGCACCGGCTTATCTGAGTCGAACTCATCGGGCGCTTCCAGCAAGGCTTCAAGCATTTCACGGACAGCAGCGTCGCCAAGCGACTGGGAGCCGGTCAACGCACGCGCATAGCGGCGCAGGAACGGCAATTCGGCGACTAACGCCTCTCGTAAAGACATGATTCCTCCTCGACTTGGTAAAGGCATTACACTTTTCGGCGAATTTTGTTCCGAACCTGCGGAACTTTTTTTTGATTAGCGTCTTATAACAGCATTATGATTGCGGGAGGGCGGAGTCAAAATGGCACATGCGTGCAAATTCTTATTGCTTGCAAAATCGTGCAATACCGTCGGAATTTCAAATGGCGGAGCATATTTTGTCGAAATCTAAAAAAAGAGAAACCAAGCCAATGCGCTTTGTGAATGCCGTAGACCCGGATTTCGATCCTATTTCCGCCGCCTTGCGGCAGATGCATGATGGCATTGCTCAAGAGCCTGTGCCCGACGAGTTTCTGGCGTTGCTGGACCAGCTGGACGAGCGCATCGCCGAAAAAGACAAGAAGCCGTCATGAGCGAGCCGCAAGAAGAAGACGGTGGCCGAAAACCGGCTACCCCGGAATTCCGGCGTCAGTTGCAGGAAATTATCCCATCGTTGCGCGCCTTCGCCCGTGGTCTGTGCGGCAACCGCGAACTGGCCGACGATTTGGCACAGGAAGCGATGATGCGAGCATGGGCCGCGCGTGACAGTTTCGAGCCCGGCACCAATTTTCGGGCTTGGATGTTCATGATCCTGCGCAACCATTTTTACACGACGATCCGCAAAAATTCGCGGATGACGAGCTGGGATCCCGAAGCTGCTGAACGGATTCTTGTGCAGGAACCAGCCCAGCAACATGCGATTCATATGAGCGATGTTGAAAAGGCGTTGCAGCAACTGCCCGCCGAGCAGCGCGAAATGCTGCTTTTGGTCGGTGCCGGTGGCGCAAGTTACGAAGAAGCCGCAGAAATCGCCGGTTGCGCGTTGGGAACAGTCAAGAGCCGCCTGGCACGGGGTCGTACGGCGCTGGCCGCCATCATCAATGGCCCTAGCGGACTGGACGAAGCAGAATGGAGAGCAAGCGGGGCTGGCAAGGGGTTATTGTCGTCGGCGGCATGACTGGGTTCGCGGGGGTAAGGGGGTTCACTTGTTTCGAGGACGATCAATAAGCCTGAGGCAGGGTTTGCTGTTGGTCGTGCTCGCGGCACTCTTACCGATTAGCGTCACCAGCATATTGCAAGGCATGACGAGCTGGAGCAATATGCAACAGGCCGCAATGGTCGGCTTACACGCCAACGCGAAGGCAATCGCCGAACGTGAGCGCGACGCATTTCTGGTTACGAGCCGCCTGTTGATGGTGGCCGCAGCAAATCCCGACATCAAGGATATCTCATCACGGTGCAGAGATGTCTTGCAGACCGGCTTTACCGGATATGATCCGATCGTAAACTTTGTCCGAACCGACGCAAGCGGACAGGCACGCTGTTCGATCCTGCCGTTTCGCGAAGGCCATTCGTTCGTCGGCGAGCCTTGGTGGGAGCGAACGAAAGTCTCCAAATCCGTCACCCTCAATCAACCGATGACTGGAACCGTATCAGGCGTTCCGGTGATCATCATGGCGATACCGGTAAGGGATGCAGCGAACAATTTCGCAGGCACCTTCAGCGCTGGCATCGAAATTTCAAAATTGGCCAAGTCGGTTGCCGAGGCACCCGAAAGCAAGACCGGCTCCATCGCGATCATTTCCAAAAACGACGAGCTTGTCGCCAGCAGCGGCCAGGCGCTTCCGTTCGACCTTCCAGCCGACCTGCGCAACGGAATGACGGGAACGGCAAAATCGCCATCGGGCGAAAAATGGCTGTATAATGTGGTGTCGATCAGCGGCGACGAATTGCATGTCGTCTATGCCGAACCAAGATCGAAGATCATGGCGACGGCGCTTGAACAATTCAGGGCCAGCATCATCCTGCCTCTTGGCGCCATCATCCTTACATTGGCGGCAATCTGGTTCGGGACCAACCGCCTGGTCATCCGGTGGCTGGCAGCGCTTCGCAAACTCAGTGACGAAATGACGAAGGGCAGTTTTGATGGGAACCGGGAGGCATTTGCCGATGCGCCGCTGGAACTGCGCGAGCTGAGCGATGATTTGCACGACATGGCGCAAGTCATCAACGTCCGGACCACCGAGCTGACCGACGCGCTCGATGCCAAGACCGAACTGACCCGAGAAGTACATCACCGCGTCAAAAACAACCTGCAGATCGTCACCAGCCTGCTGACCATGCAGGCAGCGCGGATGACCGATGAGGGCGCTCAGATCGCGCTGAAACAATCACGCGCACGGATCGTTGCATTGGCACTCATCCACCGCCTTACTTACGAACAAGACAATAGTACGTCAGAGCCGGAGGTAACGGTCCAAACCCTGATGGGCGAGTTATGCAAACAGCTTCGTTACGCCCATCGCGAAAGGCGCAACCTAGAGCTTTCGTGCGGAGCCGACGACTTTGCGCTGCCAGTCGACTTGGCGGTTCCGTTTGCCTTGTTTATCGTTGAGGCGGTTACTAATTCTTTCCGGCACGCTTTTCCGGACAATGTGGGCGGCAAAATCGAAATGACATTCTCGTTGAACAAAGACGAGGCCAGCCTGTCGATTATAGATAATGGTCAGGGCTATGACGTCGACGCAAGCGTTGGCCGAGATCTGGGAACCGAATTGATGCAGGGATTCGCCAGCCAGTTAAATGGGGTCGTGACCTTCGCAAGCGACCGAAGCTCGGGGAGCAGCACTACTCTGCGATTTCTAATCCATTCGACCAAAACGCTGGACGGCGGAGCACAATAAGTCCAATTACCCGTCCATGCTGGGGAGTGACGAAAAGCCGGGCCATTATCTGATCGCCAAACTGAACGCGTTCACGCGCATTGCCGGCGAAAGCGCCGAGGCAATCAATCAAATGGCATCGCGACGCATCGTTTCTGTTGATCGCGGACAGGATATCATTTCCGAAGGCGAAGAGCCCCGCACCGTCAATCTTCTCGTCAGCGGCTGGGCTTGTCGGTACAAGATGATGGAAGACGGGCGCAGACAGATATTGGCCTTTTTCGTGCCTGGCGACCTCGCCGATTTGCATGTCTATATTTTGAACGCGATTGATCACTCGATATCCGCCATCACGCCGGTCAAATATGCGCGTCTCGCACCCCGCGAATTCGAGGAAATCAGCGACGCCCACCCCAAACTGCTGCGCGCACTCTGGTGGGAATCGCTGGTAACCGACTCGATCCAGCGCGAATGGCTGGTGAGTATCGGGCAGCGCGATGCGCTCGAAAGCGTCGCGCATCTGGCATGCGAATTATTTCTGCGCCTGAAAACCGTTGGATTGTGCGAAGGTAATCGCTGCGATTTTCCGCTGACGCAGGTCGATATTGCCGATGCCCTCGGCATGACCCAGCCGCATGTCAGCCGGACGATCACCCAGCTCAATAAAACGGGTGTCGCGACATTGAGGCGGGGGCGGCTTGAGGTGAAGAACTTGAACCAGCTTAAAAAACTAGCGGTGTTCAACTCCAATTATTTGCACCACCTCTACGAAGGGTAAGAAAAAACCCGCTGGCATGACCAGCGGGTTATTCTTGCATCGACTTGCGTAGGACTTAGTCCTTCGCGTCGGCCTTGTCTTCCATGGCGTCAGCCTTCACTTCAGCCTTGTCACGAACGGCTTGTGCGTCTGCTTCCATCTTGTTTTCGGCAGCAGAATCAACACCGTCGGTCTTGGTGTCCATGGCATCGGCCTTGTCTTCCATCGCATCAGCGGTGGCGTCTGCGGCTTCGCGCGTGGCGTCTGCCTGGTCATCCATAGCTTCGGCGGTTAACTCGTTGGCGTTTTCAGCAGGCGTATCGCAGCCAGCAAGAGCGACCAGCGAAATTGCGGCACATGCGCTCAATAGGGTCTTTTTCATAATAATTTCCTTCCTTGAATTTAGCGGACGCGGCCGCGACGAAACAGGTTGACGATTGCCAGCAGAACGACAGCGCCCAAGAACGAGGCAACGAGCGACATGACATCGAACGAACCGCTGGTGATCGGTGCGCCGCCAATCAACGGAGTGATGATGAAGCCTGCAAGCAAGGCACCGACGATGCCCACGACGACATTCAGAAAAATGCCCTGTTGGCCATCAGTGCGCATCACGATGCTGGCAAGCCAACCCAAGACGCCGCCTACGACGAGTAGTATAAGTATGTTCATTTGCTTTCTCCCTTTGGGGTGTCGATGTAACCAGCGATTGAACGATAGGTTCCGGCGGTTCAGCGGAGTGGGTAAAAACTAGCTGCGGTGAGTTAAAGAGTTGCAACGTGCAAATAAGTCGGCGGCGGCAGGAACCTTATAGATTGGCTGGACGTTTGCCTTCCCTACCCCACCTTATCGAGGAGAGCAGATATGGTCACCGCCACCCAGTCCAAGACCGACAGCGGCAACACGAAATCTACCGCCAAGGCAAGCAACGGAACATCCAATGGTTCGCGCAAAGCGACCGCCAAATCGACAAGGACAACCCCTGGTCGGAAAAATGATGGCCGTTTTCGCAAGCAACGTAGCACGCAAATGCCATCATGGCTCACTGCTGCCGTCTCTGTGATCGGCGTTGGCGTCGCCGTTGGCGCTGGTCTGTATGCGACGCGCCGCCAATGGCTGTCGAAAGCTGAAGCGTGGCGCGATGAGTTTTCGGCTGCCTTTGCCGATGACGAAACCGACTACGAAAATTTCGACCAGACCCGAAATGCAGGCGTAGATGCAATGCGCGATCATCCCGGCGATGACTGGGAAGATATCGACGACATGTCGGACGCCTCCTTCCCCGCAAGCGACCCGCCTTCATTCACTCCCGGGCGGGCATAATCGAAAAAATTAGGGCGGCGGGTCAATATCGAACCGCCGCCCTTCTCTTACATATTTTCTGGTGCTTCTTCCGGTGCGCCGCCGGGATAATCGACGTCGCCACCATCCGGCGGAACTTCATCTGGCCGCTCATTGGGCTCTTCGATCGGACGGGTCGGGATTTTCGGATCGTCTTCGGTCATTTTTTCTCTCCTTGTAGATAGACAGACAACTCCAACACAGCATAAATGTTTCGCGGTCATTCAGCCGATCAGTTGCAACAACCTGCATTCGGCTGTTGTCAATCCAGCCTTGCGTTTAACGGGCGACTTGCGAAATTTCGCCAGCGCGGCAGCGTTGCCAACGAGTTCCAATATCGCCGGATGAACATAGCTTTTGCGTGAAATGGCAGGTGTGTTGCACAGGACTTCAGCAGCAGCTTCGCAAGCCAGCTTGACCGTCGGCAGTTTAGCCGAACGGATAGCGTCGAGAGCGGCAACACTGCCATGCCATGTCCGGAACATTTTTGCGCTGACATCAGGCATATCCGAAATATCTTTCAACCAGCCATTGACGTCGCCGCTGTCGAGCGGATGCACAACACCGTCCTGCCCGATATATTGGAAAAGCCTTTTGCCAGGCAGATCGTGGATTTTGCCCAGCACACGCTGCAGTTTTCGGTCGTCGAGCGTCGCACGCACCCGGCGGCCGCCTTTCGCAGTAAATCGCAAACGCATCCGCCCGCGCTCGAGCGCGACATGCTTGTTCTGAAGCGTGGTTGCGCCCTGGCTTGCTTTGGAACGACCGCCGATGCGGATTGCCGTCTGGTCGATCAAGCGGACCAGTGCGGCGCAGGCCAGTTCTTTGTCGAACGATGCAACAAGGCGCTTATCGCCAAGTAGTGCCTCTATTTTTCGCCGGATACGCGGCAGGCTGCGTCCGAATTCGGCCAAGCCGTCAAACTTCGCCTGGTCCTGATTCGCCGTCCAGTCGGGATGATAGCGATATTGCTTGCGCCGTGCCGCGTCCAGGCCGGTCGCTTGAATGTGCCCGTTGTGCAGCGCGCAAATCCAGACCTCTTCATAGGCAGGCGGAACGCCAAGCCCGTTGATCCGCGCCAGTTCCTTTTCGCAGTCGATGATGCGGCCTTTGGCATCGACATAGCGAAAGCTTTTCCGGTGTCGCTGCCTTGCGATTCCCGGATCCTTGTCGCTGACGTAAACGAGCCCCTGCACCATAAGAAGATACAATCATCGAATGGCGTGGGTGTTCCGGCGGGACGCGTGAGATCACGACCAGCCGCTCCAGCGTCAGATTGCTGCTCACACCACTGAGGTCAGCGCGCCGGGCATGTACATGGCGGGGCTTCGCGGTTTGCTTGGGCGCACGGCATCCCCGATAATCAGGATTGCGGGGCCATCGGTTACCGCCGCACCGGTTGCGACGGCCAGGAGATCGAGACGGGTCTGGATCAGACGTTCATTTGGCAGGCTTGCGTTTTCAACCACGAGCGAAGGTGTATCAGGTGCCCGACCCTGCTTTATCAGATTTTGCGCAACCTCATATGCTGCTGCCTTGCCCATGTAGATCGCAAGCGTTGCGTTCGGTTCGGCGAGCGATGACCAATCGATATCAAGCTTCTCTCCGGCGCGGGCGTGGGCCGTCAGGAAGGTCAGCTTCCGCGCATTACCGCGCAAGGTTAGCGATGCACCTGCCGAGGCGACGGCGGCGCTGGCGGCGGTGATGCCGGGGCAGATTTTGACCGGGATGCCGTTGGCAGACAGGTGCGCGACTTCTTCAGCAGTGCGGCCAAAAATGGCGGGATCGCCGCCTTTCAGTCGGACGACGCGCTTACCTGCTTGGGCGGCAGCGAGCAGCAGGTCGTTGATGCTGGCCTGGTCTTTGGAATGGCGGCCAGCGCGTTTGCCGACGCTGATGCGTTTGGTATCCTCCGGTATCAGGTCGAGGACACCCGGCCCAACCAAAGCGTCGTAGAACACAATATCGGCAGCAGCGATCAGCTTTTCGGCTTTGCGCGTCAACAGGTCGGGATCTCCGGGGCCTGCACCGACCAGCCAAACGGTTCCGGGTGCGATCAGATCAGACATATTCGGCCTCCTTTTCGATTTGCAGCAAGCGGGCGATGGCTGGACGGCATGAACCGCAATTTGTGCCTGCGTTTAGCGCTGCACCCACGGCTTCAACCGTGGTGAGCGTGTCGGCTCGGATCGAATCGAGGATCGTGGTCATACCGACATCAAAACATACGCAAATAATCGGCCCGCGATCGGCTTGCGGGGTAGCGGGGCGACCGGCGAGCAGTTCGATCGTCGATGCACCTTCGCCGCCGAGTTGCTCGATCAGCCATTCGCGCGGGGGCAGGCCGCCGTCGCGGGCGATGAACAATGCGCCTTGTAAGGTGGCCGCCGGTGATGACGGCTGCGCGCACGACGCCGCGCTGTGGGTCTTGCACCTCTGCGCGCTCGCCGGCGGGCAACAGGGCGGCGAGCGAGGCAGGATCGCCATCGCCCGCCAATTCGGTCAGCCAGCCATGCGCGGTCCGGATGCGGGTCCAGTATGCTGCAATCAGGCAGGGCTGTTTGTTCTCGCGTGACCAGAAAGCCCGTCCATGCGGGTTGTATAGGCCGGATGGTCGCGGCGGTGTTTTTGAAACCCGGTTGGCCCGACACTGGATCGCGGTCTTGGCTGGGGAGCAATCCCGTTCGTCCCGCCGCCGCTGGTCTGGTCGGTCCAGTGCATCGGCACAAAGATTTCCTGCCGACTTTGGCCATCAACGCTGGCGACGCGGAACACCGATTTGCCGCGAGGCGGTCTCCACTTCGGCCAATCCGCCGTCGGCATAGGCCAAAACGCTGGATGGTATCAGGATGCACCTCGACCAGTGGTTCGCGGCGGTGTTGCGATAGCTTTGGTGAGAGACCCGTGCGAGTCATCGTGTGCCATTGGTCGCGGTATCGGCCGGTGTTGAGGCGCAGGGCAAAGCTGCGGCTGCCGTCATCGCGTGCGGCGTATTTGACGGGGACCATCCGCGCTTTGCCATCGGGCGTTGAATAACTGTGGCCCGCAAAGGGTGAACTGCCGCCCCAGACAAACGGAGCAGCCGCATCATAATCTGCGTCACTTAGCGTTGAGTGCTCCGAAATGTCGAGCACACGCGCACCATTATTCTCAAAGCCGGTTTGCGCCGCATATTCGCGGAAGATGCTGGCGGCGTTGGGGTAATCGAAAGCGTCCGCCCAACCCATCCGCTTGGCGACTTCAGAGACGATCCACCAATCGGGCTTGGCCTCACCCGGGTGCGCTCAGAAAGCCGCGTTGGCGCGAAATGACGCGTTCGCTGTTGGTGACGGTTCCGTCTTTCTCGCCCCAGCCCAAAGCGGGCAGCTTCACATGCGCGAGCGCAGTGGTGTCGGTTTCAGCGATGCAGTCGGACACGACAACCAAAGGGCAATTCGCCAATGCTGCGCGCACATCGCCAGCATCCGGCATCGATACCGCCGGATTGGTCGCCATGATCCAGATCGCCTTGATCCGGCCATCGGCGACCGCGTTGAACATATCGACTGCCTTCAAGTCCCGGGCCGGGGCAGATCACCGGCGATTTCCAAAACCGTTGCGCCGTATCGCGTTCAGCCTCGCTAAAGCCCATATGCGCGGCAAGCATCGACGCCAGCCCGCCAACTTCGCGCCCGCCCATGGCGTTGGGCTGGCCGGTGATGCTGAATGGCCCCGCGCCGGGCTTGCCAATGCGGCCGGTGGCGAGGTGGAGATTGATGATCGCGTTGCCTTTGTCGGTGCCCGAGACCGACTGGTTTGCGCCTTGGCTGAACATGGTGACGCAGCGCGGGTTGTCGGCGAACAGGTCGTAAAAGGCTTCGAGTTGCGCGGGCAGAGATGTCGCAAGCCTTGGCGACATCGACATGCGCCTAAATCCTGCCAGAAACCGTCGGGCGTGCTGACGCTGTTCGCCATATACGCGCCGTCGAGCAGGAAGCGCGCGCGCATTTCGAGCAGCAGGCCGTTGAACAACGCGACGTCGCTGTCGGGTGCAATCGCAAGGTGCAAATCGGCGCGTTCGGCTGTTTCGGTGCGGCGCGGGTCGATGACGACAATCTTGGTGCCGCGTGCTTCGCGGGCGGCTTCGATCCGCTGCCAGATGACTGGATGGCACCATGCGGTGTTTGACCCGAGCAGGATGATGAGGTCGGCTTCGTCGAGGTCGGTGTAGCTGCAAGGCACGACATCTTCGCCAAAAGCGCGGTTATGTGCGGCGACGGCGCTTGCCATGCACAGACGGCTGTTGGTGTCGATATTGGCGGTGCCGATGAAACCCTTCATCAGCTTGTTGGCGACGTAATAATCCTCGGTCAGCAATTGGCCCGAGACATAGAATGCGACGCTTTCGGGGCCGTGCTGCGCGATGGTGGCCTTGAAGCGCTCTGCGACATAGGAGAGCGCGTTGTCCCAATCGGTGCGTTGGCCGTTCAACTCAGGATAGAGCAACCGTCCTTCCAACCCGATGGTCTCGCCCAAATGCGTACCCTTGGAACACAGTCTGCCATGGTTGGCGGGATGCGCCTTGTCGCCCGATATGGTCGCGCTTCGCTCCCCCGTCCGCGTGGCGATGATGCCGCAACCGACACCGCAATAGGCGCAGGTGGTTTTAACGGAAGATTCTCCGTTCGTATCGAGCGAAGTCGAGATACCCATCGTCAGCGCGCGCCTTCATGGTGTCTCGACTGGGCTCGACACGAACGGGAAGATTGGTTCTTGCTCAAGCGACGCTGGCGAGCGCCTCGGCCCGCCCGATCAATATGCGTCCGCCGTCGATCTTGACCGGAATGACCGGCACGCAGCCTTCGTCGTCGCCGAGCGCTTTGCCGGTGATTAGCGAAATACGCCAATTGTGCAGCGGGCAGGTGACTGTGGTGTCATGAACGATGCCTTGCGACAACGGTCCCTGCTTGTGCGGGCATTTGTTGAGCAGAGCATAGACCTCGCCGTTGGCGGTGTGGAAGATGGCGATCTCCTCGCCGCCGCGCACCGGCAATGTCCGTGCACCCAGTGATGGAAGCTGGTCAACCGGCCCGATGTCGAGCCATTCTCCGACGGCGCTCATGCGTTCACCAGAGGACGGATTTCTGCCAGATGCTGGTGCAATTTATAATCCTCGCCGTTCGCACGTTTCTCCCAAGGGTCGTCTTGCATGAAACGTTGCGAATAGAGAAAGCGCTGGCGCAAAGCCTCGCGGCCTTCGGCGTCCTCGACAATGCGCGCCTTGATATAGTCCATCCCGACGCGCTCGACCCACGGTGCGGTGCGATCCAGATAGCGCGCTTCTTCCCGGTAAAGCTGGATAAACGCCGCGCAATAATCGAGCGCTTCTTGCTCGGTTTCCACTTTGCACAAGGCGTCGGTGCCACGCAGATGGATGCCGCCATTGCCACCGACCGATAGCTCGTATCCGCTGTCGACGCAGATGATGCCAAAGTCCTTGATCGTCGCCTCGGCACAGTTGCGCGGGCAGCCCGACACCGCAATCTTGAACTTGTGCGGCATGAATGAACCCCAAGTCATTTTCTCGGTCTTGATGCCAAGGCCGGTCGAATCCTGAGTGCCGAAGCGGCACCATTCCGAACCGACACAGGTTTTGACGGTGCGCAAAGCCTTGGCATAAGCATGGCCACTGACCATTCCGGCGGCGTTTAGGTCGGCCCAGACGGCGGGCAAATCTTCCTTTTTGATGCCGAAAATATCGAGCCTTTGACCGCCAGTGACCTTGATCAACCGCGCCTCATATTTCTCGGACACATCGGCAATCGCGCGCAACTCTTTGGCGTTGGTGACCCCGCCCCACATGCGCGGGACTACCGAATAGGTGCCGTCCTTCTGGATATTGGCGTGCATCCGTTCGTTGACAAAGCGCGATTGGTTGTCGTCAACAAACTCGCCCGGCCAAGCGCACAACAGGTAGTAATTCAGCGCGGGGCGGCACGACGCACAGCCATCAGGCGTGGTCCAGTGCAGCGCTTGCATGACCTCGGGGATTTCTTTCAGCGATTTTTCGACGATGTTGCGGCGAACATCTTCGTGCGTAAAGCTCGTGCATTTGCACATCGGCTTGTTATCGCGCTCGCCCGCATAGTCATCGCCCATCGCCAGCGCCAAAAGATTCTCAACCAGACCAGTACATGAGCCGCAACTGGCCGACGCTTTGCAGCCGCTACGCACCGCGTCGAGGCTGCCAGCACCGCCCGAAATGCAGGCCATGACCTGACCCTTGGAAACGCCGTTGCAGCCGCAAATCTCTGACGTCGTCGGAGAGCGCTGCAACGGCATCAAGCGGGTTTAGCGACGCGCCCCCTCCTGAGGCGAAGGCTTGGCCAAAGATCAGCGCGTCGCGAATTTCGGAGACATTTTCCTGCTTTTTTAGCAGGTCGAAATACCAGTTTCCGTCACCCGTATCGCCGTACAGCACCGCGCCGATGACCCGGTCTTCCTTGACGATGACTCGCTTGTAAACGCCGCGTGTCGCATCGCGCATGACGATATCTTCGCAACCTTCGCCGCCCGAAAAATCGCCCGCCGAAAACACGTCGATGCCCGATACCTTGAGCTTCGTGGAGGTCACCGAGCCGGTATAGCCGCTTTGTTCGGCGACCAAGCCATCGGCGAGACTGCGGCACATTTCCCAAATCGGTGCGACCAGGCCGTAGACCAAGCCATTATGTTCGACGCACTCGCCGACCGCAAGGATGTTGGCGTCAGACGTCACCAGATGGTCGTCAACATGGATGCCGCGACCGATGGCAAGCCCAGTATCGCGCGCCAGTTTCACATTGGGGCGGATGCCGACCGCCATCACGACCAAAGATGCAGGAATGTCGCGGCCATCTTTCAGCCGCACGCCTTCAACTTTACCTTGTCCGTAAATCTCGGCGGTATCGGCCCCAGTCAGGATCGTCTGCCCGCGCCCTTCAAGCGCTTCCTTGAGCAACCAGCCAGCCGCCTCATCCAACTGCCGCTCCATCAAGGTCGGCATCAGATGGATAACGGTCACTTTCATGCCGCGCAGGGACAACCCGTGAGCAGCCTCCAACCCAAGTAACCCGCCGCCAATGACAACCGCGTCCCCGCCGCCGTCCGCCGCACGCAACATCGCGCCGACATCGTCCATATCGCGGAAGGTGACGACGCCCTGCAAATCATGCCCAGGCACCGGGATAATGAACGGGTCCGATCCGGTGGCAAGGATGAGCTTGTCATAGCTTTCAACTCGACCAGACCGCGCTGTGACGGTCTGTATCTTGCGGTCAATCGCCACCACCTGATCGCCCGAGACCAAAGTAATATCGTTATCATCGTACCAGGCCTGATCGTTGATCACGATGTCATCAAAGCTCTTTTCGCCTGCCAGCAGGGGAGAGAGCATGATGCGGTTATAATTGACCCGTGGTTCCGCCCCGAAAATAGTGATGCGATATTGGGCCGCATCACGCGCAAGGATTTCCTCGACCGCGCGACAACCGGCCATGCCGTTGCCGATGACGATGAAGTGGGGTTTGGTCATATGAGGTTTCCAGAAATGCCCCCTCCCCTTGCGGGAGAGGGCGCGAGACTTAGCGACGAAGGAGCTTAGTCGCAGCGGGAGAGGGGAGAGGCGCCCAAGCACCACCCCTCTCCAAGAGTTGCTACAGCATTCAACCGATGCCCAGAATTTCCTGGTGTCGGTGGCAAAGGCCTTTGCGTTGTAATCGGCATATTTCAGCGTGAAGGTGTATTTCTTGAGCTTGGCGACCAGTTGCGCACCCCATTCGTCGCCATAATTCAGGCTTAGACGGTCGGAGCGATAGTCGTGGTAGGTCGCTGTCAAACCCACGCTGTCGAAACCGGCAAATTTGGGCTTGGTGTACCCGACAAGCGCATAGGCATCGCGCAAGCCATTGGGCGGTGTCACCAGAAACTTGTCGGCCCAGCCGTTGAACTTGTGGAGTGTAGCAAGCGGGGTCTGGAAGCTGGTGAGCGCCGCGCCGGTGTCTGCGCCCAGCACTTCATAACCACCCATCAACTTCCAGCCCTTCGCTTCTCCTCCCAATTCGGCAAGCCAGTAATCTGCGGAATAATTGTTCGGGTTATTGTTATAATCGCTCTGCTTGGCGTAGCTGAGCGCATAGGTCAGCTTCGCCGCCTTCGATAGCGGGGCAGCGCCTGCAAAGCGCGCGCCAAAGCTTTGGCTCGACATCCGGAAGCCCGAAATCGCTGCCTCATCCTGATCGACCAGATAGGCAAAGCCGATCAGCGTGCCGATTTTATGTTTGTACGACAGGTTGGCAAAGATGTTATCGCCCGACACCGCCTGCTGCCGCGCCCCGAAACCGTCGATGCCCCAGATCGTGCGGTTGCTCCACGCATAGGTGATATCGGCTTTGACGTCCTTGATGCCCGAATATTCGATGCGCGCGGCGTCGAAGGTCTGTTCATTCTGGCGAAAACCAACGCTGCCGACGAAACGCTGGTCATCCAGATTGATGCGCTGGCGACCGACGGTGACGATAGTTTTGGGCAAGCCTGTAAACTGGATCTGCGCACGGTTGAGTTCGACATTTTGCGGGTCGGCAACGACCGGAAAGCCGCCCAAGCCGTTTACGCCGCTGTTATAATCTTCAACGATGGCCAGAGTGCCTTCGGCTTCGATCAGGAAAGCGAACGCCCCCGTTTTTGCTTCGATCCCGGCGCGAACCCGCGCGGTAACGGCGCTCGCATCCGCAGCAAAAGGCAATTGATCGACACTCTCATAACGCAGGCGCGCATCGACCAGCGGCTTTAGCTTTATTTCATCGGCAAAGGCCGGGCTGGCCGAAGCGAGCAGCGCAATCGTGATGGTAGTCTTGTACATATACTTCCTCCCTGAAGTGATAATCCTCAAGGCATCCCCTTTTGTGGCCTCATGCTGCGTCGGCATGCGATCCATGTTCATAATCGGCGAGGAATTGCAGGACCTCCTCGCGGTATCCGTAGAATTTCGGATGTTCGAGCAACGCCTTGCGGTCGCGTGGCCGTGGCAGGTCGACTTCCAATATTTTGCCGATGGTGGCGTTGGGACCATTGGTCATCATCACCACACGGTCAGCGAGCAGGATGGCTTCATCGACATCATGCGTGACGCAGATCGCGGTGACGTGGGTGCGTTCCCAGACCTCCATCAAGACGTCCTGCAAATCCCAGCGCGTCAGGCTGTCGAGCATTCCGAAAGGCTCGTCCAGCAACAGCAATTTGGGGCTTAGAGCGAAGGCGCGGGCGATGCCGACTCGCTGCTTCATGCCGTTCGACATTTCCGCCGCCAGCTTGTCGAGGCTGTCACCCAAACCGACGCGCGCGAGATAATAATCGACAATCTCGCGCCGTTCGGCGCGGGTGGCATGAGGGTAAACCCTTGCGACACCCCAGCCATCACATTTTCGCGCGCGGTCAGCCATGGCATCAGGCTGGGCGACTGGAACACCACGCCCTTGTCGGGACCAGCGCCGGTAATTTCGCGCCCGTCGAGCACGATACCGCCGCCCGAAATGTCATTGAGACCAGCCGCCATCGTCAGCGCGGTCGATTTGCCGCAACCCGAATGGCCAATGAGTGAAACAAACTCGCCCTTGTCCATCAACAGCGTGAAATCCTCCACCACGGTCAGCGGACCTTTGGGCGTCGGGTAGACCTTCTTGACCTTGAAGAATTCCAGATAGCGCCGGTCAAAACCCGATTTCGCCGCATCGAGATAGACCTGCGGCGGATTGAGCGCGGTTATCGGCGTGACATTAGGGAGCGCCCGTTCGTCACCGGCAATGGCGGTGCGTGCATCGTTCAGGCTGCCGAGATAATTGGCGATCCGGTTCCGCAACGCCTTGTAAGCCGCGTCATGGTTGAGCGCAGTCTTTTCGCGCGGACGGGCGATGGTGACATCGAAAATCTCGCCGATCTTGCCCGTCGCCGGTTCCAGTATTGCGACGCGGTCGGCGAGCAGCAAAGCCTCGTCAACGTCATTGGTTATGAGAATGATCGTGCGCTTTTCCTGCGCGCGGATGCGGTCGATTTCGGCCTGCAACTTGGCGCGGGTGAGCGCATCGAGTGCCGACAATGGTTCGTCGAGCAGCAATATTTCGGGCTTCATGGCAAGCGCACGTGCCACCGCGACCCGCTGCCGCATGCCGCCCGACAATTCGGCAGGCTTGCGGTCAATCGCATGGCCAAGGCCGACCAGTTCAATCGTCGATTTGGTGAGCGCCGCGCGTTCGGTCTTGCTCATGCCCGTGTGGATGGCATCCACGGCCAGCGCGACATTGCCTTCGACGCTGAGCCACGGGAACAAGGAGTAGCTCTGGAACACCAGTCCGGTTTCCGCGCCGGGGCCGGTCACCGGTTTGCCCTTGATCAGGACGTCGCCGCTATCAGGTTCAAGCAGCCCCGCCATCAACGACATCAATGTCGTCTTGCCGGTACCGGAGAAGCCGAGAATGGCTACAAACTCGCCCTCCGCGACGGTCAGGTCGATGCCGTTCAGGACCGGCGTGTCGGGATAGCCCTTCACGACGTTTTTGAGTTCAAGAATATTTTCAGCTGGCATGTCGGTTACCGTCCCGCATTCCGGCTGGCATAGCTTTGCAGCAGGCCCATTATCCGGTCGAGTGCGAAACCGATCAGGCCGATGACCACGACGGCAACCATGATTCGTGCGAGCGATTTGTCGCTGCCATTCTGGAATTCGTCCCAAACAAATTTGCCAAGGCCAGGATTTTGCGCAAGCATTTCAGCGGCGATGAGCACCATCCAGCCCACGCCCAACGACAGCCGCATCCCTGTGAAGATATAGGGCACTGCCGAAGGCAATACGAGCTTGGTCAGCTTGGCAAACCAGCCCAGCCGAAGCACGCGGCCGACGTTGAGCAAATCCTTGTCGATCGATCCGACACCAATTGCAGTGTTGATAAGCGTTGGCCACAGCGAACAAAGCATCACGGTCACCGCCGAAATCACAAAGCTTTTGGACAAAGCAGGGTCAGCGCTGGTTATGCTGGCGGATACGACCATCGTAACAATCGGCAACCATGCAAGCGGGCTAACCGGCTTCATGATCTGGATCATCGGGTTGATCGCCGCATTGAATTTTTTGGAAAGCCCGGCAACAAGGCCAATCGGCACGGCCAGCAAAGTCGCCAGCACAAAACCTGCGGTCACTGTGTAAAGCGACGTCAATATCTGGTCGATGAAGGTCGGCGATCCCGAATATATACTTCCCGCCGCGACCACCGCCGCTGCTTCAGCACGGGCTGCCGAATGTTCGGCCATCAACATTTTGAATTGTTCAAACACTTCACCGGGCCCGGGCAAAGCGCCGAGCGATGTTTGGACCATGGGTGCGAGCACGGCCCAAAGACCCAAAAATACCAGTATTCCAATAACAGGCGGCCATAAAGCCGCGAACACAGAAGCTCCGTCGGGCATCCGCTTGAGAAACACTGTGCTCCACGCCAAGGCCGGATTTGGATCCGGCCTTGGAGCAGCTTCGGCCTTGCTAGGGACAACAGGTGCCAGAGGCGTTTCGTTCATTGGGGTGGCCTCTTCGGGTTCGACAATACTAAGCACGGCGGTCGACATCGAACGCTTCCTTATTTTACGCCTGCGGGGGTAACAGTCTGTCCACCGCGCAAGCCGATTTTGAAGCTTGCGAGATAGGCATTGGGCGCCTTGCCATTATAGGTGATGCCGTCGATGAACTTGCCTTGTTCGGCGCGGTAGCCATCGGTTTCAGGAAACGCGTCGGCAGGTGCCTTGCCTTCGGCGACGAGCGATTTCGCTGCCGTCATGTAGAGGTCGGGCCGATATACCTTCTTGGCGGTATCGGCATACCAGCCATCGGGCTTTTCTTCGGCGATTTGCCCCCAGCGGCGCATTTGCGTCAGATACCAGACCGCATCCGAATAATAAGGATAGCCCGCATAATTGCCGAAAAAGATGTTGAATTCGGGCGCAGGCCGCGTGTCGCCGGGGCCGTAGGTGAAGGTACCCGTCATCGAACGCGCAATGACTTTAGCCTCTGCACCGACATAATTGGGCTGGCTCAATATCTTGACCGCTTCGGCGCGATTCTTGCCGTCATCAGCATCGAGCCACATCTGCGCCTTGATGATTGCGCGGATCAGCGCCTGCGTTGTTTTCGGGTTCGCCTCGACAAAAGCTTTTGTTAGCCCGAAGACTTTTTCGGGGTTGAAGTTAGCGATGTCGTGATCGGTGATGACAGGAACGCCGATTTTCTTTTCAACCGCCGCCTGGTTCCAGGGTTCGCCGACCGAATAGCCGTCGATGGTGCCAGCTTCCATCGTCGATGGCATTTGTGGCGGCGGGGTTACCGATAGCTGGATGTCCGCGCTGGTGGTGCCTTTGACGTCGCCGGGCAGATAATAGCCGGGGTTGATACCGCCTGCCGCCAGCCAGTAACGCAGCTCGTAATTATGCGGGCTGACGGGGAATACCATACCCATCTTGATCGGCTTACCTTCGGCTTTTAACTTATCGGCGACAGGCTTCAGCGAGGCCGCGCTGATCGGGTGGACCGGCTTGCCATCGGCGCCCTTGGGCAAGGTCGGCTCGATCATCGCGTAAACTTTGTTCGATAGCGTGATTGCGTTGCCGTTCAAATCCAGGCTGAGCGGTGCGACCAGATCGCCCTTCGCCCCAAGCCCGATGCTGGCGGCAATCGGCTGTCCGGCCAGCATATGCGCGCCATCAAGCTGTCCACCGATAACTCCATCCAGAAGCACCTTCCAGTTTGCTTGCGGTTCCAGTGTAACGGTGAGGCCTTCCTCGGCAAAAAATCCCTTTTCCTTGGCAATGGCGAGCGGAGCCATATCGGTCAGCTTGATGAAGCCCAGCTTCAGGACGGGTTTTTCAAGATCGCCCTTGGCAACCGGAGCCGGCGCATCCGAGCCGCCACCGCAGGCCGTCAGCGACGAAGAGAGAGCCAACGCAATTGCCAGTCGCAGATGTTTTCTTGCCATAATCCCTTTTCCCCATAATAAAAAAGCCGCCTCGCAGGCCGGTTCATCCCGATCTGCGTGGCGGCGTTGCCATCTTATATTGTCTAGAAACCGCGAGGTCGCTCCGTTGCGATTCCGCGGGTGTTGAAGCAAATTGACCCGATTCTGCCTAATATGCAAGCATTATTTTGCAGTGCAGCATTGTTGCTTAAATATTAGGCAGATGATGCAGTTTTGATCAACGCGGCATAGGCGTCCGGGTCAAAGCTCTGTCCATCAAAAAAGCCATCCGCGCCAAGGATTAAGCGGCCCTGCGTGGTGCCAACGCCCACCGGATCGCTGATCGCGCCTTCGAGTTTCGCACTTGCTCCCGGCAACGGCACGCCCATCGGGCGGAGCGCGGCGCGGTAGACATCGGGACGAAAAACGCCCTGCGCCGAATCATAGTCAGCCGAATCAGCAACGGCATGTCCTGCCGCGCACATTTGCGCATAAAGCCATGCCGCCTGGCTGACCCACGGGAAGTTTGCCGCCTCGCGGTGCTGGAACATGAAGTCGGGGACGTGCACGGGGTCGCGACCCTTCGCGAACAAGTACCTGATCCTGCACCACGCGTTTAATTGCGTCCGCAGAGCCATCGAGATATTCAGCGCGTGCCAATATGCCGGTGATCTGGTCCACGCGCTCGGGGTCAACAAAGGCAACACCCGCCTTATACATGGCGCGGATCAGGGCTTGCGTCAGCTCGGGCTCGGCCTCCATCCGCGCGGTCTTCATCGCCAGCACTTTTTCGACGCCCCGCCGCCAGATTTGCGAGGTCGTGGCAATCACCACACCAACACCGCGTTCCACTGCCACGCTGTTCCAAGGTGCTCCGACGCAAATGCCATCGACCTCGCCTGCTTCCAATGCATCGGCAGAAAATGGCGGCGCGATGGTGACGATTTCGACGTCGTCATTGGGGTCGAGGCCGCTGCCCGTCAGCCAGTAGCGTAGCATGTAGTTATGGCTTGAATAGCGGTGGACAACACCAAGCCTCAGCCTTTGCCCGTCGGCCTTTTTCGCCAGTGCCAGACGCGCAAAGCTGCTCGCCAATGCCGGCAATATCGCCCAGCGCGCCAACAGTCGTCACTTGCGCGGCCAGTTCGGGCCGCAACGTAATCGCGTTGCCGTTCAGCCCCAGCACAAACGGCACCGACAGACGAAACCGCCGGACGCCCCAGCCCAAGCGACGTCGCAATCGCCAGTGGCGCAACCAGATGCGCGGCATCGCTATGGCCGTAAAGCAACCGGTCGAGCACCGTCGCCCAGCTCATGTCGCGAACCAGGTCGAGCGCCAGACCTTCCTCTTCGGCAAAGCCAAGTTCGCGCGCGAGTATCGGCAACGCGGCATCGACAAGGGGCAGGAAGCCAACACGGACCGGTATCTGGCTCATAATCCCCCCATCAGTTTTTCGGCGGTCAGCAGCGCGTCCGCAACATCGCCAATCTTGCGCCCGCTATCCATCGCCGCCTTGCGCAACGCAGCATAAGCGGCGGGTTCGTCCATCCCGCGTTTCTTCATCAGCAATGCCTTGGCGGCGTCGATGGCCTTGCGCTCGGCCAGTTGTCCGCGCGCATCATCAAGCTCGGACTCTTAATCGGGCAAAAGCATGGAAGCGTCTGATTGCGACATCCAGAACCGAGCGAATCCGTTCCGGCTTCATGCCGTCAACCACATAGGCCGAAACGCCGGCATCAATTGCTGCCTCGATCGAGCTGTCATCGGACTGTTCAACAAACATCGCGATCGGCCGTGAAATCGCGCGCGACACAGCAAACAGCTCTTCCAGTTCATCACGGCGCGGATTGGCAAGATCGATCAGAACCACGTCGGGCGACAGTTCTTGAATACGCGAAACCAGCCCGTGCCTCTCGATAAGCACAGTGATGTCGGTTATCCCGGAAGCAGCTAGCCCTTCCGCAATTACTGCCCCCCTTGCGGAGCTTTCATCGACAATGACTATCCGCATTCGATTCGCCTATGGTGCACCGCAGCATAGGCATGGAGGGCGCGAGAGCAAGCATCTATCGGTCATTTTATCGTTGGGCCAAAAATCTTGCGGTTTGGGTGAGATCGTCGGCGGTACTGTAGATCAATAGTATCTTCAGCTCCTAGGACGAAGCCAATTAATCACTATATATCAAACGATAGAATGATTGAATGGTAGCGAAGGAGGGACTTGAACCCCCGACCTATGGATTATGATTCCACCGCTCTAACCAGCTGAGCTACTTCGCCATACCAAGCGTGATTCCCGCGTCTGGGCGGGAAGCAAGGCGGCGCTATAGGGCTGGGGTTTTGGCGGGTCAAGGGTCGCCAACGGAATTTACCCGCGAAATGACCAAGTCGCGATATGCTCCCAAGGACCGCCCCGGTAATAATGCGCGGCGAGCCCTGAAATCGCCAGCGGGCGGGGTTTGAATGTAGCCGTTAGCTCCGCATGGAGCGCTTTAGCGGCGACGGGTTCGATCTTGTTCTGGACCGTGATGTGGAGGCGCGGGCGGGCCTGATCTTGCGGGATCAGCAGGCCGCGAAATTCTTCGGCCAGTTCATCGCGGATCGATAGCAATTCGGCGCTATCGACGCGATAGGCCACGCCCCTGCCCAGCATCATGACTTCGCTGAGATGCGCGACCGGCGGCGGACATTCGCAAGCCAGCGCCACCAGCCGCGATTTGATTTCGGGCAGGTGGCTTGGCGGCAGATGGTGGAACAAAGTGATATGCGCATCGAGAAAGTTACGCTCGGGCGGGAAATGTGCGCGGCGCAGTCCGTTGGCCCATGCCTGATCGGCCTTGCCCATTTCGGCGGTGATGATGATGGGGGCGGTCACCGCCCGGGCTTAGCAGGTTTGCAGACACAAAAAAGCCGCCCGATCTTGCGATGGGCGGCTCTTTGTTCGTGCGTGACGAAAACTTATGCGTCGTCGCCAGCCTCTGCGGACAGGCCGCCTTCAGCTTCGGCAGCAGCTTTCGCAGCAGCCTGCTCTTCGCGGCGTTTCGCGTTGGCAGCAGCTTCGGCTTCGTCGGCAGCATCGCTGGCGACTTCGGCTTCAACCTGGGCTTCGATGGCTTCGGCAGCGATCTCGGCCTGTTCGGCTTCGAACATCTGGTCGAGGACGTTGACGCCGTCTTTCTGCAATTCGGCTTCGTCATCGCTACGGGCCACATTGACCTGAACATTGACTGAAACTTCGGGGTGCAGAACGACCTTGACGTCGAACACGCCGAGCGTCTTGATCGGGCCGTTCGAGCACGATCATCGACTTGGCAACCTTGGCGTCCTGAGCGTTCAGGCCGTCAACGATGTCCTTGACCGAAACCGAACCATAAAGCTGGCCGGTTTGCGAGGCAGCGCGGATCAGAACGATCTGCTTGCCTTCGACATTGCCCGAAGCAGCTTGCGCTTCATCGCGGCGGTTGGCGTTATCGCTTTCGATGCGGGCGCGGTTGGCTTCGAAAACCTTGCGGTTGGCTTCGTTGGCGCGAAGCGCTTTCTTGTTTGGCAACAGGAAGTTACGGGCATAGCCGTCCTTCACGGTGACAACATCGCCAATGGCGCCAAGCTTTTCAACGCGTTCGAGAAGTATGATATCCATGTTTCGGCTCCTACTTCACGATGTACGGAAGCAAGCCAATGTGACGGGCACGCTTGATAGCCTGGCCCAGCTCACGCTGCTTCTTTGCCGAAACGGCGGTGATGCGCGACGGGACAATCTTGCCGCGCTCTGAAATGTAACCCTGAAGCAGGCGTACATCTTTATAATCGATGACCGGTGCGTCTTTACCCTGAAACGGGCAGGACTTGCGGCGGCGGAAAAACGGACGTGCCATGGATTAAGCCTCCTGCTCTTGAGTGCGCGGGGCACGGTCGCCGAAGCCACCACGGTCTGGACGGTCGCCACGCGGTGCGCCACGGTCGCGGTCACCGCCACCAAAGCCACCACGATCACCACCGCGCTCGCTGCGCTCTGGACGGTCGCTCTTGCGCATCATCACCGACGGGCCGACTTCATGCTTGTCGACGCGGACAGTCATATAGCGGATGATGTCTTCGTTCATGCGAGTCTGACGCTCAAGCTCGGCGATGGTGTCGCCCGAAGCATCGATGTCGAGCATGACGAAATGCGCTTTGCGGTTCTTCTGAATTTTGTAGGTCAATGTGCGAAGACCCCAGGTTTCGGTCTTGATGACCTTGCCTTCACGTTCTTCGACAATCTTGGTGGCAGCTTCTGCCAGCGCGTCTACCTGGGCCTGTGAAAGGTCCTGACGCGCCAAAAATACATGCTCGTACAGAGACATGGGCGTTTCCTTTGTTCCTGGCCGATCGCTGACGCCGCAATATGCGCGCGCCCCTCCGGCTTTCTTCGATTCCCTATTAAGGGAGCGCGGCCATTAGTCGGGTGGTCAGGGAAATGCAAGCGAAAGGGTTGGAGCTTGCCTATTCGGCCGTGCAAACCCGGTCCCGCCCGCTATTTTTTGCTTCATAGAGCGAA
Organism: uncultured Alphaproteobacteria bacterium; assembly: GCA_963814305.1. Taxonomy (GTDB): domain Bacteria; phylum Pseudomonadota; class Alphaproteobacteria; order Sphingomonadales; family Sphingomonadaceae; genus Sphingorhabdus_B. Next base: position 311,895 of record CAWFCI010000009.1, read on the forward strand.
TGATCGGCGCGGGCCAGCAAGGCCGTGCTGGTTTCGCCGCTTTGCAGTTCAGCTACGCCTGCAGATAATGTGACCTCACCAATGGGACGCATAGTATCTTTGGCGACCATATGCTTTGCCGAAAGCGCCGACCGTACCTTATTCAAAATATTTGCTGCCTCAGCCGCTGTTTTCTTTTCGAAAACCAAAGCAAATTCCTCGCCGCCGTGGCGCGCCACGTGCACACTGGCGTTGGCGGCAGTAAGCAAGATTTCCCCCACATGGTGAATGACGCGGTCGCCCGTTGCATGCCCGTGGGCGTCGTTGATCCGCTTGAAAAAATCGATGTCGCAGAAAGCGACCGACAGCGGAAACCCTGTTGAATGTGCGTGGTCGATTGCCGTTTTCAGGCAAATCTCGAAGGCGCGCCTGTTGGGCAGATTGGTGAGAGGGTCGCTCAGCGCCTGTTTCTGACTTTGTGCGAGGCGGCTTTTGAGCTGCGATATTGCCTTGCCGCGCGCCTTCAATTGCGCTTCGGCAACCGCTGTTCGTTCGATCATCTGCGCGGTTAGTTCTTGAAGCTTTTTAACAGCCTCGCCGCCACTTTCGCCAGCGTTTAGTAACTTGACCGATTCACCGAGCGCATCGCCATATTCAGCCGCCTGCCGGCCGGATTGGTCGGTCAGTGCAGCGGCTTCGGTCATGGTCTGACGAGCATCTTCGACCATCACGCGCAGTTCACGCTCGCTAATCGCGGTCCGGATTTTATCGAGCAAGTCGCAGGCATGATGCGGCTCGATACAGCCATGTTCGAGCATGTGGGTCTCGACCATCATCCGCTGCGTTGCCGAGGCGCACGTAAGATAATACCAGGCCAGTTCATAATGGTCGGGCACCGGATCGAGACCGGTGCGTGCAAGAAAATCGAACAATTGCTCGATCAGCGCCGCATGACGCAGCATGAAACGGTCTTCGCGGCTGAGCCCGCCGCGCAGTTTCGACTTCTCCTCCGGCATGTCTGGTTTGCGGCCAAATAGCTTAGCCAGAAATTTCGGTTTGCGAAGCGCCGCGGCGACTTCAAATTCTTTGGACATGTAGCTCATGCGCACCAGAAACGGCTTCATCGCTCAAAGCTTTATTGGTTAATGAAAGCCTTACTTTCGAGCTGTTTCAGAATATCTGACGCATAGGCACTTAAAGTGTCATCCCGCGCGCCCATGATAACGATCCGGTCGCCGGGCTGTGCCAGCTCAACGATGCGCTTGCCGCAATCTTCGCGCGTCGGGATATAGTCGGCGCGTTCGCCCACTGCGTCAGTGATGCTCTGGCTGCCGATGCTTTTGTCCACCGTGCCGCCAAAATAGACGGGGTCGCACAGGATCAGGTGGTCGTCCTCGCCCAGCATATTTGCAAATACGGCGGCGAGTTCAGTTCCCATAACGCGGATCGGGCCGTAGCCGTGGGGCTGGAAAAAGACGATGATCCGGCCCGGAAACGCTTTGAGCGTCGCCAGCGTCGCGGCGATCTTGTCGGGGTTGTGGCCGAAATCGTCGATGACGGTGATGTTGTTCGCGGTCCCCACAATATCGAAGCGGCGGGCCAGACCGTTGAAGTGCCCCACGCCCTTGACCGCTTGCGCCACCGGCACGCCGAGTGCGGTCGCGGCAGCAATTGCGGCGAGGGCGTTGGCGATATTGTGGCGGCCGGGGACTGACAAGCGTGACGTTGTGGGTTTCGCCCTTTGCATGGAGCGTGAAGCGGCTGCCCAGCGGCAGGTCGGTAATATCGGTGGCGCGGATGTCGGCTTGGGGCGTGAAGCCGAAGCTGATTGCCCCGGCCAGTCCCATCGGTTCGATAAGCGCAACCGTCTCCGCATCGTCGGCATTCCAGACGCAGCACTTCGCGCCTTGGGCAAAGTCCCCGAATAACTGGCGCAGTTCTTCAAGGCTTTTATGGTCGAGGCTTACATTGTTGAGCACGGCAACCTCGGGCGTGAACAAGGCAATCGAGCCGTCGCTTTCGTCGACCTCAGACACGAACACTTCCCCTTGCCCGACCCGCGCGCTGGCGAATGGCGCGTCACCCGACACAAAATTCTTCATCACTGCGCCGTTCATAATCGTCGGGTCAAACCCTGCCTCGGTCAATATCCAGCCGATCATGCCAGTGACGGTCGATTTGCCGCTGGTCCCGCCCACCGCTACGCTGCGCGGCGCGGCGTTGAAGAGGTCGGCCAGCAATTCGGCGCGGGTCATGCGCTGGCAGCCCAAGGCATTGGCCTTGGCGATATCGGGTACGCTGTCCTCGATCGCAGCAGAGGCAATCAGGATCTGGTCGCTGCTAACCAACCCGCTGCCGTCCTGCGCAAACAGCTCGATGCCAAGGCTTTGCAGCCATTCGAATTTCGGGCCCAACCGCCCCTGATCGAGCGCGCGGTCGGAACCCGCCACGGTCGCGCCTGCATCGCGGACGATATTGGCGAGCGGCAACATGCCCGAACCACCGATGCCGCAGAAGAAATAGGATTTGTTTTTGTGCATGGCTGGCGGTTATTGGGTAGTGCGAGTTTTGGCAATGGGGCGCTCAACGCTCTGTTGCAAAACCACGTCGCACCAGCGACGGCTGGTGCCCATCACGTCTATCCGCTTAAACCGACAGGCGAGATAGACCCCAGCCTACGCTGGGGTGACGAACAAGGGGGAGAGTAAATATGCGTATCGGCATTTGCGCCCCCTCCACTCCCTTCACTCGTGAAGACGCGGCGCGGGTTACCTCGCTAGCTTCGACCACCCACCCGACCGCCGAACTGGTGTTCCACGACCAATGCTTTGCAGAAAGCGGCCATTTCGCCGGACCTGACGTCGAGCGGTTGGAGGCCTTTGTCGAACTCGCCAACGACCCGGCTTTCGACACGATATGGTTCGTGCGCGGTGGTTATGGCGCGTGCCGCATTGCCGAAGATGCGGTTGGTCAGTTGCGGGCGGCGGCGCGGGACAAGCTGTATATGGGCTATAGCGATGCCGGGAATTTGCTTGGTTGCACTTTACCGCAATGGCATTGGCCGCGTGGTGCATGGGCCGATGCCAGCCGATATCCGGCGCGAGGGCGGTGAGGCAGCCGTAAAGCGCGCGCTCGACTGGATGGTCAGTGCCAATCCGGCGGCGCTCGAACCGCATATCCAAGCTGGCGAGCGCTATGCCGCGTTCAACCTGATGACGCTGGCGATGATGGCCGGAACGCCGTTGATGCCCGACCTGAAAGGCCACATCCTGATGGTCGAGGAAGTCAGCGAATATCTCTACGGCTATGACCGCGCATTTTTCCACGTCACCAGCCATTTGAAGGACGCGGGCTTGGCGGGCCTCCGCCTTGGCCGGGTCAGCGATGTCCCCGACAATGACCGTCCCTTTGGCGAAGGTGCAGAAGAAATCGCCAAACGCTGGTGCCGGAAAAGCGGGATACCTTATCTGGGCCGCGCCGATATCGGGCATGATGCCGACAACAAAATCGTTCCGTTCGGGCTTGCCACAACGAGCGCCGCGCCATAGGCGATTTGCCAGAAAAAACGATAATCGGGAGCACATATGCGCGCATTCATCTTTCCGGGACAGGGCAGCCAGGCGGTTGGCATGGGCAAGGCATTGGCCGAAGCGAGCGTCACCGCGCGCGAGGTGTTCGAGGAGGTCGACCACGCGCTGGGGCAGCATCTGTTCAAATTGATGTGCGAAGGTCCGGAAAGCGACCTGACGCTGACCGAAAACGCACAGCCAGCGATTATGGCGAACGCGATTGCAACCTTGCGGGTGCTGGAGAAAGAGGGCGGCGTTCGGCTGTCCGAGAAATGCGATTTCGTCGCCGGGCACTCACTCGGCGAATATACGGCATTGTGCGCAGCGGGTGCGTTGCCCCTGTCAGTCACCGCATCGCTCCTCAAACTGCGTGGCCGCGCGATGCAGGCGGCGGTCCCGGTCGGCATCGGCGCGATGGCGGCCTTGCTGGGTGCCGATATCGAAAAGGCGGAAGCTTTGGCAGAAGCGGCAGCGCAAGGCGAAACCTGCACCGTCGCCAACGACAATGATCCCGGCCAAGTGGTGATCTCCGGTCACAAGGGCGCAATCGACCGCGCCATTGAACTGGTGAAAGAACACAATATCAAACGCGGCATATTGTTGCCGGTATCGGCCCCGTTCCACTGCCCGCTGATGCAGCCAGCCGCCGACGAAATGGCTACCGCGCTCGCCGCGACGGCCATTCATGCGCCGCTCGTCCCACTTTACGCCAACGTCACCGCGGCACCGGTGGCAGACCCGCAACTCATAGCCACGCAACTTGTCGAACAGGTCACTGGCCGCGTCCGCTGGCGCGAATCCGCAATTGCGATGCACGCCGCAGGCGTGACCCATTTCGTCGAATTTGGCGGCAAGGTGCTCTCCCCAATGGTCAAGCGCAGCGCAGGCGAAGATGTGACGACGAACAGCGTCATTTCGATGGATGACATCGAAGCGTTGCTGAAAGAAATCTGATGGCCGACCAAATCCTCCAGTCGCGCGATGGCGGCATACTGACCATCACGCTCAACATGCCCGAAAAGCGCAATCCGATCTCTGATCTGGGCGTGATCGACTTGATCTGCGGCGCCTTTATGGCGGCAGATCAGGATATGTCAGTGCGCTGCGTCATTCTGACCGGCGCAGGCACGGTGTTTTCGTCGGGTGGCGATCTGAAGCAGATGCGCCCTGACAGCGGCGGGCTGCGGGCGGGTTTGCCCGCCGAGACGCGGCGTAATTATAAATATGGCATCCAGCGCCTGCCGTTGATGTTTCAGGCGCTTGAAGTGCCCGTAGTCGCCGCGATTAACGGCCCCGCCATCGGCGCGGGCCTTGACCTTACCACGATGTGCGACGTGCGAATCGCCGCCGCATCCGCCAAATTTGCCGAGAGCTTCGTGCGGTTGGGCATCATTCCGGGCGATGGCGGCGCATGGCTGCTGCCACGCATCGTCGGCTTTTCCAAAGCGACCGAACTGGCGCTGACCGGCGAAACCATCGACGCTGCAGAGGCGTTACGCATTGGTCTCGTCTCGGAAGTGGTCGACGACGCCGATCTGATGGCGGCAGCGCGCAAAGTGGCGAACAAAATCGCGGCCAATCCACCCCACGCCGTGCGGATGACGAAGCGCTTGTTGCGCGAGGGGCAAACGGCGGACCTTAAAAATATTCTCGAAATGTCGGCGGCGATGCAGGCCCTCGCGCATGCCACGGCCGATAATGACGAAGCCATCACCGCGTTTCTCGAAAAACGCGCACCTGAATTCAAGGGAGAGTGAAATGTTCGATCTGACAGGCATGACCGCGCTGGTTACCGGAGCTTCAGGCGGGATTGGTAGCGCGATATGTCATGCGCTCGCGGGCCAAGGCGCGCGGCTGGCGGTGTCCGGGTCCAATGTCGAGAAACTGGAGGCATTTCGCGCTTCACTCGGCGGCGATCATGTAGCGGTGCCGTGCAATCTTGGCGACAAGGATAGCGTCGAGGCTTTGGTCCCCGCTGCGCTCGAAAAGCTGGGGCAAATCGATATTCTCGTCAACAATGCAGGCGTCACCCGCGATAATCTGACCATGCGGATGAAGGATGAGGAATGGGATGAGGTCATCCGCATCAACCTCGAAGCCGCGTTTCGCCTGATGCGCGCCGCCACCAAGCCGATGATGAAGGCGCGCTTTGGCCGGATCATCACGATCACCAGCGTCGTCGGCACTACCGGCAATCCGGGGCAGGCCAATTATGCCGCATCAAAGGGCGGCCTGACCGCGATGTCGAAAGCCATCGCGCAGGAAATCGCCAGCCGCAATGTTACCGTCAATTGCGTCGCCCCCGGCTTTATTGCGACAGCGATGACCGCCGAATCTGCCAGAGGCGCAGAAAGAGGCTCTCAACGCCCGCATTCCGATGGGCCGCATGGGCGAAGGCACCGATATTGGCGCTGCGGTCGCCTATCTCGCGTCAAAGGAAGCAGGCTATGTTACCGGCCAGACAATCCACGTCAACGGCGGCATGGCGATGCTTTGACGCCCAAGCGACGCTTGCCACTTGCCAGCGGCCAATCTGGACATTAGGGCGAGTCCTGAAATTCATCCTCCCAAACCATAAGGGGCAAAAAAATGAGCGATACCGCGGAACGGGTCAAAAAAATCGTCGTCGAGCATCTCGGCGTCGAGGCAGACAAGGTAACCGAAGCAGCAAGCTTCATCGATGATCTGGGCGCAGACAGCCTTGATATCGTCGAGTTGGTCATGGCGTTCGAAGAAGAATTCAACGTAGAAATCCCCGACGATGCGGCCGAGAAGATCGCAACCGTCAAGGACGCGATTGACTTCATCAACAGCAATAGCTGATGATCGGAGCGCGGCTTTTGCTGCGCTCAAACACAAGAATTTAGCGGCTTTCCGGTTCAGGCTGGAAAGCCGTTTGCATTTTGAACCTGATTGTTTTTAGTGCGCCTGACTAATTTGGTTTTGGAGATTGCATGATGCGTAGGGTCGTGGTTACCGGTCTGGGTCTGGTTACGCCTTTGGGGGCGGACGTCGAAACCACTTGGGCCAACCTGCTAGCCTCCAAATCAGGCGCGACCCGAATCACCCGGTTCGACGCCAGCGACCACAAATGCCACATCGCCTGCGAAGTGAAGCCAAAGGATCATCCCTGGGGCTTCGACCCCGATCTGCGCGTCGATCACAAAGTCCAGCGGCAGGTCGATCCGTTCATCATCTACGGAATCGATGCCGCCGGACAGGCGCTCGAAGATGCCGGCCTGACCGAAATGACCGAAGAGCAAAAGGTACGCGCTGGCTGCTCGATCGGTTCAGGCATCGGCGGCCTTCCGGGGATCGAAAGCGAAGCGTTGCTGCTCGCAGAAAAGGGCCCTGGCCGCGTTTCGCCGCATTTCGTTCATGGCCGCTTGATCAATCTGATTTCGGGGCAGGTCAGCATCAAATATGGCCTCAAAGGCCCCAACCATGCCGTCGTCACCGCCTGCTCGACCGGCGCGCATCGCATCGGCGACGCGGCGCGGATGATCCGCGACGACGATGCCGATGTCATGCTGGCAGGCGGTGCAGAGGGCACGGTCAATCCGCTGGGGATCGCCGGTTTCGCGCAAGCGCGCGCGCTCAACATGACCTATAATGACCGCCCCGAAGCGGCCAGCCGTCCTTATGACAAGGACCGCGACGGCTTTGTCATGGGCGAAGGCGCAGGCGTGGTCGTGCTCGAAGAATATGAACATGCCAAGGCACGCGGCGCGAAAATCTATGCCGAAGTTGTAGGCTATGGCCTGTCAGGCGACGCCTATCATGTCACCGCGCCGCATCCCGATGGCGACGGCGCGTTTCGCTCGATGCAGATGGCGCTTAAAAAGGCGGGCATGACGCCGTCCGACATCGATTATATCAACGCGCATGGCACCTCAACGATGGCCGACACCATCGAGCTTGGCGCGGTCAAGCGGCTGTTCGGCGATGCGATTTCGACTGTGTCGATGAGCTCGACCAAATCCGCCATCGGCCATTTGCTCGGCGGCGCTGGCGCGGTCGAGAGCATTTTCTGCATCCTCGCGATCCGCGACCAGATTGTCCCGCCGACGCTCAACCTCGACAATCCCGACGAAGGCACCGAAGGCGTCGATCTCGTCCCGCATGTGGCGAAGAAGCGCAAGGTGAAGGCTGTGCTGAACAACAGCTTCGGCTTTGGCGGCACCAACGCCAGCCTGATCATGAAGGCCATCGAATAAGTGCGAAAACTCGCCAAATGGGCGATCATCGCTCGCTGGCGCACTTCTGCTTGCGTCATGCCGGTAATTTCGTTTACGGCTGGACCGCAGCGGGACCGCTGACGCGCGAAGTCACCGTTGTGATCAAGCCGGGCTCCAGCATCACACTGGCCGCCGAACAACTCGAAAAAGGCGGCGTCATCAAATCCGCCGACGCCTTCGTCAACCGCGCCAAGATTTTCGGCGCGACCAGCACGATCAAGGCGGGCGAGTTCGTCATTCCGCCCAAGGCCTCCAATTCTGACGTCCTCTCCATCCTGACCGGCGGCAAGACCGTGCAGCGCATGGTCACCATTCCCGAAGGCATGCCCTCGATCATGGTGCATGAACGCCTGATGGCGAACGACCGACTAAAGGGCAGCATTCCTGTTCCTGCCGAAGGATCGGTCCTTCCCGACAGCTATGCCTTTGAGAAGGGCGAAAGCCGCGCCGCTGTGCTGCTACGGATGCAAGACGCGATGAGGAAGACGATGGACGAACTTTGGCCCGAAACGGAGCAAAACAACCGTCGTCAAAACCCCGCAAGAAGCGTTGGCGCTCGCGTCAATCGTCGAAAAGGAAACCGCGCTGAAATCCGAACTGCGCAAGGTGGCCGGGCGTATATTCGAACCGTATTGAATCAGGGCATGATGCTGCAAGCCGACCCGACGATCATCTACCCGATCACCAAAGGCAAACCGCTCGGCCGCCGCATCCGCCAGTCCGAAATTGCCGACGTCAACGATTACAACACCTACGCGATGGTCGGCCTGCCCAAAGGCCCGATAGCCAACCCTTCGCGCGCAGCCATCGAGGCGGTGTTGAACCCGCTGGAGACGAAGGCGTTATTCTTTGTGGCGGATGGCAAGGGCGGGCATGTGTTCGCCGACACGCTGCAAGAGCACAACGCCAATGTCGAAAAATGGTACGCTATCCGTCGCGAGCGGGGCGAGATGTAAGTATTGCAATGTAGGATTTGCCCTGTCAGATTCGGCAAGACACATCGACATTCGCCCAGAGGCTGTAAGGGCACGCAACCAGCCATGATGTACATTTGTTATAAGGTGACATAAGGTAACAGATGGGGTGGGCATAGGCCGTGTCCCTTTGTTACCTTAGCGCGCTTTTTTCACCGTTTGAGGTGTGACTTTAGTGTGACTTTCCGCTGCGCATCCCCCTCTCCCTTGACGGGAGAGGATATGAAGACTTGGCGGCTTGCTGCCTAGTCGGAGTTGGAGAGGGTGCACGAGGCATTTGCCTCGTATTAAACGTCGCTGCCCCCTCACAAGACTTGCTAGGCAGTAAACTGCCAAGCCAAGTCTTTCTCTCCCGCAAGGGGAGAGAGGATTTCACCATGAACTTGTAAGCTTTTCTGCGGGTCTCAAGGCTCCACGATGTTGAACGGTCCCGGCATCGGGTCTAGCGCCGCTTGAAGCATCTCTACCGCCGAACGGTCGCCTTCGACTTTCAGGCCTGCATCTTCCAACTGCGCCAGCGGCAGTTTGAGGAACAGCAGCGCGAGGAACAGCTGCCTTGGGCCGGTGACCGTTGCAGCGGGCGATGCGTGGCTGGCCCCCATCTCGCTGTACATCACTGCATTGCCGACATTTACTTTGGCTTTCTCCTGACGGTCGGTGAACACGAAGTTGATCGCCAGCGATTTTTCGCCAATTGCGCTAGGATCCAGCCGTGTCGCCACCGAATCCAGCAACAACCCGGTCGGTATCGCCGCGATCATGTCGATGTTCTGCGTGGTGATGCTGGCCTTCACGCCTTCGCGCAAGTCGCGGGCGGCGGACAGGAACATGTTGCGCCAGATTGCGGATTCCGCTTGATAGCCCTGCTGCTCATAGCTGTCGGCGAGTAATCCGCGCGCCTCGGTGTTTTTCGGATTGGCAAAGATCAACTGGTTGATCATGTCCGACGACCAGCGATAATCGCCCTGCCCCATCACCTTCTTTGCTTCGGCCAGAACCTTCTTAGCACCGCCCATCGCCGCCACAAACTTCGCCGCGCGCACTTCGGGTGGATGCGGGTTCAGATTGGCCGGAACCGCATCATACCAACCGAGATAATATTGATAAATCGCCTTCGAATTATGGCTGTAGGTGCCGTAATAACCGCGATTGAACCATTGATCGGCAATCGCAGGCGGCGCCTTCAGCGCCTCGGCAATCTCTCCTTGAGTCATGCCCTTATTCATCATCCGTACCGTCTGGTCGTGCAGATAGCGGTAATTGTCGCGCTGTCCCGAAAGCCAGCCTTTGACCTCGCTTTGTCCAAATCGGGGCCAGCAGTGGCTCGACGCAATCGTGTCACTGCGGCCGGCATAGAGATTGATGGCCTCGTTCAAGAACCCGGCCCAGGCATGGGTATCGCGCACTTTGGCACCGCGCGGGGTCAGGATATTGTGGAGCGAGCAGGTCGCAATTTCTGCCGCCAAAAACGTCTTCGATGCCGGAACATAGACGTTCATTTCGGCAGGCGCCTCGGTTTCAGGCACCATCTGGAATTCGAGGGTCACGCCATCAACTTCCCGAATTTCGCCCGTTTTGCGGATATCAATGGTCGGCGTAATCAACGTAATGTCACCGCTCGCCACACCCTTGCCGATGCCGCTCCCCATCTGCCCCTGCGGCCCGGGCAAAAGATTGCTGCCAAACTGGTAGTTCGCACGCCGCCCCATCGCTGACCCCGCCATGACATTTTCGGACGCGGTTTCGGCGAGGAAATGCTCGGGCGCGATGATCGCGACTTTGCCCGCCTTCACATCGGCTTCGTCAACCACGCCTCGCACACCGCCGAAATGGTCGGCGTGGCTGTGGCTGTAAATCACCGCCGTTACGGGCCTTGCACCGAGCTTTTCATTGACCAATCGCAGCGCTGCCGCCGCCATATCGCGGGTCGTCAAGGGGTCGATCAATATCCAGCCGTTTTGCCCTTTGATGACCGTCATGTTCGACACGTCGAATCCGCGCACTTGCCACATATTGTCCGAAAGCGCGTACAGGCCGTGTTTGCGGAGCAAACCCATATGCCGCCACAGGCTGGGGTTTACGGTGTCGGGGGCCTTACCCTCCATCCAGGCATAGGCATCGAGATTCCAAACGGGCTTGCCGTCCTTTGTCTTGATGATCGGATCGGCAAGCGTGCCGAGATAGCCCCGGTCGGCAAATTCGGCGTCACGCCCGTCTTCCATGGGAAGCCCGGCCGCGACTCGCTGCTGCGCCTCGACGGTCGCTTTCGAAGCGGGTTTCGCTGCCGCCTGTGCAAATGCCGATACCGGTGCAGCGCCGATCAACAGCGCCAGCATCATGTGCCGCATAGTCCCTCTCCTTTATAAATTGGAGCGACCATGCAGCAGTGATGCAACCGGGTAAATCAACTATTTGGCATTTGATCGGCAGCGCCAAAGCGGGCTTTGCTTGCGACTTTCGGGGAACCTCGGTTCACGCCGAGCGTTATCATCCTAACCCAGCCCTGAGGGTCGCAGATATCAGGCCGGATAGAAAAGGCCCTCCCGTCGCGGGAGGGTCTTTTCGCATCAATAGCCCATCAGGCTCATGACTTCCTTGCGGCTCGATTGGTCGTCCAAGAAGCAGCCGATCAACTTCGACGTCACCATGCCGCTGCCGTGCACCTTGACGCCTCGCCCGGTCATGCAACCATGTGTTGCCTCGATGACCACCGCGACACCATGCGGTTTCAGATTTTCCCAAATGCAGTTGGCGACTTCGGCGGTCAGCCGTTCCTGTACCTGCAAGCGCTGCGAAAAGCCGTTTAGAACCCGGACCAGTTTGGAAATTCCCACCACGCGATCAGTCGGCATATAGGCAATCGAAGCCTTGCCAGTAATCGGCGCCATATGGTGCTCGCAATGCGACTGGAACGGAATGTCCTTGAGCAACACCAGCTCGTGATAGCCGCCGACTTCCTCGAATGTCCGCGACAGATGCGCTGCTGGATCGTCAGCATAGCCCGAGCAATATTCGCGCCACGCGCGGCCAACGCGGGCTGGCGTGTCGAGCAGTCCTTCACGACTGGGGTCATCGCCCGACCAGCGGATCAGCGTGCGAATCGCCTCCTGCACTTCGTCGGGGACCACGACCTTGCCGTTATTGTCGATCTCATCATTGTAATGGATGTGCGCGATGGGAAACACCATTTCAGGCCGGTTCATGTTCAAGCTCCCGCAGACTTTATGCCCGCATCAACTCAAAGCCTATCCCCGCCCGCCTTTCAATCAAATACCAGATTTACCCTATGGCCTGTCCGGTTTTTGCCCAGTCGGCCAAAAAGCCTTCGATGCCCTTGTCGGTCAAGATATGCTTGAACAGTCCCTTGATAACCGCTGGCGGCGCGGTCATCACGTCAGCACCGATCTTCGCAGCTTCGAGCACATGGACGCCGTGGCGGACGCTGGCGACCAATATCTCGGTGCCGTAATTGTAATTATCGTAGATCAGGCGGATGTCGCTGATCAGCGCCATGCCGTCGAAACCATTGTCATCGTGGCGGCCGACAAAGGGTGATACAAAGGTTGCCCCTGCCTTGGCCGCGAGCAGCGCTTGATTGGCCGAGAAACACAAGGTCACGTTGACCATCGTTCCTTCACCGGTAAGCGCCTTGCAGGTCTTCAGGCCGTCGATGGTCAACGGTACCTTGATGCAGACATTGTCTGCAATCTTGCGCAGGATTTCGGCCTCTTTCATCATCGTCGGATGGTCGAGAGCTACTACTTCAGCTGAAACCGGACCATGTGTAAGCGCGCAAATCTCGCGCGTCACCTCGATAAAATCACGGCCAGACTTGGCGATCAGCGACGGATTGGTGGTCACGCCGTCGAGCAAACCAGTCGCCGCCAGTTCCTTGATATCGTCTATTTCAGCGGTGTCGGCGAAGAATTTCATGTCGGACTTTCTGGATCGAGGATTCGGTAGTTTGCCTATTGGCAAAAGTGCGGACCAAAAGACAGGCTATATTGGCACGACGAATTTACATGGCGTTTTGTGGACCACCCAGAATGCTGTGCTATGCTCATACTTCGCCAGAGGAGAGCCAAATGATGACTACGATGTTCAACCGCCGTCAGCTCGTGCTGTTAACCGCAACAGGAGCTTTGCTGCCGCTTGTCCCAGCCTTTGGCAAAAGTGGATCATTGACGTCGTTGCTTGGCAATGCTTCAGACAATGCGCTCGATAAATTGGCAAAGCCCGGTGCATTTTACGCGGATAAAGCGATCCGCATTTTGCTCCCCGGCGGCAAGACAGTTTCAAAACTGCTCAATGTCGGCGCGAAGGCCGGATTGACCGATGGCTTGGTCAAGCGCCTGAACGATGCTGCGGGCCTGGCAGCAGGGGAGGCAAAGCCGATTTTTCGCAATGCGATCAACAATGTCAGCCTGAATGATATTCCCGGGATCGCGACGAAAGGCGATGGCGCAACCCAATATCTGCGCACGAGCGCGGGCGCTGACCTGCGGCTTAAAATCCAGCCGCTGGTCGATTCTGCCTTGGGTAAAGTCGGGGCGTTCGAGCAAATAGATAGGCTGGGCAAAGCCGGATCGCTCGTTTCGTCGTTCGGACTGAACCGTGCGAGTTTGACCGACTCGGTATCGGATCAGGCGCTGAAAGGAATCTTCAGCTATATAGGACAGGAAGAGAGCGCACTGCGCAAAAACCCGCTTAAAATCCTGGGATTTTGACCGTCAGCGCTGACGTAATTATGGCGTTTTAACTGCGGCCTAAAATACCGAACACCCCGATCAGCACCGGATCATTGGTTCTCTGCGGGTCGGCGCGGATGTTGCTTTCTTCCAGCCCTATCGCCGCCCAGATGCTATCGTCGGCCTTGCGGGTGATGTCGCTGGCGAGCGCGGCTATGTCGAAGCCGGTGACCGAGCGGACGGCTTGGCCGATGACCTGATCGTCGAACAGGCGCAGGCCGTCGGAAATGCCTGGCAGCATCGAGTTCGAGCAAGGCTGGACCCATCTTGCCCCGCAGGAAAGCGGTTGCCGCTTGCGGACCACCGCGCACCAAGGCAGCGGCATCTTCGATTGAGACATTGCGAACGGCATCGGCGACCAAAGGCGCTGCGCGTTCGGCGCCTTTTTCGGCAGCGCGGTTCAATTGGCGTTGCAGGCGGTCGCGGAACTGGCGGCTTTGCAGGACGACCGAGAGAATGCCTGCACCCCTGTCGCCACCGAAACGGTCCGGCAAGGCAATGCGCGCGACCGAGCTATCGTAGAAGCCGCCGGGTTGGAGCAATAAAGCGAAGGCATTTTGCGAGGCCAATGCGAGCAGGCGGCGGATGGCTTCGGTCAGGCTGAATGCAGGCAGGCTCTGGCAACCGGGGAGCGTGAGCGTAGCAAGGGCTGCGCCCGATAGCAGGATGTGGCGGCGGGTGATGGTCATGGGTGGGGCTCCTCAGCAATTGCTGTCATCTATCAGATCTTTCGTAGGTCGGCTATCGCCCTTCCCCTCTCCCGTTGGGAGAGGATACGGAACCTTGCCGCTTTTGCGGCTAGGTGAAGTTGGTGAGGGGTTGTGTCCAGTCCACGGCGCAGAACCCCTCACCCAGCTACAGCTAGGCAGCAAGCTGCCAAGCTTTCGCAACCCTCTCCCAATGGGAGAGGGAAGGTGGGTGACGTTCCACATTTGTCTGCGTATATCGCGGGGATGAATCTTCCCGCCAACCGTGTCCGTGTAGTCCTGCTGACCCAAGCAATCGGTCCGCTCGATTACCGGCTGCCCGAGGGGATGGCGGCAAAGCCGGGCTGTGTGGTCATGGTACCGCTCGGCCCGCGCAAATTGCCCGGCGTGGTGTGGGATGATGATGTTTTCAGCGACGATCCGGTCGACGCCAAGAAACTGCGCAGCGTTCTGGAGCTGGTCGAATGTCCGCCCATCGGGCCGGGATTGCGGCGGCTGGTCGATTGGGTCGCGGATTATTATCTGACGCAACACGCCGCCGTGCTGCGAATGGTGCTGGCATCTTCGGCGGCGTTCACGCCATCGGGCACGATCACTGAATATCGCCGCACGGGATATGAGCCCTCGCGCCTGACCCCGCAGCGCGCGGCGGCATTGGATGCGCTGGAGGACGCGCAGGGGCTGGTGCGCGAGCTGGCGGCTGAGGCTGGGGTGAGTGACGCGGTCATTCGCGGGCTGATCAAGGCTGGTGCGTTCGAGCCTGTGACGATCAGTGTCGACACCCCCTTCCCCGCGCCGCAGGCGAGATTTTGCCGTGCCCGAACTGAACGATGCGCAACGCACCGCCGCCGACGCCATGACGGCAGCAGCGCGCGAAGGCGGGTTCGATACCTTCGTGCTCGACGGGGTGACCGGTTCGGGCAAGACCGAGACCTATTTCGAGGCGGTGGCCGAGGCGATCAGGACGGGCAAACAGGTGCTGGTTTTGCTCCCTGAAATCGCGCTGACGCAGCCTTTCCTTAAACGCTTCGAGGAGCGCTTTGGCGTCGAACCGGCAGTCTGGCATTCGAATATGCGCTCTACCCAGCGGCGGCGGGCTTGGCGTGCGGTGGGCGATGGCAGCGCAAAGGTGCTGGTAGGCGCGCGCTCGGCCTTGTTCCTGCCGTTCCATGATTTAGGTCTGATCATCGTCGACGAGGCGCACGAGACCAGTTTCAAGCAGGAGGATGGCGTACGCTATCATGCCCGCGACGTCGCAGTAATGCGCGGGCGGTTCGAGGGTTTTCCGGTGGTGTTGGCTTCGGCCACGCCAGCGCTCGAAATCGCGGCACATGGTGGCAATCGGGCGCTACAAAGGCCTCGAAATCCCTTCGCGGTTCGGCGCAGCGAAGATGCCCGAGATCAAGGCCATCGACCTTACACTCGACGCCCCCGAGCGGCAGCACTGGATTGCCCCGACCTTGTTGAAGGCGCTCGAAGAGCGGATCGAGCGTGGGGAGCAGAGCCTGCTCTTCCTTAACCGACGCGGCTTTGCTCCATTGACGCTGTGTCGCACCTGCGGGCACCGTTTCCAGTGTCCAAACTGCACGAGCTGGATGGTCGAGCATCGCCTCGTCCGCCGTCTCGCCTGCCATCATTGCGGCTTTGTCACGCCACCGCCCGACGAATGTCCGGAATGCAGCGAAAAGGACAGCCTCGTCGCCTGCGGCCCCGGGGTGGAGCGTATCTGTGACGAGGTGAACCGGCTGCTACCTGATGCGCGGACGATTGTTGCAACGTCCGACACGCTCTGGTCGCCCGAAAAAGCCGCAGAATTCGTCGCGCGGGTTGAGAGCAAGGCGGTCGATATCATCATCGGCACGCAGTTGGTAACCAAGGGCTATCATTTCCCCGAACTGACTTTGGTTGGGGTGATCGATGCCGATCTCGGCCTTGAAGGTGGCGATTTGCGCGCCGCCGAACGGACCTTCCAGCAAATCGCGCAAGCCGCTGGACGTGCCGGGCGCGGGGAGAAGCCTGGCGAGGTATTCATCCAGACGCGCAACCCATCACATCCCGTCATCGCTGCGCTGGTGGCCGGCGACCGCGACGCCTTTTACGATGCCGAAACCGAACAGCGTAAATCGGCAGGCGCTCCGCCTTTTGGCCGTTTTGCCGCGATCATCATTTCATCAGAAGACGAACGCGAGGCCATTGAGGCCGCGCGCGCCGTCGGCGGAGCAGCGCCGCAAGCCGAAGGAATGTATGTATACGGCCCCGCCCCCGCCCCGCTCGCGATGCTGCGTGGGCGTTACCGACAGCGGCTTTTGGTCCATGCCCAGCGCTCGGTGGAGGTGCAGTCGATCATCCGTGAGTGGCTTGGCAAATTGCAATTCCCGCGCGGGGTGCGCATAGGAGTCGATGTCGACCCATACAGCTTTCTATGAAGACCCCTCTCTCCTTCAGGGGAGAGGAGCGAGACTTACGAGCTTGCTCGTTAGTCGCAGCGGAGAGGGGTAGTGCGCTATCGGCACGGAAGTTCCCCTCTCCAACTACGCCTAAGCGCGAGCGCTAAGGCTTCGTATCCTCTCCCCTGAAGGAGAGAGGGGAAATCACGTTCATACAGCTTTCTGAAAGCAAAAAATTGCTCTACCCTTTACCGTCTTACCCCTATAATACAGCAATCGATGTTTTTCAAAAAAGACAATCCGCCCGCTGCGGCAACCGATATCGACAGCCGCCTTGCGGCGTTTGATTCCGCATATGCGGGGCTGTTTCCGGATGATCCAAAGCCATGGGAAGCGCCACCACCGCCCGTCGCGAAGCCACCGCGCAAGCCGTTCTTGGGCAAAACCCGCTGGTGGTGGTTCAGCCGGGTATCTGCAGGACTGTTGTTATTGTTCATTCTGCTTGTGGCCTGGCTTGCGATCACCGCGCCAATGTCGAAGTCGTTGCAGCCTATCGCTCCGCCGCGCATCACGTTGCTTGCGTCGGATGGCACTCCAATCGCGCGTAACGGGGCGATTGTCGATGAACCGGTCGATGTCACCAAATTGCCGCCACATGTCGTGCAAGCGATTCTGTCTATCGAAGATCGGCGGTTTTATTCGCATTGGGGAATCGACCCGCGCGGCCTCGCCCGCGCCGCATGGTCGAACGCATTCGGCAGCGGCATGACGCAGGGGGGCAGCACGATTACGCAGCAGCTGGCCAAATTCACCTTCCTGACCCCGGAACGCAGCCTTACCCGCAAGGCGCGCGAGATGCTGATTGCCTTCTGGCTCGAAGGGCGGTTGACCAAGGATGAGATCCTCGGGCGGTATTTGTCGAATGTGTATTTCGGCGACAATGTCTATGGCCTGCGCGCCGCGTCGCTGCATTATTTCTATCGCCAGCCCGAGCGGTTGACGCTTAGCCAGTCGGTGATGCTCGCGGGGTTGGTCCAGGCACCGTCAAGGTTGGCACCGACCAAGAACCCGAAACTGGCTGCCAAGCGCGCAAAGCTGGTTTTGAACGCAATGGTCGCGAATAACGCGCTTACCGAAGCGCAGGCCAAGGCGACTCCGGTCGCGCGCCTCGACGTGCGTGTGCGCGACAGCATTCCGACGGGCACCTATTTCGCCGACTGGGCCATCCCGCAGGCGCGACTCTTGACCGAAAGCGGCTATGCCGATGTGCGGATTACGACAACGCTCGATGCACGACTGCAAAATATCGCACGGCGAGTCACCGGCAGCGCTGGTCTCGGCAAGGCGCAGGTCGCTTTGGTAGCGATGCGGCCCAATGGCGAGGTGGTCGCTATGGTGGGCGGACGCAGCTACAAGGATTCAACCTTCAATCGCGCGACGCAGGCCAAACGCCAGCCGGGCTCGACCTTCAAGCTGTTTGTTTATCTCGCGGCTTTGCGATCAGGAATGACCCCAGATTCGTTGATTGCCGACACACCAATCAATGAAGGCTTATACCGCCCGAAAAATTCGGGCGGCAGTTATCGCGGCGATATCAGCCTGAAACAGGCCTTCGCGCGGTCAAGCAATGTCGCCTCGGTTCGCCTTTATCAGAAGGTCGGTGGCGAGGCAGTTGCCAAAGCCGCCGAGGACTTGGGCGTAAAAAGCAAGCTGACGTTGGACCCCAGCCTTGCGCTAGGCAGTTCCGGCGTGACACTGATCGAACTGACTTCCGCTTATGCTGGCATCGCCGCCAATGCGTGGCCAGTCGAGCCGCACGCGGTAAAACAGGAAGAGCAAGGCTGGATCGAATGGCTGTTCGCAGGCCCACGAAGTTTCAGCGGGCGCACGCACGCGATGTTGCTCGATTTGCTTGGGTCGCCCATCACTGAAGGTACCGGCGGCGCAGCGCGGCTCAACATTCCCGCTTATGGCAAGACCGGCACCAGCCAAGACAATCGCGACGCGCTGTTTGTCGGCTTTGCGGGCGATCTGGTGGTTGGCGTGTGGATCGGCAATGACGATAATACGCCGCTGCGCGGGATTAACGGCGGCGGCCTGCCAGCGCGCATCTGGCGCGATTTCATGAGCCAGGCGGTTAAGGGCGCGGCTCCACGGGCAGCGGCCCGGCCCACGCCAAAGCCCAACCCCGAAGGCCCGATCGAACCGCTCGACCTGCCAGAATTACCCGATATTCCGGTCGATATCGAAGGCACCGGTGTCCGTATCGACGACAGCGAGGGCGTCACCGTGAATACCGAAGTCGGCGGCGTTCCACTCGAGGTTCGGCTGGGCCGCGAAGGCGTGAACGTGCAGACAAAAGAGCGCAATCCGCCCGAAACGCGTTGAAAAAAGCCCACTTCTGTGGTCGATGGCAATATGCGTATTTTTCTCGCTCTCCTGCTCCTGTTCTCGCCATTCGTCCTGTCGCAATCACGCGGTGACGCAACCGATATCGCCGCCGCCACCCGCAGCGTCGTGCGCATTGCCGTATTCAGCTCCGCCGATGGCCAGCGCACGCTGATCGGCCATGGCTCGGGTGTTGCCGTTGCCTCCGACAAGATCATCACCAACGCGCATGTCGCCGAACCCGCGCGCTTCGACGAAAGCGTGACCTTCACGGTCATCCCGTCCGAAGGCAGCAAGACCTACAGCGCGCGGCTGCTCGCGTCGTCGGGTCCTAAGGATCTGGCATTGTTGCAACTGACCGAAAGCGGGCGGCTCATCCCCGCCAGCTTTTTCTCCGGAATAGTGGGCGACGGCGTCGACGTTTTCGCAATCGGCTATCCTGCCAATGTCGATATCGCGCTCGAACAGAGCGAGGAGGATGTCCTACGCCCCGCGCCGCCGGTCAAAACGCGCGGAAGCATATCGTCGGGGCGTAGCTCGAAATCGGTTGAGTCCCTGCTTCATACGGCACCGATTGCGCCAGGTAATAGCGGCGGGCCATTGGTCGATGCTTGCGGGCGCGTCGTCGGCATCAACAGCTTCGGCGCGGTCGCAGATGGCGGCGGGGCCGAGTTTTACTTCGCGATATCGGTGCGCGAGCTGGTGACTTTCCTCGAAGGCCAGAATGTCAGCATCGGCGGCGCAACAGGAGAGTGCCGTTCGGTCGCCGAACTCACCCGCGCCGAGGCGGAACGCGAAGCTGCTGCGCGTGCCAAGGTCGAGGCCGAAGCCCGCATCGCCAAGGAGTTGCGCCAAAGCCGCGAAGGCAAAGTGCGGAGCGATGCCGAGCATGATGTGATAGCGGCGCGCGAAAACCACCTCGCCTTTGCTGGACTGTTGTTGGTCTTGGCCGCAGTCGCAGGCGGCGCGGCATGGCAGTTCCACGAACGCGGCAAGCGTGACCGGTTCAAGATTACGGCAAGCGTTGGCGGGGTGATGCTAATCTCGGCGAGCGCCATCTTTATCGCCCGCCCTTCGTTCGATGAGGTCGATGAGCGTGTACGCACGGCGATGACCGAGGACATCGCTGACGAGCAGGCAATCGAAAAGCCTGCCTCCACCGCCAACACCGGAAAACGCCGCTGCGTCATCCAGCCCGAGCGTAGCCGCGTCACAGTGTCCGATACCGCCGACGTGCTGTTCGAATGGACAAAGACCGGCTGCATCAACGGCCGCACGCAATATCTGGAAAACGCAGGCACTTGGACACGCAGCTTCGTCCCCAACAACGACGCAGAGGTTTCGGTGGTGAGCTACACGCCCGACAGCAAAAGCTATCGCATCGAACGTTATTTGCTGGGTCTGGACGCGATGGAAAAGGCCCGCGAGGCCCGCAAACGCTATGAAGTCACAAGTTGCTCGGCAGACCCGGAAATGCTGACCAAAATCGACAATATGAACAAGGCGGTGCGCGAAGTCCTGCCACCGGCGCCAAATGAAATATTGGTGTTCGATTGCACCTGATGCGGTTCGCTTTATGGTGACGGCATGACCCGCCTTTTGTGCCTGATGTTGATGATAGTCGCTTGGCTTGGCGGCTGCGCACAGGGCGTCGACAATGAACGCGTTCGGGTCGACATTATCGAGGAACGCCCGCGCGCATTCAATATTTCAGCGATGCCACTGCCGCTGGCCTCGGCCTATCTGCGCGCCGCGACCGCACAGGGTCTTGTAACCTTCGACGCCAAAGGCCGCGTCGCACCCGGCCTTGCCAACCGGTGGATCGTGACCGACGACGGGATGAGTTACATTTTCCGGCTTAACAAGACACGCTGGAACGACCGCCGCGAAGTCACATCGGACGAGGTCGCCGGCTTGCTTACCGCGCGCATCCGCGACTTACGCAAAGGTCGCTTTAATGCAGAACTGGCGGTGATCGACCGAGTCGTTCCGATGACCGGAAAAGTGGTCGAAGTCCGACTGAACGCGCCGATGCCCTATCTGCTTGAAATGATGGCTCAGCCGGAGTTCGGATTGGCGCGCAAAGGCTTTGGTTCTGGGCCAATGCAGGCCGAAAGGCTGGGCGATGCGATGCAATTGAGGAGAAAGGGCCTCGATGAAAAAGGCGATCCGGTGTTGCTTCCCGAAACGGTTACGGTGCGAAGCAGCAAGGCCTCGCTCTCACTTGCCCGCTATGCTGAGGGGCAGAGCGATTTTGTCGATGGCGGCCGGTTCGAAGATTATGTGATGCTCGATGCCGCGAACATAAATGCCGGTGACATCCATTTCGATTCGGTGCCCGGCCTGTTTGGCTTGTTGTTTGTCGGTGAAGGACCGTTCCTGTCGGATCGCCAGAACCGCGAAGCAATGGCGATGGCTATCGACAGGCCCAGATTGCTAACCGCATTCGATATCGTAGCGTGGCGTGAGTCGCTGACGCTTGTCCCGGAAAGCCTGCCCAACCGCTTGGCCGCCCCACGTCCAGAATGGGCCGCACCGCAAATCGCCGCACGCAAGGAAGCCGCACGCGCAACAATCGCGCGGTGGGAGAATAGCAGCGGTCAGGTTCGTCCACTTCGCGTTGCCTTACCGCGAGGCTATGGCGGACGGATATTCTTCGCCCGGCTGCGCGCGGATATGGCGGCAATTGGCCTCGATGTCGAACGTGTCACCATCGACAAGCCTCATGATTTGCGTCTCATCGACCGTACAGCCGATCAATCGAGCCCGGCTTGGTACATGGACCAGCTTTCCTGCACCGTGAGCGCGATTTGCAGCATGGACGCCGACCGGCTTGTGTCAGAGGCACGGATGGCAGGCAATATCGAGGCGCGAGCACAATTATTGGCGCAGGCCGAGGCCGAGTTGCAAGCCATGCGTAACTTCATCCCCATCGCCAACCCGCTGCGCTGGTCGGTGGCGCGGCCCGGGTTGTTAGGACATTTTGCAAATGGTCGCGGCTGGCACCTGTTGCAAAATCTCGGACGCGATACGACATAGGGTGGCAGGAGTTATGCCAATGCCGATGTCGCAGGAACAGTTTAGCCAGATTGCCAAGGATTTGCCCGGAATGGGCAGCGATCCGCATTCGGTACGTGCACGCGTCGAGGCACTGGAAAAGCTGCTCGAACGCTCGTTCGTAATTCCGGGCACCAAAATCCCGTTCGGGTTGGATTCGGTGATCGGGCTGGTGCCTGTTCTTGGCGACGTCGTGACCGCAGCGATGGGTGCCTATATGGTCTGGGAAGCACGCAATCTCGGCATGTCGAAATGGCATCTTATGCGGATGGCGGCCAATGTCGGTGTCGATACCGCGTTGGGCGCAATACCGTTGCTTGGTGATGCCTTTGACCTTGTGTTCCGTTCAAACAGCAAGAATTTGCGGATCATCAAAGAAGCATCTCGACAAGCATCATCCGGGGACACGCGTGATTGAGGGTTAGCCGTCGTCCCCGCGAAGGCGGGGACGACGATCATTTGCCTCGCCACACCTTCACTACCGCGTTGGCTGGCGCAGCTTGCACAAAGGCCGGGCAACGGCGTGGTTTCAGGTCCTTGCCCAGGCAAATACGCACTTCTTGCAACCACCCCTTGTTGTTGGTCTTGATCCGCACAGCATTGGCGGGCAGGCCATCGTTCAAGTCCGCAAAAGCCTCCGCCAGCCCCGCTGCCGTCAGCGGCGTGCCGCGCTCGATCTGCTGCGACAGCCGCGCCATGTCGGGAAATTCGACTGCTTCGAACAAGAGCCGCGCCGCGCCAAAATAGGCTTCCGGGGTTTTTGCCATGCAGGTGCCATGCTTCGCCCATTCATGCTGGATCAGCTGCGGCGTCGGCGTCAGGCAGATATTCTGAGCCACAACCTTGCGTGGCAGCACGCCGACATTGCGGCAATATTGCGGGTAATCTGGACCCTTGGCTTCTGGCCAAAGGCCGTGGACAACAAAGCCGAAATCGCCGATTTCGCCCGAACATTGGTAGCGCATCGCCGGGTCGCGCTCGCGCCCGCGACAATATTCGCGGCTCCAGCTGAGCGCCAGAACATAGCCGTCGATGGGCGTGCGGCGGACCTGCCCCGGTTCGGGCAGTTCGAGCGCCGGACGTGGCAGGAATTTGGGGGCGCGGCATTGCCATGCTTGCGCGGAAGCTGCTTGTTGCCCCGCCGAGGCGCTCAGCAACGCCACTGCAGCGAGAATTCTAAACTTGACCAAAATCCAGCCCGATGTCGGCTGCAGGCGCGCTTTGCGTTAAGCGACCGACCGAAATGTAAGTCACGCCCGTTTCAGCCTTGGCGCGAATAGTTTCAAGCGTCACGCCGCCCGACGCCTCGGTCGGCACACGGCCCGCGACCAGCGCGACAGCCTCGCTCAATTCCGCAACATCCATATTGTCGAGCAACAAATGCGTAGCCCCCGCCGTAAGCCCCGGCTCGATCTGCGATATCCGGTCCACTTCCAGGATGATGCGTTCGACCCCTGCTTGCCTAGCCCGCCGCACCGCTTCGGCGACATCGCCCGCCACCGCAACATGATTGTCCTTGATCATCGCCGCGTCCCACAGCCCCATGCGGTGATTGGTCGCGCCGCCCATCCGCGTTGCGTATTTTTCGAGCACGCGAAGCCCGGGAATGGTCTTGCGCGTATCGAGCAAGACGCAGCCGGTACCGGCAATCGCATCGACATATTTGCGAGTCATCGTTGCGATGCCCGACAGATGCTGCGCCGTATTGAGCGCCGAGCGCTCCGCCGTCAGCATCGCGCGCGCGTTGCCGCGAAGCCGCATCAGATCGGTTCCGGCAGGCACCTGTTGCCCCTCCTCCACCAGTATCTCGATTTCCATCTCGGGATCGAGATGCCGGAAAAACGCCACCGCCAATCGGCAAGCCAGCCACGACAATCGGGTCGCGGCTATCCATGACGCCAGCGAAACGCATGTCGGCGGGGATCACGCTTTCGGAGGTTACGTCGCGGCCCGTCGGGCCAAGATCTTCGGCCAAGCTGTTGCGGACAAAGGTGTCGACGTCGAAATTTTCCAGGGCGAAGCTCATGCCGAAACCCACGAAAAACTGCGTAAGTTCACAGTCAAATTGGTAAATCGAAGGCTGGCGGATTTGGGCATTTTCATCATACCCTCAGCTAAGCCGAATGGTCATGTGTAGGAAAGCGAAAAATGGGGACGGCGGGACACTCCGCCGCCCCCTTAACGATCAGGGTTTCACAACCGCCTCAACGCGGCGCGCCTCGGCGGCACTCGCCGCCGCATCGGTCGTGGCGGCAGGCTTTTCCAGGTTGATAGCGGTTGCGGGAATCCCCGCTGCCTCCAGCGCCTTAGCTACTCCTTGCGCGCGCTTCTTCGACAGCTCGGCATTGAGCGCGGCATTGCCGCTCGGATCATTATAGCCCGACACCGCAATTTTCGCGGCAGGGTTCTTGGCCATATAGTCCTTCAGCTTCGCCGATGCTGTTGCCAGATCGTTGGTAACCGCCGATTTGCCGGTATCGAAATAGACGGTTAGCTTGGGCCGACCGCCGATCTCGCCAGCAACGACGCCAGCCCCCTGCGGCGGTGCAGGCTCAGCCGCGGCCGTGGTTGTTCCTGCCACTGCCGTATTAGACGCATCTGCGGCGTCGGCGGTTTCGCCAGCCACCGCAGCATCTGGCTCGGCCAACGGCGCGGCTGCTTCCTGACCTGAGCAGGAGCGTAAAAGGAAGAAGAGCAGCAACGCCAGCAAAGCCGCGAGCAACAGCCATTTCAGCCAGCCCAGCCCGCCACCGCCATTATCTTCATTGTCGTCATAACTCGAAAGAGCAGCGACCGGTTCCGCAGCTGGTGCGGGTGCAACAGGTTCGGGGTCCGGCACCGGAGCTGCAGCGGCCGGAATCGGGTCCAGAACGGGGTCAGGCGTCGGCGTTGCAGTTGCTGCCATCCCAGCCGCGGCAAGTCCCGCAGCCGCCAATGGCGCAGCCGACGCACCACCCGATGCTCCGCCAAAGAGGCTCAGCAAGCCGAAATGCTCGGCCAGCAGATAATAGACGGTCACGCGGTTCTTGGTGCGGTCTGCTTTCATCACCTGACCAACGGCCACAACCGCCTCGTCAAGATCGGCGTCGGTGTGAGTCAATCCCAGTTTCTTCTTGAGGTAATTTTCGCGGACAAGTTCGCGCTCTTTCTTGTCCGACATGGCGACCAGCGAACTGTCGCGGCTTTGCAACGATATCCCGCAATATTTGACAATCGCGGTAACCACCGCCTCATCCGCATTCGCGGCATATTTGCGGACATCCGCCAACCAGTCTTCAGCCATAAGCCATCCTCCACCTTTCAGCGACCGAGATCCGGCACGCTTTCCCACAACGCGGTCATGCACCGCAATATGACAGTTCGGGCTATAGCAGAACTGCCGCAGCCAAGGATGTAAAGGGATGTCAACGACTTGGCGCGACTCCGGTTTCACCGACATATAAATCGTTTGCAGCCAAGTTGCACGATGGAATTTCCAGCGCGGTTTGTCGAAAAGCACTTCGCTGCGGTCGCCACGACGATAAAGTCCGGGAACCAAATCATGGAGGGCGGGTTCCACCGCCATGAACAAGATGGCCGCATTCCGCATCTCTGACCGATCCATCCAACAAGGATATATTTTCTTCCTGTGGTTTGCCACATTGTTTGCGTTGATCACTTATGTCGCGATCTCGATGCGCGCGGTTCTCAGTCCTTATGAAATGCATCATTTCGTCGATGCAAAGCGCATGCTTTCGGTGGCAATCGGCACACTTGTCCTTTGGCTCTCCATCCGCGCGGCGGATCGTATGTCCGAAGACGCCCCCGGTGCCCAGATTTTCGCTGTATTGAATGTCGCGATACCCGGCGCGATTGGCCTCCTAGTAGCGCGCGAAGCGTATGACCTCGCTGCATCGGGTGAATTCGCGCAGAGATTTGCACTTAACCTACGCTGGATGCTGACCTGGATAGGCTATTTCGCGGCGGCGGTAGCGGGATTTCTGGCGATGGCCGCACACCGGCGATTGCAGGTCGTGATTGCGCAAGGTCCGACAAACGGCCGAAACACAGCTATGAGCCCAACACCACGCGCGCCAGCAAACTATGAAGTAGCCGATTTAGAATTCGACCCGCGCGCACGTCAAAAAGCATAGGATTGACAAACATAGCATTATTGCTATATAGGTTTCGATGAGCTGGAAAGTCGAAGCGCTAGACGACGTAGTCGCAGCGGAAATTGCGGCTTTGCCGAAGGACATGCGCGCAAAGTTCGAACATATATCGCATATGATAATGTCGTTCGGACTCGAACGAATGCGAGAGCCCTATGTCAAACATATCGAAGGGCCGTTGTAGGAAATGCGCTTGATCGGGCGCGATGGCATTGCCCGTGCGTTTTATGTGACGACCACCGGCAGGCGGGTGGTGGTGCTTCGTGCCTTTCGTAAGAAAACCCAAAAGACGCCGCGGAGCGAAATCGAACTCGCGCTCAAACGCGAAAAGGAAGTAAAATGAGCAAAACTATTCCCATTGAAACGCTTTTCGCCAAATGGCGCGAAGATCCCGAATATGTTCGCGAATATGAAGCATTAGAGGAAGAATTCGCCCTCGCCCGCGCGCTCATCGGTGCGCGTGCGCAAGCGGGTTTGACCCAAGAGGAACTGGCGCAGCGCATGGGGACCACGCAAAGCGCCATTGCGCGGATGGAGGGTGGCAAGGCGAAGCCTTCGACCACAACGCTGGCGAAATTTGCCAAAGCGACGGGGACGCGGTTGCGGGTTAGTTTTGAGGTGGTGGTGAGGTAGTCGCCACCATCGTCACCCTGAACTTGTTTCAGGTGTCCATTTGCCCTCTCTATCCTTCGGCCCGCGTGGCACGATGGATGCTGAAACAAGGTCAGCATGACGTTGTAACCTATCACCGCATTTTGTTTCGGGCGATTTGTTTTAATCCCTGCAGCTCATCAATAAGTTCATCAATGTATCCATCCAACTCTTCAGGAGAGTCTGCATCCGCAGTGAGGCAAATCAAGCTTTCATCATCGAAACCAGATGGCCGTACCCACGTGGCGACTTTTACACGCAGACTGATTCGCTCGCTGGTACCACTCCCAGATTTGTGCGGAAATAAAGCGAATGTTCTAAACTCCGACATCAAGCCCGCCCCAAATCGCCCTTCCCAACCGTCCCGCTCGCCATCTCCAGCATCCGGTCCAAACTCTTCTTCGCGGCTACGCGAACGCCCTCGTCCATCTCGATCTGCGGCTTCAGGTCGCGCAATGCCAGATACAGCTTCTCCATCGTATTCAGCGCCATATAGGGGCAGATGTTGCACGCGCAGTTGCCGTCTGCGCCTGGCGCGCCGATGAATGTCTTGGTCGGCTCGGCCTTTTCCATCTGGTGGATGATGTGCGGCTCGGTGGCGACGATCAGCGTGTCGCCTTCGAGCGTTTTGGCGAACTGCAAGATGCCGCTGGTCGAGCCGACATAATCGGCATGGTCGATGATGTGCGGCGGGCATTCGGGGTGCGCCGCAACAGGCACGCCGGGATGCTGGGCCTTGAGTTTCAGAAGCTCGGTTTCCGAGAACGCCTCATGCACGATGCACACGCCTGGCCAGAGCAGCATTTCGCGGTTGAATTTGCGCGACAGGTAACCGCCCAGATGGCGGTCGGGGCCAAAGATAATTTTCTGTTCGGGCGGGATTTGGCTGAGAATCGTTTCGGCGCTGCTGCTGGTGACGATGATGTCGCTCAATGCCTTCACTTCGGCTGAACAGTTGATGTAGGTCAGCGCAATATGATCAGGATGCGCTTCGCGGAACGCCTTGAACTTGCCGGGAGGGCATGAGTCTTCGAGGCTGCAACCGGCGGCCATGTCGGGCAGGATGACCGTTTTTTGCGGACTGAGGATTTTCGCGGTTTCGGCCATGAACTTGACCCCGCAAAATGCGATCACATCCGCATCGGTTTCCGCCGCACGCTTGCTCAGTTCCAGAGAGTCGCCGACAAAGTCGGCGAGGTCCTGAATTTCAGGTTTCTGGTAATAATGCGCGAGGATGACGGCATTGCGTTCCTTCTTCAGCCGGTTGATTTCGGCGAGCAGGTCGAGGCCAGCTAAATTTTCACTTAGGGGGGCGTTCATTCTATTCCTTATCTCCCCTCCCGCTTGCGGGAGGGGCCGGGGGAGGGTGAGTGTCAAACGCCGACTTACCCTCCCCTAACCCCTCCGGCAAGCGGGAGGGGGACTGCTATTTCACAATCTCGCTCAACGGCGTCGATTTATCCCAGCGCGTGGTGACTTTCCCGCCCTGCTCATCGGTAAAGAACGCGGTTACCTTTGCATCCATGCCAGCTGCCCTTAACGGCACCTCAAAATTCTGCGCAATCGCGCGTTTGAAAGCGTCACGGGCGAGGCGCATCGGCACAGGGCTTTTGGCCTGCCGCACGAGTTCAACTTGACCTTTGCTACGGTTGGCATCGTCGAGCACATCGTCGGCATTGGTGAATGCGCGCAACAGGCCATTGTCGCCATATTCCTGAATCGATGTAAGATCGATCTGCGGCGGTGCGATTTCGATTGGCGGGATGCGCACGCTCAAGGTCTTGCTCGCTGCATCCCAGCGTACGTCATCGTCGCCGAGCTTCGCCAAATCGACCTCATACCGCACAAGCCCCTGCATGATCAGCGTCTTTTTCGCCGAAAGCCCGAAGCGCTGCTGCTCGCTCGTTACTACCGCCGCATAATTAGCTGCAAAGGCGGAAAGCCGGTTCTGTTCGCGGATGCCCTGCAGGCTGGCGCTGGCGATAGTCTCCGGCGTGGAATCAAGCTTGCGGTCGGCCCACCAGAATATTGCCGCGAGAAGGGCAAGCGCCACCATCAACGGCATCAGAAATCGGTTGTTCGTCATCGCCGCAACATAAGCCAGCGCGGCGCGGTTACAATGGCCGAAGCGCTATATCATGCCCGGCGGTGGCGGTGCAAATTCAAGACCGGGGACGTTAGCGCCGGGATGACTCGCCGTTACCGCTGCATATATCGCGTCACCAACCGGCGAATAGGCAATCAGATGGGCCAAGGGCAGCGTCGCCAGAATCGCCAATACTCCCGCCCACCAAGCGGGATGCACCCCGCCCTCGCGGCGCCAATCCCTGATCATGCCGACCAAGGGGAAGACCAGTCCGGCCAGAACCGCAATGTCAAAGGCGTGCGGGACTAGCAGTGGCATGGGCAGCAAGCGCCCGAAGGCCGGGCCGATAATCGCCGCCATCGCGCAAATATGCAGGCGCATATGCCAGTCGGTCTGCTTGCGCAGCCGGATAGCGCTCCACGCCAGCAGTGCGAAGGCGCACATACCCATCGGATTGGCAATCAGGAAGTATTGCGGGCGAAAAAAGAACGGTGCGATGCCGCGCTGGGTCACATCGATGCTGATCCAGATGCCCAGCACGATAAGCACCGCAATCCATCCAGCACCCACCCAGCCAAGTTTGCGATGCAATGCTATCGGGCCGCGCGTCGCCAGCCACGCTTGAGTGACGAAGATGCCTACCCAGCCCATGAAGGCGAGGCCGTGCAGGTGCACGAGCGGACGTGCGGCAAAAGTCGAGCGACCCATCGCAAAGTTGACGCTGAAGCCCGCGACGATGGTCAGCGCCATAGCAATCGCGAGCGTACGGAAAAAACTGTCGGCAGTGGCGGTTTGATGCTGCGCCGGTGCAAGTGTGGCCATGACTTATCGTCCTCTTCATGAGGTTTCGCGACCAGATGTGGGAATATCACTGCTCTAGCGCAGCCTCAAGCAGCAATATTTAGCGCCCAGCGATTGCCGTCGACCGACGCGCGCCCCTGATTTTGCAGATCAACAAGATGCGCCAGCACCGACCGCCCCGCCGCTCCGGTCAGGCGCGGGTCCAGGCCTTTGTACATCGCCGCGACCATGTCGGGGACATGGCCCTCGCCGGCCTCGAGCAGCTTTACTATTTGCCGTTCGCGTTGCCGCCGGTGGCCGATCATGCCGCGCACCAGTTGGCGCGGGTTTTCGACGGCAGGGCCGTGCGCCGGGTAATAGACGCGGTCGTCGCGGTCATACAGTTTTTGCAAGCTCGCCATGTAGGCGCTCATGTCGCCGTCGGGCGGGCTGACGACGCTGGTCGACCATTTCATCACATGGTCACCGGTAAAGAGTGCCTTCGTTTCGACCAGAGAATAGCACAGATGGTTGCTGGTGTGGCCGGGGGTGGAGACCGCTTCCAAGGTCCAGCCGTCTCCCGAAATGCGTTCGCCATCGGTGAGGATCTGGTCAGGCGCATAGTCGGGATCGAAGGCGCTGTCGGCGCGCGGGCCGTCGTCTTTGAGCACCAACGGCGCGCAGCCGATGATGGGCGCACCGGTCGCGGCCTTCAATGGCGCGGCGGCGGGCGAGTGATCGCGGTGGGTGTGGGTGCAGAGGATGGCGGTTACCTTTGCATCGCCAATGGCGCGCAGGATCGCCTCGACATGACCGGTGCCGTTGATGTCGGCATGACCGCTATTGGGTCCGTCGCCCGCTGGCCCGGGATCAATGACCGCGACTTCGCGACCATTGCCCACCAGCCAGGTTTGCGTTCCGGTATAGGTGTACGGCGACGGATTCGGTGCCAGCACACGCCTTACCATCGGCTCGTGGCGCTCGGTTTCGCCTGCTTGGATAGTATCGGGCCAGTCGTTCATTTTACCGATATGGCGCATCAGCGGGCAAAGAAAAAGGGGCGGCTCTCGAAAACCGCCCCGTCAGAACCGAAAAGGGGAGCTGGGGTTCTGTTCAAGGGTCCTTGTTAGTTCGATGTGTCCGTTTGCGCTTCGAGCTTGCGGATCTCTTTTTCGAGCTTTTCGATCATATCCTTGCGGACGCCTGCGGGCATATCCGTCTCCGAAGCGATTTCTCCGCGTGCTTCGCGCAGGCCTTTGATCGCTTCGACCCGGGCAATCCGTGCCTGTCCTTTGCCGCACATCACGAGGCGGATGCGCGATTTGCCGGCGCCGTCAAAACCTTCGACATTCGTGGTCACTGGCTGGCCTTCGCGGCAGTTCTTGGTGATTTCGCGAATGTCGATCTCGGGGACATAATTAGCGGACATCGCAACGGCGTGGACGCGCATCGCTTCGGCATGACCGCGCATTGCGGCGGCTTCGGCCATTGCGGCCTCAGCCTCGCCGCGTGCTGCTTCGGCCTCGCCAAGTGCTGCTTCGGCCTCGCCGCGTGCTTCTTCGGCCCGGGCCATAGCATCGTCGGCTTCCTCATACGACGTCTGGGCCCCGTCAATCCACTGTTCAACTTCGTCGTCCGACAATTTCTTGTCGCTATGGAAAACATAGGTCTTGCCGTCACGCGATATGGTTTTGACAACCGATCCCGTGGGCTTGCCGTCAACGACAGTCCCGATGGAGATTTTGACCAATTTTGCCGGCTTTTTGGCCACCTTGCCAATGTCTGTGCTTTCATCGGCACGCACCGCAGGCACAATCGTCGCGGTCAGCGGCAGGATTATGGCTGCGGCGGTTATTACGCCGATCTTGCCAAATATGCGCCGTTTCGTGCTCGCGTCTTTCATGGTGAGCCTTCTCAATCGTTCGATAATTGTTTTGGGTGTGTTCAGGGCGGTGGCAAAGGTTGGCACGCCGTCGAAAGCAGAGCGCGCCAGCGCCTGTCCGTAAATCGCGCGTTCTTCTGCGCCCTTGCCCGCCAGTACCCGAGCGTCGCACGCAGCCTCCTGATCGAAACGGAAGGCGTTCCAGCTCATCCATGCTACCGGGTTGAACCATTGCAGGCACAGGATGGTGAAAGCGGCGAGATTGGCAAACAGGTCGCCCGATTGATGGTGCGCCATTTCATGCGCGATGGCGAGTTCGCGCTCGGCGGGCGAATAGGCTTTAGAGAAATCGTGCGGAACCGCGATGTAGCGTTTGAACAGCCCAAAGGCGAGTGGGCCTGCGACCTGGTCAGAGGCAACAACGCTGACGCCGTTGATATGGGCGATTTCGGTCGCTTCGGACAGCAGATCGTCGCGCATTGAGGCATAGCGGATCATCTGGATGATGAAGAACAAAGCCGCGCCGCCGAGCCAGAATGTGACGCCGAGCGCGACATAATCGATGCTGGGGAGAACAGCGGGTTGATGTGCCGTTGTGGCTTCGATACCGGGTGAGGTAACGCCCGCCAATATGGCATCACGCACGGCATCCTGCACAGCTAGTCCGCTTTCGCCTGCCGGTGCCGCCGCGCCTTCAAGGCTTGGCATTAGCAGCCGCGCCGCCGGGATTAGCCAAAGCGCATAAGCAACGCCGGGGCCGAACAGCTTCGCGACAGGTCGCCTGAGCAACAATATCGCGCCCATCAGCAATGTCGTGACCAGCAAGCTGTCAAACAGCCATGCCTCCATGAACGCGCTACTCATGCTTTCATCTCCCTCAGCAATTTCTCAATCTCGCTTATGTCGGCATCGCTGAGCTTTTCCTGCTCTGCGAGATGCGCGACCAGCGGCATGAATTTGCCCCCGAACAACCGGTCGACCAGCCTTTTGGATTCATGGGATACATAATCTTCGCGCTCGACCAGCGGCGAATAAAGGAAGCGGCGGCCATCGGCACTGTGCTCAACCGCGGCCTTGGCGAGCAAGCGCGACAACAGCGTCTTCACCGTTGGCAGAGACCAGTCGCGGTCACCCGGCAGCCGAGCGGCGACATCGGTCGCGGTCAGCGGTGCCTGCTCCCACAAGATTTCCATGATCGTCAGCTCTGCGTCGCTGATCCGTTCCAGACTCATATCACATTCTCCGACTACAGACGTAATCGATTCGATTACAGATGTAAACGTCGTTGGTGCGGGGCTGTCGGCTTTTTGTCGAACTTCTTTACACGGTGAAAACAGGTTAATGCGGTAGCAACTATCCAAGTACCTGAAATCATTAGGGCGAATGAAACTGGCACGTGCAGTGCATATATCTTTGTGTTCAACACACCCACCCAAGCAAGGACGGGCGGTCTGCTACTGGTCTCGCACCGCCCGTCCTGGCTTACTCCCCCAAAGCAATAACAAAAAGGGCCGGAACCCTTGCGGATTCCAGCCCAGTCGATGCGACTGTGAAGTCAGTTAGAAGCGAAAGCGCAGGCTGGCGCCCATATAGCGGTCTGCATCGCGCGGGATGTGCAGCCGCTGACCCGCGCTGGTGTTGAGCAGCACATAGCTCTCGTCGGTGATGTTCCGCATCATGAAGGTCAGGCGGACATTGTCAGCCGCATCCGAATAACCGACGCTGGCATTCCACAGGCCGTAGCTGTCAATCGGCCCGCTCTGGCCCAGATCGGAAAATTGCGATCCGACATGGTTGTAGGCGGTGCGGACATAGACCTTATATTCAGAACCAAACGCGGAAAACGGCGTTTCATAGGCCGCGCCAATGTTCCAGCTCCAAGCAGGTGCGAGCGGCAATTTCGTGCCGTTACGGGCATCTGGCGCGTTGGTTAGCGGGTTCGGGTTGAACCGGCGAACCTTGGCATCGGCATAAGCGATGTTGGCAAACAGGTCGAGGCCTTCAACCGGATTAGCCAGCAGATCAAGTTCGAAACCAGTGCTGCGTACCGTCCCTGCATTGGTCAGGTTGGTGACAACCGCCCCGTTGAGCAACACGAAGTTGTTCGCCTGGAAACCGTCATATGTGACCTGAAATGCCGAAGCATTGACCTGAATACGATTGTCCGCAAATCGGCTCTTGATGCCCAATTCGAACGAGTCGGACGTTTCCTCGTCAATCGGCACTGCGTTTGTCGGGCGGGTGTGATTGAAGAACACGTTGAACGCCGGACCCTTATACCCGCGCGTGTAGCTGCCGAAGAGCATGACGTCGTCGGAGGGCTTGACGGTGAGCACCGCCTTACCTGAAAAATTGCTGTTACTCGACGAACCGGTCGACAGCACCGTCCCGTTACCGCCGCTGGCGATTGTACCGCCTGCAGGTGAACCCGAGATGCCTGCACCGGTGGCGGGAAGACCGTTGGTGCGATTGACCCCCGCTGCACGGCCATGTGCATAATCGATGGAGTCATGCGTCCAGCGCAGACCTACGGTCAATCCGATCCAGTCGGTGAAATCATAGGTTGCCTGACCGAACACGGCATAATTCTCGATATCGACCAGGCTTCGCGATGTTGCAGTCGGAAACAGCGTGTTGACGGTATCGGAAAGGTTGCACGGGCGCGCGCCAGTGCGCGGGTCGACCGGCGAGGTCGAGGTTGTGCAGGTGATTACATTACGCGTGAAATCCTGTGTGTTTTCCGACTTCCAGTAAAAGCCACCGACCTGATATTTGAACGCTTTGCTCTGGTCCGAGGCAAGACGAAGCTCCAACGAGCTCTGGTCGGTTTCGACAAAACCGCGGTCGTGGAGTTCGGGCGTTCCGACCACTGCGCGCGGCAAAAAGTCGCCTTCGCGCAGTTCTTCATTGTTCCAGTTCCGATAACCGTAAATCGCGCTGAGCGTGTGCTCGCTGAACACATCGAAATCGGCGTTGACGGTGATGCCGTATTGCCGGTCGTTGGACTGCGTAACCAGATTGTGATTCACGAAACGCTGGTTTTCGCCCTGCGCTACGCCCAACGGCAGGTTAAGTTCAGCGTTGAGCGCCGCTCCGCGGGTCACACCAGTGACTTCGCCGCAGCAATCATCATCGGC
Source organism: uncultured Alphaproteobacteria bacterium (assembly GCA_963814305.1). Lineage (GTDB taxonomy): Bacteria > Pseudomonadota > Alphaproteobacteria > Sphingomonadales > Sphingomonadaceae > Sphingorhabdus_B. The sequence continues at coordinate 346,629 of CAWFCI010000009.1, forward strand.
TTCATAATAATCGGCGATGATCTTGATCCGTGCCGGGCCGTTGTCGAAATCGAGCAGCCCGCGAAAACCGAGATGTTCGTAGCCGTTGATCTTGCTGCGCGTAAAGACGTTGTTGATGTTACCCGCGTAGCTTCCATAAAAAGCGTTAGCCCGGAAGGTCAGGTCTTGTGCGAGCGGTCCTGAAATGGTCGCGCGGCCACGATATTCTTCGCCTTCATAGCCTTCGACGGTAAATTCTCCTTCCAAGGTGTCAGTGCCACCTTTGGAGACAACGTTGATAAGACCAGCCGAAGCATTCTTGCCGAACAAGGTGCCTTGCGGTCCACGCAGCACTTCGAGACGTTCGATTTCAACGAGGTCGGCAAAGGCCTGACCCGAACGACTGAGCACGACGCCATCGACGACCGTCGAAACGCTTGGTTCGGCAGCAATCGAAAAGGAGATGGTGCCGACGCCGCGCAACACGACGGCGGAGTTGGCATTGGTCGTGCCCTTGCGGAAGGTGACTGACGGAACGAGCTGACCGAGATTTTCAAGGCTCGTCGTGCCAGCGGCAGTCAGCGCGTCGCCCGAAACGGCGGTGATGGCAATCGGCACATCCTGCACATTCTCCTCGACCTTTTGTGCGGTGACGACGATTTCTTCGACCTGCGCCATTGCAGGCGCGCTTATGCCGAGCGCAATCGCGCTGCTGCCGAGCAATGCTGCGCGGTAAAGATTCGGGGTTTTAACTGGTGAATACTGCATCCTGTGCCTCCCATATTTGCCGCCCATTTTCGGCAATTTTCGCTGGATTTATTGTGCCAGAGACAATTGCGGGTCGGCTTAATCGTCGTTGATAACGGGGTTGATGTAACCAATCCGGCTTGATATGTCTAGCGGTGTCATATAGCGATAATATTTAAGCGCAGACTGTGGCAATCATGCCATAGTCGTGACGCAAGGCGACAAAACAGTTGAAGAGGATGGCCGTGACCGCAAGGTTCGAAGCAAAGGATGACGGGTTCGACCTGCTGCTCGGCGACCGGGTAATCCTGCGCCACCGCGTCGATGCACCGGCGTTCCGGATTGCGAAGGGCAATCCGACGGTGACGATGGTGCGCGGTAATTTTCGTATGGAGGATGCCCCGAGCGATGAGCGGGTGTTGCGCTTTTCAAAAGTGGTTTCTGAAAGCACCGTCATCTTAAACGATCAAGAGTCCGACGCCGGATTGCTGGAAATATACTGCCTGCCGGGCGAAGGCCCCAAGCCCGCGTGGGTTATTTGCAATGTTAGAGACTGGGAGTTTGATAGATTAGCGGTCGATTTGCTTGCCGAACCCGACGAGACAGTCTGGGGTGGAGGGGAACAGATGAGCTATTTAGCGCTAAATGGCCGATGTTTCCCTATGTGGACAAGTGAACCAGGCGTGGGCCGAGAGCCGGGAACGCAATTGACAGAATTGATGAATGCCGATGGTTCAATGGCAGGAGGAGACTACTGGACAACCAATTACCCGCAGCCCACTTTTCTCTCGTCGCGTGGCTATGCTGTTGAGCTTGGGGATTCCCACTACTCGGAGCTTGATTTTACCATCGGCGAACGTCACCGAATATCTACGTGGCGTACACGCGGATCATCAAGCGCCTCCATCCTAAGTCTTTACGAAGGAGAGCCTTCCGACCTCGTCAAGTTTATTCCCATCGAGTTCGGGCCTTGCCAGCCGCCCTTACCCGACTGGGCAATCGGCGGTGCCATCGTTGGCCTAAAAGACGGCGAAGACAGCTTTGCGCGGCTTGAGAAGATCATCGCCGCCGGCGCTGCCGTTTCAGGTCTGTGGTGCGAGGATTGGGTTGGCATTCGCCAAACGAGCTTCGGGCGGCGGCTGTTCTGGGACTGGCAGTGGAATGCGACCCGCTATCCGGAGCTGCCCGCGAAGATCGCCGAACTGAAGGCGCGCGGCATTCGCTTTCTTGGCTATGTGAACCCCTATCTGGCGGTCGATGGCCCGCAATATGCCGAGGCAGCGCGGCTTGGCTATCTGGCGCAGAAACTCGACAGCGACGAACCCTATGCCGTCGATTTCGGCGAGTTCGACGCGGGCGTCGTCGATTTCACGAACCCAGACGCCGCCGCGTGGTTCTCCGAGGAAATCATCGGCAAGCAGATGCTCGATTTCGGCCTCGATGGCTGGATGGCCGATTTCGGCGAATATCTGCCCGTCGATTTGCGGCTTCATAATGGCGACCCGATGGAGCAGCATAATCGCTGGCCGGTGCATTGGGCCAAGGTCAACGCCGATGCCGTCGCCTCGCGCGGGCGGACCGGCGATGCGCTGTTCTTCATGCGCGCGGGCTTTACTGGCGTTCAGCATATTGCCCTTTGCTCTGGGCGGGCGACCAGTCGGTCGATTTCTCGCGCCATGACGGCATCGGCACGGTCATTACCGCCGCGCTGTCGGCGGGCCTGGTCGGCAATGCCTATAGCCATAGCGATGTTGGCGGCTATACCAGCCTGCATGGCAATATCCGCACCGAGGAACTGATGTAGCGCTGGTACGAGCTGGGCGCGTTTACGCCGGTGATGCGCACGCATGAGGGCAATCGGCCCGATGACAATCTGCAGATCGATTCGACGCCCGAATTGCTGTCCGGCTTTGCCCGATGGAGCCGCGTTCATGCCGCGCTCGCGCCGTGGGTGCGGCACTTGTGTGATGAGGCGGTGGCGACGGCGTTGCCGGCGCAGCGCGCTTTGTTCCTGCATTATCCCGACGACCGCGAGACCTTCACGATCCAGGATCAGTATCTCTATGGTGCTGACCTGATGGTCGCGCCGGTGATCGAAGAAGGTGCCGTTGCTCGCGACGTTTACCTGCCCGCTGGCGAATGGGTGCATGTCTGGAGCGGCAATCGGTTCAGCGCAGGCTGGCACAAGATCGACGCGCCCATCGGTTCGCCGCCGGTTTTCTGGCGCGAGGGGAGCGACTATGCCAATCTGTTCGCCAGCCTCGTAAGCGTAAGGGACAGCATCCAATGAGCGCCGATACCAATATGCGCTCCAACATCCGCGATGTCGCCAAGCTCGCGGGCGTAGCGGTCAAGACCGTCAGCCGGGTGCTCAACAACCATCCCTATGTCAGCGCCGCGACCAAGGCAAAAGTCGATGCCGCGATGGCCGAACTGCGCTTTTCGCCTAGTATTGCCGCACGCATATTGGCGGGTACAAAATCGGGGCAAGTCGCGCTCATCTACGACAACCACTCGCCCTATTATATGCACCAGATCATGCAGGGCTGCTGGGACCGATGCCATGAAGAGGAAATGCGTCTGATCGCGCAGCCGGTCGATGTCGCTGATCCGAATGTCGGCGAACAGGTGCGCGGCATGGTGCGTCAGACGCATGTCGATGGCGCAATATTGTCCTCGCCGGTGACCGATTGCGCTCCGGTATTGGCCGCGCTGGAGGCAATGAATATCCCGTTCGTTCGCATTTCGCCGGGAACCAACCACGCGCTGACATCGTCGGTATTCATGGACGACACGCAAGCGGCCGACGACATGACGACGCACCTGATCAACATCGGGCATCGGCGAATTGCCTTTATCAAGGGCCATCCCAACCATATGGCGAGCAAAGAGCGGCAGGCGGGTTACGAACGCGCGCTTGGCCGCGTTGGCATTAGCGTCGATCCCGACCTGATTGCCGATGGCGCAGTTTGATTTCGAAAGCGGCGTTGCGGCGACGGAGACATTCCTTGCGCTCAGAAGTTCCGCCCACCGCGATATTCGCCTCGAATGACGATATGGCGTCCGGAGTGTTGGCCGTTGCGCACCGACGCGGCTTGCAGGTGCCAGAGCAGCTGTCGGTCGCAGGCTTCGACGATACCACGCTGGCCCGAGTCGTCTGGCCGCCGCTGACCACGATCCGCCAGCCGGTGCGCGACCTCGCCTCGACCGCCGCCGATCTGTTGTTCGGCGATGGCGGCATCGAGCATCGCCGCCTGCCGCACGAACTCGTAACCCGCGAATCTACCTCCGCCTCCTTCGACAGAAGAGCAAAAACATGACATTAGCCAAACCGCCGCTGACCCGCCAATTGGGCAAAAGCGGCATTGAAATATCGAGCCTCGCATGGGGCATGTGGCGCTTCGCCGGGCTTGAAATGTCCGCCGCGCGCGCCGCGATCGATGCAGCATTCGAGGCAGGGATCACTCTGTTCGACACCGCCGACATTTACGGCTTTGGCGAACAGGATTTCGGCGCAGCGGAAGATATTGCTCGGCCGGGTGTTTGCCGACGCGCCCGAGTATGCGCGACCGGATGGTGCTGGCGACCAAGGGCGGAATTATTCCGCCGACGCCGTATAACAGCAGCGCCGAATATCTGACCAAGGCGATTGATGACAGCCTCAGCCGGCTGCAGACCGACCGCATCGACCTGTGGCAAATCCACCGGCCCGATATTCTCACGCATCCGCAGGAAATCGCGCGGACGGTTGAGGATGCAGTGAAGGCCGGTAAAATCCGCGCGTTTGGCGTTTCCAACTTTACGCAGGCGCAGACCGCGACGCTCGCGCAATTCAGCAGTGTGCCGATTGTTTCGACCCAGCCCGAATTGTCGCCGCTGCGCATCGATACAATCGAAAATGGCGAACTCGATCAGGCGATGGCGATGGATTTGACTGTGCTGGCATGGTCGCCGCTCGGCGGAGGGCGCATCGGCGATCCCGGCACAACAGCGCGAACAGAATGTCGCCGCTGCGCTTTCAGGCGTTGCCGCCGCGCATGGCGTGTCGCGCACCGCCGCCGCCTATAGCTGGATCATGGCGCACCCCGCCCGGCCAATCCCCATCGTCGGCTCGCAAAACCCGGCGCGCATCGCCGAGGCCGCTGATGCGTTCAAAGTCGAATGGACCCGCGCTGATTGGTATAGCGTGTTGGTCGCCGCAAGAGGAGTGCCGCTACCATGAAGCCCGTCGAAGTCTCTTGGTTTTCCGCCCTGTGCGATGACGATTATGAATTTCTGGGCGTGCCTGACCCAATGCTCGCGTCAAGCTGGGAACATTGCCGCAATATCGTCCTCGCCGCCGAAAAGGGCGGGTTTGACAATATCCTGCTGCCCTCGGGCTATGCGCTCGGCCTCGACACCACCGCCTTTGCCAGCGCGATTGCGGCGCTCACCAGCCGCATCAAATTGCTGATGGCGGTGCGCGTCGGCGAAAGCTGGCCGCCGCAACTGGCGCGGCAGATCGCGACGCTTGACCAGATTTCAGGTGGACGGTTGAACATCAATATCATCTCGTCCGACTTGCCCGGCGACAAGATGGACAGCGAACCGCGCTATCGCCGCACCGTCGAAGCGATGCAGATATTGAAGACGCTGCTCAATGGCGAGCACCTGAACATCGACGGCGATCATTATAAAATCGAGCTCGACCCACCGCGTATGAAAACAGTCAGCGGCAAATGCCCGCCACTGTATTTCGGTGGCCTGTCGCCAGCCGCCAAGGAAGCCGCCGCCGAAGGTTGCGATGTCTACCTGATGTGGCCCGAAACCGTGCAGGGCGCAAAGGAGCTCGTCGAGGATATGACCGCGCGCGCTGCGAAATTCGGACGCACGCTCAAATACGGCTTCCGCGCCCATGTCATCGTGCGCGAAACCGAGGCAGAAGCGCGGGCCTATGCCGACCGTTTGCTGTCGAAACTCGATGCGCGGAACAGGCGAGGCAATTCGGAATAAGAGCCTCGACACGCAAACCTTCGGCGTCGCGCATCAGGCCGAATTGCGCGCGCAGTCCGAAGCCAATGACGGCTATCTCGAGGAGAATCTGTGGACCGGCATCGGACGCGCGCGTTCCGGCTGCGGCGCAGCGATTGTCGGCGATCCCGATCAGGTGCTGGCGAAAATCAATGCCTATCGCGCGGTGGGCATTGAAGCGTTTATCCTATCGGGTTATCCGCATATCAATGAGTGCGACATGTTCGCGCGCTATGTGCTGCCGAAGCTGGAGCATGGGGGTATGGAGGTTTAGTTCCCCTCTCCCATTGGGAGAGGATACGAAGCCTTAGCCGACAGGCTTAGGCGAAGTTGGTGAGGGGCTGTGTGTTATCGATGGGGCAGAACCCCTCACCCAGCTACGACTAGCAAACAAGTTTGCAAGTCTGCGCAACCCTCTCCCAAAGGAGAGGGATTTACTCCCCCAGCCCAGCCATCCGCTCCGCCTGATCCTCGGCGATCAGCGCGTCGACCAGTTCCCCCAAACCGCCGCCCTCCAATATCTCGGGCAGTTTGTGCAGCGTCAGGTTGATCCGGTGGTCGGTCACGCGGCCTTGCGGGAAATTATAGGTGCGGATTCGTTCCGAACGGTCGCCCGAGCCAACCATCGCCTTGCGCGCTTCGGCCTCGGCGCCTTGTGCTTCTTCGCGCTCCTTTTCGTACATCCGAGCGCGCAGCACCTGCATCGCCTGTTCCTTGTTCTTGTGCTGGCTGCGCCCGTCCTGGCAGGTCACGACAATTCCGGTCGGCAAATGCGTGATGCGGACGGCGGAGTCGGTGGTGTTTACATGCTGCCCGCCAGCACCGGACGCGCGGTAGACGTCGATTTTCAGATCGCGCGCCTCGATATTGATATCGACTTCGGTCGGTTCGGGCAGCACCGCGACGGTCGCCGCGCTGGTGTGGATGCGGCCGCCGCTTTCGGTGACGGGCACGCGCTGGACGCGGTGGACGCCGCTTTCATATTTCAGCTTGGCGAACACGCCATTGCCCTTGATCGAGGCGACGACTTCCTTGAACCCGCCAACATCGGACGCGCTGACCGAGATCGGCTCGATTTTCCACCCCTGCCCCGCGGCATAGCGTTCGTACATGCGGAACAGGTCGCCCGCGAACAACGCCGCCTCGTCGCCGCCGGTGCCAGCGCGGATTTCGAGCATCGCGGGCCGCTCGTCGGCGGCGTCTTTTGGCAGAAGCGAAATGGCAAGGCTGGTTTCGGCATCGGAAAGCTGGTGCGTGACATCGTCCAGTTCCTCGACCGCCATGTCGTGCAGGTCGGGGTCGGACGAATCCTTGACCATATGCTGCAAGCGTGTCGATTTCCTTGCGCAGCCGCCGGACATTTGCTGCGGCCTTGGCGACCGGCTCCAGCTCCGAATATTCCTTCGAAGCGGTGACAAAGGCATCGCCCTCCAACTGCCCCGAAGCCATCCGCGCCTCAAGCTCGGCAAAGCGCGATTCAATCATCGCGATACGTTGCGGGGAGATTTTCAAAGTGCAGCCTTCAAACCAGACACACCGTCGCCCCAGCGCAGGCTGGGGCCTATCCCGCCTAGCCGATTAGCGCCTTGCGTTTGTTGAAAGACGTGATGGGCCCCAGCCTACGCTGGGGCGACGAGAACGGGATTTACCATTGGTAAGCTGCAGGAATGCTGCAACATTTGGCAAGTCGTCTTTCGACGTCTAAAACCTTCAGTCTCGCGCCAACGGCGTCATCGCCAATTCCGAGCGAAACAATAGCTTTCGGATTGGTTTTGACACCCTTATCGAACCTCTTGCGCGATGATCCCGTCGCGACGATATCTGCGCTAAATCCCGAACGTCGCAAATCAGCGAGCAACTTTCGTCCTTCCCTAAGACGCATATCGTCTTCAATAACAACACAGACCTCTATTCGGGCGATCTGCAGGCGCATCCACCAACATCGCCAACCGCTCAATCCCCGCAGCCCAACCGACCGCTGGCGTAGCATTGCCACCCAAATTCTCGATCAGCCCGTCATAGCGTCCACCGCCGAGCACCGTCCCTTGCGCGCCCAGCCGGTCGGTGACGAATTCGAACGCAGTGTGGCGGTAATAATCGAGGCCGCGCACCAGACGAGCATTACGCTCCCACGCGACGCCTGCTGCATCCAGTCCTGCAGTCACCGCGCCGAAGAAATCCTGCGCCTCACCCGACAGATAATCGTCAATCACCGGCGCGGCGTCGGCGATCGGGCGGTCTTTGGGGTCTTTACTGTCGAGAATACGCAGCGGGTTTTTCTCCAGCCGTGCGATGCTGTCCTCTGACAAAGCCGCTTTATGATCGTTGAAATACGCAATCAGCGCCGCGCGCCACGCATCGCGGCTTTGCGTGTCGCCCAGCGTGTTGAGCTGCAACGTCACGCCATCATTAATGCCGAGCTCCTTCAGCAACTGGTCGGCCATCACCAGCAATTCGACGTCTGCCGCCGGTTCCACAGCGCCGATAATCTCGGCATCAATCTGGTGGAACTGGCGGTAACGACCCTTTTGCGGGCGTTCGTAGCGGAAAAGCGGCCCATGCACCGACAGCTTCATCGGCGCATATTGTTGCCAGCCATTGGTCAGATAGGCGCGCGCAATCCCGGCGGTAAATTCGGGCCGCAGCGTGACCGAATCCCCGCCGCGATCCTCGAACGTATACATTTCCTTCGACACGACATCGGTCGCCTCGCCCAGCGACCGCGCAAACACCGCAGTCGGCTCGATCACCGGCAGTTGCAGCCCCTTGAACCCATACAGCCGCCGCACACGCTCAAAGGTCGCGACGACATGCGCGAAGCGTTCTTCGGTTTCGCCGAACATATCCTGAGTGCCGCGAACCGGCTGCGGGGTCTGTATCTTTGCCATTGTGGTGCGCCCTAGCGGCTTTTTTTGGAGAGCGAAACCTCTCCGTCACCCACCCAGTCCCGTTCGTGTCGAGCATCGTCGAGACACCGTGAGGTCGTGCGCGGCTGGATGGGTGTCTCGACGATGCTCGACACGAACGGATTGGGGACTGGACCTTTGAAACATCATCCGCCAAAACCGGAAGCCATGAAATCAACAAAAATGTCGCGCCTCCTCGCCGCCCTCGCCCTTTCCACCGCCCTCGCCTCCGCCGCCGTCGCCCAGAGCGCGCCGCAGCCGGTGCCGATCGTCGACCGCGTTCCAGAACCCGAGGACCGGCCGTTATCCGCGCCCATGAAGCTCGAGGTCGATGCGACCGACGTCGCCCGCGCCATTTTCCGCGTGAAGCAGAATATTCCGGTCGAGGCAGGCAAGCCGCTCATCCTGCTCTATCCGCAATGGCTGCCCGGCAAGCACGGCCCGCGCGGGGCGCTGGCCGAAATGACCGGACTTAAAGTCACGCTCAAACGGCAAATTGCTCAACTGGACGCGCGATCCGGTCGAAGTCTATGCTTTCCATGTCGATACGCCTGCAGGCACGCGCTCGGTCGATGTCGAATTCCAGTTCACCTCGCCGGTGCAAGGATCCGAAGGCCGCATCGTCGTGACGCCCGCGATGATGAACATCCAGTGGGAGCAGGTCGCGCTTTATCCGGCTGGGCACTTCACCCGCGCCATTCAGGTGCAGCCGTCGATTACACTCCCCAAGGGCTGGACCGGTATTGCTGCGCTGGACGGCGCGAAGACCACCGGCAATCGAATCGACTATGGCGTGACCACGTTCGAAACGTTGATCGACAGCCCGATGTTTGCCGGACCGCATTACAAAAAATGGGATCTCGGCAACAAGGTGACGCTCAACGTCTGGGCTGACGAGGCGAAGTTCCTCGAAGCAAAGCCCGAACAGATCGCAGCGCACAAGGCATTGGTCGATGAGGCGGTTGATCCTGTTCGGCTCGAAGCATTTCGACCGCTACGAATTTTTCTTGGGCTGACCGAGGAACTGGGCGGCATCGGGCTGGAGCATCACCGTTCGAGCGAAAACACGCGCGAAACCGACTATTTCACCGAATGGGACGACAATGTGCTCCGAACGCGGGCTGCTGCCGCACGAATTGATCCATAGCTGGAACGGCAAATTCCGCCGTCCCGATACGATGTGGACGCCCAATTATTCAACCCCGATGCGCGACAATCTGCTGTGGCTCTATGAAGGGCAGACGAGTTATTGGGACCTTGTGCTTGGCGGCTCGGTCGGGCTTGCAATCGAAGGAAATGGTGCTCGCCGAATGGGCGAAATATGCCGGTTTTTATGCCGAGCAACCCGGCCGCGACTGGCGCAGCGTCGAGGACACCACGCACGATCCGATCTTCGGCGCGCGTAAGGCCAAGCCCTTTGCGTCGCAAGCACGCGGCGAGGATTATTATAACGAAGGCTCATTGGTCTGGCTCGCCACCGACATGACGATCCGCGAGCTATCGCGCGGCACCAAATCGCTCGACGATTTCGCCAAGGCGTTTTTCGGCGTACGCGATGCCGATTGGGGCGTGTTGACCTATGATTTCGACGAGGTCGTGCGCACATTGAACGCGGTGCAGCCTTATGACTGGGCAAAGTTCCTCGACACCAAATTGCGCCAACCCGGCCAGCCGGTGCCGCTTACCGGCATTGAAAAGGGCGGCTACAAGCTCGTCTGGAAGGAAGAGCCCAACATCTTCGACAAGGAGATCATGAAGGAGGGGAGCAATCTCAACCTCATCCATTCGCTCGGGCTGACGCTCGACAAGGATGGCAAGGTGACTTCGGTGCTTCTGGAACAGCCCCGCGTTCAAGGCCGACATTGTCAATGCTGCGAAAATCATCGCGGTGGGTGGCATCGCCTACACGAAGGACCGCCTGACCGATGCGGTCACCGCCGCAAAGGACGGCAAAACGCCTATCCGCCTGCTCGTCGAACGCAACAAAAGATACGAGCAAATAGACATCGCTTATTCAGGCGGGCTTCGCTATCCGCACCTCGAACGCGTCGGTACAAGCGAGACGGCCATCGACCGCCTGCTGATGCCGCGCCGCAAATGAAGAAAGCCTCTAAATGCGTATTGACCTTATCCCCGCCGGTGACGATGTCCCCAACAGCCTGAACGTCCTGATCGAAGTTCCAATCGGCGGCGAGCCGGTGAAATATGAATTCGACAAGGCATCAGGAGCGCTCTTCGTTGACCGTTTCCTGCACACGCCAATGCGTTACCCCGCCAATTACGGGTTCGTGCCGCATACGCTTGGGCGAGGATGGCGATCCACTTGATGCGCTTGTCGTCGCGCGTTCGCCGATTGTCGCAGGCGCAGTGGTCAAATGCCGTCCCGATCGGCGTGCTGATGATGGAAGACGATGCCGGCGGCGACGAGAAATTGCTCTGCGTACCTGTCAACAAGACCTTCCCGTATTACGCCGATGTCGTGACCTACAAAGACATGCCGCCCATCGTGCTCCAGCAGATCGAGCATTTCTTCACGCATTACAAAGACCTCGAGCCTGGCAAATGGGCCAAGCTCAACGGTTGGGGCGACGAAAAAGACGCGAAACGCATCATCCTGGAATGCGTCGAGCGGGCGAAGGAACATGGAATATGAAGCGCATTGGCGCCTTGATCGTGGCGTTTTCGCTTGGAGCCTGCGCTACGCCCGAAACGCGGGTGCGCACCGCGTTGACCGATGCCGGACTATCCAAACCCATCGCCGCCTGCATGGCCGACCGCATGGTGGATCGGCTGTCATTGATTCAGCTCAACAGACTTTCCGGCCTCAAAAAACTGCGCGGTCAGAACATGCGCAAGATTACCGTCGACGAGTTGCTGAAGCGCACCAGGTCGCTTCAGGACCCGGAGATTTTGGGTGTGGTAAGCTCATCCGGTCTGATTTGCGCGGTTAAAGCCTAAACCCCACATCCCCCATCAAACCCACCGTCACCCTGAACTTGTTTCAGGGTCTATTTCTCCGCAGCGGCCGCCGGTCGTGTGGCACGATGGACCCTGAAACAAGTTCAGGGTGACGATGTGGATAGGGATGGGTTAGCCCAAAAACCGCACCAGCGCGGCCAACCACCCGCTCTCGGCTTTAACCGTGACCGGCACGCCAAAATCCACACATTCGATACACCGCGCCTGTACGCCTTGCACGCGGGTCAGCATTTCGAGATCAGCTGCCACGCGCTGCACGAAAAGCTGCTGCTGCCATTGCGCCTGCGCGAAGATATCCATCGGCGCGGCCGACGTTTCGCGTTTGGGCATCAACCCGCCCAGCAACGTTCCCGGCAAAACTCGGCTGCGGCTCGATATACACGGCATGCCAGCCATCGGGCTTCAGCCCAGCGCGCTTTGCCGCTTCGGCCAGCGCCTCATCCATTCCGCCCAAGCGGTCGACCAACCCGTTCTGCCGCGCGGTGCCGCCCGCCCAGACGCGGCCCTGCCCGATGGCATCGACCTGCTCGGGTGTTTTCTTGCGCGCTGTCGCAACACGGGTGATGAAGTCGCGATAGCCGTTCTCGATGGCACTTTGCGCGACGCGGTCAAAGTCGGGGCTGAACCCGCCCAGCACATCGGGTTCGCCCGACAGCGGCGTCGTTTTCACGCCATCGGCATTGACGCCGATCTTGGCAAGCCCCGCCTCGGCGCTCGGGATCACCCCGAAAATCCCAATCGAACCGGTTATCGTCGAAGGTTCGGCAAAGATCACATCGGCGGGAAGCGATATCCAGTACCCGCCGCTCGCCGCAAGGTTCGCCATTGAAACGATCACTGGAATTTTCTTCGCTTTCGCAGCCGCAATCGCCAGCCGGATTTTTTCCGAAGCGGTCACCGATCCGCCCGGCGAGTCCACGCGGACCACCAGCGCCTTCAAATCTTTCTGGTCGAGCGCCTCGTAAATCAGTTTGCTGACGGTATCGCCCGCCGCGCTGCCCGGACCGGCCTCGCCATCGGTGATCGTGCCTGCAATGGTTACAACTCCGATCTGCTTGCCTGCACTCGGCGGTCCATAATTTGCGAGCAGTGCATCCATTTCGGTCGCAGCAAAACCGCCGGTCGTTCTCTTGTCGTCGGCGCCATATTTGCCCGCGATGAATTTGCCAAAAGCGATACGGTCGCCAAGCTTGTCGACGAGCTTGCTGGTCAGCGCCAATTCGCGACAAATTGCCCTTCGCGCCTTCGACGGCGCCTGCCGGATCGCGCAGCAACGGCTCAATCAACGCTTGCGGCCTCGCCTTGGCGACGTCGGCCTTCCATTGCCCCCACATCTCGTCATAGACGGCTTTCAACGCTTCCTTGGACTCGGGCGACTGGTCGTTGCGGGTAAAGGGTTCGACCGCACTCTTGAAGGTACCGACGCGGTAGACATTGGCCTTCACGCCCAGCCGGTCGAGCAAGCCCTTGAAATAGGGCTGCGACCCGCCGGGACCGGTCAAGATCGCGCCGCCCAACGGGTCCATCCAGATTTGCGTCGCAGTGCGCCGCCAATTGGTAACTGTCGTCGGTATAAGCGGTGGCAAAGGCATAGACCGGCTTGCCTGCCTTCTTCACCGCGTCGAGGCTGTCGCCGATCGCCGACAGGCTCGCCTGCCCGCCACCCATGAAACGGTCCATGTCGATGACGACCGCTTTGATGCGCTTGTCGGTCTCGGCCAGCCGCAATGATCGGACGATATCGCGCTGCCGGATTTCCCGCACCGGCGCGGCGGACGAGGTCAGTGCCGTCAGCGGATCGATCTCCGCTGGTTGCTCGGACACCACGCCATCGAGCTTCAGCAACAACGCGCCATCGCGGACAAGCCCCGGATTCGGGCTGGCGCTCAGCGCGGCAAACAGCAGTGCGAAAAACAGCAACAGGAGCAAAAGCACCAGAAGGTCTTTCAAGCCGACGATAATTTTCCAGCTCACGCGTAAAAATGTCATGTGACAGCCCTTTTGCTTAACCAGCCCGATGTAGGGCGTCGCGGCCCGAATTCCAGCGGTGTTTCGACGAACGGCGAAATGATGTCGCGGCGACTAAACCAGATCCAAATTCTCGACAGCTGAAACTCAAGGGAATTCCGAAAAATTCACATCCAAACGGCAGCTTCGGCCGATGGCAAATATTTGCTGAATGCCTACGAACAAGCGGGGCTCTGATGAAGGGTTTGCTCACCCGTCATTATACCTCCATCACTATAATGTCACACAGCATGGCCACTTGTCATTTCCCGAATTCTTTGATAGCTTACCTGGACATAAATGACGGTGTCACTGAATGGAAGGAATCGAATAATGCGTTTCGGCAAGATACTTGCGGCTGCATCGGCTACCGCCCTCACTTTGTGCCCCGTTGCTGCGCAGGCGTCTTTGTCTCCCGCAGCCTACGTAATGCGAACTTCAAAATCTGTTGCGCCCAATTCGGTGAAACGCGCAGGGGTACCGGCTGGAGTTGAAAGCAAGATGGGCGGAGACAGTACGATGTTGCTGATCCTCGCTGTCATTCTGATCGGCGCGGGCATTTTCGTTCTTGCAGATAACGAGGACGATACCCCGACCAGTCCCTGATCGCTCAGCGGCATGAATTAGAAAAAGGCGGCCATCTGAGCCGCCTTTTGTTTGACAGATGCAAGCTGTTCAGCACTTTAATTCCAGCCAGAGCCGTATCAATCTTTGTTAGCGTTTCGCCAATGACGGCCGAGACCACCCATTCTACCGAGATATCAGGACTCAGTTGGGGATTTTGCAACTGCAGCAGAGCCTTTGTCGGGAAAAAGGCGTTGTTCGGCAAGGTCAGCTAGGTCCATTTACCCGCGAAAAAGGCCCGCCAGGTTTGCACCGGCGGGCCTTAAACATGGGTCAGCGGTCGGATGTCCCGCTGCCGGAAGTTGCTTTCATGCCGTGACCGGCATCGCTGATGTGATCAGCGGCCGATCTCCCGAACGGAATTGCCCGACCTCTTAACTGAACCATGAGACATCGGATCACCTCCTTTCGTTGAATGGAAATTGCTTGCTTCAAACATTTTGTCGTCCTCCGCGACTCAAGGTGTGAGTCAAAGAAAGTTTGGAAACAAGTCTTGTAATAAATTTTTTTTCAGGCAAACATCGGGGTTCTGCGTCGAAGCAGGCTTCAGCCTCGGCAATCTTCCACAATTCGCGTGATTTCAGCCCATGACGGGATGGCGATTGGCGTTTGCCCGTCGGCTTCGATGGCAAAGCGTCCCCGGCTTAGCGCAATCGCGTCGAGTATCGAATCGTCGGCGCAATTTCGGTCGCGGTATATGGTGGCGTGCCACCGGTCGGCGCGCCCGCAAATTCTTTCATCGCCGAACTTGAGCGGACTACAATGGCCCCCACGCTCTGCCCTTCGCGCGCCAGAAAGATCGCTCGCCGTGCGCGGTCACACCGCAACGTAACCAACGCATTTGCACCGGTAACGCCAAATAGCGCGATCGAACCACGCTCGTCTTGGCGATAGACCCAATCACCTTGTGCCAGCGGCCAATCGACCCATTCGCCCGCAGGCTCTTGCGATGTATGAACCGGTGGTATGATTACTGGCTTGGGCGCTGGTGCTGGTTGCGGCGCGGGCGGAGGCGGCGGGACGCTGCACGCAGACAGAGCGAGAAGGGCAACAACAGGCAAATGACGGATATTCATTCGGACCTTATGGCCAAATCCTTGGACCTGCGCTAGCGCCATCCAATATGGCGACCCAAAAAACCCGGCTGGACCAGCTTATCGTCGACCGCAGCCTTGCCGAGAGCAAGACGCGTGCGCAGGCGCTGGTGATGGCGGGGCATGTGTTTGTCGGCGACGTCAAGGCGTCGAAGCCGGGGCAGCAAGTCGGCGTTGATGCTCAGGTCAGTGTCAAGGGAAGCGATCATCCGTGGGTCTCGCGCGGTGGTATCAAGCTGGCGCACGCACTGGAGACTTTGGGCATTGATGTGGCTGGGATGGTTGCCATCGATGTAGGGTCGTCGACTGGCGGATTTACCGACGTGCTGCTGACAAACGGCGCAGCTAAAGTCTATGCCGTGGATAGCGGCACCAACCAGCTCGCGTGGAAGCTGCGCCAGGACGACCGGGTTATCGTCCACGAACAAACCAGCGCGCGGATATTGACCGATACGCATATCCCCGAGCCGGTCGATCTGATCGTTTGCGATGCCAGCTTCATCGGCCTTTCCAAGGTGCTCGAACGCCCGCTGACCTTTGCCAAACCAGACGCGCAACTGGTCGCGCTGATCAAACCGCAATTCGAGGCAGGCCGCGAAGAAGTCGGCAAAGGCGGCGTGGTCCGCGACGAAGCCGTGCACAAGCGCGTGTGCGATGAAGTGTCAGCATGGCTGGAGGGCAGCGGCTGGGCAGTGCGGGGCCTGACCACCAGCCCGATCACGGGACCGCAAGGCAATGTAGAATTTTTGATCTGGGCGACAAGAACTCCGATCTAATCCTTATACATGCCCTTCAAACGGTCGGCATAGCGCTCGCGAATTACATGCCGCCGGATTTTCATGCTCGGCGTCATCTCACCATTTTCGATGGTGAAAGGCTCGTCGGTAAATTCGAACTGGCGCACTTTTTCGGTGACTGACAGGTCCGCGTTTACGCGGTCAACTGCGGCGCGGACGGCCGAGCGATATTGCGGGTTATCGTTCAATGAGGCGAAGTCACATTTCATATCCTGCGCGCGGCAAAATTCGACCGTCCATTCGGGATCCGGCACGATCAGGCCAACGATATAGGGCCTTTTGTCGCCGCTCACCATTGCCTGCAAGATTTCGGGCTGAAGGGTCAGCATCCCTTCGACCTTTTGCGGCGCGATATTGTCGCCCTTGTCGTTGACGATCAGGTCTTTCTTGCGGTCGGTAATCGCAATCCGGCCCTTTTCGTCGATATGGCCGATGTCGCCAGTATGCAGCCACCCGTCGATAATCACGCGGTCGGTTTCGGCGCGGTTGCGCCAATAGCCCTTCATGACCAGCGGGCCCTGGACGAGAATTTCACCATCTTCGGCAATTTTAACCTCGGTATTTTTGAGCGGCGGCCCGACCGTGTCCATCTTGATGCCCACGCTAGGGCGGTTGCAGCTGATGACCGGCCCAGACTCGGTCTGGCCATAGCCTTGCAGCAACGTGATGCCCAATGACTGGAAAAACACGCCGATATCGGGATTGAGAGGCGCGCCGCCCGAAACCATGGCCTTCAAACGCCCGCCGAAGCGCGCCTGTATCTTCGGCTTGATCGTGCGCGACAAGATCACCCGCATCGGCGCATCGATCAGCCGCTTGCGTCCATGATAATCGCGGTCGCCGATGGTCAACGCCTTGTCGAGCAGGTAATTGGGTACCTTCCCTTGTTTTTCGACCGCCTTGATCATCCGCGCGCGCAGCACCTCGAATAGGCGCGGAACCACGACCATCAAGGTCGGTCGCGTTTCTTCGATATTGGCTGCGAGCTTCTCCAGCCCTTCAGCATAATAGATTTGCGCGCCGACACCGATGGGCAGGAACTGCCCGCCCGAATGTTCATAAGCGTGGGAGAGCGGCAGGAAGGACAGGAACACCTCCTCCTCGTCCAATCCGAAATCCTCGCGCAGCACCGCAGCTGCGCCATCGGCGTTGTGCAGGATCGCGCCATGATGCTGCATCACCCCGCGCGGCGCGCCGCCGGTGCCGCTGGTGTAGATGATGCAGGCGAGGTTATCGCGCGTGATGCTGGCCATCGCCGCTTCGGTCGCGCGGACATCGGCGTCGGTGCCTTTGGCCATATCGGCCCATTGATGAATCGATAGCTGGCCGGTCTGCATCGAGGGCAGCGGCTCCATCGAGATGATGAATTCGGCTTCCGACGATTTGAGCGCGGCAGGCATCAATGTCTTCGCCAGCTTGGCGGTCGAAACGATAATCGCGCGCGAGGCGCTATTGTCGAGGATATGCTGGTGGTCGCGCTCGGTATTGGTGATGTAGGTTGGCACGGTCACACAGCCTGCGGCCATGATCCCCAGATCGGATATGCACCATTCGGGCCGGTTTTCGGACACCAGCATCACCCGGTCGCCGGGTTCAAGACCCATTTTTCGCAGCGAGCGGGCAAGACCCGCAACCTGTCGCGCCGCCTCGGCCCAGCTAATCGACTGCCACTCACCCCCATGCTTCGCCCACAGGAACGGCGCATCGCCCCGATGCCGCGCGCGCGCCAGAAACATCGTCACGAGATTGGGGAAGCTGTCAAAATCGTCGAATTGCTCGGCAGCCACTATTCTCTCCTCAGCAATGCCAATGCCGGTCCGTTGTCCGGACTCTCGATGTGTTTTACGCTAGCGCGACCTGATGTAGGGTGCAACGTGCCTTTAGCGTCAACCTACGTCCTCGCTCGGCGCGTCTTCGGATGCTCTCGGCTTCGTTACCCGTGACCTTGCCCTTGGCGTCGATGGTTGCCGAAGTGCCTTCGCTGCGCGGGTCGGACGCGCCGGTCCAGCCGGTCGGCGTCAGTTGCGCGCCGTTGACTTTCGAACCGAGATCGACGGCACGCACTTTCTGTCCGTATTTGCCAAGCTCGTCGGCCATCGCCGCCAATGGGGTGTTTTGCTCGACCTCCAAGCCCGCCGCCGCCAAAATAGATGTTGGGCATCGCAATCGCCGCGTCGAGCGGCAGGCCGAAATCGATCACGCCAATCAGCGTCTTGGTGACGTGCATGATGATCCGCTTGCCGCCCGCCGAACCGAGCGCCAGCACCGCCTTGCCTTCTCGGTCGAATACGATGGTCGGCGACATCGACGACAGCGGCCGCTTGCCCGGCATCACGCGGTTGGCAACAGGCGCGCCGTCCTTTTCGGGCGCGAAGGTGAAATCGGTGAGTTCGTTGTTGAGGAAAAACCCGCCCGCGACGAGCTGGCTGCCGAACGGCCCCTCGATGGTCGAGGTCATGTTGGCGATATTGCCCTTGGCATCCACCGCAGTGAAATGCGTGGTGCCTGCAACCTCGCTGGAAATCGCTGCGGTGCGGGGCGCTGCACCCGGCGGATTGCCCGCCGGATAGTCAGTGCGCGCCTTGGCTTCGTCAATCAGCGCAGAGCGTTGCTTGATATAATCAGGGATCAAGCAGCCCCGCGACCGGGACATCGACAGAAGCGCATCGTCGGCCAGATATTTTTCGCGGTCAGCATACGCCAGCTGCATCGCCTGACCTATCAGGTGCCAGCTTTTGGGATTGTCCTTGCCGGTGGCTTTCAGGTCGAACCGCTGCAACGTGCCGAGAATTTGCAGCACCGTCGTCGCCCCCGAAGAAGGCGGAGCCATGCCGCAAATCACATAGACGCGATAAGGCGCGCAGACCGCATTCTGTTCCTTCGCGCGATATTGCGCGAGGTCGGTCATCGTCATGTCGCCGGGGCTGAGCTTGCTCTTGCCCACCGCATCGACAATCTGGCCGGCGATCGGCCCCGTATAAAAAGCGTCTCGCACCTTTTTTGGCGAGCAGCTTCATCGTCGCCGCGAGTTTCGGATTCCTGAACTTGGCCCCTGCCTTCAGCGGCTTGCCATCCACCCAGTAAATCGAGCGCGCTTCATCGAAATTGGCCCACAAAGGCGCAATCCCCTGCAACCGCGATTCGAGCGTCTTGTTGACGGTAAAGCCTTTGTCCGCGAGCCGGATCGCTGGTTTGAAGATTTTCGCCCAGGACAGCTTGCCCCATTTCTTATGCGCCTCTGCCATCAAAGCGATGTTCCCGGGTACGCCGACCGAGCGCCCGCCCTGAAATGCGGCCAGAAAACCCAATGGCTTGCCGTCCGCCCCGACAAAGCGGTCGGACGTCGCCGCTGCCGGAGCAGTCTCCCGCCCGTTGATCGTGCTCAACACGCCTTTGGCGCTGTCCTGATAAAGCAGGAAGCCACCGCCGCCGATGCCGCTCGATTGCGGCTCGACCACAGTGAGCGCCAGCATCATCGCCATCGCCGCATCGGCCGCCGAACCGCCCTGCCGCAGCATTTCCATCCCCGCCTCGGTCACCCGAGGATCGGCAGACGAAGCGACACCTGAATTGTTGGCAATGGCGGTTTGGGGAAGGAGCGCGAACGCGAGCGCGAAAGCTGTGAGTTTTTTCATGACGCTGTGTCTAGCCTTGCATGAAGGCCAAGGCCAAGTTTCTTTTTAGCCGTCGGCGCCAACTGCTTCGGCAATATTGGCAAAACCGTCACGCTTCAGCAGCGCGGCCAGCCCCTTGTTGATCGTCCGCGCCAGCCCCGGCCCTTCATAGACCACGGCACTGTACACCTGCACCAGCGAGGCGCCTGCACGGATGCGGGCATAAGCATCCTGCGCCGACGCAATGCCGCCGACGCCGATGAGCGGTATGCCGCCGCCACTGGCTTTGCGAAAATCGACAAGCCTTAGCTGCGCCAGATCGCGCAACGGCGCGCCTGACAGCCCGCCGCTCTCGTTCGCATATCGCGACTTAAGTTCCGGACGCGAAATTGTGGTGTTCGACACGATGAGAGCGGCAATCCCGCGCTTTATCGAGACTTCGACTATGTCATCAATATCCGCCGGCTCAAGATCTGGCGCAACTTTCAGGAACACCGGCGTGTCGCCCGTCCGCGCCGCCATTGCGCGCGCCAGCAAATCATCGAGCGCCAATTTGTCCTGCAACGCGCGCAGTCCGGGCGTGTTCGGCGAGCTGACATTCACCGTCAAATAATCGGCAAAGGCCTCCATATTGCGCACACCGGTCACATAATCGCCGATCCGGTCCTCGCTGTCCTTGTTCGCGCCGATATTGATGCCCAACGGCCCCGAAAGCGCATTGGGCGGCAGGTTTTGGAGCCGCAGAATCGCTTCTGCCTGGCCTTCATTGTTGAAGCCCATGCGGTTGATCACCGCTCGATCTTCGACCAGCCGGAACAGCCGCGGCCGCCTGTTACCCTTTTGCGGCAGCGGCGTGAGCGTTCCGACTTCGGTAAAACCAAAGCCAAGTCGCAATATTTCGACCGGCACTTCGGCGTCCTTGTCATAGCCAGGGGCAAGACCAACAGGGTTGGCAAAGGACAGGCCCGCTACCTGCTGGTGCAATGACGGATCGGCGAATCCAATCGCGGGAATCGGTGCCAGCTTCAGCGCTGCAAGCGACAGTTGGTGCGCGCGTTCGGCGTGCAGCCTGAACAACAGGGGATGAGCCAGCGAATATATCATCGCCGTCCTATCCCGCATAATTCGCGGCTGCGCAATCTCGGCGTCATCAAATAGTAATAACCGTCTTAATCCAGCTATTTAACCATATCTCCGCTTGATTTGGCCGAAAATGTCAAATGTAATCGCTGTTCATGACGATTCCGTGCAAGAGGCTTTTACATTTTGCGCCGATAGAGGTTGTGCGACCCGAAGGGCTCGACGTTGAAAAACGCGGAGTTCTTTTTCCTTAGGAGGCCCGTCAGAAATGGCGGGTCTTTTTTTGTGCTCGGTCTGACCCCAGCCAGCTACGCAGTGGTCAGTCAAAACTAGCCCGAGCCAATATGGACGGACGGCGCGCGCTCGGCAGAAAGGTCAGTCCGCTGGTTTCGGAGAACTACCGTCGGGCGCAGCAGGCTTTGCCTTGCGCCGCCTTAAATTGGCGCGCAGCGCTTCACGCAACCGGTCGGAGCGTTGTTTGGCCTTGAGATCGCTGTCTTCGGACATGACAGGTCGATGCCAAATGTGCGTCCGCGGCGCAAGCGACTTGACATATCCCTTTACCCTTCGCATAGGGCCGCACCTTCGGTACAGGCTGCTGTAGCTCAGTGGTAGAGCGCGTCATTGGTAATGACGAGGTCGGGAGTTCAATCCTCCCCAGCAGCACCAGCCGATATCCGGAATCTCCGCAGATCAGGCGAATTTGATGAAGCGCGCTGGCTCGCCAGCACCAGAAGCGCGCCAACCAAAAAAAATCTTCGCGAATCGATACCTCTACCGACAGCCGCAAATAGGCCGCTCAACAACTACTATCTTCGCGTGGCAAGCCACTCGGAGACCTTGGTATGATGTGCAGCGCTATTGCGGACAGTCCGACTGAACAACGATGTAAATGCCCGATAGATTCTGGCGGAAAGCCAGATAGGATAGGCAAGCCATAACAACGGGTTGTGCAGCGAAAGGCCGGAGAACTCGGCCAAAACAGTTCGTGGAATAAGCAGCCTGTAGCGGATCAGGGCTACAAGGCCTGATATTCCGTGCGCCGTCATGACATTGCTGAAAAACGCCGTTGTCTTTCGTTCGCTAAATTCCTGCAAGCAGAGCTGTTTGGCGTGGTCAATGATTTCGAATGGGACGGGATAATGACCTTCTTCCATCCATTTTATCGACCGGATACCATGCTGATACTCGGCAAGTGAAAAGGACAAAAAGCAACCATTTACCCATGAGAATTTTTTCACAAGATGCCAGAAAAGGTCCCAGTCTATCTCATAATTATCCAATATATGAGCAATATCATCGATCAGGACCGGGCCATTGTTGAAATGGTGATCATAAGCTGCATGAACAATCAAGTGGAGCAAGGCATCGGTGGCAGATAAATAGCTGATATTGAAGCCACCCAATGGCTTGGTAATTTTTCGTTTAATCAAATCACTGATATAATTGTCAGAATCGTCAGGACCTGTGCCGCTGTGGTAAAGTCGCAAATGAATTTCGACATTTATGCCATGGGTCGATGACCGGATCGGCGGCAAATGTTTTTCATGCTGTATGGCATAACTCACCGCAAGGCTGTCAGCCGTTCCTTCGAAACCCATTTCCAGCAGCGCCGATTGCACGCGCAGCGCATCTTGCGGCCCGACCAGCAGGTCAAGATCGCGCATCGGGCGCAATCCAGGATGTGGGTAAGCGTGCCAGGCCAGCCACCCGCCCTTAAGCACTAGAAATTCGATCCCCATCGGTGAAAGGCATTCGGCAATCTGCATCAAAGTCGCCTGAATGCGCAACGCGCGCATCGCCGAATGTCGCGCAGCGGCAGCCCATTCGGTCTTGACATCCGCCGGGATCGGCCATGCCTGACCGCGCTCGTGATACCGGTGATCGAGCATCGGGCCGAGGCGGTGCTGCTTCACTATTTTACCCATCGCGCGCCAGTCGTCCTGCGAAAGTGCGGCGAATGCCTGATCCGAAACAGGCCGAACGGTCGATAGCATATCGAACAGCACCGACTTCACAGGAGGCAGCAATGTTTCGCTCACGCCGCCACTTTCCCGACCTGCTCCGATGTGACTTTCCCCTTGTCGACACGCAATATCTGGTCAACCTGATCGAGGTCGGCAAGCCGGTGGCCGATCATGACGACCGTCAAGTCGCCATGCAGCCGCCCGATCGCACGCCGGACCAATGCTTCGTTCTCAGGATCAAGCGCACTTGTCGCCTCGTCCAGGATGAGCAGCGCCGGTCGCCCGATCAGCGCACGCGCGAGCGCAATACGTTGTCGCTCACCGCCCGAGAGCCGGACGCCGCCATCCCCGACGACGGTGTCGAGCCCGTCGGGCAAATCATGGACAAAATCGGCCGCAGCAGATGATAATGCCGAATCAAGTTCCGCCTGCCCGATATCAGGATTCGCCCAGAGCAGGTTCGCGCGCACGCTGTCATTGAACAGAAACGCATCCTGCTGCACATAGGCCACCGAGCGCCGCCAGCGGTGGCGGTCACTGCCCGAGACGGTTTTGCCGTCGATCTTCAGGCTGCCGCGATCAGCTTCGAGTAACGCCATCAACACATCCGCCAGACTGCTTTTGCCTGCGCCTGACGGACCGATAATCGCGATCGTCGTACGCGCCCGTATCCTGACCGAAACCCGGTTTAATGCAGGACGGGTGCGCCCTGCGTACGTGACGGATATGTCGTCCAACTCGATTTCGTCGTGCATTTCCAGTGGCGTGATCGAAGCATCGATTTCAGGTTCAGCCGCCGCAGCGCTTTCGGCGAGCACCGTGTCAAGCTCGGCAAGCGCCGGCACCGCATGCTGCCAATGGTACCAGCATTGCTGGACCGTTGAAAACATCGGGATCAATCGCGCGAACACCACGACGATAATCAGCAAGGTGGATAACGGGACCGCCCAATAGATGATGCCGAGATAGAGCAAAACGGCAAGAAAAATGGCGCTGCCGATCTGCAAGAACATTTGCGCCAGGTTAGTGCTGGCAACGAAGCTCGTTTGCTGGTCGCGCAATGTTTGTATGACGTCGGTGAATGTGGCGAGATGGCGACTTTCGTTCCGCAAGATTTTCGTCAGCCGGATTCCGGCAAGCCCTTCCTGCACGCCGGCCTGGACCGCGCGATTGGCAGCGTTCAAATCATTACCAAGCGAAAGGGCCCGTCGTCGGTGGCCGACGAGCAGCATATGCACGATGCCCCCACAGAGCAGCGCAGCCAAAGTGACTTTCCATGATAGAATCAATGCGGTCACACCATAAGCAACCATCGACGCCAGATTTGCCGCCAGGCTGATCAGCTGGTTTAGTCCGACACCAATACGGCTGATACCCGCCGTCAGGACACTGGCATGATCGGATGCGCGCGCCTGCGACGTCCAGCGCCATTCAGCGTAAAGCAACTGGCCGAACAAACGCCTGCGCAATTGGTTGACGACCATATATTGATACCGGTTTGCCAGCGTGAGTTGAACATATACCAGTAACGAACGAAGCACCACGATTGCCACAAACAATGCGAGTAGGGTACCCGTAGAGCCGTTCAGCCCGACATCTGCCAGCATTGCCTTAAACCCGGCAGAGAAATTCGATCCACCTGCTTGGCCTTGCAAGGAATCGAGTATCGGCACAAGCATCAGGATGCCGACACCCTCGGTCAACCGCGATAAAAGCATCAGCAACATGAGCCAGAAGCTATCGCGCGGCGGTGCTTCGCGAAGCAACCGGATGAAGGCGGGCGTTTGTGCCATATCCGTTCGCTATAGCGGAATGAGGACATGGGCAATGCCCGATGCCGGTATATGATAATCGTGCGGGCGGGTCTGCGCCGATTTGCTCTTGTGCGAAAACCCCCGTTAAAGCTAACTAACGTCCAGCTATTACAGGCACGTCAACAACACATCGGGGTAGGAACATGGGCTCACATATCTGGCAACGCGACGACACCTGGATTGGCTCGGTCATCGAAGACAATATGGTCATGGTGAATATCGATTCCGGTAAATATGTTACGCTCAATTCGTCGGCGAATGCGGTATGGCAAGCGCTTGAACAACCGCGTTCACAGGCGGATATCGTGCACGAACTGGTTGCGGCGTTTGACGTTGATGAGGCGGATTGCAACAATTCGGTTGCCGGCCTGCTCGAACAGATGCGGGAACTGAAACTCGCTGCTCCCGTTGGCTGAACTGCCCTTCAGGGCACGTGCCTTCGGTCAGAACTGGGCATCGGATCTGCCGCTTGTCCGATTTGATGGTTTAACATGCAGGCGTATCGGCCACAGACTTCACGGTTCAACGGATTGCCGAGCTCCCCGACCGGGAAATACTGGCTTGCCGCGGGCGCAATGCAATTCATGCTGACGGTTTCCGTTTTAGCTGGATCGACATCGCCACGTTCGACGTTCATTTCGAGCGGGATATTCGATATTTCACGCTCGATGGTTGGCGCGGAATTTTGCCAGATGCGTTTTATAGTACAGTTGCTGCGATGGCGGTTGCGGGCGTTGGGCTGCTGCCGATGCATGCGAGCGCAATTGAATTGGACGGGCGCGCGTATCTTTTTGCTGGATCGGCTGGGGCGGGCAAGTCAACGCTGACTGCTGAACTGTTGGCCTGTGGGGCGCATTTTTTGGGCGATGACCTGACCGTCATTGCTCCACCTGACAGCAAGCAAGGCTTTCGCGTGACCCGCGGTCGCCCGACCATGCGACTGCACGCGGAAACGGCGAATCGGGTCGACAAGCAGATGTTCGAACTTGTTCCGGATGATCCACGCGGAAAGTTGCTTGTTCAACCAAGCAGGCGGGCAACCGATTCAGAGTTTCCCCTTGCGGGCATTTTTCTAATCGGTCCGGGTCCTGCCGAAGTACCTTTGCCTGAGGTGTTGCAGCTGTTGCCCGCACAGATGTTCAGACCGCACTGGATGAATACTTTACCGGGGCGCGGCCAACGCCGGGCATGGCTTATCGAAATGGCGGGGAAAGTTCCGGTCCAAAGGCTTCCGGCGGTTGTTGGCTTTGACGCAGACGCACGCCGCAGGCGTGTGCAAACCGCCCTCACCGCAATGGCCGCTTGGGGAATGAAGTGACCGGAACGCTTCAAATTTCGCTTGAACCGGCAAAGCCGCTGCCTGCATCCGATGAAGCGGGATTGTTAAAAGATGCGTTGAAGCGGAATCCGGCCTCGGTAACTGTGCGCAACAAGCTGGCTAAAGTGTTCAACGAACTTGACCGCTTCGCCGAAACTATCGCGCTGCTATTCCCGTCCATTGACACGCTTGATCATGAGAGCGCCCTGTTGCTTGCGCAGGCCTGTTTTGCGATGCGCGATAGCACGCACCTTGAAATGGCTAGGCTGGCCGCTGGTCGCGCGCAGCTGGTTGCGGGTAATGACGTTGGTCGTGCACGAGCGATGGCCGATTTGGCAAAATTCGAGCTTCGGCTTGGCAACACCGACAATGCCATTGCTCTGCTGAAAGACGCGCTCGCGCTTGATCGCCATTGCCGCGCGGCGTTCAAACGGCTCGCGGTGCAACTTATGCGGCAAGGTGACGCGCGTGCCGTGGAGCAACTGACCGATGACCTGTTAGCTGGCGGTATATGCCATTCGCGCGTTCTGGCAGCGCGGACCGTGGCGCTTGGGGCATTGGGCCGTGATGACGAGGCAAGGATATTGGCGGGGGTCGGACAATTCCTGAGCCGGTCAGCAATAGCCCCGCCCACACACGTATCAGGGATCCGCCGAATTTCATACGGCACTGACTGCCGAGCTGACGGGCAGTTCGCAGGGCCGGCAAGACCGATTCGGGACTGCCTCGGTGCACACCGGACGCCTTGATGCGCCTTCTGCCACTGGTACTCCGCTTTGGACCGCATTGCTTGGCGACATTTCGCGGGCAATTGAAGGCTGGGTCAACGCCTTTCCGCCTGCCGGACATCCATGGCTCGCCGCGCGCCCCGAAAGGGCTGTGCTTCGCAGCTGGTGCGTGATGACCGGCGCGGCGGGTTTTGAGCGCTGGCACATGCATCCAGACGGCTGGTTGAGTGGCGGTTATTATCCAGCTATACCTTGCGAGCGCGGACCTGACGCGGAAAAGTCCGGCAGCATTGCGTTCGGACTACCCGAAGGCTTGGCTGGCGCCGAGGCTGCGGAAAGATTTGGCGAGCTGGTTGTCCGACCGGAAATTGGAGAACTCTTGCTGTTCCCGTCGCATTTATATCATCGCACCTACCCGCATGGAACCGCCGAACAGCGCATATGTATAGCATTCGACATAATTCCCGTCTGACGTTCAATGCCGTTGGCGACGTCGCCGCCATTTTCAACGCGCGAGAGGCCCGATGTTTCAAATCGGGTCGCGCATGAAGAGATGGACGGGTATTAACGAAAAAGCGGTGGCGCGCGTCCCTGCGCTGTGCCACATTTACAGGCTGAAACAACCAGAAGGGGTGGATGGTTTGAATCGCATGAAGTTTCTCCGCGCGTGCATGATAGCGAGCCTGCTCGCCGTTTCGGCACCTGCCTTTGCTTCGATCCCCGCTGATCCCGCAGGATCGGGTGTCATTATCGATGCGGTGAATTGGCTGCAAGGTACGTTGCTTGGCACCGTTGCGACAGTGGCCGCGGTCATCGCTGTCGCCGCCGTCGGGTTCATGATGCTCACCGGACGGATAAACTGGAGGCATGGCGCAGTTGTCATTCTGGGATGCTTCATCCTGTTCGGCGCGGCGAGCATTGTCGCTGGCATCCGTGCTGCGGCTGGTGGCGGATAGGCAGCAATCATGGCAGGCTTGTTCCGTCGAGATACCGTATTTCTGGCACTGACCCGTCCGCAGATGTTCGCGGGCGTTACCTACAGCTATTTCATAGTCAACGCGATCATATCCGCCGAAGTGTTTCTGATTTTCAAATCATTCTGGGCACTTGGCATTGCACTTTTGCTGCATCTTGCCGGAATGGTGTTTTGCCTTCGTGAACCGCGCTTTTTCGATCTTTGGATTACCCGCATGAGCCGCTGCCCACGCGTCAAAAATTATGGGCTGTGGGGATGCAACTCTTACCGGCCCTGACTCAAGACCCGCGCGTCGTGGCGCGTGAGCAGTCCGCAGGCGTGCACCTGCCCTACGCCCGGCATGTCGATGACGTGACTCTGGAAACGCGTGACGGGTTGCTCATGCAGACAATCCGGCTGGGCGGATTGCTGTTTGAAACGGCTGACACCGAAGAGCTTAATTACCGCGCAGAACTGCGCGATGCGATGTTGAAAGCCGTCGGCTCATCGCGCTTTGCGCTATACCATCATGTCGTTCGCCGCCGCGCCGATGCCGTGCTGGAGGCGCGTTTTCCCGATGAATTTTCGCGCAACCTCGACGCGCGCTGGCGCGAACGTCTGGCGACGCGCGAAATGTACGTAAACGAGCTGTTTCTAACGCTCGTGCGGCGCCCGACGCCCGGTAGGGCAGGTATTCTCGACCGACTGCGCAATCTGGCAGCGCGCACAACCACCGACCGGGCCGCGACTTTTGCTGCGGAAAAACGCGCGATGGATGCGGCCACCGAGGCGCTGATGGCTTCGCTTGGCAGCTATTCCCCCCGGATACTGAGCGTGTATGAGGGTGAGGACGGGCATCGGTCCGAACCGCTCGAATTTCTATCGTGGCTTTACAACGCCGATATGCGGCCGGTTGTTTTGCCCTATGGCGATATCGGCCATCACCTGCCGTTTCGCCGCGTCAGCTTTGGCCAGGAAGCATTCGAATTGGGTGCGACCGGCGATCTGGGCCGCAAATTTGGTGCCGTGGTCTCGATCAAGGACTATCCGTCGCAGACCATGCCGGGGATGTTCGACGAACTGTACCGGATGCCATTCGAGATGACGGTCAGCCAGTCATTCGCCTTTGTCGAACGCGGTGAAGCCTTGGGCCGGATGAATCTGGCGCTGCGCCGGATGCGATCAACCGAGGACGAGGCGCTGTCGCTGCGCGATGAACTGGCGAATGCCAAAGATGACGTTGCAGCAGGGCGTGCGGGGTTTGGCGAACATCATAATAGCATAACCATCCACGCCGCATCGCTGGGTGACCTTGACCGGCATGTCGCCGAAGTAACCGCCGTGCTGGCCGATCTGGGAATTGTTTCGGTACGCGAGGACATTGGTCTCGAACCCGCATTCTGGTCGCAATTTCCCGGAAACTTTAAATATATCGTTCGCAAAGGGCTGGTTTCGACCGCCAATTTTGCCGGCCTTGCCAGCCTCCATAATTTTCCTGTCGGGCAACCACGAGGAAACCATTGGGGGGATGCGGTAACGCTGTTCGAGACGACTGCGGCTGGCCCCTATTTTTTCAGTTTCCACCACAATGATCTTGGAAATTTCACGATCATCGGTCCTTCGGGGTCGGGCAAAACCGTGGTGCTCAATTTCCTGCTGGCACAGGCGCGCAAATTTTCGCCACGCATCGTATTTTTTGACAAGGATCGCGGCGCCGAATTGTTCATCAGGGCAATCGGCGGGCAGTATGACCGGCTCAAACCCGGTGCGCATTCGGGCCTTAACCCGCTGCAAATCGATGACAATGCCGTCAACCGGCAATTTCTGATCGAATGGCTTTCCTTGCTTGCCGGCGGCGTCGATGGCGAAGAAATCGAAACAATAAAAGACGCGATCGAGGCAAATTTTGCCCAGCCGAAATCGCACCGGCGGCTGCGCCATCTGGTCGAGCTGTTTCGCGGACACAAACGACCCAAGGCAGGTGACCTTTACGCGCGGATGCGTGCCTGGTGGGGTGATGGCGAACGGGCGTGGCTGTTCGATAACGAGGTCGATCTGACTGACCTGTCGGCCCAGACGGTTGGTTTCGATATGACGGCGATTCTGGACGACCCCGTCGCACGTACCCCGGCGTTGCTCTATTTTTTCCACCGGGTCGAAGAACGGCTCGACGGCAGCCCGGCGATCATCGTCGTCGATGAAGGGTGGAAGGCGCTCGATGATGATGTTTTCGTCCGCCGGATCAAGGATTGGGAAAAGACCATCCGAAAACGCAACGGGATAGTCGGTTTCGCCACGCAAAGCGCGCAGGACGCGCTCGAAAGCCGAATCGCCAGCGCGATTATCGAACAGGCTGCCACGCAGATATTCATGATCAATCCCAAGGCGCGATCCGAAGATTATGTCGATGGTTTCGGTCTGACCCGGCATGAGTTCGAACTGATCCGCACTTTGCCCGACAACTCGCACTGTTTCCTGATCAAGCATGGCAACGAGAGCGTGGTTGCGCGGCTTAATCTGTCCGGCGAGAACGACCTGCTAACGATCCTGTCCGGCCGCGAAGCCACTGTGCGATTGTTCGATGAACTGACCGAACGCACCAGCCTTAATCCGGTTGACTGGATGGCCGCTTTAATGGAGCGCAGCTAACATGGCCTGCGGCCAGGTCCAGACCGGCCAGCGCTTCGTGGCGCAGATGGTGGCGCATATCGACTGCCAGGCGCAGGCGATAGGGGCCTATGGCTTCGGCGCGCTGGCCGATCCGGCGTCTTCGGCTGCGATTGTACTGACAGGTTTGCTGACGCTGTTCGTGGCTTTTTTCGGATTGCGACTGATGCTGGCCGAACCGCAGAACGGGCGCGATCTGGTCGGCGATATGCTGCGCGTCGGAATTGTCCTGACGCTGGCAACAAGCTGGCCTGCATGGCGGACATTGGGATATGATGTGGTTATGACCGGGCCGTCCGAACTAGCGGCAACGATAAGCAGCGCGACCGACGTGCCCGGTGGCCGGAACGATATGGTGGCACGGCTTCAATCGGCTGATGACAATATCGTTATCCTCACCATTCTCGGGACGGGGCGAAATACCGGCGGCACCGACCGCAGCGACCAGATCGGAGATACCTTTCGCGGGATTGCGCTGGCCGATCAGCAAGGCCTTGCCAATGGCAGGCTGGTGTTTCTGACCGGAGTCATCGGGCCGTTGGCAATCGTCAAGCTGGGCGCCGGGCTGATGTTGGCGCTGGCACCATTGATGGCGGGATTGCTGTTATTCGTCGGCACGCGCGATCTGTTTTTCGGCTGGTTACGATCGCTCGGGGCGCTGGCGCTTGGCGCTTTTGCGCTATATGTGATTTTCGGCGTACAACTGGCCGTGCTTGAACCCTGGTTGCAAAACGCTGTTGCATTGCGCGAGGCGCAGGTGCTGACACCCTCGGCGCCAACCGAACTCAGCGTGATCACCGCGGCTTTTGCTATCGCCAGCTTTGGCATCCTTTTTGTCATTGGCCGCATCTTCTTTTTCGGTGGTTTCGGTATCCCCCGCCTTATCGCGCGATTGGATGCAAAACCCTATTTCGAACGCATGGCCGGGGCCAATGCAGCGTTATTCGGACCCGAACGACAAGCGCCAACGCGGGCGTTGGTCGTTGCCGATGCCGTCACTCAGACGATGCGGCGCGAACAGTCGTTACCCGCCGGACAGTTTGAACCCAGCCGCGTGATCGACCGCAGCTTGCGGGGCGACAGCGCACGTCCGGCTCCCTCCGGGGCACTACGGCAGGATAAGACGACCGCGCTTGGAAGCAGCTTTCGGAGCAATGATTCCCGTACTTACCGTCGAACCTCGTCGTCCGGTGCAAAAAGAGACAGCAAGGCATGAATGAAACCGACCAAAAAGATCTGAATGATTATTATCGCACGGCCGAAAGCTGGGCTACCGACCGCGATCATGAAATCGCACGCTCGCGGCGGACGGCGTGGATAGTGGCGGCGGTGCTTGGCGGTATTGCGCTGCTCGAAGCGCTTGCGCTGATCTTGCTGGTGCCGATGAAAACCGTTGTGCCTTATACTTTGCTGGTTGACCGACAGACCGGTTATGTCGAGGCACTCAAGCCGCTCGAACAAAAAACCATCGCCCCCGATGCCGCGTTGGTGCGTTCGTTCCTCGTCCAATATGTCATCGCCCGGGAAAGCTTTGATGTGGACTCGCTGAAGGACAGTTACCAGAAGGTCGCATTATGGTCGGCCGATAGCGCCCGGTCGCGCTATGTTGCTGACACCCAGGCCTCCAACCCGCTAAGCGCGTTGGCAACGCTTCCGCGTCGTGCAATCGTCGAAGTCCAGGTGCGCAGCGTCTCTTCGCTCGGGCCAGACAGCTCGCTGGTCCGCTTTACGACCATGCGGACTGATTCCGGGGCGCAAGCGGGGCAGGCGCAATATTGGGCCTCGGTCATCAAATACCGGTTCAGCGGTGCCGACATGCGCGCCGAGGACCGGTTCATCAATCCGCTCGGGTTTCAGGTTGTCCGCTATCGCCGCGATGCCGAAATGCTGCAGGAAGTGTCGCCATCTGCAGGAGCCGCGATGGCCCCGTCTGCCCCAAGCCAATTACCCGACAATATCGCACAGCCCATTACCGAGCGCGTTCGATGAAAAGCGGGAGCAAATAGCTGCTACTTCTCGTGATGACGTGGCTCGCCGCCGCGCCATTGCCTTGAATGCAACGGAAACGGGCGGTGCGGAAGCGACCGAAGGCAGCGCGGAAGCCAGGCAATGGCGGTACCGGGTTACTGGCGAGCCGGCATTGCGGCCCGAACAGATGAGCGACGATGGCGAAAAAACCTATCTCGTCTGGCATCCCGATTTCGCGTTACCAGCGGTTTTTGCGATCAACGATTTTGGCGGAGAAGAGATTGTCGATGGCTATATGCGCAACGGCATTTTCACGATCGACCGGGTCTACGCCAGACTGGTGTTCCGCATAGACCGCAAGGTCGCAAAAGCCTCTCGGCTGACTCGTTAGGAACGACTGATGTCCACACAGGAAAACAGTATTGCAAACGAATTGAGGCCTCTGGTCGGGCGATCCGTCAACAATCGCTCGCTATGGATATTCGGCGGCTTGATGGCATTTGCTGCGCTTGGGCTGTTCTCGATTTTGGAAGCCCGGCGCACATCGGTGGCCGGTCCTGCCACCGAACCCTCTGGAGATACCAGCAGCGCGTTGATATCGCCGCCACCCGCTTTGGTCATACCCGGCGGTTTCGGTGGCGATGGTGACGTAATTCAGCCAGATGTCTTGACAACAGCGCCAACTGCGCCAGCATTGTTTCCGCAAACTTTGCCGGGCGTGCCGAATACCCCAAATTATGGCAGATCAGGCCGTATCCCGTCGGCCCCGTCTGTGCGCATTTCGCCCTACATCGATCAGGACTCGCCCGATCCGGTGCTGCCAAGGCGCCCAGCAGCGCAACTTGATGATCCGCCAATCGCGGATGGCCCGCCGGTCGCGCGGTCGAGTCGTGCTGTCGGAACGCTCACACGGATAAACAATCCATCGACAACGGTACCGCAAGGCGCGTTGATTCAGGCGGTGCTCGAAACCGCGTTGGACTCGAATCGCCCGGGTTTTGTCCGCGCGGTCGTATCGCGCGACGTGCGCAGCTTTGACGGAACAAAAATACTCATACCGCGCGGCAGCCGGCTTTTTGGCGAGTATAAGGCGGATCTCGTCGATGGCCAGAACCGGGCCTTTGTGCTGTGGCAGAAACTGACGCGACCCGATGGATCGCAAATGTTACTCGAATCCCCGGCTGCCGACCCGCTTGGCCGGGCCGGGATCAGGGGCAAGGTGAACACCCATTTCTTTGAACGATTTGCCGGGTCGATCCTGCAATCGGCGCTCGACATCGGCGTTGGCCTTGCCAGCAGAAGCGCGTCCGATGGCACTGTTGTCATCGGCTTGCCGGGCAGTAACCAGACATTGGTCAATCCATCGCAAGCAACGATCAAGCCGACGCTGAAAGTACGGCACGGTTCAAGCGTGTCGGTCTTTGTCGCGCGCGACCTCGATTTTGTCGGGGCGGAATAGGGGCCAGCCGGATGCACGCCCCAGATCGCCAGATATATCTGGATAGCTATATTGCGCCACTGGCAGAATGGCTGGCGCGCACCGATGTCAGCGATATCTATATCAACCGCCCCGGCGAAATCTGGGTGGAAGCGATTGGTCATGTCCCGGAAAAAATATTGGTGCCTGATTTGTCTGCCGAGCTGTTGGCCCGGCTCGTCCGGCAGATTGCGGCCTTGAGCGCACAAGGCGTAAATCGCGAATATCCGTTGCTCGCGGCAAGCCTGCCCGGCGGCGAGCGCGTTCAAGCAGTTATTCCGCCGGCAACCCGCGGCGATATCGCGATTGCAATACGCAAACATGTCTCGGTTGGTTTGACACTCGACGATTACCGGACCGGCAGTCAACCACCACTGATGCTCGCCAGCGAGTTACCGGCAAAACGCGCAGAATTTGCCGGTGGATCCGACATGTTCGCGCTCCTGCGCGATGCCGTCAAGCAGCGGCGAAACATCCTGATTTCCGGCGGAACGTCGAGCGGCAAAACAACTTTTGCGAACGCTTTGCTCAAGGAAATCCCAGCTCATGAGCGACTTGTCCTGATCGAGGACACACCCGAATTGCAACTTGTCCACGATAATGCAATCGGCCTTGTGGCATCGCGCGGTTCATTGGGCGAAGCGGACATTTCGGCAGAGGATCTGCTGATTGCGTCGCTGCGTATGCGACCGGACCGGATCATCCTTGGCGAAATTCGCGGCAGCGAAGCAGTAACATTTCTGCGCGCGGTCAACACCGGGCATCCCGGATCGATGAGTACAATCCACGCGGACAGCCCGGTGCGCGCAATCGACCAGCTTGCCTTATTGGTGCTGCAAACCGGAACGCGCATGGCATGGGATGATGTCATAAAATATGTCCGCAGCTCGCTCGATATCATCGTCCAGCTGCGTCATCAATATGGCCAACGCGATATCGAAAGCGTGCTTGTCATCGATTAGAGCGCACCCACGCAAGGCATCCAAAAAATGCTTTCGGCTTTGGATTTTACATGATAGCTTTCGGCATCGTTTTGTTTCGTGGACGATTCAGGGGAAGGTTCTCTACGTTGCGTAATTAAGGTGGGTCGCCGCACCTGTTGATACATCATCCCGCTGATCAGATTTGTCAGCCAGTTTATTCTTCGAGCGCGGCTCGGGCGGGTGATTGGCAGAGGGAGAGTATGATGCACAAGTTTTTAGCCAAAATTTTCGCGACGCTTGCCGTCCTTGTTGCCCTGATGGCAACCCCCGCAATGGCGCAAGCCACACGGACCTGGATTTCGGGGGTAGGCGATGACGCCAACCCCTGTTCGCGCACCGCACCTTGCAAAACCTTTGCCGGAGCAATCTCAAAAACCGCCGCCAATGGTGAAATCAATGTCTTGGACCCAGGCGGGTTCGGCGGCGTGACGATCACCAAATCGATCACGTTGAGATCGGACGGCGCATTGGCTGGCATGCTGGTTGCCGGAACGAGCGGGATCATCATCAATGCTGCGGCGACTGACCGTATCGTCCTTGACGGACTGGATATCGAAGGGCTCGGCACGACCGGCAATTCGACCAACGGCATCAATATTTTGGGCGCTGGTCATAGTCGTCGTCCGCAACAGCAGCATCCGTGGTTTTGTCAATGCGGCGTCAGGAAATGGCATCAGCATCAGCGGCGCGACCGGGGCCAAGGTTGCTGGTGGAAGACACCTTCATCTATAATAACAGGGTCGGGGTATCGATCACTTCTTCCGACTTTACCGGTTCAGCGCGGATATATAATTCGCAGATTTTCGCCAATTCTGAACGCCGGTATCCGGGTTTCGGGTAATGGCAATTTCGCGCAAATATCGAATGTCGTGATTGACCGCACCGCCAAGTCTCTTGATATTCTGGCGGGCGGCGCTGTTAATTCGTTTGGCGACAATATCCTGTCCCCCGGCGATGCCCCAACGCTTGTCCCCAAGGGCTGATGGGCGCAGAAGCCAGCATGGCATGACCGTTTGTTATTGCTGTTAATTTGACCTTTGCTAGGTTATCGATGTGATAGAATAAAGGGAGTGTCGTCCATGCCAGAAGCCACCATGAAGTCAGCCAGCAATTTGGATTTCAGCCCTTCGCGCCGTGAATTCGCGGTCGTTGGGGCTGCCGCTACGTTGTACAGCGGAAGCGCTGTCGCAGCACCATTGGCGGACAATTTCAAACCAGCAAAAGCAGCGCCGCTGAAGGTTAAAGCCGATGGCAAACTGTTTCGGCCTGAAAAGGGCGAACATCCCGGTTTGGTGATGTATGCGTCTGCCGCAGCAACAGCCTCGGCCAATGCTGCCGTGGCGCATCAGCTGGCATCGCAAGGCTGGGCGGTTTTGCTGGTCGAAACCGGGGCAATCGACGATCCCACACGCATCACCCGCGAAACGCGCGCGCATGTCGAATATTTGGTCGCGCAGCCCGGCGTCTCGGGATCTGTGGCGCATGCGACATATGGCGACAGCAAGATGCACGGGTTCACCCTGCGCAATGTTTCGGCTGCGCAACCATCGCTTAGCTTGGCAAGCCGCGAACAGCGGCGGTCGGCGGCTGTATGCAATGTGCTGTTTGCTGCCCCCGGGGCGCTGCTTGCAAAGGATCAGGCGCGCATCGAAAGCCTGAACAGCGCAGCACGTGCCATGTATCGGCGCGCGGCCTGAATAATCCGCCTCGTTACCTCAGTAACGTGTGGGTTGCCCGTTTACCGGGCGTATCATATTAAGGTTAGCCCCGTCATGGTCGCCGACGGAGCGAAAACCGAGCCGGTGATACAATAGTCTGGCACGATTGTTTTTAAGGACGGTCAGTCGGCATTCGCGACCCAGCCTGTCGGCGGCGGCAACCCAAGCCAAAAGCAAAGTCGCTCCTTTGCCGACATTTTTCCTGCCGGGTAAAATGGCGACATCGACCCCGTGGACAATGCCACCAACGTCCCAATCAATGACAATGCGGCCAATCGGGGCATCATGGCTGAGTACAATCCAGCGCGATGCCGATGGATATTCTTCCCGAAAGGCCAGATCCTGCAACTGGGCTTGCTGTTCAACCAGTAATATGGGTAGCGATTTTGCCAGCGGCGAACATTCACAAAAAAGCTGCGTGAGGAATTGCCGGTCGGTTTCACATTCAGTCCGCAAACTGTGACCGGGGCAAAGCGCCGCGAACGTCGTGACAAAATCTAAAGATGGATCGACTGATTTTGCTATATTATCGCTTGATGCTGTCACTGATCTGCCTGTAGTTCAACCGGATGATTGATTCCGAAATCATACTGCGTCCGATGATTCTTGAAGAATTCACGCCTTTGATCGGGCGGGTGTTTACTGCGGATTGCGAACCAAATTCAGTCGAGCTAACGCTGGTCGAGGCCTATCCACTGCGCGCCAACCTGGCTAATATGCGTCCGCCGTTCATGCTGATATTTCACACCCCACCCGAGATATTTCTGGTCGACGGCATGTATGTCCTGCGCTGCGGCGACTGGGGACCAGATCGCATCAGCATCGCCCCCACCATTGCTGCACCCGACAGCGAACCGGGACAATATTATCAGGCAGTTTTCAACTAGCGCCCTAATTCCGCGACGGGAAAATGCCCTGCAACGCAATGACATGGGTGATCCCGAGATACGGGCTCCGGTTGGTATGTGGCTGACTGCCTCCCGTTGGATTAACGGTGATCGTTCCGGCAATATTAAGCCCGCCAAGCGCGGCAGTGGCTGCCGAGCCAGCAGGAGCATAAATTAACGGAATCGCGGCTGCGTTCACCGCATTATCAAAGGCTCTGCCAAGAAGCGAGCCGGCTTGCGGTGCCTGGGTGGTGGCTCTGACGTTGGTGCCCTGAAGCGTCGACGTCGACCCGTCAAAATTGGCGACATGGGTGTGGACCGGTATCTGCGTGGTGAGCAGCGTGACATTTTCGACGCCGCCAGCCTCGCCCAGCACGACATTAGAAAGCCCCGGACCCTGCCCCCAGTGCATCATCGACCGCGATCGCAAGTCGGGGAGGCCAAATGTCGTCTGCCCGTTCCCACCAAAATTCGTCCCCAAAAGCGAGAACAACGCCGTATTCTGTGAGATTGACAACAGTTGTCCATTGCATAATGCATAACCGCGCGGTGCGAAATTCCAACCGCCCTGAATGATCTGGCCGATAAATGGTTCTGTCATGATGTTCCTCCCGTTGCCCGATTAACCGGTCCGACCCCGCTGGATGACGCGCACCCGATAACTTGGTCAAACTGAAAAACAAATCGGGAAAGTCCCGAACCTGAAACTTATCCGATTGTAAATTGGAGTCAATCGTTCAATTGCGATTTTGAACCGGTTTTGACTGCGCTGGCGATCAATTTTGACCGCATGTCGAGCGCGTCCTCGACGGGTTGCAGCCATTGCGTCACGGCGTCGGCTATTGCGAGCGTGGTTGCCGCTTGCTTTCGTAAAATGTCGCTCGCAAAGCCCTGTTGCGGATCCTTTGCGTCGCGTTTCGCCGCAGCGGTCATCAGGGCGACCGAGCTAGCATCGAGATCGAGCTTGAAATGCGCCGCGATATCACCAGTAGATGCCTTCACGATGTCGGGATAAGCGACCAGCCTCCCACCACCCAAGTCCCAATGGGTTAAAATGGCGTCTCCAATTCCGGCGAGCACACGCGCGGCAAAATCCTCAAGCGAGCTACCAGCATCGAACGCGAAGCCAATCACAGGCTCGGGCAGCCCCCCCGGCGCGGTGTGCAGCCCGGGCTGCTGCATGGTTGAAACCATGACTTCGGTTGCGTCGCGATAGAGATATATCCAGTTCACCGCAGGAAAGGCGGCCCTAAAAAGCGGAAGCGAAAAGGCATGCCACGCGTCGACTTTGATAATATGATGTAGCGCCCCGTTTTTACGGTCACGTCCCAATGCGGCAACAATTGCACGCATCGCTCTTATTGCCGCTTCGTCTTCGACTTGCGCCAGCCGCGCCCATTGAATGACGCCATCTAGCGGCTCGGGTTCCGAACTGACGATATGTTCAGGCACGGCGGCCAACATTTGCGCCAGCAACGTCGAACCGCAACGGGACATGTGGAAAATAAGGCCGCTCAGGGGAATGTGGGGCTCGACCATGGCACCGGCAACGACCGCCTCAAGGCTCGTTCTGATACGAAAAAGCCAGTTAAACGGCAATGACCCTGCGTTGCGCACATTATCTTCCATAAAAGGCCGCGACAAACGCTGTGCGCCAAACCATAGCCAGTCGAATGCAGGCGCCCCGCCGGTCGGAACCGACCGGGTTGGGAGCCAGCCGGCAGGCGGCCATGCGGTGCAGATGATCGGAGCGCTGGCAAACCGGCCCAATCCGATTGGATCAGGACGCAATATGGCGGCAAGCGATATCGGGTCGAGCGCAACGCCATTCTCTGCGGCAACGATCAGCGCCTCATTTATAAACGCATCCGCTTCGGCAATTGGCGCAAGTCGTCGTTGCAGTTGCTCATCGGCCAACACCAGATTAACGAACGGATGCAACTCAGAAGGAAGTAGAAGTTCTGTATACGCCGACGGCATATGCCTCGTGCCCCTATTTTAGCCTTGGATCACGTATCGGTTATTTTCACTGGCAAACGGCTGATCTTCACTGCTCGTATAATAAGTCATCGGGAAGGAAATGCGTCGGGTTAATCCTCGTAGCGGCACGACCCGATGATCGCAATGTCCTGGAAAACATACAAAAAGCCCGGCACGCGGGCGAACCTCACAAAGCTGGCCATCGGGCGAACGAAATTCCAGCGTGCCACCTTGGCCTTGTTCTAACGCAGTCGCATAGAACAATCCTGAAACAGGATTGGCATCCTGATGCCAATCATTGCCTGCGCCATGACCGGACAAGATATTCAGCGTTGTCGTCGCATCAAGACGGTTTGCTGGATAAAGCGGTACACCAAAGTTCATACTGGCGAAATCTCTGAAAATTCCGTGATACAACATCCATAGCCAGCCCAGACTTTCGCGAACATGTTGGCCCGTCACGACCGAGAAACTCCAGCTTTCATTATCGGGTGAACCAGGCAACGTTTCATTGGCGATAACTTGTCGGTGAGTGCTGGCAGCCAGTGCATTTACGTCGTGCTCCCACCCCGACGGCAATAGACCTGTCGCGGTCAAATCCATTTCAAAAAACGGGGGCCAATTCATGTGCGGTGCATAAATCCAGTCAATGCCCGATTAAAAGGGAATTTCCATGTTTCCGCAAATATTTATGCTATGTTGACAGCAATCATGGAGAAAATGGCATAATATGCTGGATGGAAAACCGGCCTTCGATTCCCGACTAGCAGCACTGCCCGACCGGGTCCGCTTGCCGATTAATTGCAACCCGTTAACGCTTGCCGCCGAAGTCGCAGCGCTGCCCGCCTCGGCATGGACGCGGCATTTTGTTCCCGGGAATTATCGCGGTGACTGGAGCGTAGTGCCATTGCGCGCGCCCGCCGGGGCGGTGCACCCTATCATGAAGATTACGTCACCTCCCGATTGCGCGGATTGGGTCGAGACCGAATTTCTGGCAGCCTGTCCTGCGATCCGTTATGCTTTGGCGCAGCTCGACTGCGAACTTGACGCGGCACGCCTGATGCGGCTTGGTCCGGGTTCGCAAATTCTGGAGCATCGCGATCATGATTTGTCGGCCGAATTTGGCGCGGCGCGGCTGCACATCCCGCTCACGACCAGCCCTGACGTCGAATTTCGGCTTAACGGCACGGCGGCAGTGATGCAGCCCGGGGAATATTGGTATTTGCGTCTGTCGGACCCGCACGCCGTGGTCAATCGCGGGGAGGCGGAACGCATCCATCTGGTCGTCGATGTCAGGATGAACGACTGGCTAGCCAGCGTGTTGTGCGCAGCGGCGTCGGGGCGGCCGCACGAAACTTGAACGGTTAAAACCGCGTTCGCCACCACAATAGAAATTCCGCCGCAATAGCGGTCAGCTGGACTTCATTTGTTTCGTTATTATCGGTCGCTCCGTGCGTTGCGACGCGGAGCAGTGCTGCGTCGAGCCAGTCGAGATCGATCCATTCATCGATTTCAGCCTTGCGGAATTCGGCGATGCGCAGGCGCGCCGTGCCCGCCTGTCTTTGCATCCGATAAAACCGGTCAGGTTCGGCAGGCATACCCCGGCGACGCAGCCGGATAGAGTCGGGAATATGTCCGTCCAGCATCGACCTGACAACCGGCCGGTCATGACCGCCTTCCAGAAGCATCGCCACCGGAAAGCCGGCAAATAAACGATAGAGCCGCAAGTCACGGTACGGAAAATCCATCCGCAATGCCCCCGGATAAAATTCATTGGCGACTTTCAACGAACCTTCGGTCCCGTCAAGATAGCCCAGCAGTCCTGTTCGACCCGGCATTTTCGGAACGATTTTCGCATGGGTCTTAACAGTCTGTCGGATGTCAGCGGGCAAATTTGCCAGACGGGACGGTGCCAGCCGGATAAAAAATGGACTGTCATTTTGCCAGTCATGACGCGTTCCGCGAAGGTCATGATACACGTGCGATGCAGCGGTCCGCAATCGCCTTGCCAGCCCCGTCACCGGCAACCGGGCCGTTGCGGTCATCTCGCCATAGGTGCCATTGACCATCATATTCGCGCTGCCTGCGCGCGCCGCAACCTGGAAAGCTTCGGTCAGGCAATGCCGGTTCGACAAGATGGGTCCGCTTGCGCCAGAGAGGATATTGTCGGGCGGGCGAAAAAAATCGGCGTCTTCGGCAGCGACTGCTTTGGTGAAATCCAACCCGATATGGTCAGCAACCTGCATTGCAAACGGGGTTTCGTCGTCCAGCCCGCTGCCCGCAGGAGCCGCCGAGCTGATCGCGAAGATATTTTGTGCAGGGCTCTTTTCGCTCGCCGCCAACCACGCCAGCAAGGACGAGTCGAGCCCGCCGCTCAGGAGGATAGCCGCACGCGCATTACCGCCTGTCCGTTCACGCATGATAAGGCGCAGCATGTCTTCACTCTCGGCGACGGCATCGGCATAAGTCCCTTGCCAACGCGGTTGCGGAACGAACACATCGGCGCTGGATTTTACGACATGGCCATCGGTACCGATCACCACGCTGTCCCCCGACCCAAGTTGGTGGACGGCCGCCAGCATCGTCCGGTCACCCATAATGGCCCGCAAATCGCGGTTCCCCCAGCGCAAAAGCAGGCCTGCTTCATCTAATTTGCGGTCCACCCAATCGATCCGGGCCAGACGGAACAAGTCTGATGCAACGGCAACGCGGGCGCCGGCTACGGCATAATGCAGCCTGTCGCGCCGCGCCGAACCGACCATCAATGTCAGCCGTCCATTAATGTCACGGTGCAGCAGCGAATATTCCCCGAGCATCTCGGCAGGCGTTTGCCCGCCAAAGCGTGCGAGCGCGGTTGCGGCAACCAGTCCGACAGGCGCATTACGCGCCAATCCAAGCCGGGCCGCCATATCCTCGGCCCCAGCAATCTGCCCGGCGAGCACAATATCGCCCTCCGCCCCCGAATGGCGGTGGATCGCACTCCGGACGATGCGGATCATGACCGTCGAACAGCCAGCTTACGGGAATTAGCGGCGGCTTGATTCCCAACTGGCGCGCATCCGCATCGCAAACAGGTGCGCCGTCAAGGCGGAACAGGGCATAGATCCCGCTCGCACGGATCGAGGCTTCAGGCACGTTGATGCCCGTAATGGCGCGCCAGGTTGATCGGGCATGAGGAATCGCTAAGACGAGTCCTGAAATGGCTGGACCTTTTGATCTTGAAACGCGGCGCGCCATCAAAATGGCATTGGCGCGCGATGCCTATGACCGAAATCTGGTGCGTATCGCCCAGCCCGACCTTTCGGATTATACGTGGTTGGTGGCGTCGCATCGCGGCGTTTTTGCCGTGGCGGAGGATCGTGTTTGCACCGCGATTCATGGCTGGTTTTTCGGCGTTTGCCGGCACGAA
Organism: uncultured Alphaproteobacteria bacterium; assembly: GCA_963814305.1. Taxonomy (GTDB): domain Bacteria; phylum Pseudomonadota; class Alphaproteobacteria; order Sphingomonadales; family Sphingomonadaceae; genus Sphingorhabdus_B. The sequence continues at coordinate 389,337 of CAWFCI010000009.1, forward strand.
GACCGATTCTATCTGTTCGAAAATTGCGGATTGCGTGATCGGCTGTCGGAAATAGGACGGATCGTTCGCATCGATTTTGTCGGCGGCGAGCTCGTCAATCCCACGGTCCTTGTTACCGGTCTTCATACCAATTGCCATCAGGTCAGGGTGATCGACGGACTGCTCTGCGTCGTTGATACCGCAAATCAGGCGATCAGACGCTACACTCTTGCGGGCGAGCTGATTGATGTGAAATACCCTTTTCCAGTCGCCCCGTCTTCTGATCGAAGCGGCGCCTATCTGCATCTGAATGGTGTGGCAAAAATCGGGGAGCGGATTGCGATCATGCGCAACAATTGTAAGGCGCTTCCGCAAAAACAGAGCGAATTGGCGTGGCTCGATGCCGATTGGAATCCCGTTTCTATCCATCCTCTCGCTGGACACTGGTGCCACGACATCGTCGAAGACGAGCAAGGCGATGTCTGGCACTGCGGGTCGAAAGCAGGGGAGATTCTCGTTCCGGATGGGCGCGCAATTCATGTTGCCGACGAGTTGCTAACGCGCGGTCTGTTTATATCCGCAGACAGGATAATCGTCGGCACATCGACCTTTGGCGGCCGCGGAACACGTGACGCCTTGCCCGGAGGTGTCACTATTTTTGACCGCGCTTTCAACCGGGTAAGTAGTCAGCCACTTGACGGGCCGCCCACCGATATTGCCGCGCTCCGGGTCTGACCCGGAAACGCGCCAAAACCGTGTAACTTAAGAACGCTGGCTATCGGGGTACGGGTTGCCGCCGACGTCGGCACCAATGCCGGAAAGTGCGAATGTTTCCAGCACGTCGAGCTCACAAATCTCTGGCTCAACCCACTTCTTCTTTGGATTATTCAAATCAGCCACAATTTTATCTCCCTGAATCATTCGGTCAAACCGGTATACTGCACACCCGACAATTGAACATATCAAATGGCGTGCCAAACGAAAAATATGCGACTGGGTTACGATAGCATATTTGCACCATGTTACAACCCACTGCTAAAATTTTGCGCGATGGCGACAATAATAGCAAATAAGGCCGTTCATTGATCAAGGCTGACAACGTCTCCTGCTCGATAACCGAAAGCGGCAATTCGTTTTTGCAGCGTCGCCATATGCTGACTGGAATGCGCTCGGCGATCGCCGCTGCTTGCGCCAGTACCGGCCCGGCCCGGCCAAGCGCAGCGGGAATACGGGGCCGGTGTTGATGGGCAATAATCTGGCCGACTGCCTCCACTTTATCCAGCCTTCGCGCCTCAAAATTATCGGCAAATCCGTCCAGAATAATGACCGCCCCCAATGGCGCAGATCTGGCCGAACGAGCCGATGAAACGCTTTCAAATTGCCGCTCCGCCTTGTCGTCGATGCTGCGATGAGTTCCGCCCGGCAAACCGCTTGCCATGATATCCGTAGCGCCCAGCTCAATCGCGACACTGTCATCGGCCAGCAGGCTCGCGCCCAGATCGAGCAATTGCCGGGCCAACACCGATTTGCCCGCGCCGCTGGCTCCGGCAATCGCAATCGCCCGGCTTGCCCCCTTTGGAACGATAGCGGCGGCATGCAGAACGAACCGCTGCTGCATCCATAACGCCGCCGGGATTGCCGTCGCGACCAGCAGACCCGAAACCCAATCCGGGTCGGCGCCGGGAAAAGGATTCACTTCGATGCTGTCGTCGGTGCAACGATAGCGCGCAACCTCGCGTGCGGAAAAAACAACCGCTCCGTCGGTAAGCGCATAGAGCGGGGCGTCGGCATCATTATAGGACGGGCCGGTTTTTACACAGATTACATTTTCGCTCTGCGCATTCCCGCGAGCGGACACTGCCCCTGGAATATCGATGTCGGTGTCAAAAACCTGGTTGAAGCCAAAGCATATTGTCATGACACTGCTTTTCCAACTAACGCTGCTTGAAAGCAAATGCGGATTGGCCATGATGCACGCAAGATTCCAGCACAGCGGGACAATTTCGATGCGCGCGCGTCTGAAGCAAACATTGGCGCGGTGGCCACGATTACTGTCGGTCGTGCGGAAGGTCAGGAGCGCCCTGTCACCCGAAGCACGGGCGATCCGCCGATTGCAACGGCAGCAGGGGCACTATCTGCTGCAACCTTTTGCGACGACCAAGGCCGACCGTCATCCAGCGCTTTTTGCGTTTGCGAAAGACCGGCTAGCCGGGAAAAGCGAATTGCGGATCCTGTCGTTCGGTTGCTCGACGGGCGAGGAGCCTTTGTCCCTGATGGACTATTTCCCCGACGCCATGATCGATGCGATCGATATCAATCCGCGCAATATTGCCATCGCGCGGCGCAATGCCGCAGCAAAAGCCGCCGCCCGGATCAATTTTTCAGTCGGCACCCATCCGCCCGATGTACCAGCGCATTATGACGCCATATTCTGCCTGTCGGTGCTCCGCCACGGCCAACTCGATGCTCATCAACCCTTGTCATGCAGCGACATTTTCCCATTTTCCAAATTTGACGCAGCGGTCACCGCGCTTGACTGACCCTGCGCCCCGGCGGATTGCTGTTTATCTGGGGGAGCAATTTTCACTTTTCCGATTGCACCGTGGCAGACCGATACCGTCCGCTCGATGTCCCCGGCATGCGGCGGCAGGCAGGTGCCTTTTACGGTTCCGACGACGCATTGCTGCAAGGCGGACAGGCGCAATCATTCGTCTTTGAAAAGCTGCAGCAATGCAACCCGCCAGTGCGCAACGCGCGCGAATGAGGGTGCATTCCATGCAAATTGACCCTATCGGTCGATGATGTCGAGCGCTCGCCTTTCTGTCACTTCGGTGCCGATCCGGATGGTAACCGGCTTCATCCGGTTTCCGGCGAAAGACAAAGCCGCATTGCTCATGGCCTGGTGCCTCATCGGGCTTTCGGCGGCGGCGCTTCGGCTGGTCCCGTTCCGCTATCTTGCGCCATTGCTCGGCACGCAGATGGGCGCGGTCGCGTTCGTGCCGATAGCCACCGGCAAGCAGGTCGCGCGGGCGCGGACAGTGCGGTGCGCGATAGTGCGCGCGGTCCGCATCGCCCCCTTTCGTTCGGATTGCCTGCCGCAGGCCTTTGCCGCCGCGTCGATGTGCCGCCTGCTCGGCGTGCCGGCGTCGGTCCATCTTGGCATCAGGCTGGACGGCGCGGACAAGGATATGGCGGCGCACGCATGGACCTGCGCGGGACCGGTGGCGCTGACCGGCGGGCGATGCTTCGGGGTCTACACACCGGTGTCCTGCTTTTGTCGGTAGGCGACTATGCCGCCAACTGCGTCGGCCATGTCCTGTGGTCGCCTTTGTTCTTCACGATAAGACGGCCCGATTGGGCGTTGATCGAGTTCGTGTTCCTCTGGGCCTCGGTGCTGGCACTGTGTGTGATGCTGCGGCCATTTTCGGTGCTGGCAAGCTGGCTGATCGTGCCGTATCTGGTCTGGGTGAGTTTTGCGGCGATATTGAATTTGTTTATCGTGCGGCTGAATGGGCCGTTTGGGAACAGCACGACAGCGGGTTAGAGTGGCAGCTCGATTTCCTTCATGATCCGGTCGGTTTCGCACAGGATCTTGATGATCTTTTGATAGTGCATCACATCATCGAACGACAGCGCCCGGCCCTTGCGGTCTTTCAGCCATTTCTGCGCTGGCTGATATCCGCCGATATGGAATTCCCATGCGACGGCGGGCACGCCTTCGAAATATTGGTCGGGGTTGATGTGCACGCGGCCCTTGCTCCCCTCCCGCAGGCGGGAGGGGCTGGGGGTGGGCCTGTGACGGTGAGGTTTCGAGGCTCGCCTCCGGCTCGCTCCCACCCCTAACCCCTCCCGCCTGCGGGAGGGGGACGAAAGCAGGCTTCACCACCACATTGTCTGCCCCAGAAACGGAAGCGCCCTTGAACGGATAAGGCGTCGCGCCAATGGCGGCATCCTCCATCAGGTGCAGGCGGCGAAGCTGGCCGCCTTTTTCGGCGACATGGGCGAAGACCTCTGGCGACGCCGGATAGGGAATGCGCGGGAAATCGATTTTCAGGAATTGCGCATAAGTCCGCCGGTAATCGGGCGAATGCAGAACGCCATAGATATAGTCGAAGACGCGAAGTTCGTCGGGCAAATCTGAATCCTCCCCCTTGCGGGAGAGGGCAGGGGAGGGCGCGCGACAGCGGCGGAAGCGAGAGGGGGGCGACGGTGCAGCCCCCTCTCCCGTTGCGACTAAGCTCGCTTCGCCTCGCTAAGTCTCACTCCCTCTCCCGCAAGGGGAGAGGGGAAAACCCCGCCCGCTCCCTGATCTCCGCATAGATTTTGGGATCGAAATTGACCCGCCGCTCGGTTTCGAGCGTGCCTTCTTCGGGGTAGAGGTAGAGGGGGACAAATATAACTGCGTCTATGCGATAAGAGACATTGTGATCGTCGCAATAGATTCGTGACCAATACGTGCGACAAGTCATCGCCGACATGCTGTCGAATTACCATCAAGCCGAACATTCGGCTGTCGATAAGTGCTGCATGACTTCTTCGACGCCAACGCCACAGACCAGCTCGTTGTCAGATAATATGTGCAAAGAGTATCGAATGGTCGGTACGCAATTGGGACGATCTTTGTGTCAGTCGAATTTTAACTTTGAGCGGCATCTTCCACAACCCAATCTGGCATGATATTTCCTAACCGAAGCGCGCAGTTCGTTCGGTAGCGCTGCAACTCCGACTGCAGTAAAATCTGCATCATTGTGATCAGCTCGATCTGGTCATGTTAATGATGAAGCTGTCATCCATTGATACAATTCCGGTGACGTTTGCAGGCATCAAATCGGCTACGGAAAACCCGTGTCGATCGCTTCGTCAGATCGCTCGAAGACACGAATAGTACGGATTCGCATTGCGCTGACATTCTGATTCCGGTCGGACGATGCTGACAGTCTCCCTCCCAAAGCGCATTCATATTTTGACTTTCGATTACCCCAGAGTTCGCCGTGTCGAACTTTGGCCAGGCTTCGAGCTTTGCTTTCTTTCGATGTTTGACAGCAACAATGATTGCAACACCTTGCATGAATATCGAACACATTATTATCCGACTGACCATCTGGACGTGACTTCTTGCTTTTTCGAGTTGCCATGCAAATCGAGCACATAAATCTTGTCGAATGTTTTCAGCAGATGCCAACGCATCCCCCGAAATGTAGGATTATCAGATAACCGTGGTTGGTGATGAAGCCTAAAACGCCTTCGCCATTTTTCTCAATCATATGCTCAGCGAGACGAATGAAATTTACATAGTCATCGTTCATCCAATTGCTTGCGCTCGTCCAAATGAATTGCCGCCGGCTATTTTTATAATCTTCCATCAAGTCGATGATCCACGCGCCCTTATTGTGGCTGATGCCCGAATAAGGCGGGTTACCAATCACGCACATGATCGGCGTATCGCGCTTGATCGTGTTCGCGCCTTTGGCTTCTTCGGATAGCCAGCGGGCAAAGGGCAAGGTCTGTTCGACCCGCTCGCCTTCTTCCAGACTGTTGGTCAGATACACGCCCAGCCTCGGCGGGCTGGCGCTGGGTTTATAGCCCATGTCGGTCAGCATCATGTCCAGCTTCATATGGCACATGGCGTAACTCGCCATCAGCAGCTCGAACCCGTGCAGCCGCGGGATCAGGTCGCGTTCGACATAGGATGACCACATGGCCGGGGCGACATCCTTTACCTGCGCCGCAATCTGCTTGATCGCCTCTGCCAAAAACGTGCCGGTGCCGGTGGCGGGATCGAGAATCTGGACGCGGTGGACGTCTTTCTTGATCATCACCGGCTTGCCCTTGGCATCGTTTTGGCCGGTGTCCCAATCAATGCTGATCTTGCTGGTATCGGCCAAGCCCATCGGCAATCCGAATTCGGTTTTCAGCACATCGTCCACCGCGCGCACGATGAAATTGACCACGGGTTCGGGCGTATACCAGACGCCGCGCGCCTTGCGCTTTGCCGGATTATATTCGGCGAGGAAGGTTTCGTAGAAATGCAGGAACGGGTCGTTGCGCGCCGTGAACTTGCCGAAATCCTGCATCAATGCGCCGACATCGCACGCGCGGAACACATCGCACAGATCGTCGATCATCCGGCGCAGGCGATCATCCAGATTTGGCCCGGCGATATAGACGAACAGGTTGCGCAGGAACGGGTTGGATTTGGGCAGCAGCTCCAGCGCCTCTGCGCGGTTGAAGGTGTCGAGGCTGGTATCGTGCAGCCGTGCGGCGAACAGGCCATAGGCAATCGTTTCGGCATAGACATCGGCGAAATCGGCAATGGTGATGTCGTGGATCAGGCTGGTTTTGAAACCTTCATATTGGTCGGTCAGCTCGGTCGATATGCCCGCCTCCTTATCGGCGACCAGCGCATTGCCCATGATATCCTTGATAATCACCGCCTTGCCCGCCATCATTTCGGCAAGTTGTTTGGCGGTGTTGATGCTGATCGGGGTTTGGCTGGCGAAATCCTTCAGCAGCATTTCGAGGCGCGGGAATTCGTCGGGCCGCGCTGGCAGCGTTGGAATCAGGTCGGCGATGCTGACAAAGCCGGTGACTTCGCCCTTCACAATGAATTCGAAATCGGTGCCGTTGGTGTAAATCAGGTTGGGCAGGCCCTTGGCATAGCGGGCCTTTTGCTCCTTGGAATAATCGCCGGTTTTGAACTTGGTGATTTCTTTGGTCAGGTCCTTGGCTTCGCACCAGCCGACCGACACGCCGTTGCGGTTAAACACGAAATCGGGCGCACCGACATCGGTCAGGCGTTTGGGTTCGTTGATGACGGTCAGGTCGGCGTCGATGGATTTGAACAAGCGTTCGAGCGCGGGGCGATAACTATGCTCGGTCGCCTGCCCGCTGTCGGCCAGATTTGCGGATTTCATTGAGGTAGCCGTTGATATCCATTTGAAAAGCTGCCCCTGATTGCCGAGCTTTACTTACTGCCCATATGCCACCCGCCAATCAAGCGAAGAACAGACTTGCCCGAAACTTGCCCCTTGCAATGTAGGATTTGCTTTGCGAGAATCGCGCCTGACATCGCCAACCGCCCCTCTGGCTGATCGGGGCTTGCCAAACAGCCATGCATCCTAAAGCGACAAAGGATACAAATTGCCCCCTGCGTATCGGTAAACTTTGTAACTTTAAACGTGCTCGGCACCCGATTAAGGTGAGACCTTAGTGTGACTTTCCGCCAGCTTAAGCCGACCGCTTTGCCGAAAACGCGTGCACGCCATACTGAAACGGGTCGCAATGTGGAAAGGTGCTACCCGCGAGCCAAAAACCGAGGTGGCGCTTGGCAGTTTTTCGGGAAAATGTCCCCCGGACATTTCCTCTTTCCGAAAAACTGGTGCCGGAAGAGGGACCGTGATGTTTAGATAACTCATTAAATCATAATGCTTTTTTATGTCATTTGGGGCCTTCCATACCGTCAAAAATACCGTCTCGACGTCGGCGTTAGTCCTTGTTGAGGACTCAAATCACTGCGGACCTCATCGAACGCGGACGGACAATCGTTTTGAGGAGAAACAGAATTTTGACCTGGCGGCGCTATTTGGAGCGCCGCTTCTTGGGTTCGTCCTTGGTTGCTCCCTTGGCTTTGGCCAAGAAGTCGACCTGCTCGGCGATGATCTCGCAACCCCACGCCGACAGAAGTGACATTATCCGTCACTACTCGTCTAATCAAAAGTTGCCGTTTGTTCATCCTTAAAGTGCCCACGAGATCGTGCATCTATTCCGAATAGAATAACTTCAAGCTATGCCCGCTTTACCGTTCAAGGACTGCATGTGCCCGCCGAGACAGCTTGAATAGTGCATCAGCATGGTTTTCAAAATTCAAGCTGCACCCTTTTAGAAATCGCTCGATACGATTTTTGGTATAGAAATCGACATCCCTGTGATGTGGTTCTGTTATCGGTGGGAAGGTAGCGTATCCGGCAAGCAGACAATGCCATGATGCATTTCCAAAATGGCTGGAGTTGCCCTGCCTCGCCAATTCGGCGGCCAAGTCGCCTCGACGGAACCAAACATCCAATAAGTGACGCAACGATGGCGATAGCTCCATATTGGCTGCATTGGCGCGCCAATATTCGGTATCGGTGCGCGTGTTCAGCTTATAATGGGCAACGATGTAGTCGCGCACACCCTCAATCTGTCCGCAGATGGTTTCGTTAAACGTGTCACGATATTGATCTGCAAATCCGCCACGGTCATAGCTTTTGATGAACTGTTCTACCGTGTTCAATACCAGGTGCAGGGCGGTCGCTTCCAGCGGCTCAACGAAGCCTTGCGACAGGCCCACGGCAATGCAATTGCGATCCCAATGCCGCGCCAGCTGTCCAACTTTGAAGCGCAAATGTCGGCCACTTTCCGCGCCGTCAGGTACACCCAAAAAATGGCGCAGTTCAATCTCTGCCGCGTCAGCCGACAGAAAATCGCTGCTATACACATAGCCATTTCCAAACCGGTTTTGTAAGGGAATATTCCAGCACCATCCGTTCGATAGTGCAGTCGCGACCGTTTCAACAGGCGGCGGACAATCGTCAATGGGCGTGGCCAATACCACTGCGGAATCGTTAAACAAATTCGATTTGTAGCTCTGGAAAGGCACGCCAAGCGTTTTCTCCATCAGCAAACCTGCAAAGCCGGAACAGTCGACGAAGATATCGCCGGAAATTGCCTCGTCGGTACTGGTGATTAGCGCCGAAATGTCACCATTTTCCGCACGCCTGACCGAAGCTATGTTTTTCTGCAGGTGGATCACGCCACGATCTACGGCGAGATTGCATAGAAATGTGCCAATCAGACCTGAATCAAAATGATATCCATATTCCATCTGAAACGGAAAATTGCGCGGCGTTAGTGGTGCCTTGCCCTCCGCTGCCAATATCGCCGTTGAGAAAGAAATCGTCCGGACGCACGGGCACATCATGGCCCAAGCGCCGGTTTAGGCAATTAAGCACGAATGCGGCTTCAGTATGCGTATCTACTTGGGTCAGGAACGGGTGGCTATAATGGCCAATGGGTGCTGCAGGACTCCATCCGGCGAAATGAATGCTCACTTTATAAGTCGCATTGCATTGCGGCATCCAATCATGCTCGACCACATCAATGACTTCAAAGAAGCGTTTGAGCGAGGGGGTGGAGCCTTCGCCAACGCCGATAGTACCGACGTCAGGGGATTCCACGACGGTAATTTGTGCACGCTCGCCCGGCCATGCTCTGACCATCAAATTGGCCGCGATCCAACCCGCGGTGCCGCCACCCAAGATAACAATCCGTTTGGGCGGCACTGTCAGGGCGCACCAGAATAGGATTGCAGAAAGGCGTCATGCCCCGGCATTTGCGGCAAGGGCTCTTGCTTCAACTTGGCCAGTTGTTGAAACTGCGCTTTTAATTCCGCGTCGTCTGGTCCATCGGCGAGCGGATGATAATCTTGCGGAATAATGCCCTGGCCCAACAAAACCTGCACCCAAGATGGTTCCATGAAGATGTCAAACTGGTCCTGAAACAAAGTGCCATTCGCGCTGAACAGGGCAATCTTGTTGGCTAACCGCTCCGGAATTGGCATCGACCGCACCTCATTCCAGAACGCGGTGTCGGTGCGGCCCGTGGCATGATAGTGCAGAATGATGAAATCGCGCACAGTCTCATATTCGATCTGCGATTGCCGATTATATTCATCTACCGCAGCCTCGTTTACTCCATCGTGCGGAAAATGGTGCAGTAGGCGCACAATGGCGGATTGAATGAGATAGATGCTGGTCGATTCCAACGGCTCAAGGAAACCGCTCGACAAGCCGACCGCGACTACATTTTTGTCCCATTGCCGCCGCGCGCGTCCGGTCCGAAAAGGGATGATTTTAGGGTCAGCCAGTTGCTTGCTGTCCAGATTGTTGAGCAGGATATTAGCGGCTTCCTCATCGCTGTAATGATGGCTGCTATAGACCAACCCGTTACCGTTGCGATGTTGCAAGGGTATGCGCCATTGCCAGCCCGCCCCATGCGCGATTGAGCGCGTGTAAGGCGCGGTTTTTTCAAAACGTTCGGACGGCACCGCCATCGCACGGTCGCATGGCAGCCAATGGCCCCAATCGTCATAGCCGACGCCAAGTTCCTGTTGTATCAGCAACCCGCGAGCGCCCGAGCAATCGATGAACAAATCGCCCTCAATTTGCCGACCATCTTGAAGCAAAAGCGCCTCGACATTCCCGCTCAACGCATCGCGCCGCACACTTTGTACGAGCCCCTCGGTGCGCGTGGCACCTATGTTTTCGCTAAACTGGCGCAAAAATTGGCCATAGAGCGAAGAATCAAAATGATAGGCATAGGGCAGTTGCCAGTTCGGATCATTTCCACGGATTGGGGCGAACTTGCCTTCCCGCGCGCACAGATAATTGAGATCATAATCCCAGTAATTAATGTCCATCCCTGCCTTTTGCGCGCGAGTCCAAAAGTGGTGGAACGAGCAAAAGGCCAGATTGCGGCCCGGTGTGCCAAAGGTGTGATAATAAGAATCGCCAATCGCACCCCAATTTTCAAACCGAATGGCAAGCTTCACCGTCGCCTTGGTTTCGCGCAGAAAGTCGGCCTCGTTAATGCCAAGTACCGCGTTGACTGTCTGGATAGGCGGGATAGTGGCCTCGCCCACACCAATGATTCCGATTTGATCGGATTCGACCACTTCGACATTGACGCGGCCCATGAGTACTTTGGCAATCAGAGCAGCCGCCATCCAGCCGGCTGTGCCTCCGCCAACGATTACCACGTTTTTTACGACATTTTGCTCTGGCATGATGAACTAATATTCCGATTTGGGGTCAAAGCAAATAACCCCGCCGACAAAAGTCGACGGGGTTATCTGTCTCAACATCATCGGTTTTCAAAAGAACGAGAAAGTTGCGTTTAACATGAAATTGCGCCCAAAGGTTTCATGCCGAGTGATCAGGCCGCTGTTCGAGTCAGTGTAAACATCGCGCTCGTCGGTTAGGTTCTGTCCTTGCAGCGAAATCCGCAGACCTTCAAGGAAACCAAGACCCGAAGTCTTTGAAATCATACCCGATCTGCGCATCCACCAATGTTTGTCCGGACCGATTGACGGGCGATATGGAGTTGCTGCCTCCACGATCTTCCGACAGCCAAGCCGAGCGCTTATTTACTGAACCACGTATCGAAAAGCCCGCTTTTTCGAAATAGGCTGTGGCCTGATACACTCTCTTGGACAGGCCCGGGATAGCCGAGCCGTTATCCAGCTTGCCCTTGGTGAACGCTGCACCTCCGGTGATACCGAAGCCATCGAGCGCGCTGATGAAATGCCCAAAGGGCAAAGATGCTTGCAACTCGACGCCTTTTACGCTGCCCTTAAGACCACCTGTATAGGTCGTGTTTACCCCCCGGAACGTCGCCGGAGTGTAAGTTGTGAGTCCGTCACTGCTAACCGCTTGATGGAAGCCGGGGATGTAGAATTGAGTGAAATCGGCGACGGTCGTTGTTGCAACGTTCCAGTTTTTAAGATCTTTGTAAAAGCCGGTCACCGAGAAAAAGCCGTCCGGCGCAAAATAATATTCGTAGGACAGGTCCAGCTGATCAGCTTCGTAAGGACGCAGTTGTGCATTACCGGAACGCGACACCCACGGCCCCAGCGCCGGATCAGGGTTGGTGACGTTGGCCACATTGTTTCTGAAATTTACCGTGGACCCTGGATTAAGAAAGTCGATACGCGGCCGGCTGATGACCTTTGCAGCCGCAAGACGGAATGTATGCCCATCGCCAACATCAAAGTTCAAATTGAGACTGGGCAGGACTTTGTTGTAGTTTGCAACAACTGAAACGGGGGTTGCCTGAACCCTGAGATTTGAACCAATCAACGAATTGAAACCGCTGCCCTCTTGCCTCGTAATCACAACTTGTACACCGGCATTACCAAACATTCGGACGCCCCCAAAGTCAGCTTCGAAATCGGCCTTGACCGAAGGCTGCCAAACCTCTTCCTTGATCGTATAAGTATCGCCGAGACGGTCCGGTTCAAGGCTTCCTGCATCAAAACGCGTGTAGAAACTACTGTTGATCAGCCCCAACGCATCGTAAGCTACCACATTACCGAGGCCAGCCCAGTTCAAGTCCGCTACGCCCCGCCGTGCATCGGCTGGAATAGTGCCGTCAAGCGGGTATGTTGAAGCAGTCAGGAAGAAGCCTTCATTTGTCTTCGACTTTTTATGGTCCGAGACTCGCAAGCCTAATGTGACAGCCTTAAGGAAGTTGTCATCGAATTTGAACACCGTTTCGAAGCGGCCCGCATTCAGTGACTTCATCGAATATGCCAGTATTAACGAAGCCATCCTGCGCTTGAGCGAACCCTACACCGGCAGCAGCAGCAGCCGGAGTATTCAATGAGGTAACAGAAGCAAGACTGCCCCCCCAAGATTGCGGCCCAGCCAACTTTACGACGGCAAAATCGTCAAATGACTGGCTGTTGTCGGAAAATACCAACCCTTGGTCGGTATAAGTCCAGGTCCGCAAATTATTCGGACCCTGTGTGGCCAGACCTGCGCGTCCAAGCCCCGAATAGCTTTCAGCGCGAGTGTCTCTCTTGCTACTCTTGGCGTGCGACACATCGAGCGACATTTCGATATTGTCGGTGGCTTTATAGTTCAGATTACCTCCGAAAACCGTCAGCTTACCCGTCTTATCGAGAGGATCTGTACGTACGACCGAGTTAAAACCTGTGGTCCGCGCCGAGGTAACGGCGGTCGCATTGGATGATAGCACAGTGCTACCGTTAGACGCGACTGGAAGCGCTTCAATGAAACCGCGCGAGATGCCCTTGTCGGAAAATTTAATGTAAAGTCCATCAAACGTCGCAGTGAAGTTTTCGCTCGGCGCAAACTGGAGTACGCCTGCGAAAGTGTCGCGCTTGAGAACGCGAGAGCGGGATGAATAGTCGATGCCTGCTGGAACAAATTTTCCGCTATTGGGACCGGACGAAATCGCGCCAGAATCATAGCCCCATAGGCTCGCGAATTCGTCTTGCGTGGGAGACGACGTCGTCGCAGCTGTAAGTGCGACGCCGATTGTGTCGTCAGCAAACTTATCGCTAAACGAAAGCGCAAGACGGTGGCCTGTGTCTTTGAAGTCAGGATTCTTGGATTTCTGCCCGTTCTTTTCGAAACTTCCATTTACGGCTAGCGTCCGTCTTTGTTCGAGCGGACGGACAGTTCGAATATCAACAGTACCGCCGATGCCCATTGCAGAAAGGCTCGCATCAGGCGTCTTATAGACCACTGCGCTGCCAACAATTTCCGAGGGATAAAGGTCGTATTCAACCCCGCGATTGTCTCCAATACCAATCAACTCGCGCCCGTTAAGTGTGGTGCCAACGAAATCCTCCCGGAATCCACGGACCGAAATTCCGCTGACACGACCCGCGCGGCGCTCACCAGCAAGGCCAGCAAGGCGGCCAAGCAAATCGGCAATACTGGCCTGCGGTAGCTTGCCAATATCTTCAGCCGAAACGGCTTCTACCACAGAGCTGCTTTTTTCCTTGATGGCTTGGGCGCGCTCAAGACTGGCGCGAATGCCGGTAACAACAATGGCATCTTCGCCTTCAGCAGGTGCAGCAGCATCCTGGGCCGCAACATCTTGAGCCATGGCACCTGTTGCAGCGAAGCTCGCGATCGAGCTCAACAGCGCCGCTTTAAAAACTCGTTTCTTCATAATCATATCCTTCCCTTTCCCAACAATATTTTTGCGATAAAATCACTTGCGCGATGGTCCCTCATCATCCGCCGCCCCTACAAAGCCTTGAACCGGATCGCTTGCCCGCCACCTCGCGCAAGCGTGAGTTTTAATATCGTGTTGGCCGTCACCTTGAGCTTACGAACAGCAAAGCGTTCGGGTGCCGTTTCCCAGTTTGCATCGGGTGCATCGGCATAGATTTGCGCTTCAAACCGCCGACCTTTTGAGAGAAAATTGAGCGGGACGGATAATGTCCGCGCTTCCCCATTGGTGATTGCGCCCAGATACCAATCAGCACTGCTGCGATCCTGCCGCGCGGTAACGACAAATTCGCCGATATCGCCCATCAAAGTGCGACTGGTCGACCAGTCGGTCGGCACATCACGTATGAATTGAAACGCAGGATGCCCTTTGTAATTTTCCGGTAAATCCACCGCCATTTGCACCGGCGAATAAATGACAACGAATAGCGCCAATTGCTGCGCCAAGGTTGACGGCACACGGTTGATCGGACGGCGCGCCTTGTAATCGAAGTTGAAAACGCCCGGCGTATAGTCCAGCGGTCCCGACAGCATCCGCGTAAAGGGCAGCATTGCCATGTGGTCCGGGCCGTTGCCGCCATCAGGGCTGCCGCCATTATACTCCTGCCCGCGCGCACCTTCGCGCGACATCAGGTTGGGCCAAGTGCGGCGTATACCGGTATCCTTGACCGGCTCATGCGGAAAAATCGACAATCGATGGTTGGCAGCGGCCTCAACCACGCGCTGGAATGTCTCCACTGCATATTGGCTGTCGGGCCATTCGGTCTCATCAAGCCGCGTGCCGACATAGCCCAGCTTTATCGATTTTACGCCGTGGCGGTTATAATATTTAAAACCGGCGTCCATCTGACCAAGGTAATCCTCCACCTCGGCCCCCGTTTCATGGTGTCCGACAATCTCGACGCCTTTGGCGGCGGCATATTCGCTGACGGCATCCATGTCGAAACCCGGCGCGGCCTTGTCAAAGATGAACTTCGATCTGCCGTTGTTCCACCATTGCGGCACGTCCCATCCGACATTCCATCCCTCGATCAGCACGCCCTTAATCCCATTGGCGGCCGCCCAATCGATATAGGTCTTTGCCCGTTCGGTCGTGGCGGCCTGCTCAGGCCCAGTCGTCCAAGTCAGTTGCCCGGTGTGCATTGCCCAGAATATGCCGATATATTTCATCGGTTTTATCCAACCGGTATCGGCAATCTTGCTCGGTTCATTTAAGTTCAGGATGAGCGTTGAATCAGCCAGCGCGGCCACATTCTCGGCTACCAAAACTGCACGCCACGGGGTCTTTAGCCCGCCATGACCCCGCACCAGATCGCCGTTCGACCATGGTGACAAATCGGCCTTCAACGTCTTGCTATTGTCATCCACCATGCGCAGATTCATCGAGGCGTAATCGACCAGCGCCGCCTCGTGCACGGCCATGGCAACCCCCGGCCCCGTCAAGGTGAGCGGGGTTTGCGCCACCGAAAGCGCCGAAAGTGAGGAGCGTGAATATTCATATTCGGAGAAATTTTTGCGATAGGCAGGAATCCAGAAGGCGCGGTAATTTTGTGCAAACGCAAATTGCGTGACTTCGTCACTGATTACAAAGTGATCGGTTCGTTCTCCGGGGAGAATATAACGAAAACCGAAGCCGTCGTTATACACCTTGAATTCGATCTGTAGCGTTCGCCGGTCCGATGCAGTGAGCTGCGCACGAAGATAATTATTCTGATCGCGGACATGGCGTTGCTCACCCCATGGCTGTTCCCAGGTCGCATCATTGCTGGCCCGGATCAGGTCGCCGAGCGTAAAGTTTGACACTAAATCCGGCTTATCCTTAAATCGAAAACCCAAAAGCGAACGATCAATGATTGGCTT
Source organism: uncultured Alphaproteobacteria bacterium (assembly GCA_963814305.1). GTDB lineage: Bacteria > Pseudomonadota > Alphaproteobacteria > Sphingomonadales > Sphingomonadaceae > Sphingorhabdus_B. The sequence goes on from CAWFCI010000009.1 coordinate 404,978, forward strand.
GCCATTAAATTCGGCTCGATAGACTGCCTGCCCTTGATCAACAGCAAATCCAATTTCCAAGCGACCATCGGGCGAGCGTATCTCATGCCAATCCGTAGCCCACAAAGGTGCCGTGACGGACAAAGCCGCCACGGCCAGGGAGGAACGGATAAAACGCCAAACTGATACGAACAGAGTCATCACGACTTGTCGAACAGAACGTCAAAATCGAAAGAGCCGATGACGTAGCGGCCCATAAAGTTGCCGGGAGGGCTACGCATAGTTTTGGTTGTGGGTGCTGGTGCACTTTGCGCATAAACGGGTGCGGCGACGGGCTGCACGGCAATAGCCGATACCGCGCGGATATGACTCTGAGCATGTCATCACCTCTCCCCTTGTAAAAAAATTCTAGCGAACGATTCGTAGTTGGCCGTTCGTCCCAGCCTTTTTTCATTGGAAGTGCAATCGATTGCAAGCGTTTTATGCAACTTACTATTGCGTTGCATAACTCAACGATGAGGGTGTTATAAAAACTTCTCAGTTTCCCGTATCTTACGAGATCAAATCCTGTCGTTCGCCTAACGATGTTGCATAACAAATTTCATGGAATCTGGCTGCAAGCATTTATGCTCCGCACGAACCACGGATAATAATTTCGGTCGCAAGCCGTTCGGAGCTCGCCCTATGGCCATCCATCATCCGAAGCACTTTGGAGACCAGCATGCTGCCTGCCTTGATCACATCCTGACGTACAGTGCTGAGTTGTGGGCTGGAGGAAGAAGCGACGTCGATATCGTCATAGCCTATGACCGACACATCCTCAGGCACACACATTCCTTGACGTTTCAGCGCTTGCAAAGCGCTTAACGCAACCATATCCGAGGCAGCGACAACTCCGTCAAATGAAATGCCGCTCTCTATCAGATTATCTATGCCATCCGCCCCTTCAAAGCGCGCGGAATAAGGTGTTTGAATAATCGCCGGATCGAAGGCGATGCCTTCGGATTGCAACGCGGCCTTATAGCCTTCCAACCTTTGTGCAATTTGCGATAGACCTGTGCGCGCAGTTTCAATTGACGGCATCGCCCCCAAAAACGCAATACGTTTGCGCCCAATGCGTATCAGGTGTTTTGTGGAGCGGAAACCGCCTTGAAAATTGTCAGTCCCCACCGAGCAATAGCGCTGCTCCTCGGTCGCGACACCCCACACGACAAGCGGCCTGTTTGCGCCCCCGAGTTGGTTCAAAGCCCCATGAAACTGCGACTGGCCGAAAAAAATAAAGCCGCCATAGGGCGCGCTATTAACGAATTGCATCAGGCTATCGTCATCATAAGGGGTTTGCCAACTAAGGGAAAAATCGCGGCGACGTTCGCGCAAAGCCGCGCCAATACCGCCCAATAGCGACAGTTCGAACGGATTGGCCAGCTGATCGCCATGACCGAGTGCAACGGGGAAGACGACGCAGACATGCTCCGACAAATCGCTTTTGACTGATCGCATGACACGTGTGGGCACGACATAGCCAACCCGCGCCGCCGCCTGCATAACCAATTCGCGTGTTTCCTCGCTGATGGCCGTATTACCCGCCAAAGCGCGTGATGCGGTGGCGGTGGAAACGCCGACCTCTTGGGCGATGTCCTTTAAGGTTAGCTTCTTACCATTGCCCATTGTGATTATGCCCCTTGCGCACGAATACTGCATTTATGCAATTGCATAAAAAATTCGCATGGGAAATGGCAATTAACTGTCGATTTGCTGTGTTCCCATGATGCAAATCATCGATGCCACCGATGAAAACACCGCTGCGATCACAAAAGCTGCTTGCGGCACTTCGCTGAATAAACGCGCTAAGATGGCCCCCATGCCTAAACCCATTACTAACTGCGGTACGACGATGAAAATGTTCATGATCCCCATCGATGCCCCCGCCGCGCCTGCCTTGGCTATACGGCTCGCCATCACAAACGGCGCGCTGAGAATAGAGGCATAGGCGAAACCAATTAGAACCGCGCAAGCCAGTAACGCCCAGTGCGAGGTCAAAAAAGCGACGCCTGCAAAACCGATTGCGCCAATGGCCAATGCAATAGCATGCGTCGACTGCACTCCATGGCGCCGAAACAGACGTGGCAGAAGAAACGCGAATACCCCAGCGATGCCATTGTGCACGCCAAACATCACGCCCACCCAATCAGCCCCGGCGGCGTAGCGCGGATCCTGGGGTCCGCTCGCGCCAAAGGCGTGACTCGTCACAACCGGGGTTGCATAAACCCACAGTAGATACAGGCCCGCCCATGCGAAAAACTGCATGGTGGCAATTTTTCGATATGGCCATAGCGCACGGGCAAAGCCGCGAAATGTGGTCAGTGACATCGGAAAGGCAAAGGGCCGCTGCTCTAACGTTACGCGCATTCGGTCATAATCGGCACGGCTATATTCGGGAACCATCCATGCGGTCCATGCTATCGAAATCGCTAGGCATAATGCAGCGAACACAAAACCAACTTGCACCGAGGCCGCCGCTGCCTCTGGCCCGCCCAAATTGGACAGGCCTGCCAAGGCCAGCAGCTTCGGCAAAAAGGCGCCAGTGAAAGCGCCCAATCCGATAAATACGGTTTGCATGGCAAAGCCCTCCCCTTGCTGACTTTGCGGCAAGCTATCGCCAACCAGCGCGCGATAGGGGGCGTTGAGCGCGTTCATAGCGAATTCCAGCATCCAGACCATAAAAATGGCGGTGGCTAAATTCTTGGCCGAAGCCAGTTGCAACAACGCCAGTATGGCAACCACCGCCGATACCAGCATAAACGGACGGCGTCGACCAAAGCGCGTCCAAGTGCGATCACTTATCGGGCCGATGAGCGGTTGTACGACCAATCCCGCCACTGGCCCCGCAAGCCAAAGCAACGCCAAATCATCCACTGACGCGCCAAAGCCCTGATACACACGGCTGAGGCTGGCGCTTTCAATGCCGAACGTGATGTTCAGCCCGAGATAGCCAATGCTCAGGTTATAAATGCTTCGCCGGGGCTGGCGTGGCAGCTGCTGGGTTGAGCTTGAGATCATTCGCTCTCTATCTAAACGCCATGGTCGTTTCTTGATCTAAAACTCCATTTGTTACGCACCGTAGAAGCTCCACCCTCAGCATTCATTTTGGCGCTCTCCAATACCGAATACCAAAAAGATGGACAGATTAGTGGCACGGTAGCCGCATCTGGCGCTCGGATATTATCCGGCAGGTGTGCTGCGTTGCAAGCGCTGATATCTGATCAGTTATGATAATCAACCGACCGGCTGTTGGATAATTGTTATTCCGCCCAAAATCCCGATTTTAAGGTTGGTTCTGTATCTGCGTTTACCTATTTTTCGAATTCGCGCCGCGAAGCAATCGGGTGATGGAATTTGCTGCAACCAACATATCGCTAGTTTGCGACGAAAGCGGTAAGAGCCACGCGACACAATTGCCGAGTTGAACAAACGATTGCGCAGAAGGGCCGCAATCTAGCCAATGCGGCATACAAATTTGTCGCAAATGTCGACCCAGCGGCTGCACAGCATGCCTACACAAACGACGGATAACTGAATATCGCAAAACCGAACTGTCGGCACAGTCCAACGAAGCTGCCTCGCTCTATAGCGTTGGACATTGATTATGGTTAGCGCTGGCGGGACTTCGCACGCTCAATCAAAGCATGCAAACTGGCCGTCGGAATCAATGTACAGCGTCCGATCTTGACCACCTCCACATCCCCCGATGCAATCAGTTCGTAGAGCTTTGATCGCCCAATTCCGATCAGACGAATGGCTTCCGATACGCGGACGGCGATAGGTTCGCTTTGATCCGTTCTAATAGCTGGCTTTCGGTCAACCAAAGGCAAATCAAGCTGCCCATTTTTTGGTCCCGACTTTCTTGTACGCTGGCTCATTTCGACTGCTCCGCACGCCCTTGCTCAAGCTTGCGTCGGAACGCCGCATGTACACGCTCGCGGAGAGTGTTATCAGGATGCCCGGCAAGCAAGCCATCTATGGCGCATGTGAGAAAGGTTAGCTGCCTGCGCCCATGCTCCGCATTCTTACGGGCCTCGTCGCGCATCTCTTGGCCCTGATAGAGATCGATGATCATTGACCCGATCCAGAGGCTCTTGCTGAGCTTGACGCGCGCCGCTTCTTCGCCGACCCAGTCAGCTACATGCGGGGGCAGATAGGTTTGCACGGGAATGTTACGTGCCATTTAATGGACTCCTTCGATAAAAGGAGCCTAGTTCAATCTTGCGAAAGGCACAGTAGTTCTACTTTTGTTCTCGATTTGAGTCAAGCCTGCTAAAAGCCCCGTTTTCCAAGCCTTTCCGTCCGTTGTAAATTAGCCTCGCAGTTTGAAACAGGGGTAAATCATTTTCGATTGGAAAGCTGCCACCTTCGGAAACGCGCAGAAATCTAAGAAAAATCGCCGCAGTTTGCTGCGTAGGGTGTGCATATTATCCTCGCATCCATGGTAGAATTATTATTTCAAGACTTGGGCGGAAAAACGGGAATTTGTTACCTGTTTTCCGTAGGTTATAGGTAGCGTAAATCGCGCCTGAGTGTAAGAGGGAACTCACCCCAAGGTCAATTTGATGACCAAAACGACCGTTTTCGGCTCCGCCGTGACAAAATAGCCACCAAGCAGGTGCTGAATTGAATTGAGATGCAGGTCAAATGAACCCCGCTTCCGTGCACGTTCTGTCAGTCTATTTGGGCAAATGAATGGCGCGACCGACAATCTGGATTTTTTTGTGTTGCTCCCTTGACATAGCAAGTGGTAAGATTATCTTACTATACGTAAGAATTGGAGATCCCGCATGGACGCCAACTTAGTCAAAGCCAAACTGATCGAGGTGCTGCAATCCGTGCAAGCGCTGAGCGGAGAAACCTGCCCCGAGATCGGCGGCAGCACAAGGCCAACTGAAGAGCTGCCCAAGTTTACCAGCAAGGTCTGGCCCGTGCTGCAGGAATGCTCGGGATTGCATTGGGAAAATCAATCCCATGCGAGGCGAACATCTTCATCGACGAAACCACGAACGCGCCGCTTGCGATAAATCAGACCGTAGCTCTCGTGCTGAAGATTTTGGAAGCGCAAGAAGCTGAGGAAGCGCAAGAGGCGTCAGTCAGATCAACGGGATCAAGTCAGACACGGCTTCGACAATTCCTGCTCGGCTTCGTGCGGCCCGCGAAGCTGCGGGACTGTCCCAAGGGCAAGTCGCCAAAATGATGGGTATGCACCGGCCGACTATCTCGGAAATGGAAGCTGGCAATCGCAAAATTTCCGCGGAAGAACTCACTAAGTTGGCTGACCTGTACGATACCAAAATTGTGTGGCTTCTTGGCGAAGCGCCGACCGCGCTGCTCATGATGATCCCAAGCTGCAACTTGCTGCTCGGGAACTCGGCAAGCTCAAGCCGGATGACCTTGACCGCCTTCTGAAGCTCATTGCCGCACTAAGGACGGACGACGAGCGAGGAACCGAATGATGAAAGTGCAGGCCAAAACGATGATGCTCAACCGCCGTGCCTTGGCTGACAAAGCCATGAAGGCCGCGATCACTGCCAGGCTCAAGGCTGGCAAAGACTTGGTCAGTCCGGTTTGCATCTATTCTGTGGCCGAGGCGCACGGAGTTCGTGTGACTTTCAACGATATCAACATGGAAGGAATGTATCAGCGCGGCTCGCCGCCGCGCATCCATCTCTCCAGCAAGCGCCCTTTGGCTCGAAGGGCGTATAATTGTGCACATGAGCTAGGGCATCATTTGTTAGGGCATGGTTCGTCGATTGACGAGCTGCGCGAGAACCAGAAGGTGCGGCCCTGGGACGTGCCGGAGGAGTATTGCGCTGACACGTTTGCCGCCTATGCTCTAATGCCGAACCTGGGCATTCGAAATGCGTTCGCAATTCGCGGATTGAAATCCTGAGACGGCGACCCCGGTCGATATGTATAGCATCGCCTGCCAGTTTGGCGTCGGTTATAAGACGTTGCTCACACAATTGCTTTGGGGGGAGCGTATGCTTTCGCGCTCTCGGGCGGACGTCCTGCGCAACCAGAGTCCACAATCCATTAGGGCACATGTTTTGGGCCGCCTTACCCCCCAGCCTCTCATCATGATCGACGGGCATCAACAGCACCAATAATAGATAGCGAAGTCGGCCACTTGTTGCTGTTGCCGAACCGCACGGTCGCTGAAGGCGATGCGTTGATCCACATTGCGGACTTGGATAATGGCAGGCTCTTCGAGGCGCGACATACTGGGCTCACCCGCTTGCACCAAGACGGTAGCGATTGGGCCGCATTCGCGCGAGTAGCTCGCAAGGAGTATATCGGTCGCGCCGAATTCCGCCACCTTGAAGAAGAAGCAGATGACGAAGACTAATTCTAAAGCGAGCGTTCCGCTTCTCATTGAGGGAAGCAGCATCTCCGAAGCCTATTCCAGGCTCCTCCTTCACATAATGGATCATCCCGGCACGGAGGTTTCGCCACTTGTCCTGACCGTCAATGGATTCCCGGCTGATTATTCCATTCCTGAGGATTCATCTGTGCGTGCCGCCCTAGACGAACTTTTTGGCAAGAAGGAAAAGACCAACGTTGAGGATGTTGCATTCACGATCTTCCCAGAACGGCTGTGGGCCATGTCACAGGGCGACCGCGCCAAGCTGTTCCAGTTCTACCGCTGGTCATTTCCTTTCTATCGTGCCCGAAACAGCGCCAACAGCCGCGGGCTCTATTTTGAACGGCTGACAATGTTTGGCAGTGGACCGTGTGATGGCAATCAATTGGAGTGGATTTTGACCGAGTGGAATAAACGGAGTGGCGTTAGGAACTCGATGGCACAGGCAACAACATTCGACCCGGCTCGGGACCATACCTCTAGTGCGCAGCTAAAATTTCCCTGCTTACAGCACGTCAGTTTTGTCCCGACTACAACGGGCTTAGTCATCAATGCGTTTTACGCAACGCAACAGATATTCGACAAGGCCTATGGAAATTATCTGGGGCTCGCGAACCTGGGCGCTTTCATGGCCCACGAAATGAAAATGCCGTTCGTGCGCCTGAACGTGAACGTCGGCGTTGCGAAACTCGAACGCATTAGCAAAACGGATGCAGATATGGGGCCGCTGATCGAGGCTGCAAAGGCTTGTTTGAATAGGCCGGCAAAAAGCGTGGCAAGCCAGCCCGCAGCACAGCCTGCATAAGAAATCATGGCCAAGTCAGAAACTTCCAGCGACCGGAAACGCGGCCGCCCACGAAAAATTCCGGCAGCCAAGCCGGAAACCCTTGAATTTGACTATTCGGCAGCGGCTCCAAGTAAACCTGGAGTAGTGTCGCGACATCTTGCTCCTGCCAAAACTACCGAAGTCTATGACAGCTACTGGCGTTTTGCCGTCGAGCGACAGCAGATTTTCTACCGTCGCGCGCTTGGTCAACCGTGGCCTTGGACTGACGATCCGGTCCTTGGGGCATACAAATTCACCAACGCCTATCGCGCATCAGATCGCGTCAGTCAGTTTCTAATCCGCAACGTTATCTATGGTGAGGATCTGTCGGGCGACGCGCAGGAAATTGTCTTTCGAATCCTGTTGTTTAAGCTGTTCAATAAAATCGAAACTTGGCATCTTTTGGAGCGATCACTGGGACCAATTTCATACGCAACCTATCGGTTCAGCGATTATGACAGGGTGTTGTCGCAAGCGATGTTGCGCGGCGAGCGAGTTTATTCAGCTGCCTACATCATGCCGCCTGGTGGAGGTGCATTCGGACACAAGGCCAAACACCAGAACCATCTCAAACTGCTTGAGATGATGATGACCGAAGGTCTGCCGGCTCGGCTGGCTGAAACCAAAACGATGCAGCAAGCTTTCGAGCTTCTGCGAAAATACCCGACGATTGGAGACTTTCTAGCTTATCAGTTCGTGACTGACATCAACTACAGTGAAGTGACCAACTTTTCGGAAATGGAGTTTGTTATACCGGGGCCAGGTGCAAAGGACGGGTTGCGCAAATGCTTCGCTGACCCTGGTGGCCTGAGCGATTCCGAACTTATCAGATTGTTGGCCGACCGTCAGGAAGATGAATTTGCGAGACTGGGGCTGGATTTTCCTTCTCTGTGGGGGCGACGCCTGCAACTGATCGATTGTCAGAACCTGTTTTGTGAGATCGACAAGTTTGCAAGGGTTGCACACCCTGACGTAATGGGCATTACTGGTCGAACAAGAATTAAGCAAAAGTTCGCGGCAAATACTGGCAAAATAGAGTACTGGTATCCCCCAAAGTGGGGACTCAATGAATCAATCGCTAGCAGGCGCTACCCGAACGAATTCAAACTGTCTGCGGACACATAGTACAGGAGGGGCAATGCTTGTTTCTGAATATGACGATTTTGTTCGTCGGAGCGATTATTCGCGAGATAGGAGCCTTGGAGAGCGCCGTAGCATAGCCATCTATGGTATCTCAGCTGAAATTGGCTCAGTCATATCAGCTATCAAAAAGAAGCTTCTGAACGTAGACAGCAACGACACTTGGAACTTGCCGAACCCAGAAATTGTAGAAGAGCTGGGCGATGTTGTTTGGTATTGCTTCGCGCTGGCGCAAGCGCAGATACACGGCAAACCTTTCAATATTCTGGCTTATGATATCTCAAATTTGAAGAAGGAGATTGGTGCGTCAGATAGCCGTGCAGACAAAATAAGGCGCACCTTGGATCCAACCAAGAGAGCCGCATTTCTAAAAGCCGCTGAAACCTTTCCATCAGACGCGAGCCAGCTGAAATTCTCAGATTATCAGCAGACAGCGTTTTTGACGGCACGAACAGCTGACCGTACGCTGGTGGAAGTGTGCCTTGCGGTTTTGTGGCAATTGGGCGCTGAGCTGCTCCGGCACACGCTGCCAGCGATCGAGTTGGAGCTAAACAAATCTGTAGCTGACCGCCCAATCAATCGCGTTTTGGGTGAGGTGGCTTGGCACCTCGCCGCCCTAGCCAGCTCATACGGCCTCGACTTGGGTGACGTAGCCAAAGAGAATATGAAGAAGGTTGCCTATCGCCAGACACGCAACAACCCGACGCCGCTTCATGATGAAGGTAGATCTGAGGGAGAACAGATACCTCGGAAGTTCGAGATCGCGTTCGTTGCTATCGGCGAAGGACGAGCGAGAATGTACTATCAAGGCCGACAGCTTGGCGACGATCTTACTGATAACGCATATGACAACGACGGTTATCGGTATCATGATGTTATGCACTTGGTAAATGCGGCGAAATTGGGCTGGTCCCCGGTCCTGCGATCAATGCTCGGGCGTAAACGAAAAAGCGACAAGCGGCTTGACGAGGTTGAAGATGGTGCACGCGCCAAAATTGTGGAAGAGGCTGTGATCAAAGCGATCCACTCGGAGGGCATCCGACTAGCAAGAATTGACGCGCCTGATGCTGAGACGGCCAATCAAATGCAGTTGTTTAGAAGTCGGACGGATATTTCGTCGCGATTTCTTAACATTATCCGCAGTTTCGTTACTGACCTAGAGGTTCACGACAACAAGCATTGGGAATGGGAAGATGCCATAATCGATGGTCATGAGCTGTTCTTTAAGCTCCGAAATGAAGGTCAAGGGACCGTAACGGTTGACCTCGAAAATCGGAAAATCGAGTTTAATCCCCTTGTCTGCATCGATGTCGACGGACGGGTAGCGGGGCTGGGATCAAGTTATCAGGCGATCTCACCAGAGGCAGGTTTTAGCGGTCCCGCCAATACAGATGAGGCAACTGCCGACGTGGATATGGCAAGCACAGCAGCAGCGCAAAAAGGCGCTGTTCTGAGATCACTGGGGTTGAACGAAAATGATCTGCATGATGTTGACGATATCCAGATTACCGATCTTGGTTCAGGCCGGATTTCGGTGAGAGCCAGAGGTGCGGTCAGAAGTGCGATGTGGGACCGCCAGATCGTGGCATTTCGAACAACCTTTTCCCGATCTGGCGGGGCTGTCCACTGTACCGCAATTGCAATGTCAGATCGGTAGAGCCTGATGCAAATTTTCCATGGTGTTGATCTGGTCGAAATCAGCTCGTTTGAGAAACTCCTCGCCGATCCTGACAACCATTTTTTGACACGTTGCTTCCTACCATCAGAAGTAACAGATGCGGGATCAGGGCCAAATAGATCGGCGAAACTCGCTGCGCGTTTCGCCGCGAAGGAGGCTGTGATGAAAGCGCTTGGGACCGGATTCAGTGCTGGAATTGGATTTCAAGATGTTAGAATCGAAACTCTGGGTTCTGGAGCGCCAATCGTCAAGCTTCAGGGCAAAGCTACGGCAAGAGCCGAAGCGTTGGGAATTTCGTCATGGTCGTTGAGCACAAGTCATGATGGGAACTACGCAATCGCCAGCGTCATTGGATGCGACCTTATCGCTGACTAGCTTGTGCGAGCGCTTATCTTCCGTCTCGGCCCAACGCCAAACGGCAATGAATGGACGTTTGAATGGCAGCAGTGTCAGCGAAGACTGACGTTGCGGTCCAGTTCAGCGCCCCCAATCCCTCCAAACCTCACCACCCTGATCTCCCCCTCGCGCTTCCGCGTCTGGGCGATGTCGTAGCTGTTCTGCATCCGCATTAGCGTGTCCATTGAGACGCCGAACGCCTTTTCCACGCGCAGGGCCATTTCGGGCGAGAGGCTGGCGCGTTCGTTGAGTAGGGTGGAAAGCGCGGCGCGGGTGACGCCCAGAGCCTGCGCAGCCGCCGTAACGGTCAATTCCAGCGGCGCGATGATCTCGTGCTTGATGAAGCCGCCGGGATGGGCGGGGTTCTTCATTCTGATTCCGGTCATAGCGTTCATGCGAACCTCCTAGATATCTTCGTGATAATCTTCATAGTCGAGGTCGATGATCTCGATCTCTTCTGCGTTGATCCGAAACGTCATCCGCCAGTTCTTGGTGACGAACAGGCTCCAGGTGCCTTTGCGATCCCCCGACAGGCGGTGGGCCTTCCAGGTGGGCACGGTCTGCAATTCATCTTCATGCGTCATGTCTTGCAGAAACGAGACCATACGCCCGACCTTGCCAACCACGGCAGGTTGCAAACCACTCGCGTCGTCACGTTCAATGAACCGCTTTAGCCCTTTGTGGAGGACGTTTCTGATTCTCATATGGGCTTGTATCAAAGAAATCGTTTAGCGTCAAGCTACACTATACGATTTTACTCTCACCTTCTGGAAACTTGGCCTTTTGGGCGCGGAACGGCGGCGATGCTGGGCGCAAACATGCGCCATTTCACCGGCACGCCGTTTGAGCAGAGCGAAGTAGGCCGGGTGGAGGATCGTCAACTCATCCCTGCCGCAACGACGGATGATGATCCGATCGACCCCCCCGCGCTCGAGGATGGCGTAGGATTTGAGCCTGAAGTGCGAAATGTCGACGCGGACAATCTTGCGGGGGTAACGTCTGGGTGGTCGCTCCATGTCATTTCCAATATTATGTCGCCCTTCGGCTTAGCCATCAGGACAATTTCAAAGCCGCGATCATCAGGAAAGCAATGTTAATTGCCTGTATGGCGATCAGCGCATCAAGACGTCGAGCAAGAGGCAAGGTGGCTTCCCTGATCGTCAGTTTGGCCAAGCCGGGTCGGTTCGATCTGTTCACTTGTAATTGCCTCCTTGCGCTTCGCCCGCCTCATCTTGCGGGGAATTCTGAAATCTGGGACCAAAATGTCTGGGTCAACATGGTCATTGACCTCATAGGTCATCTGCTCTCCACAAGCTTCGCATAAAGTCGGTGCAGACAACAGTCTGGCCATCGTCGGCCCCTTGAGGAGCGATGCTTCGGTCGTGAGTTCGCTTGCCTTTTCTTGCAGGTCCAGGGCGCGCTGATGACCGCAGTTAGGGCAAGATGCCATCACCTCGACGCCGCCCGCGATGGCTTCATCAACCGAAATTACGCGGACTTTGGCGTTCAGCGCGGCGATCAGCTTCTTCGTCTGCATCCGGGAACACTGGTCCTTATGGCAGTTCGACAGCTTGTAACCTTCGTGGTGCAGCTTTTGCGCCCACATGGTCTCGGCCTTCAGCATCTCGAGCCGGGTGTCGTAGCAACCGAGGATCACAAAAACAGGCACAACCTGCTGCTCAAGTATCCGCGCCAGATGCTCCCGGACGCAGCCGTGCCGCTTGCGCGGGGATTCGGCCTTGACGAAATGATCCCGTATGCGTGAGCTGATGAGGCTGGTCAGCCCGATATAGATCGGAAGTCCTTCGGCATAACGCCCCTCAGGATCGACTTTGGTGGGATCGAATATTCCGTAGACCAGGAAACGGCGATTCCACTTCGCACCCAACGTTGCGGCTGCGGCTTCAAGCGACTGAAGGAACTTTTCGTTCCGCCATCCGGGATTGTAACGGGGCATGGGCTGTCCTTTTCGAATTCTGCAAATCCGAAAACCTCCACCCTCCTCCCCTCCGACCGGCCAGAGGCCGGTCTCTGACTTGCAGAGTTTAACTCACGCGGAAACCGGCGGGAGGCGCATCAGGCTCACGTCACGAGCGCAAACACGTTCAGCAAACTAACAATTGCTATCATGGTAAAAATTGTTACAAATTTGCTACAGATTTATCGCGCGAATGATTGGGGGAAATTGATGAACTGGTCCACGCGAGGTAGGGGTGAAGCCCAAGATTCTTGGAGAGTGCGCGTCTTTGTAGACCATTGGGAATTTGCACTTTCATGGCAAATCGCTGATTTTGGGACTCATTGGTCGCCATTTGACGCAAAACGATATTAAAAATGCTCAATTCGAGTCTCAAGATATCCGTTGGGAACTGCTTTCCGAAGCAGTTATCGATCACCTCGACGAACTAGATTACATTGAGGTCTACCAAAAGAACTCCGGTTGATCGACGTCTACGCCTCAAAATCACCGACGAATGACAGCACAAGGCGGGAATTTGAAGAATGGCTTGAAAACACGCTTGATCCGCTTCCCGGATTTCAAGTTCACCATTTTAATCGTAAATCCGACGATAAAATGAAAGAATGCAAGACCTGCAGCTCTAAGTTAGAAAAACCTGAACTGGAAAAAGGTCTGAAGACAAAAATTGCATGTGATATGCTCTCACTTGCAGTAAAAGATGTTTACGATATCGGAGTTTTGATCGCCGACGATGCGGAACTTACTCCGAGTATTCTATCTGTTCAGGAGATTTTTGATAAAAAAATAATTCATATCGGTGTAAAAGGTAAAGGCGATGCATTGAGAAGTGCTGCGTGGGGCCATTTTTTACTCGATGATATTATGCGAGATATGATTTCACCAGACGATTTCAAACGAAAGAGAAAAGGTGGCCGCAATTGATGCCTTGCATGGATGTTAAGGCGTTTATTTTTTTGGGAGGACGGTAATGAGAGGAGGTGCCCATCGAACCGCAAGGGTTCGGATTTTTATGGATTATTGGAATTTTGCGAGAAACTGGAAAGATCTTACTGGACACTTGCCAGACAAAAACTTGTCGTGGAAGGACTTGCCGCTGTCAATTCTTGAGGGTTTGGATGGCATTTCGCATTTAAGGAATTCAAGGAAAGAACTTCGAGCAGTAAAAATTTATGCTTCTGTCAAGCCATATGATACAAATGGCGATGGTTTTCTAGATGACCAGGAAATAGCTGAAGAGCAGAGAATGCAATCCTGGTTTCAAGATGAGCTTGATCAATTTACAGCGTATACTGTAGATGTAAGTCATCGATCAAATAGCCCTCTCACGTGCAAAGTCTGCGGAAACAACAATTCTAATTTTGTCGAGCAGGGCATCGACACGAAAATTGCTATTGACTTAGTAGCGCTGGCCAGCCGTGACTTATACGATATTGCAGTTTTGGTCACAGATGATAGTGACTTGGTCCCAAGCACGCAATGTGTTCAAGATACGATCGACAAGCAAGTCGTCCATCTCGGATTTAGGGACAAGAAGTCTGATGTCCGAATAGAGGCTTGGGGGCATTTGTTTATTGATGATATGCTCGCTGAGATATTGAAGCGATAAAAATACACTCTGTTGAAAAGCCGGGTACTTCCAAAAATCTCTCGCATTCGAGCATATGATATGATTCAACTATCTGTGGCGGGAAGCGGTTTTGAAGCAGTCTGGATTGTTCCTCTTATCGGATCATTTGAATTGGCTATCTGCGAACGGAAACCTGTGGGAGGAACTGGGGCGGATTGTGGAATTTGAAGGCTTCCGTTCGATCTTTGAAAAGTCGTAGGCCAATTCGGTTGGCACGAATGGCGGGCCGTGAAACAGGACCATATCAGTATATTCGGTAAGAAGCTCGCTGAGTACGGCTCAGATGCCGTTGTGATCCTGATGGTCCGGGCCGGAGGTGAACGCGATGCGGGTAGCGACTTTGACGTTCCGAGCGGCGCCGAGCGGCAGCTCCCTAGCTATGCTCTCCTTCTCGATCCCCGCCCCTGCATCTCTTCATCGATCAGTTCGCTGATGGAATTCGCGATTTCAATCAGATGCTCATCGTTGTAATGGGTGTAAATCGCGGTATTCTCGATCCGGACATGCCCCAGAAGTTGCTTCGAAACCGGCAAAGGGACGCCTAATCGGGCTGCACGGCTCGCGTAACTGTGCCGCAAGTCATGCAGTCTGACATCGAACAAGCCGCAGTCCTCCTTGATGACCTTCCAGCATTTTTCGAACTGGTAGGGCACCGGTGAGCAGGCGAAGACATAGTCGTCTGGCTTTCCCCGTCTCACGCAAGAGAGCAACAGCCGGGCATCGGCGCAAAGCTGGACGGTCCGATCGCCAGTTTTGCCGTCGATCACCATCAGCCGAGTTCCGTTGACCTGTGTCCACTTCATGCAGCGTATTTCGTCGCGGCGGCATCCTGTCGTCAGGAGGAGCTGGATCACGATTACCTGCAAAGGAAATTTCTTGCTGTACTTGGCGAGCGACGTCCCCAGCTGCCCGAATTCGACCTCGCTTAGAAATCGCATGTATTTTCGGCGCTTGTTCTTTTCCACTTCGGCACAGGGATTCGTTCCAGCGTGCGCAAGCCCCATTCTTCCGCCCTCTTGAACAGTGCGCGCACGCGATCAAAGCCGATTCGTGGCCTCGGGCGACCCCATTCTATTCGAACTTATAAACCAAGCTTGGACTTGCTCATCGGAGAGTTCATCAATTCCGACTTTATCGAATGCTCCCGTCAGATATTTTCGCCGGTAATAGGTTTCAGTGGCAAGGGTTTGCGGTTTCCACTTTGGGGAAATTGTACGCCAATAGGTTTCGAGAAAATCCTGGAACAGCGGGGTCTACTGTTTACGTTTCTGGGTGTCAGCTGCATTGGGCAACTGCTCGGATTGATAAATGCATCGTCGTGGAATATCCCAATGCCGTCTGGAAATGAGATCAGGCGGGCATCGCAGATGGTAATGCTTCGTTGCTCGACTTCTATCGATTTCGGCTCTGAAATGAAATTCACTCCTCAATCCGTGGGATATTTCCTGAGGCCAAAGCCGGGCTGCTCCTTGAACCACATATTGTGGACCGATACCGGCCAAAACCTTCGCGTTCCACCGCAATGTTCAGGCGAGTGAGCTCGCCGCGACAAATTCTTTCGGATCGATCATTTTCATCGGATTACTCCCAGCAGGCGAAAGATATCGGCCCCGACCGTTTCAGCCGCCTCGGCAACGTTGCTGTCGTTCAGGTGGGCATAGCGCTCGGTTGTTTCTGTCGATGAATGCCCGAGCAGCTTGCTTATCTTAGGAGGTAAACGGTTTCTAGAGGGTATAAGACGCATAGCCGCGCCCCAAATCACTAAGGCGCACATCGGGCAGCCTGCGGCAAATGCACGGAATTGATTCCAGATTTTCGCCAAATCCAGCGGCTCGCCGCTTTCGGATCGAAAGACCAGGTCATTTGGTTTGGCTTCGATCAAGGTTTGACAGAATTCTGAGTGCCGCGTCACTCAGCAAGATCGGTTTCGGCCCCGTCTTGCTGTCTCTCAGATCAAGATGACGCGCTGAAACATCCTTCCAAGCGAGTTTGACAAGCTCTCCCTTGCGTGCACCGGTGTGGATGTAGAGGCGGATCATCGCCGCAAATTTCTCATTGCCGAATTCGCCGAAGCCGCAACTCAAGCCGCCGATATTCCGTTGCATTGAAGGATCGAGTTATTTTGGCCGTCGACCCCGTCGAAGTCCTTTCGCCGGATTTGATCCTCTTTTGCGTTGGCCGAGCGTCTCGGCATATTTCAGAACAGCGGCAAGGTTCGCAGTTTGGCGGTTGCAACTGCCGGGTCGATCAGACATCGCATCTTGCCAAGCATTGACGTCGGCCTTCGATATTTCGTTGATCGGAATGGCACCGAAGTCCGGCAGGAAGACGGGGCAATAGATCGAAGGTTGTCTTCTCCGTAAACGCCTTCCAAGCATAGGGCCTGTCTTTGCGGAAGGTTTCAAAAATCTCCGCGAAAGTGGGCGTCTTGCCATTTATGGCTGATGCCTTTGGCTTTTGTGGAAGCCCATGGACCGCTGCTCTTTCCAATTAATCCGTGCAAGCCGACGAGCTTTGTGGACGTCCATCGAGGCGACATCGCCGACGGTTTCCTGCCGCGCCTTCTCGGGCTCAATGTAGCGCACGACCCACCGCTTTTGGCCAGACGGATAGAGCCGAATGCCAAAGCCGGGCACCTCGGTATCCCAGATTACACATTCTCGCTCTGGCGGTTTCGGCCTTGCGATATGGCCGGTCAGCCTCCGACTGGTGGTTTTGCCAAGGTCGGCAAGCTGTGTACTGTCGATGCGATAGCATAGACAGTCCGATTTTGAGCCGATTGCGCCTTTAGTCGAATTGGGGTAATTTGGCCTTAGAGGACCGCGACGGCCCACAAATAAAGACGCTGGCTTGTTAGCGCTCCCCGCGGCAATACAACTGCCAGATTGGCATTGTCGTTTCGAATCAGATGAATCATGGCCTGTACTTTGATATTGTTGTGGTTTATTATCAGTTAAAGGGTTTTCCGTGTAGGGTCTGCATATTATCCTCGCATCCATGGTAGAATTATTATTTCAAGACTTGGGCAGGAAATTTGGAATTTGTTACCTGTTTTCCGCAGGTTATTGGTAGCGCAAATGGTGCTTGAGTGGAAGTGGGAACCAATCCGGGCATCCGTGCGGAGCCTGAATTACCCGCTTTCTCGCTCGCCGTGACAGAATAGCCACCAAGCGGGTGCGGAAACGATTGATGCTAGAACGCTCCCAGCGGCATTCTTTCCGGAACAATTACCAGCTGTCCGCCAGAAGCTCAGCTTGCTGAATCACAGTCTGAACAGCCTCATCCTGGAGGTCTGGCGGGTACCCATATTTCCTGAGAATGCGCTTCACCAATACACGCATTCGTGCCCGAGCACTCTCGCGATGCGCCCAGTCGACCGTAGCATTCGCCTTGAGACTGTTGACCAGTTCGGCGGCGATGACCTTCAGGCAATCGTTGCCCATGATATCGACTGCGCTATCGTTATCAGCAAGGGCATCATAGAAGGCGATTTCATCTTGTGTCAGACCTTCGCTTCGCCTCGTTCCTGCTCGGCGCGAATGTCCTTGGCGAGATCGATAAGAGCCTGCAAAACCTCTACGGTGCTGATCGCATTGGTGTGATAGCGGGCAATCGCATCGTCTAGCCGCTCGGAGAAGCGGCGGCTCTCGACGACATTGGATCTGCTGCGCGAACGGATTTGGTCGTCGAGCAATTTCTTTAAGGCTTCGAGGGCAAGATTTGTCGCTCCATCTGCTGAACTTCGGCGAGAAAATCGTCGGACAGGATGGAGATGTCAGGTGTCGTGATGCCGGCGGCGCGCGAGGATATCGACGATTTCGGTCGAGACCACGGCCCGGTCGATCAATCTGCTGGACGGCGAAATCGCGGTCCTGCTGACTTGCCGAGGCCGGAACTGCTGCTCTTTGCCAAGCGCCGCGCGGATGGTCTGAAAGAAGCCGACATCGTCGCGAATGTTCGCGCGCTTCGTCGCTGGCCGCGGCAAGGGCGAATGCCTTTGACAGCGCCAGCACGGCATCCTGATATCGCCGATGCGCTGCCTTCTTGGCCTCGTCGCTGGCTTCTTTTCCGGCTGCCTCATGTTGCTGCGCCAGAGACCCATTCGATGGCCTCGGCCAAACATTGAGGCGCTGCATGCGGCGTGCCGGCGAACCGCGGCACGTAATCAAAGCCATGAACATTGCCGCAACGATCTCGTACTTCTCCAGCAGCACTGCGACGCCTTCGGCTTCGTCGATGCCGGTCTGTCGCGGTCATCGGATGCGGAATATTGCCCCAGCGCCTTTTTCAGATTCTGGGCGATGCCGATATAATCCACGACCAGCCCCGCAGGCTTGTCGCGAAACACGCGGTTGACCCGCGCGATTGCCTGCATCAAGCCCGTGGCCGCGCATCGGCTTGTCGATATACATGGTGTGCATGGACGGCGCGTCAAAGCCGGTCAGCCACATGTCGCGCACGATGACGAGCCTCAGCGGATCGCTTGCGTGCTTGCGCGCCCGCTTGGCCAGCACATCGCGCCGCGCCTTGTTGCCGATATGCTGCTGCCATTCAGGCGGGTCGGACGGCGGAACCGGTCATCACGATCTTGATCGCCCCGGCGGCATCGTCGTCGCTGTGCCAATCAGGCCGCAGCGTGACGATTTCGATCATAAAGCGCAACGCAAATGCGGCGGCTCATGCAGACGACCATGGCCTTGCCGTCCATCGCCTCGACGCGGTCCTCAAAGTGCCTGACAAGATCGGCTGGCGATCATCTGCCAGCCGCTTTTTCGAGCCGACCAGCGCTTCCACTGCGGACCACTTGCGCTTCAGCCGCTCCTGTTCAGTCGCGCCTCATCTTCGGTCAGATCGCTCGATCTCGGCATCGATCACGGGCTTTTCGTCGTCGTGGCAATTCGATGCGCGCCAGGCGGCTTTCATAGTAGATCGGCACGGTCGCGCCGTCTTCCACTGCGCGGCTGATGTCATACACATCAATATAATCGCCAAACACGGCCGGCGTGTTCACATCGTCCTTTTCAATCGGCGTGCCGGTAAAGCCGATGAAGGATGCGTTGGGCAGCGCATCGCGCAGATATTTGGCAAAGCCATACGCCAGCTCACCCGTCTTTCTGTCGATCCGCGCTTTGAAGCCATATTGGTGCGGTGGGCTTCGTCGGCGATGACGATCACGTTGCGGCGCTCGCTCAGCGCCGGATAGCTGTTCTTGCCCGATGCGGGCGCGAATTTCTGCATCGTGGTGAAGATTACCCCACCCGATGCGCGGTTCAGCCGGTCCGCTCAAATCTTCGCGGCTTTCGGTCTGGATCGGCGTTTGACGGATCAGGTCGCTACACATCGCAAAGGTGCCGAAAAGCTGATCGTCCAGATCATTGCGATCGGTGATGACGACAATGGTCGGGTTCTCAAGCTCTGGCCTGCGCACCAGCAGCCCGGCGTAAAAGGCCATCAGCAGGCTTTTGCCAGACCCTTGCGTGTGCCAGATCACCCCGATGCGTTTATCGCCCGGTGCATGATCAGCGGCGCTCGGCAGACCGTAGCTGCGAGGATTTTCGCGCAAGGCCCCACCCGCCGAAACGCCGGGAACCGCGCGCAACGTTGCGGCAACAGCACGCTGGGCGGCGTGATACTGGTGATAGCCCGCGATGATCTTGCGGATGCCATCGCCGCCATCGCCAAACACAGTGAAATCGCGGATCAGGGTGAGCAAACGGCGTTTGTCGAGCACGCCTGCCAACATCACTTCCAGCTCGGGCAGGCCTTTTGCAGCGACCACCTCTCCTTCCACCGTCCGCCACGGCATGAAGCGTTCATAATCGGCAGTCAGCGATCCGATCCGCGCGGTCACCCCGTCCGATGCGATCAGCAAAGCGTTGGTGCGGAACAGCGCGCCGATTTCCTGCTTGTAGGTTTGCAACTGGTTGTAGGCCCCTTGAACGGTGGCGTTCTCGTCACCGGGGTTCTTCAGCTCGATCACAGCGATAGGCAGTCCGTTGACGAACAGCACCACATCGGGCCGCCGGTTCGATCCGCGTTCGATCACGGTAAACTGATTGACTGCCAGCCAGTCGTTCATGTCGAGGCCGCCCTCGGCAGCTTCGAGATCGATCAGCCGCACCCTGTCGCCCCGGATCGTGCCGTCTGGCCCGTGATACTCCACCGGCACGCCTTCAACGATCAGGCGGTGCAGGCGGCGGTTTTCCTCGATCAGCGATGGCAGCTCCACCGCCATCACCTTGCGCAAGGCATCGCTGCGCGCCTCGGCAGGAATCGCCGGATTAAGCCGTTCGATCGCCGCCACCAGCCGCGCTTCAAGGATGACATCGCTGTTTGACTGCCGCACCGGATGCGCGCCATCGGGCGAGGCATCGACACCGTAGGCCACGTCCCAGCCCAGTTCCTTCAACCACTCCAGCGTAGCTTCTTCGACATGGGATTCGGTGAACTTGGTCATGCCGCCGCGCCTAATACAAAGCGGGCGCGGGAACGGCGCAGCATTTCATATGGGCTAACGCAAGAAATTCCCAATCCGACGCAGGCGTTCGGAATCTTTGATCTTGCGCACGGTGTCCGACGGCACTTCATGCGTTACCACAACGAAATCGTGCGCAAGAGCATGCGCAACCAACCAATAATCCGCGACCTGAAGGAAGGTGGCGATTGCGGCAGGTTCGAAATTCTGGCCTGTCGCCCATGTGCTGACGGTCGTCAGTGCAGGAAGCACCTTGTCATCCGGCGGCAGGAAAAATGGCTTGCCTCGCGCTTCTGCCCAGTCAGCCAGATCGTCGCCGCCGCCAACCAGCTCGTCGCTGACCTTTTCGATGCTCGCGACTGTTCCACCCCCATTTTGCTCGATCAGCCAATCCCAAAAGGCCGGACAAAAATCGAAGCCGTAATGCAGGTTCTTCGCCTGGATGAAGACATTGGTGTCAAGTAGGAAACGGGTCAAACTAGGACCCCCACTTCATGCCCGATGTTGTTGAAGGTTTCAGTCTTGGCGACGCCGAGCATCCGGAACGCATCCCGGTAGAGCGTTTGCCCCTCCAGAGTGCTTTCGACCAGCGCCCGGGCAAAGCGGCGGCTGACTCGCGACAGGGTTGTGCGGTAGAAATCGCCGCCACCCGTGTTCTTGGCTGCAATGGCACGCAACCGCGCGCGTTCGGCGGCCCAGGCCACATCGAAAGCGGCGCGATCCAGCCAGCCTGCGTCCAGCAAGCGCCGGAGTATGACAAGGCTGCTCACCTTATACCGCCGGGTGAGCCTGCCCACTGCATGTTCCACTGTTTCATCATCGAGCAGGTCATTGCGCAGCACAGCGAGAGGAACCAGCAATTCTGCGGCAACCGCGTTGCACCACACCTCTTCGCGGCGATGCCCGCCGTTCGGTGCAGCACTGGCATCGGACACTGCCGACGATCCCAGCCACAAATGCGCCAGTTCGTGCGCCAACGTGAACATCTGCGCCGATTTGCTATCGGACCCGTTGATAAAGACCAGCGGTGCGCGCGAATCCGCCAGAGCGAAGCCGCGAAACTCTTGCGGATCAAGCTTGCGGTTGTTGTTGCTGAGCACAACGCCGCTTACCATCACCAGCACGCCGATGCTGTCGGCTTGGGCGATGAACAGCCGCAAGGCTTCTTCCCATGTGCGGCAGGCAGCGCGCGCATCCAAATCGAAACCGAGTGTCTCGGCCATGCTCGCGGCGACCGCAACGGCGCGGTCTTGCAAACCGGCGCTGCCGACAAACCCGGCCTCGGGTTGGCGTGTGGCCTGCGCAAATTCCTTGTACCAGCCTTGCCGTTCCTGGCAGGCGTAGACCATATCGAGCAGTTCCGGGCTGGGGCGGCGCACGCCCTTGCCGTCCACCGTTCGGAAATCGGGAATTGGCAGCGGCTCATCGGGCGGGGACGGAAAAAACAGATAGCCGATCGGCACATGCACGGCGCGGGCGAAATGTTCGAGTTGTTTGAGCGTGGGCTGCGCTTCCTCAGCCTCCCAGGCGTCGATCTTGGGAAAGCGGTGTTCCAGATCGACCGTCTCCAGCCCGGCGCGCTTGCGCGCCCAGATCAGCAGGTCAGGATTGATCGCAACGCGGGTCATAGCACTTCTTCTACAAGATTTTCCGCCGCGCGCACCCGGATTTCGCCGGACATCAGCTTGGGCAGCAGCCTGTCGCGGGTTTGCGCGAGGGTGCGGGATTCTCTTTCGTTTGACGAAATCTGGTCGAACATCGGATTTAGTAGCTCAGCCAACTCCAGACAAATTTTTGGTTCACTGGGTATGGCGATGCAATACCCAGATATAGCGTCAGCATTTGCGCGCTGCCTTCCTGACGTTCCGGTCATACTTCTGATAGCGTGGCGGCGGAAGTCTTCATCTCTTGCAATGAGATATGACACTGGAGATGGGACAGGCGATTTTGCGCGAAGGACGATAAATTCAGTTGATCCCCAACCGACTGCTCCATTCGGTAAGTTTTGAACGTAACAGGTTTTTCCGTTCTCAAGGCACGGCGTAATTCGCGCCAAAAGTGTATCGCCATTTCGAAAGCGTGTGCCAGACGAATATTCTCGGTCAACCGGAAGCTGAGAGTTTGCGCCTGCCGTCGGCAAGGCAGCCATTTCCAAATAAGGAGCCATCGAGCCGCTCTTCAGCGGTTCTTTCGGTGCAATTTCGATGATGTCACCAAGCGATCCCCACTCCCACCCCTCCGGCTTGCCTTCGTCGTCTAGCTGCGCGGGGAAGAGGGACCAGATTTCTGGCGCGAGATACGCGCTTGCATCCGCATGTTCGTTTTGCGCTGTGCCGCCCAAAGCGGCTTGGACCTGATCGTTTTGCGCTCTGCGCAGGGGGGGCTTTGCTTTGACCGGCCCGAAATCAACAAACCAATCCCGAAACAAAGCCCGCGCACTCGCCTCCAACGTCTCATTCATCCGCCGGTTAAGCTCGATCTTGTCATCCAGCGCGGAAAGGAGTTCGCCTATGTCTCGCCTCGCTTCATGGCTAAGCAAGGGAATTTGGTAATCCACTAATGACTGCCAAGCCACACGTTGCCTACCGGATGTGCCCGACATGTGTTGAATCGCATGTGCCCGAAAATCTGGATGGCGGGAGAGATAATAAACGAAGTTTTCGTCGCTTCTGTCTTTCGCACGCATCACAATAAACTCTGTGGAACCTTGCGCTACCCCAATTCCCGGAATTCCACTGGCTTTTGCTCCCTTGCCATTTTCTAAACATGGCGTGATGCGAGCTAACAATGTATCGCCATTTTGAAATTTCGAACCAGAAGAGGCAGTTTCTCTTTGGCCGATTTGATCAATGTCTCTGCCTGACGTTGGCAACGCAGCCATATCAACAAATGGGATAGCACCTGTTTTTGGCAAAGACGTGCGAGGATTGAAATCAACGATCTCCCCTACTGCGCAAAACACCTCCCCCATCACGCCGCCCCGTCGACAAACAGCGCCACCAGCCGCTGGTTGAGGTAATAGACATTCCGCCCAATCCGCCGCTTGGTCAGTAATCCGCCCGCTGCCCGCGCACGCCCATGTAAAGAAAATCGCATTTCTTTTACAGATCGCGCTCGACGTGCAAAGATTTTGGCATATTCATGCATCCACAATCACCCCAGCCAATCGTTCGCGGATCACATCGGTTAACCGTGCGCTTTCGGCAAATTGCTCCTCCAGCGTGGCCTGCAACGCGGCGAAGCGTTCCACGAATGGCGTGGCGTCCTCTTCCACATCCTCCGCACCCACATAGCGCCCCGGAGTCAGCACATGGCCGTGCCCTGCGATTGTCGCGTGGCTGGCCGAGGCGGCGAAACCGGAGATGTCTTCATATCCCTCACCTTCGCGCCAAGCATGATAGGTTCCGGCGATTTTGGCGATGTCATCGTCGCTGAACTCGCGCCGGGTGCGGTCCACCATATGGCCGAGCTTCCGCGCGTCGATGAACAGTATTTCCTTGCGCCGGTCGCGCAGCTTCTTGTCGCGGCCAATTCCGTTCGATTTGTCCTTTGCCAGAAACCAGATGCACACCGGAATCTGTGTGGAATAGAAAAGCTGCCCCGGCATCGCGATCATGCAGTCGATCACATCACCATCGACCATCGCGCGGCGAATTTCGCCCTCGCCATTCTGGGTGGATGACATCGATCCATTGGCCAGCACCACGCCCGCTGTGCCGGTGGGGGAAAGGTGGTGCAGGATATGCTGGAGCCAGCCAAAGTTCGCATTGCCGGCAGGCGGCGTGCCATATTTCCAGCGGACATCTTCCTTGATCCGGTCGCCACCCCAATCCGATACGTTGAACGGTGGATTGGCGAGGACATAATCGGCGCGCATGTCGGGCAGCTCATCCTTGTGGAAGCTGCCTTCGCTGTTCCACTTGATCTCCGCATCGATGCCACGCACCGCCAGGTTCATCATCGCCAGTCGCCAGGTGGTGTGGTTGCTTTCCTGCCCGTAAATCGCAATGTCGCCGATGCGGCCGCCGTGGCTTTCGACGAATTTTTCCGATTGCACGAACATGCCGCCCGATCCGCAGCAGGGATCATAGACGCGGCCCTTATACGGCTCCAGCATCTCCACCATCGTGCGGACGACCGAGCGAGGCGTATAGAATTCGCCGCCGCGCTTGCCTTCGCTGCCCGCGAACTGGCCGAGGAAATACTCATAGACGCGGCCCAACATGTCGCGACTCTGGCCTTCATCGTCGCGGAAACCGATGCCGGAAATCAGGTCGATCAGTTCGCCCAGCATGACAGCGTTCAGGCCGGGGCGGGCATAGTCCTTGGGCAGCACGCCCTTCAGCGTGGGGTTGACCTTCTCGATCTCCAGCATAGCATCGTCGATGACCTTGCCCATCGCCGGGCTGCTTGGCATTGGCCTGAAGGTGAGACCAGCGGGCACCCTTGGGCACCCAGAAGATGTTGTCGGCGCGGTACTCGTCCTCATCCTCCGCGCCTTCGGGGTAGTCAGCCAGCAATTGCGCGCGCTTTGCCTCGAACCCTTCGGAAATATGCTTGAGGAAGATCAGGCCGAGCGCGACATGCTTGTAATCCGATGGCTCCATATTGCCGCGTAGCTTGTCTGCCGCCTTGAATAGTTCGGCTTCGAAACCAAGATCTCCGCCCGTTTTTGCTTTTGGTGTTCGCGCCATTCTTCCCCGCCTTGATCCATCAATTATTCGTTTCGTTAGCGATTGTTGTGCCCTGCCGCTACTATTGGTGTTCGATCCATTGATTTCATCGAGGGCGCGGTTTGCGAAAGCTCGGCCTGCTGGGCTCGGAACGGCGGCGATGCTGGGCACGATCATTCGCCATTTCACCGGCACGCCGTTTGAGCAGGGCGAAGTAGGCCGGGTGGAGGATCGTCAACTCATCCCTGCCGCAACGACGGATGATGATCCGATCGACCCCCCCGCGTTCGAGGATGGCGTGGGACTTGAGCCTGAAGTGCGAAATGTCGACGCGGACAATCTTGCGCGGGTAATGCCTGGGTGGTCGTACCATGTGATTTCCAGTGTTATGTCGCCCTTCGGCTTAGCCATCAGGACAATTTCAAAGCCGCGATTATCAGGAAAGCAATGTTAATTGCCTGTATGGCGATCAACGCATCAAGACGTCTAGCAAGGGGCAAGGTCGCGTCCCTGATCGTCAGTTTGCCCAAGCCGGGTCGGTTCGATCTGTTCACTTGTAATTGCCTCCTTGCGCTTTGCCCGGCTCAATTTGCGGGGAATTCTGAAATCTGGGACCAAGATGTCCGGGTCAACATGGTCATCGACCTCATAGGTCATCTGCTCTCCACAAGCTTCGCATAAAGTCGGTGCGGACAAAAGTCTGGCCATCGTCGGCCCCTTGAGGAGCGATGCTTCGGTCGTGAGTTCGTTTGCCTTTTCTTGCAGGTCCAGGGCGCGCTGATGACCGCAGCTAGGGCATGATGCCATCACCACCACGCCGCCCGCGATAGCCTCATCGATGGAAATCAGCCGGACTTTGGCGTTCAGCGCCGCAATCAGCTTCTTCGTCTGCATCCGGGAACACTGATCCTTATGGCAGTTCGCCAGTTTGTAGCCTTCGTGGTGCAGCTTTTGCGCCCACATGGTCTCGGCCTTCAGCATCTCGAGCCGGGTGTCGTAGCAACCGAGGATCACAAAAACCGGCACAACCTGCTGCTCAAGAATCCGCGCCAGATGCTCCCGGACGCAGCCGTGCCGCTTGCGCGGGGATTCGGCCTTGACGAAATGGTCCCGCATGCGTGAACTGATCAAGCTGGTCAGCCCGACATAGATCGGAAGTCCTTCGGCATAACGCCCCTCAGGATCGTTTTGGGTGGGATCGAATATTCCATAGACTAGAAAACGACGATTCCACTTCGCACCCAACGTTGCGGCTGCGGCTTCAAGCGACTGAAGGAACTTTTCGTTCCGCCATCCGGGATTGTATCGGGGCATGGGCTGTCCTTTTCGAATTCTGCAAATCCGAAAACCTCCACCCTCCTCCCCTCCGACCGGCCAAAGGCCGGACTTTGCTTCGCAGAGTTTAACTCACGCGGAACCGGCGGGAGGCGCATCAGGCTCACGTCACGAGCGCAAACACGTTCAGCAAACTAACAATTGCTATCATGGTAAAAATTGTTACAAATTTGCTACAGATTTATCGCGCGAATGATTGGGGGAAATTGATGAACTGGTCCACGCGAGGTAGGGGTGAAGCCCAAGATTCTCTGAGAGTGCGCGTCTTTGTAGACCATTGGGAATTTGCACTTTCATGGCAAATCGCTCATTCGGGACTCATTGGTCGCCATTTGACGCAAAACGATATTAAAAATGCTCGATTCGAGTCTCAAGATATCCGTTGGGAACTGCTTTCCGAAGCAGTTATCGATCACCTCGACGAACTAGATTACATTGAGGATCTACCAAAAGAACTCCGGTTGATCGACGTCTACGCCTCAAAATCACCGACGAATGACAGCACAAGGCGGGAATTTGAAGAATGGCTTGAAAACACGCTTGATCCGCTTCCCGGATTTCAAGTTCACCATTTTAATCGTAAATCCGACGATAAAATGAAAGAATGCAAGACCTGCAGCTCTAAGTTAGAAAAACCTGAACTGGAAAAAGGTCTGAAGACAAAAATTGCATGTGATATGCTCTCACTTGCAGTAAAAGATGTTTACGATATCGGAGTTTTGATCGCCGACGATGCGGAACTTACTCCGAGTATTCTATCTGTTCAGGAGATTTTTGATAAAAAAATAATTCATATCGGTGTAAAAGGTAAAGGCGATGCATTGAGAAGTGCTGCGTGGGGCCATTTTTTACTCGATGATATTATGCGAGATATGATTTCACCAGACGATTTCAAACGAAAGAGAAAAGGTGGCCGCAATTGATGCCTTGCATGGATGTTAAGGCGTTTATTTTTTTGGGAGGACGGTAATGAGAGGAGGTGCCCATCGAACCGCAAGGGTTCGGATTTTTATGGATTATTGGAATTTTGCGAGAAACTGGAAAGATCTTACTGGACACTTGCCAGACAAAAACTTGTCGTGGAAGGACTTGCCGCTGTCAATTCTTGAGGGTTTGGATGGCATTTCGCATTTAAGGAATTCAAGGAAAGAACTTCGAGCAGTAAAAATTTATGCTTCTGTCAAGCCATATGATACAAATGGCGATGGTTTTCTAGATGACCAGGAAATAGCTGAAGAGCAGAGAATGCAATCCTGGTTTCAAGATGAGCTTGATCAATTTACAGCGTATACTGTAGATGTAAGTCATCGATCAAATAGCCCTCTCACGTGCAAAGTCTGCGGAAACAACAATTCTAATTTTGTCGAGCAGGGCATCGACACGAAAATTGCTATTGACTTAGTAGCGCTGGCCAGCCGTGACTTATACGATATTGCAGTTTTGGTCACAGATGATAGTGACTTGGTCCCAAGCACGCAATGTGTTCAAGATACGATCGACAAGCAAGTCGTCCATCTCGGATTTAGGGACAAGAAGTCTGATGTCCGAATAGAGGCTTGGGGGCATTTGTTTATTGATGATATGCTCGCTGAGATATTGAAGCGATAAAAATACACTCTGTTGAAAAGCCGGGTACTTCCAAAAATCTCTCGCATTCGAGCATATGATATGATTCAACTATCTGTGGCGGGAAGCGGTTTTGAAGCAGTCTGGATTGTTCCTCTTATCGGATCATTTGAATTGGCTATCTGCGAACGGAAACCTGTGGGAGGAACTCGGGCGGATTGTGGAATTTGAAGGCTTCCGTTCGATCTTTGAAAAGTCGTAGGCCAATTCGGTTGGCACGAATGGCGGGCCGTGAAACAGGACCATATCAGTATATTCGGTAAGAAGCTCGCTGAGTACGGCTCAGATGCCGTTGTGATCCTGATGGTCCGGGCCGGAGGTGAACGCGATGCGGGTAGCGACTTTGACGTTCCGAGCGGCGCCGAGCGGCAGCTTCCCCCTAGCTATGCTCTCCTTCTCGATCCCCGTCCCTGCATCTCCTCATCGATCAGTTCGCTGATGGAATTCGCGATTTCAATCAGATGCTCATCGTTGTAATGGGTATAAATCGCGGTATTCTCGATCCTGACATGGCCCAGAAGTTGCTTCGATACCGGCAAAGGGACGCCTAATCGGGCAGCACGGCTCGCGTAACTGTGCCGCAAGTCATGCAGTCTGACATCGAACAAGCCGCAGTCCTCCTTAATGATCTTCCAGCATTTTTCGAGACTGGTAGGGCCACCGGTTGAGCAGGCGAAGACATAGTCGTCTGGCTTTCCCCGTTTCAAGCAAGAGAGCAACAGCCGGGCATCGGCGCAAAGCTGGACGGTCCGATCGCCAGTTTTGCCGTCGATCACCATCAGCCGGGTTCCCTTGACCTGTGTCCACTTCATGCAGCGTATTTCGTCGCGTCGGCATCCTGTCGTCAGGAGGAGCTGGATCACGATTACCTGCAAAGGAAATTTCTTGCTGTACTTGGCGAGCGACGTCCCCAGCTGCCCGAATTCGACTTCGCTCAGAAATCGCGTGTATTTCCGGCGCTTGTTCTTTTCCACTTCGGCGCAGGGATTCGTTCCAGCGTCGCGCAAGCCCCATTCTTCCGCCTTGTTCAACACTGCGCGCACGCGATCAAAAGCCCGATTGGCGGCCCCGGGCGACCCCATTCTATTCGAACTTATAAACCAAGCTTGGACTTGCTCATAGGAGAGTTCATCGATTCCGACTTTATCGAATGCTCCCGTCAGATATTTTCGCCGGTAATAGGTTTCAGTGGCAAGGGTTCGCGGTTTCCATTTCGGGGAAATTGCGCACCAATAGGTGTCGAGAAAATCCTGGAACAACGGGGCCGACCGCTTGCGTTTCCGGGTGTCAGCTGCATTGGGCAACTGCTCAGATTGGTATATGCATCGTCGGGCAATATCCAAAGCGGCTTGGAATGAGATCAGGCGGGCATCGCAGATGGTAATGCTTCGTTGTCGACCATCCATTCGGGTCTGAGTGAAATAGACTTCTCGGCCCGTGGGATATTTCCTGAGGCCAAAGCCGGGCTGCTCCTTGAACCAGATTGTGGACCGATACCGGCCAAAGCCTTCTTGTTCCACCGCTATGTTCAGGCGTGTGAGTTCGCCGCGAACGAATTCTTTCTGATCGATCATTTTCATCGGATTACTCCCAGCAGGCGAAAGATATCGGCCCCGACCGTTTCAGCCGCCTCGGCAACGTTGCTGTCGTTCAGGTGGGCATAGCGCTCGGTTGTTTCTGTCGATGAATGCCCGAGCAGCTTGCTAATCGGCTCAAGGTCAATACGGTTCTGAACTGCAATCGACGCATAGCTGTGCCGCAAATCATGAAGGCGCACATCGGGCAGCCCGGCAAATGCACGGAATTGATTCCAGATTTTCGCCAAATCCAGCGGCTCGCCGCTTTCGGATCGAAAGACCAGGTCATTTGGTTGGCCTCGATCAAGGTTTGACAGAATTCTGAGCGCCGCGTCACTGAGCAAGATCGGTTTCGGCCCCGTCTTGCTGTCTCTCAGATCAAGATGACGCGCTGAAACATCCTTCCAAGCGAGTTTGACAAGCTCTCCCTTGCGTGCACCGGTGTGGATGTAGAGGCGGATCATCGCGGCAAATTTCTCATTGCCGAATTCGCCAAGCCGCAACTCAAGCCGCCGATATTCCGTTGCATTGAGGTATCGAGTATTTTGGCCGTCGACCCCGTTGAAGTCCTTTCGCCGGATTTGATCCCCTTTTGCGGTGGCCGAGCGTCTCGGCATACTTCAGAACAGCGGCAAGATTTGCAGTTTGGCGATTGCAGCTTCCGGGTCGATCAGACATCGAGTCCTGCCAAGCATTGACCTCTGCCTTCGATATTTCGTTGATCGGTATAGTGCCAAAGACAGGCAGAAAAACACGGGCGATCGATCGAAGGTTGCTTTTCTCCGTGGACGCCTTCCAAGCATAGGGCCTGTCTTTGCGGAAGGTTTCAAAAATCTCCGCGAAAGTGGGTGTCTTGCCATTTATGGCTGATGCCTTTGGCTTTTGTGGAAGCCCATGGACCGCTGCTCTTTCCAATTTAATCCGTGCAAGCCGCCGAGCTTTGTGGACGTCCATCGAGGCGACATCGCCGACGGTTTCCTGCCGGGCCTTCTTCGCTCAATGTAGCGGGCGACCCACCGTTTCTGGCCGGAGGGATAGAGCCGAATGCCAAAGCCGGGCACCTCGGTATCCCAGATTACACATTCTCGCTCTGGCGGTTTCTGCCTTGTGATATGGCCAGTCAGCCGCCGACTGGTGGCTTTGCCAAGGTCGGGAAACAGTGCACTGTCTATGCGATAGCATAGACAGTGCGATTTTGAGCCGATTGCGCCTTTAGTCGAATTGGGGTAATTTGGCCTTAGAGGACCGCGACGGCCCACAAGAAGACGCTGGTCGTCAGCGCTCCCCGTGACACAATAGCCAGATTGGCATCGTCGTTTCGAATCAGATGAATCATGGCCGGTACTTTGATATTGTTGTGGTTTATTATCAGTTAAAGACGGTGTTCCGTGTAGGGTGTGTATCAAAACTTCTGGCTCGATACGTAGTATCGCAGCCGCTTTTCTGGCTCCATTTTGTGGATTTACCGGACATAGGATTGCTCCTCGATCCAGCGGTCACGGCGAACCCAATCCACCATGCGCCGCAATGCTTCGGGGTCCGCTGCATCGCGGTCAACGCTGGGCAGAACTGGCGGGCAAGCCTGCAAATCATGCTCGGCGATCCAGCGCAGAATTTCATTCTCGATAGTCTGGCGAATACGAGCCTCAAGGTGGAATGTATCAACCGGATCAAGATGCGCGGTGACGCCGGGGCTTTCGAGCAATGCCCCCATAGCAAAGTCTTCCTTGCCGATGAACTGGCGGGGGCCGTCAATCCGCAACAGCGATGTGGTTCCGCGCAATACCGAAAGCACCGGACGCTCGGCCCGGTGCCATTCGGCAAGCGACGCGCGGCGGGTGTCGCCATCCGCATTGTCCTCAAGCAATTTGAAGATCAGCGGATGCGTGTGGATCATCACGCGCCAATGCGCGCGATATTTGGTTGTTATCATCGGCCAGCCGGTGAGGCGGGCAAGCAGGGACCGAACAGACATGGGGAGTGCCTTTCAAGAATTTTGATATGGATCGGGGAAATTGGGTGTCAGTAACGGCGGGTTTGAAGGCTGTTCAGCCAGTCCTCGATGTCGCCGGAACGCCAGCGTATTTTGCCCGCGCCAATATGGCAGGGGCAGGGAAAGTCGCCGCTGCGCGCACGGCGATATAGCGTCGTGCGCGACTTGAAGCCTGTAACGTGCAGGACGTCCGTGACGGTTAAGAGCTGATCTCGATTGGGTAGCATGGCGTTGTCCTTTCATTCGTTGGAATGCAGGACGTGCCGTCGAGAGGCGTTAGATGATATTCAGTTCCACATTCACGGAAATTCATGCACCGGCAAAGTGCGCAGAAAATTGTCGAACGGGGGATAAATTCCAGCGTGCAGCTTTTCCAAACGGCTGGCGCTGAACTCCTTGTTTTCGGAGAGGCGTTGCTTCTTCTGCTCGAAAGTCAGCCCCTCAAATTCTGGTCGCCGCAAAGCTACAACGGCTTGCACGGCTTCACGAAACGACCGCGCGCGAGCGCCATATTGGTCGGCATGTGACAAAAGCCATGCAATGCGCCGGTCGAATAGCTCGCCGTCTGCTGTGTCCAGCAAGGACCGAGAGGTCACAAAAACAGGCGCGATCCTCCCGTCGAGCCTGACCCATAACGCGCTCTTGGGAACCGGGCGCTTTGGAATGCACTCCCAAAGGTCTTGATCGCGACTTAAAATCAAAAGCGCCCCATGATCAGCAAGGAACGCCTGACGAATGGTCGCTGTCAGTGGCTTGAGCGCTCCATCGGGCAAGCGCTCTTCGCAAGGAATATCGCCGCTCGCGATACTACCTTTGAAAGCGTCGAGGGCATTGAGATTGCGATGAAGCATCTCGTTCGGCGCATTGATTAGTTCGTCGATCTCTGGCTCGGCGCGAACTTTGCTCTGGTTGAGCGCCCATACGAAAGCCATGCCGCCAGCAAGCATGATGGCCGTGCCGATAATCATCGGTTCGATTGCGATGCCAAGGGTGGCACCTGCGACGGCGATGAACGCCGCCGCGCTTTTAGTGACATCGAGCAACCGCCGCCGTTTGCGTCCGCGCTTTGCAGCCGACGCCATCGCATCAATAATGTGTTGCGGCACGACATGCTCAATCGGCGTTCCAGCCGGTTGCTTTAGGAACGCGATGAAGCCGTCGCGAATTTTCACAAACTCGGCTGGGCGAAGGGGCAACTGCTCCTGCATCTGGGGTCAATGCGTAGAGGGAATCGGCTCCGATTTCAATTTAGATCGGCTGCGGCAACATTCCATATTGGTGCGCAAAAGCACCCCAGACGCAAATAAAATGCGTGTCGCCTGAAATATAATTTCAGAAAACTGCACCACCAGCGCACCACCAGAGGCATTTTGACCCTCTGCCGGGTCATCGTGATGCTGCTAAGTCATTGATTTATTGG
>CAWFCI010000010.1:0-59274 GCA_963814305.1 uncultured Alphaproteobacteria bacterium
CAGTCGCGACAGTCCGCTGATTTTTGAGCCCAGATCGCGGTTAGCAGCCTTTCGTTCACCTCGCTGTGACCACTCTTGAAATCTGACATCATATTTATTATATGACTTCTATGACAGACAAGATCACTCCCTCACCCCGTCAGGTGAAAGCAGCGCGAGCATTGTTGGCGTGGACGCAAGGGCAACTTGCAAAGGAGGCGCAGATCGCGACTTCAACGCTCGCTGACTTCGAGCGCGGCGAGCGGACGCCGGTTGCGAACAATGCCGAGGCGATCACCGTCGCACTCGAGAAACAGGGAATCCGGTTCACCAATGGCGGCGCGGTCACGGGGCCTTCTTCAGGACGTGCAGCGGCGGCGACCGCAGCGGTGTCTTCCGGCCAAGTGCTGCGTTGGATCACGGCACAGGATTTGTCGCAATGGGCTTTCGCGACGCGACGGTCCGGCTGGCCTTCCCGAACTTATCAGCAGATTGATTATTGTTAGCTGCGGTCCGATCGCTCTGCGCTTTCCTTCCGACGAGAGCATCCTTCATTCGGGCTCGGATGGTGTCGCGGATTCCAACGTCCGCGACCGCGTTCGTGCCTGTGGGCGTTTCGGTGTGGGAGCTTGGCGCGCAACGCCAGAGGATCGAGCGCAAAGCCGAGGAGGATTATGTCAAGCGGACCGCCGAGCCGCTTGGAGTGATCCCGGCCAACACTACCTATATGTTTGTCACGCCACACCGGTGGCCGCACAAGGATGAATGGGCGGCGGCCAAGCGCGCTGAAGGCATCTGGAAGGATGTGCGTGTCTTGGATGGCGACTCCCCTAGTCCATTGGCTCGAATTGCATGCGGGTGCGGCAGAGTGGTTCGCGGTCCGGATTGGGCGCCGGCCAGTTTGGGCTTCGCAATTTGCCAGAGGTCTGGGATGAGTGGTCGCTTGGACGAAGCATCCGCTGACGCCCGAGATCGTCAGTGCTGATCGCGATGAAGAGGCGGTGCAGATTTTGCGCTGGCTTAATGCCGAGCCGAGCATCATGCCGGTGCAGGCCGAGGCGGTCGATGAAGCGATCGCGTTTCTCTATGCTGCGGTCAATCCACTCCCCGAGCCACACCGGCTATACTGGCTGAGCCGGATCGTCGCGGCCGACACTGAAGCCGTCGCCCCGCAGATTGCGGGGTTGAGCGCCAAGATGGTTGTGGTGCTGACGGGAGGCGATCCGGGCCTCGCGGGACGCCTTGTGCGCGATGGGCACCATGTTTTTTCAGCATTTGGCTCCGACGTCGGCACTCCCGCCAATGTTGTGCGTCTGCCACGTGCGTGGCGGCACACGATCGAGGTGGCGCTGGAAGATGCCGGCATCGAACAGGCCGATGCTCGAAAATATGCGAGAGCTGCTGGTCGTAGCCTTGCGGTGCTGCGCCGGTTGATGCCAGCCAGCCCGACCCGTCGGCCGAATGGGCTCAGCCTCCAGTATCGGCCGCTCTGATTGGCGCAATGCTGGCCGGGGCATGGGTCCGCGATTATCCGGTCGATCAGACGATCATCGCTAGGCTTTGCGGAATGTCAAATGAGGCCGTTGAGGCAGAACTCGCGCCCTTCGCTGCGGCGCTTGATGGACCGATGCGGCGTTCTGGTGAGGTATGGAAACTGACGTCGCTGCGCGATAGCTGGTTCCTGCTCGCCGATCAGTTGACCGATGCCCAACTTGACATGCTGATCGCAATCTTCCTTGAAGTGCTAGGGGAGACCAACCCGGACTATGATGATCCCGACCGCCGCTGGAAGTTCGATCGGAGTTCCCCGAAGCAGGCGTCGGCAAACCTTCGACGCGGACTGAGCGAAGCGGTGATCGCGCTTGGCGTCTGGCCGGAGCAGGTCAAAGGTGTTGCAGATGCTTCCCACCGTAGCGCAGCTGCGGTCAGAGTATTGCTGGAATTTGCCGATGAACGGCGTTGGTGGTCGCTCTCCAACGACTTTAGGCGCCTCGCCGAAGCGGCGCCGGATGCGTTTCTGTCGGCGATCGAGAGCGCGCTCGCTGCCGATCCGAGTCCCATGGCGTCGCTATTTCGTAGCGATGAAGGATTTATGCATGCCAGTGAATATCTGGCAGACCTCATGTGGGCTCTGGAGATTTTGTGTTGGAGTCCGGACCATGTCGGTCGGGCCACATTGACTCCTTGCAAAGCTCGCCAATGTCGATCCTGGTGGCAAGATCAGCAATCGCCCCAAAGAGACGCTTGCACGAATTTTCCTTCCCTGGCGACCGCAGACATTCGCATCGCCAACCGAGCGCATCCAGTTGCTCGATCTGATTCTGCGCCGGCTGCCAAAAGTGGGCTGGGATCTCCTTCACGCTATCGCGCCAACCGGCCGCGGCGTAACGCATCCCACGTCGAAGCCGCTGTGGCGCGACTTCTCCACCGATGAACCAGAGGTTCTGACCAATCGATCCTTGCACCACATGTATGGCGCCATTGGTGATCGGCTGCTTGACGCGGCAGGCACTGATGCGGAGCGATGGAGTATCGTGCTGGAGCATTGGCCGAGCTTCGATCCGAATTGGCGCGCGCACGCATATGAGAAGCTGCAAGCGGCTAGTCCACATTTTCAGGAAGATCAGCGGCTCAAATTTCGCGAAACCCTGCGTAGCTTTATCGCAAAGCATGTCGGATTTCCGATGGCCGCGTGGTCGCTCAAGGGCGATGAGCTGACTCCGTTGAAGGAAATTTTCGACGCGCTTGAGCCGAGTTCGACGACCGCACGACATGCCTGGTTATTCGGGAGAGCCAATCCGCGCTTTGACGCAGAGCTCGGCTGGCATGAGCGGCAGGAGCGCCTCGAGGCTGAACAGATCGCCGCGATTGAGGCGATCTCGCTGAGCTTTCGCCTTCTGAAGTGGTCGATTTTGCCCTTTTGGTCGAACGTCCGGACGCGGTGGGTGTCGCCATTGCGTTGAGCGACATCATGCCTGATGTGAAGGAAAGTTTGCTCGCCGAGGGTTTTCATCGTGGCGAAGGTGATGGTGAGCGGCTCGCGCAGGGCATTTTGTTTGGCCTGAAGCGTCGTGACGGCGAAGAGGCGCTGCAAGCACGCCTTGCCGCCGCCATCAAGGCTAAGCGGCCCACGCTGGAGCTGTTGTCGATGGCGTTCACGCTGTCGCCCAATGGTCCAAACTGGAGGCTGATTGGCTCAGCAGGCGATGCGGTTGATCGAGCCTATTGGGGCCGATTGAATGTGTTCGTTGTCCCCGAAACCGAAGATCTGGAGTGGATTGCCGAGAAATTCCTCGGCGTCGATCGCGGTCGGGCCGTGCTGAGCTTTATCGCCGGGCATGAGAAACTGGCTGTGCCGACCGAACTTATAATGAAGGTCATGTATCATAGCTCGACCATCCGGGGGTCGAGCAATGAGGCGGACAATGCCGACGGCGGTATGTTCGGTTGGTATGTCGGAAAAATGTTCGAGCGTCTCGACCAGATCGAAGGCCTCGAGCACGAGGTTGCCGATCTTGAGTGGGTGTATTTCCAGGCGCTGCAGCATTCCGAACGACCCGCCCGCTCGCTTCACAAGGCGTTGGCTGAGGACCCCAGCTTCTTCGTCACCCTACTAAAGGCGCTATATAGCTCCTCGACGGACGACGAGCCGGAATTGACGGGCGAGGCTGCCGAACAAGCCAGCAATGTCGCGTCGCAAGCCTTCCACGTCTTGGAGGAATGGCAGCGCGTGCCCGGCAGTGACGACGATGGTATGATCGACGCCGCGAAGCTGCTTGCTTGGGTGCGGGCCGTTCGCGTGGCCTGCGCTGCCGCCGGTCGCGGCCAGATCGGTGACTATAAGATCGGCGTGATCCTATCGGCCGCCAAGCGTGTGGCTGGCGAGGCATGGCCGCCTGAGGCGGTGCGGGAGATCCTCGAAGAGGTTGCCAATGATGATATCGATCAGGGGTTCGTCATTGGCCTCTACAACCGGCGAGGTGTGACGACGCGAATGCCAACGGACGGCGGCGGTCAGGAGCGCAGCCTGGCGTCGATCTACAGGGCAGATGCGAAGGCGAGCGCACTCCTATGGCCTCGGACACGAGCCGTGCTGGAGCGGATCGCCGATGGCTATGAAGCAGATGCGACGCGAGAAGACCAAAGCGCCGAGCAAAGGGATTGGTGAGACACATAAAACAGCGTCAGGGACGCTATGGTTCGGGGATTTGCGATTGACTGGAGAAAAAACAACGACGCCAATTATTCGTGCAGGAGGGCGTGCTACCGAGGGCGGCATGGACTTCCAGGCCGAGGTCGGCACCTGGCTCGCCGCCCATCTGCTTGCACGCATGCCGGTCGGCGGACGTTTCGGCCTCGCCAATGTGGCTTTACCCACGGCGATCCAGCTCGAAACCGGCGACGGGCTCGACGACATTCGGCTGGATCAGGACGACGCCAGCAGTATCGACTTGCAGAGCAAGACCAGCGCTGGCCTTGCGAAAAGCCCCAAGAGTCCGCTAGGCAAGACGATCTGCCAGCTCGCGCGGCTGATGATCGACGCCCGCGATGCGGGGACCGTAGTCGATCCGGATAAGATCCGGGCCGTACTGGCGGTGGCCGCTAACGCGCCGCGCTCGCTCGACGCGCTCGAACGCGGATGTCGGGCCTTCGACTTGGGTGGCAGCTGGACCACGACCAAGGCGAGCCGGTCGTCGGCCGAGCGCGACGCGCTCGATCTGTTCGAGACGCACGCCTGGGCCGTCTGGGCGTCGACGTCCTCAGCGCCGCCCACTGACGACGATCTGGTGACGATGGCGCGGCTGTTCCGCATCGCGCGTTTCTCGATGAACGAGGACGAGGACAATTGGCGTGAGGCATCGCGGCTGCTCGGCGGACGGCT
The DNA here is from genome assembly GCA_963814305.1 of uncultured Alphaproteobacteria bacterium. Lineage (GTDB taxonomy): Bacteria > Pseudomonadota > Alphaproteobacteria > Sphingomonadales > Sphingomonadaceae > Sphingorhabdus_B. Next base: position 4,862 of record CAWFCI010000010.1, read on the forward strand.
CTACGGCTCCGAAACTGCCGGCGAAGCGCCGCTGCGCGATCTGAAGTCCATCATCCGCAGTATGATCGGCAGCGGCGCGCCCGCGGATCGCGCCGGGCTGCTGCGCGAGCTGCGCCGCCTCGGTCACAACGACGTCGGTGCTGCCGATTTTACCGCTGATCTGGGGCGACTGTCGGCGACGACCGATGCCGAGCTTGCACGCCTTGCCGGGCACACCCGCCTGCCGATCGCCGGCGGCATCCCGATTGCTCGGGCCAGCGACGGCCCGCTGAGCGCGGCAGTCGATTCTGGCTCGCTGATCGTGATCGGCGAACCGGGCGCGGGCAAGACCGGTGCGTTGGTCGCGCTCGCGCAGGCGCGCCACGCTGCCGGCGACACGGTCGTGTTCCTCTCGGTCGATCGTTTTCCGGGCGTCGCCATCTCCGCCAATCTCCAATCCGAGCTGGGGCTGGAACATCCGCTGGTCGAGGTGCTGGATGCGGCGCCAGGGTCTGGCGTCAAGCTACTCGTCATCGATGCGCTCGACGCTGCGCGCGGCGGACCCGCCGAAGGCGTATTCGCCCAGCTCATCGAAACGCTCGGTGCTTCAGGCACGGACTGGACCGTCATAGCGTCGATCCGCACATTCGACCTGCGCAACGGACGGCGGTTTCGCGATGCGATGCCGGGAACGCCGCCCGATCCTACTTTCGCCGAAACCGGACTCGGCAATGTCCGCCATTTTCAGGTGCCGCGCCTTGTCGACGAGGATCTCGACGCGGCCGGTGCCGCTGCCGCTGACCTCGGCAGCCTGCTCACCGCTGCACCCGACAAGCTGCGCGACCTGCTGCGCAATGTCTTCAATCTCTCGCTCGCCGCGCAGTTGCTCGCCGATGGCGCCAGCCCCGACAGCATCCGCACCGTCGCCACCCAGTCCGATCTGATCGATGCTTATGAGGACCGCCGGCTTGTCGGCACCGCCTTGCATCAGGCCGCGGCGGCAACGATCGGCGCGATGGTCAGCCGGCGCCGGCTCGCCGTGCGCAAGGTGGTCGTCGGGCACGATCAGCTCGATTCGGTGATCCAGACTGGTGTGCTCACCGATACCGGCGACCTCGTCAGCTTCGCCCATCATGTGCTGTTCGACCATGTCGCCGGCCGCTTCTACCTTGAGTGGGACGATCCGGCCCGCCTGATCGGCCAGCTCGGCGGCGACAGTTCGATCGCGCTGATGCTCGCACCGGCGCTGCGCTTCGCAATCGAGCGGCTCTGGCGTCAGGATGCTGACGGCAAGGCGCAGGTGTGGCGGCTCGTGGCAGACATCTACGCCGACGCGGCGGTCGATCCGGTGCTCGCAAACGTCGCGCTGCGGACCGCGATCGAGCGGGTTGTGACACCCGTCGATGTTGCGGGGTTGGTGACGTTGATCGCGGCGCGGCCGAATGACGAAGCACTGGCGACGATGCTCTCCCGGCTCGCCCGGTTCGTCGGGCTTGCCGTCGATCAGGCCGGGAGCATCGTCGCGAGCGAGGCGATTGCCTGGGCGCAGGTCGCCGACGCGGCGATCGCCACCGGGTCGCGCGACCTGTCCGATGCCACGCGTTTCTTACTCCACACTCTGTTCGACAAGGGCGACCTCGCAGAAGCCGAGCTGCTCACCGTGTTCGGTCGTGCGGCACGAGCGCTGCTTGCCTTCGCCTGGGCCGCCGATCCGCCGATGCAGGCAGACAGCGGTCGGCGCGATCCGTTTCGTCGGCAAGAGCTTCGCGTCGGATTCCGCCGCTTCGCGCGCATTGCTGGACCGGATACTGCGCGAGCCGCATTTCTCGGCCAATGCCGACCGGGAAGCCCGCTGGCTGTCCGAACAGATCATGCCAGATCGCGCGGAGTCGATCCCGACTTCTCGATCGAAATCTATCGCTCGCTCTATTCGCAAGACATCACCGACGACAGCACCTCCCATTTCGGCGGGCAGGTGAGCCGCATCATGCCGCTCTCGTCGAACCGCAGGCAGGACTATCAGGGCTGCCGCTATGATCTCGGCCGGCGCGTGACGCGTCTCCTCGAACTATCAGTGCCGCTCGGCACGCGTGCGATCGTCGAAGCGGCGCTCGGTGACACCGACCGGGCGATGCCACTCGGCGATAATCGCGAGCGGGTCGACGATCGATGGGCGAGCGCCGTTCGATCTGTTGGGGCATGACTACGGCTTCAAGGCTTGGGATGACCCCGAAGAGCGCCACGGTACGCAAGATGACGATGTGCTGGCGCAGCTCGTCGCGCATCTACGCGCCTGTTCGCCAGAAGCGTTTGCCGAGACGGTCGAAGCGGCAGCGACCGACTATGGCGGGCCGGCGGTGTGGACACGGATCCTGGGGTCGGGGCTGAGCGCGTCGGTGAGGTCGGCAACCTACTTTGGCCATTCGCCAGCAACATCACGATCCTAGGACACAGCGATATTGTCCGCGACGCGGTGCGGCTTCTGGCTGCGGTTTATCCCTTGCGGTCGCTCGAGGAGCGCGAGGCGTTTGAGGCCGAGGCACTACGACCCGATCTGTTTACCGACGAGGCGGAGCAACGGTGGTGGCGGCGCACGCTCAGCCGATTCTTGTCGCTGGTCGACGCTAACGCGATCGCCACCGACGCAATGCGCGCACTTCGCGCTGAGCTGGTCGCGGCTGAGGAACTGGCCGGCAATCCCCCAACCCGGTCTGGATCGATCCGCTGGGGCTCGACAGGCAGGTTAACGCGCAGCCTCCTATCTAGGGAAGGCGTCGATACCGATGAAGGTCCGGATGCCCGAATAGTCGAGCAGTCTGAGAAGCTTTCCGATCTGGTGCAAAACACACCGTCGGCCAGCGATGCGGCAGCACTTGCCGTGTTGTGGGCGGCGACACGCGAGACGATCGCCATGTACGACGCGAATGCGGCCGCACTTCACGAGAAGGTCGAGCAGCCCGTCTGGGGCAATATCAGCAACGCGGTCGAGCGGATCGTCGATGCTCCCGCCTATGTCCCCAATGCCAATGGTCTGCCGTCGATCGAAGAATTGCTCGCGATTTTGGACCGTCTTTGGGCTAGCCGCTTTCCTGAACCCAAGGAACACGACGACAGCTTGAGCTGGGGCAATTGGGAAGTCCGCGTTTACGCCGCCGAAGCCTATGTTGGGCTCGCCCGGCGGTTCGGCGACACCCATGGTGACCTCGTAGGCAAATTCGACGCGATGCTCGCCGACCCAGCGCCCCAGGTTCGTCTGCAAGCGGCGGAGCGGTTGCTGGTTCTATGGAATGTCGCACGGGACCGGATGTGGCAGCTTGCCGAGCAGGTGGCGCGCGACGAGCCGCACACCGGGGTGCTGGCGTCTTTCCTGCACCACGTTGTGGCGCGCACCACCTGGCAGGATTTCGAAAAGTGCAAGGCGATCATCGAGATCGTGCGCGCGCGTCGCGAGGCGATCGAGCGCGACGACAAACCGGGGCGCGACAAAGTCGCCGAGCAGCTAGGCGGCCTCACCGCACAGCTCTGGTGCTGGCAGGAAGAGCAGGCTGCTTTCGAATGGCTGACCGCCTGGTCCGACGATCCTGCCGCGCAACGGGAGTATTTCACGTCGTTCCTGTCGATGCTGCGCGGCGCATTCTTCATGCGCTATGCGAGCGGTGAGGAGCGCGACGCCGGGCTCTCCGATCGGTCGCAGCGTGCCGCTATGACCATCTTGAAAGCTTGTTCGGCGGCATCGGCTTCAAGCCATGCCGCGTTGACGCAGCAGCAGGTCGAGGGCGACGCGCGCGAGGCGGCCATGGCGACCTATCGCGCCGCGGAGTCGATCATCGGCCACCTGATGAACCAGCTCTATTTCGGCTCGGGCGCACATGCGGACAACCGCGAAGCGGCGGTGGGTCTTATGTCCGCCGACACCATGCGGCGGTTTCTCGACGACTACCACCCCATGCTGGTGCTGCTACGCCGCGTCGCATGAACCGTCAACGCACCATCACTTGGTCGAACTCTATGAATTTATGATCCCCGGCGATCCCCCCAACGTATTCGACGCGCTGCACGCGCTGTTGACTGGTTCGGCCGCGCGCGAAGGCTATCATCACGAGAGCTTGGCGGCGCCCGTCATCGTTAGGATGGTCACTCGATATATCGCCGATCATCGTTCGATCTTCGAGGACGACACGCGCCGTGCCGCCCTTGTGGAAATCCTGCGCTTGTTCTCCGACGTGGGCTGGTCCGACGCTCTCAAGCTGCTCTATGACCTGCCTGACTTGCTGCGTTGAAAGACAAGCCTGATCGACCGTCGTTCCTTTGCGTGAGCACTGCTAGTCTGAACGCATGTAAGGATTTGGGGTTTGCGCTCGGTCGTCCGAACGGCAGCATTGTTAGCGGACACTGACAGTCGCCTTAGTTAAACCATCGGTAGAGTCGCGTTTGGTCTGTCGTCTGGTGCTATGGAGTGTGCATTTGCATGCAGGCGGTTTCACTATCAAATAAGACTTGATCGGCCAGAGCGGTGATGTCAGCCGAGTCGATGTAACTATTGACGTTTTTCAAAAATAAGCGCCGCGGAGAAGTGAAACTAAAGTCTATCGCTCCGTCAAATCAATCCGCGTGTGAACCAGAAATCATCGCTGCTCTTCGGCAGATTTTCTGTGTCGGCAGCGGCAACCAATGCGCTGTATGCCGCATGTTGCGAGAGAAAGACTTGCCCCGTCAGATCATCAAGGAAATGCGAATTCTGCAAGGCGTCCATCACGGGTCCTTTTACCTCAGACAAGTGCAACGCAATCCTGCCATCCGCGAGGCGGTGGTTGATGGCTTCAAGGCTTTCAAGCGCCGATGCATCAATGCCGTTGACCGCGGAACACATGAGAATCAGATGTTTGAGCTGTGGTTGCTCCGACACCGCTTCAAGAACAAACGCTTCGAGCCAGCGGGCGTTCAGATAGGTCAGGCTTTCGTCGATGCGGATCGTCAGGATGCGCGGATCAGTGATGACCTTGTGGCGCTTTACATTGCGGAAATGTTCAGTGTCGGGGACGCGGCCGACAATGGCGGCATGGGGACGCGACGCGCGCCAGAGAAAAAGCGCGAGCGAAAGGGCGACACCTGCAATGACGCCGGGCTCGACGCCAGCGAACAATGTTACCAGCACCGTTGCAGCCATCGCGGCGAAATCGGGTTTAGAATAGCGCCAGATTTGGAGGGGTTTCTTCAGATCGACCAGGCTGAGGACGGCGACGATGATTGTTGCCGCCAATGCCGCGATGGGCAGCGAGACAAGCATTGGGGTCAGGAACAGCGCAGCGATCGCAATGCCAATGGCGGTGAAGGCTCCGGCTGCGGGCGTTTCTGCACCGGCATCAAAGTTGACCACGGATCGCGCAAAACCGCCGGTGACGGGATAGCCTCCGGATAATGATGCAGCGATATTGGCGGCGCCCAAGCCTATCAATTCCTGATCGGGATCGATCCGCTGCCGCTTTTTTGCAGCGAGAGTTTGGGCAACCGAAACCGATTCGACAAAGCCAATAATCGATAGCAGCAATGCAGGAATGGCAAGTTGCTGCCATAAGCCAGGATCGAACAGGGGAGCCGTGAAGGGCGGCAGGCTTTGCGGGATCGCGCCCACAGTTTTCACGCCGGCAGCTTCCAGATCAAACAGCACTACAGCCAGTGTCGAGATTGCCACCACGGCAATCGGCCCTGCCTTTGCAGTCAGGTCTGCTGCACGCGGGGAGGCACCAAATCGGACGAGCAGTGGCTTAAGGCCCCTTCTTACCCAAAAGAGAAAAGTGATCGCAACCGCACCGATGGCAAAGGTTGGCAGGTTGGTGTTGGCTAAGCTATCGGTCAGCGTCCGCAACAATTCGGGCATCGCCTCGCCGCTTGCCTGGATACCCAATATGGATTTCAGCTGGCTGGTGGCGATGATGATACCCGACGCCGTGATGAAACCCGAGACAACTGGATGCGACAGCAGGTTCGCCAGAAATCCGAGGCGCAGCACACCCATTAGCAGCAGTATCAGCCCTGACAGCAGAGCCAGCACTAGGGCCGCTGCGATGAATGCAGGGCTTCCCGGGGGCGCGACATTACTGGCAGCGGTCAGCGTCATCAGCGAAATGACTGCGACGGGCCCGACAGCCAATGCACGGCTGGTTCCAAACAGGGCATAGGCGATGATCGGCAGGATCGAGGCGTAGAGCCCGATCTCAGGCGGCAATCCCGCCAGCATGGCATAGGCCAGACTTTGCGGGATCAGCATGATCGTCACAATCGCGGCCGCAACCAGATCGTTGGTCAGGGTGGCGCGGCTATACTCGCGGCCCCAATCGATAATCGGCAGATATTTCGCCAATCCCTGCATCAGCTTTCGGAGAGGTCTGGCATGATTTCGCGTGCACGGTTCCACAATTGCGTTGAGCGATTGCCGGTTCGGCAAAAGGCCAGAACGGGGCCATCCACTTCTGACACCGCCTCCGCAAATTCGGCAACATCCTGATCGGTCATCTCGCCGGGGATGATCGGGATATAGGCGTACCGCAAACCCATTCGGATAGCTTCACCCCCCAGCGCATCTGAACTTGGCTGATCCGGTGCCTCCGCATCGGGGCGGTTGTTGATGAGCATCCGAAATCCCTTTGCGTTCAGGTCGCCAATGTCGGACGGTCGGATCTGCGGTGCGACCGCGACCTGATCACTCAGCCAAGTGACATTCATGACTTTGTCTTTGATGTTGTCGCTGTCCGGTGGATCAGCATGCCGCCGAGCATCGCTACCACAAACAGCCACGGCTGCCATGCGCCCATCACCAGTCCAGCAATCGCAGGCCCCGGGCAAAATCCAACCAGCCCCCAGCCGATACCGAACAGCGCGGCACCCATCAGCAAACGCCTGTCCACGACACGGTTTTCGGGGATGAAGAAGTCTTTGTCGAACAAGGGCGTGCGCATTTTTTGCGACACGGCGTAAGCGATCACCATCGGGATGATGGCGCCAGCCATCACAAATGCAAGCGAAGGATCCCAATCGCCTGCCAGATCGAGAAAGGCGAGTACGCGCGCGGGATTGATCATATCGGATAGTGCAAGGCCTGCACCAAATATGGTGCCGGTAACGAGCGATGTGATGGGGATACGCATGCCTTTATCCCCCCACCACGTGCCGCATGACAAAGACCGTGGCAAAGCCCGCCGCCATGAAGGTTACGGTCGCTGCAATCGAGCGGGGTGACAGGCGGGCGATGCCGCAGACGCCATGGCCGCTTGTGCATCCATTGCCCAGCCTCGTGCCAATGCCGACGAGCAGCCCGGCACTCACCAGTAAGGGAACGGACGCAGTAACGTCCATCCCTGGCGCACGAACGAAGCCGGAGATGAGCCACGCCCCTAAGGGCAGTCCCGCCACAAAGGCGGCGGCGTGCCACCAGGGCGGGCCGCTATCGGCAATGCGCGTTGCCGCAGCGACTAGACCGCTAATCCCGGCAATCCGCCCGGTAATCAGCAGGAACAGCGCCGCAGCGGTGCCGATCAGCAGACCGCCTGCCAGCGGAATCAGGATAGGGAGTGGTTCCATGCGCGCAATCTCACAAAAGGTTCAGGGGAAGTTTCAGGTAGCGTGTGCCATTATCCTCGGGCTCAGGCAAATGCCCTGCGCGGATGTTGACCTGGATCGATGGCAGGATCAGACGCGGCATACCGAGCGTGGCGTCGCGCTTGGTCCGCATCGCGACAAAGCCGTCCTCGGTAATTCCTTCATGGACGTGGACATTGCCGCTGCGCTCTTCACCCATTGTCGTTTTCCAGACATATTCGTCGCGCTGCGGTGCCTTATAATCGTGACACAGAAAAACACGGGTTTCGTCTGGCAACTGCATCAGGCGGCGGATTGAGCGAAACAGGGTGCGCGCATCTCCGCCCGGAAAATCGGCTCGCGCGGTGCCATAGTCAGGCATGAACAGGGTGTCGCCGACAAAGGCTGCATCGCCGATGATATAAGCCATATCGGCGGGCGTATGCCCCGGCACATGTAACGTCATCGCCGGGATTGCGCCGATATGGAAAGCGTCGCCATCTTCGAAGAGAAAATCGAATTGCGAGCCGTCGCGGGCGAAATACTCACCCTCGTTGAAAATCCCGGCAAAGGCCGATTGTACTGCCTTAATCTTCGTGCCTATCGCGATCTTGCCCCCCAACTTCTCCTGCAAATAGGGGGCAGCCGACAGATGGTCCGCATGGGCATGGGTTTCGAGCAACCAGTCGACCGTCAGGCCATGTTCCTTCACATAGGCAATGACCGCATCCGCCGAAGCAAAGCTCGTCCGCCCCGACGGCTGATCAAAATCGCAGACACTGTCGATGATCGCGGCTTTATGCGTACCTGGATCGTGCACGACATGGGTTGCCGTAAATGTCGGTTCGTCAAAAAAGCTGCGAACAACAAGTCGGTCCGCATTTTCGCGCACCTGCTCAGCAGCACGGTCTAGGTAGAAATCTTCCGGCATCATCCACTCCATAGGCGGGTTTGCTGCAAAATCTAGGGGGCGTCTTTTGGCAGAACGATACGCAATTGCCCTTAACCGCGCATCCGGTGGACTACTTATGGCGCGTGGCCAGATTAGTGCAGAAACTGGGAGTGAAATTCTGATTGGAGTGTGTGATGCCAAATAACACCAATGCTTTGCCAAAGATTGTCATTCTGGGCGCGGGCTTGGGTGGAACCACAGCGGCATTTGAAATCAAGGCAGCGGTCGGCCATCGTGCCAATGTGGAAGTCATCTCCGATAGCGAGCATTTCTCCTTCACGCCGTCCAATCCATGGGTGGCGCTGGGCTGGCGGACTCCGGATGCCATCAGGGTGGCTTTGCGCCCAGTTTTTGACCGAAAGAAAATTGGTTTCACTTCGATAGGGGCGAAACAGGTGTGGCCTAAGCAAAGCCGTATAGAGCTCAACGATGGCAACCATGTCGACTATGATTATCTGGTTATCGCAACCGGCCCCGATCTGGCTTTTGATGAAATCCCGGGTCTTGGTCCGCACGGCGGTTTTAGCACATCGGTCTGCCAAACGGCGCATGCGGTGCAGACTGCCGAGGCGTTCGATGCCTTTGTGAACGATCCCGGCCCCGTCATTATTGGTGCCGTACAAGGTGCATCCTGCTTCGGTCCGGCTTATGAATTTGCAATGATGATCGACACCGAGCTGCGCCGCCGCAAAGTCCGCGACCGGGTGCCGATGCTGTTTGTAACGCCTGAACCCTATATCGGCCATCTCGGGCTCGATGGTGTGGGCGACACCAAATCGATGATGGAAAGCGAGCTGCGCAGTCGGCACATCAAATGGATCACCAACGCTCGCACGACATCTCTCGAACCCGGGATCATGCATGTTGAAGAAGTTGCATCCGATGGATCGGTTGCCGCGACCCATGCATTGCCGTTCAAATTCTCGATGATGCTCCCGGCCTTTCGCGGCATTTCGGCGATTTTCGGGATTGAGGGCCTGACCAACCCACGCGGCTTCGTACTGGTTGACAAGCATCAGCGCAATCCGGCCTTTCCCGACATCTTCGCGCTGGGTGTGTGCGTCGCTATTCCGCCGATGGGCGGCACTCCTCTTGCCGTAGGCGTACCGAAAACCGGCTTCATGATTGAAAGCATGGTGACTGCCGTCGCGCACAATCTGACCGCGATATTGGATGGCCGTGAGCCTGCAAGCGAAGCGACATGGAATGCGCTGTGCCTTGCCGATTTTGGTGATGAGGGCGTGGCTTTCGTCGCTCAACCGCAAATTCCGCCGCGCAATGTCAACTGGGCAGCGCAGGGCAAATGGGTCCATCTGGCGAAGGTCGCGTTCGAAAAATATTTCCTGCGCAAAATCCGCAAAGGCGAAAGTGAGCCATTTTATGAGCGACTGGCGTTGAAGGCGATGGGGCTTAGCAAGTTGAAATGATGAGGAAGGAGAAGATGTGATGGGAAAGCAGAATGTTGGGAAGGCTGATCGAGTGTTTCGTTTCTTGCTGGGTATCGGGCTGATTTCACTGGTCTTTATCGGGCCCCAGACACCTTGGGGCTGGATTGGTGTCATTCCGTTGCTCACAGCCTTTGTCGGCACATGCCCGCTATATTCGCTGCTGGGAGTCAGCACCTGCCCGCGGAGATAGCGGGGCATGATAAGCCAACTGCTCGTCGCGACGCTTATGGTGGTGATCACGGTGCTGCTGCACGGCGTTGGGATTTCGCGGCTGGCGCTGATCCTGCGCTTTGATCCAAGCACAACCGAGGCGCACCACCATTTTTCGACGCGCCATGCGCTGCTGATTCTGGGCATCGTGTTGGCCCTGTTCACGCTGCACGGCGTTGAAATCTGGCTCTATGCCGGGCTTTATCTGTTGCTGGATGCAGTTGAAAATCTGGAAACGGCGGTATATTTTTCGACGATCACCTATGCCGGCATCGGTTTCGACGATGAGGAAATGGCGCATCGCTGGCGGTTGGTAAGTGCCATCGAGGGCGTGAACGGCATTTTGCTTCTTGGCTGGTCAACCGCGTTTTTTGTGACGGTTGTCGCGCGGCTGCGGCGATGAAGCATGCAGGATTATCCGCTGCAGAAGTCGCAGAGCGGCTGGCCGCCGACGGGCCCAATTTGCTGCCGCAAGTCGGCAGGCGAACGGTATGGCGCATTATCTCCGAGGTAATACGCGAGCCGATGCTGGCGCTACTGCTCGTTGGCGGGCTTGCCTATCTTTTGCTCGGTGACCTGATCGAGGCGCTGATCCTGCTTGTCTTCGCGTCCTTTTCTGTCGTGGTTACGATCATGCAGGAGAGCCGGACCGAGCATGTGCTTGAGGCTTTGCGCGATCTTTCGGCTCCGCGCGCTCTGGTTATCCGCGATGGAAAACAGCTGCGTGTGGCGGGCTGCGAAGTCGTGCGCGGAGACATAATGCTGATTGAACAAGGCGACCGCATTGCCGCCGACGCGGTGTTGCTGGAGGCCAATGATCTGCTAGCCGATGAATCGCTGCTGACAGGAGAGTCGCTGCCAGTCGGCAAACGGGCGGCAACGGTCGGCGAAGATGCCACCGCATTGCGGCCAGGCGGCGATGGGCAGCCTCTGGTTTATTCGGGATCGATGGCAACGCGCGGCAATGGCCTCGCCCATGTCGTTGCAACGGGCGTTGCAACACAGATCGGACAGATCGGCAAATCACTTGCTTCACTTGATCTCGAAGTGCCGCGATTGCGGCTAGAGACTGTCCATATCGTCAGGCTTTGCGCGATCGGCGGAACTTTGGTAGCTCTCATGGTGGGGCTACTTTTTCGACTTACGCGTGGCGGATGGCTTGACGCGTTGCTCGCCGGAATATCCATCGGCATGTCGATGCTACCGGCAGAATTTCCCGTGGTACTAACCGTTTTCCTTGCAATGGGCGCGTGGCGGATCAGCAGGACTCGGGTGCTCACGCGGCGAGCGGCGGCGATTGAAACATTAGGGTCGACCACAGTCCTGTGCACCGATAAAACCGGCACGCTCACGGAAAACCGGATGGCGGTGGCACAGCTTTGGCTTCCGGCGACGGGCGCGACCGAGATCGACCTTCGCCAGGGCATTCCGGATCCATATGCAAATCTGATCGACACCGGGATATTTGCCAGCGCTGTTGTGGCCATCGATCCGATGGAAGTTGCCATTCATGAAGCAGGTCGTTCGTCTGACAAGCCAGCGGCAGGCGAATGGACGTTCGTGCAAAGCTATGGCCTGCGGCCCGACTTGCTCGCGATGTCCAACGTCTGGCAAACGCCCGAAAAGCTGGTGGTCGCCGCAAAAGGCGCGCCAGAGGCGATTGCAACATTGTGCCGGTTGAGCACAAAACAATCCCAAGAGTTGATGCGCGCCGCCGACGCAATGGCCGAACAGGGCATCCGCGTGCTCGGCGTTGCTATTGCCGATACGGCCAATCCCCAACCGGCCGAATCGCACCGCGACTATCATTTTTCCTTGGTCGGGCTGATCGGTCTGGCCGACCCGTTGCGGGCAAGCGTGCCTGCCGCAGTGGCGGAGTGCCGCGCTGCGGGCGTTCGGGTGATGATGATTACCGGCGACTATGCCAAAACCGCTCGGTCGATTGCCCTGCGAGCGGGTCTTGCCGACGGCGATATCCTAACCGGCATGGAACTTGACGACCTCGACAATACGCAACTGGCCGAACGGCTGCGCTCGGTGACAATCTGCGCGCGGATCATGCCCGAACAGAAATTGCGCATTGTTGAGGCACTGAAGGCTGCCGGCGAGATCGTGGCGATGACCGGTGACGGCGTCAATGATGCGCCATCGCTGAAAGCAGCGCATATCGGGATTGCGATGGGCAAACGAGGGACAGATGTCGCACGCGAGGCATCGGCGATCGTCCTACTGGACGATGATTTCGGCTCGATCGTAAAAGCCATAACGCTCGGCCGCCGCATCTATGACAATATCCGCAAGGCAATGGCGTTCATCTTTGCGGTGCATGTGCCGATTGCCGGCTTCGCTTTGATGCCGTTGCTGCTCGGCATGCCGATCCTGTTCGGACCGATTCATATCGCTTTGCTCCAAATGGTGATCGATCCGGTCTGCGCCTTTGTCTTTGAGGCTGAGGAGGAAGAACCTGATAGCATGCAACGCCCGCCTCGCCCGCCTGCCGAGCGTTTATTCTCCTGGAGGATGATCGGCAGCAGCATCGTGCAAGGCGGAGTCGCATTTGCCTTTCTGGCGGCCCTATATGCTGTCGCCATCGGCCAAGGGCTGGCCGACGTGCATGTGCGCACCTTATTGTTTTTTGCCCTTATATCGTCAATCGTTGCGCTGGTACTTGCCGACCGTTCCACCAGCGCATCCATCACCACGAGCTTGCGCCGAAAAAATGTGGCGCTGGCGGTTGTGCTGACGAGCGTAGTGACGATTTCCGCCGCGATCATGCTGATACCGGGAATTTCTGCACTTCTGCGCTTTTCAACGCTGAATGGGCGGGATTGGGCAGCAGCAGTCAGCATAGGAGTCGCGCTGTTTCTGCTGTTTCAAACGATGAAAACGCTTGCTGTCAGCAGATTCTGGAGATGCTGAACAATTCTGCTCAGGGCAGAGCAAGCGTCCCGCTTCGCCCTGCCATCGCGAGTTCAAACTTATCCAGCGATCCAACCACAGCTGCCCTTGTCGCATCATCCGTTGAACCTCCCAGTCAGGAAGAATGCGTTGACAGGCCGCCCCATTCCGCTGTCCTACGGTCCATTACGTATGGTCGGTCATAGGCCAGATGCCTTAGCTTTGCGGGCAATTCCGCGAACCCGAGAAAGGCCGTTTCATGACCGACACGCTTTCCCAACTGAAACCGAGCGAGGCCAAAGCTGAAACCCATGTGCCAAGCATTGCCGATCTCGTGTTCCTGATCACCCGAACCGGCTTTGAGTTCGCAGTCAGGCCGGTAGTACCGTTCGACGAACCGTTGCTGGCCGCGCTGTTCAGTGAGGTTGACAAGGACGACATCCGGTTTCGCTTCCTGTCGCCGTGCAAGCCGGGACATGAAATGTTCAAGGAACTGATCGACGTCGACCATGATCGCAAGGAGAGCTATCTGGCCATTGGACCCGATGGTAAAACTGTGATTGCGAATGCTGTCGTTGCTGCTGATACGGCCAACGAATGTGCCGAAGTCGCGATCGCGATGCACCGCGAGTATAAGGGCAAGGGCGTCGGCTGGACGTTGCTCAAATATATTGCCGAACAGGAAAAGCGCAAAGGTGTGAAGAAGCTCCAATCCATAGAATTCCGCGAAAACCATGAAACGATTGGTCTTGAACGGGAGATGGGCTTCAAGGCCTCAAGCTATCCGGGCGATGGATCTCTCGTGCTTCTCGAATTCGATCTTACCATGAGCAAATCATGCTGATTGCCCATGATACGCTTGTCATGGCGCTCGACGGCGCGCGCATGTCGCTGTTCCGGAACAAGGGGAGCGAGCGTGAACCCAAATTCGAACTGCTCGCCGAGGAGGAACGGAAAACCCCCTCGACCGCCGATCTGGGCGATGATGCACCGGGAAGCACTTTCCAAAGCAGTGGCACAGCGCGTTCGTCCTATGAACAGACGGATTGGCATCAGCGGCAAGAGGATGAATTTGCGACGGACATGGCAGAGCTGTTCAACATTCACATGGCTGACGACGATACGCGCAAAGGCGTGCTGATTGCGTCGCCTAAAGTGCTGGGCAAGGTTCGCGAGCACTTGCATCCCGACGCGCGGGCGCGGCTGATTGCGGAGATTGACAAGGATTATGCCGGTCGAACCGCGCTGGAATTGGCGGAGCTTCTCGACAAGCATGGCGACTGAACCGCGATGCAGTCGATTGTCACACTGACGCTCAATCCCGCGATTGATGGCGCAAGCGAGGCGCAGAAGGTGGGACCGACGCACAAGATCCGGACATGGAATGATCGCTATAATCCGGGCGGAGGCGGGATCAATGTGGCGCGGGTGGTGAAGCGGCTGGGCGGCAATGCGCGGGCCATCTATCTTGCAGGCGGAGCAACAGGTGGCGTGATAGACGCCTTGCTGGACCGCGATGGCATTGAACGACAGCGCATCGACATTGCGGGCCATACACGGATCAGCCTGAACGTGCATGAACAGGAAAGCGGCCTCGAATATCGCTTTGTCCCAGAAGGACCGGAGGTCAGCGCCGACGAGATTGAGGCCTGTCGGGCGGTGATGGCTGATGTGGCGTGCGATTATCTGGTGCTCAGCGGCTCTTTGCCGCGCGGTGTTGCTGCCAGCTTTTACAGCGAACTGGCAGCGGCCAAGGTCGCCACCCGGATCATCCTCGATACCTCCGGGCCAGCACTGAAAGCCACATTGGAGTGTGGCAACATCTTCCTGGCAAAGCCAAGCCGGGGAGAGATGGAGAAACTGGCCGGACGGTCTCTGCCTACGCTTGCCGATATCACCAGCGCCGCGCGCGATTTTGTCATGACCGGCCGATGCGAGAATGCCGCGGTAACGCTTGGCCATAAAGGCGCTTTGCTGGTTAGCGCGTCAGGAGAGTATCTGCTCCCAGCGCTACCCGTAAACGCCAGCAGCGCCGTGGGAGCCGGTGACAGCTTTGTCGGCGGCATGGTATTTGCGCTGGCATCGGGCAAGGATCTAAAGGCTGCATTCCGCATGGGCCTCGCTGCTGCCACGGCTACCGTCCTGTCTCCCGGAACCGATCTTTGCCAAAAGGCCGATGTCGACCGGCTGCTTGCCGCGATCCCCACCGCCGCTACATAGACGCCAGCAATTCCTTGATCGACAGGAAAGCAAAGGCGACCGAGCTATCGGCCACGCCATAGGGCAGGAAAAGATCATCCCCCACGCGCATCCCGCCGCAGCTGTAAACCACATTGGGCACATAGCCTTCGCGGTCTTCGTCGGCCGATGACAGGATCGGCTGGCTCGTTCGGCCCAGAACCCGCGATGGATCATCCTTGTCGAGCAGCACCGCGCCAATCGAATATTTGCGCATCGCGCCAACGCCATGGGTCAGCAGCAGCCAGCCCTCGTCAATCTCAATCGGCGGGCCGCAATTGCCAATCTGGATCAACTCCCAGGGGTAGCGTGGGGTTAGCAGCAGCTGTCCCGCGCCCCAATTGCCCAGATCGTCGGAGTCGATCAGAAAGAGATTCTGTCCATCATGCCGCCCGATCATCAGATAGCGCCCGCCAAAGCTGCGTGGGAACAGCGCCAGCCCCTTGTTGCGCGCGGCGCTCCCTTCCAGCGGTACCAGGTCGAAGCGACAAAAATCGGATGTCCGCATCAGCTCTGATCGGATCTCACGGCCCGAATAAGCAGTGTAGGTACCAATCCACTCCACGGTTCCGTCGCCATGTTCAAAGCGCGTAATCCGCAAGTCTTCCAAGCCATTGCGCTGCGCATCAGTCACCGGGAAGATCACTGTGCCCGACAGCGAGCTATCGGGATCACGATGCACCGACACGCTGTTGCCCGGCATTTCCCCGTTTGGCGCGATGGTGTTTGCTGCCACCGCACAGCGAGGTTGCGGCACCAGCTCGAACTTGCGTTCGGGCGTCACCACGCCTTCGCGGAACACGATCGAGGAGATATGCCCTTCCCCCACCGCGCGCAGTGATAGTAATATCCGCACAAAGCCCGTCGACATCTCGCCCTGATCGGGGTGCAAGGTCACACTGGGGTTCATCAGCGCAGCAGCGGCATAGCTATATTCGTGGCAAAAATACGCCCCGATCAGCAGCTTTTTCTCTTCACGAATGCGACGGCCATCAAGGCTCAGGTCGGACTCAACCTCCTCATAACGCTTCATGAAAATATTCTGCGTCTGCATATGGCGCGATTCAAAGTCGTGGTAGACCAGCGCCAATTCGGTGCGCGCGGTGCGCATATCCAGCGAGCGCACTTCATCGACCAGCTTGCGCATTCGCTCCTTCGGCGCTTCGGCATTCCACGCCAGATGGAAGGGACGCAGCACCACCCGAGAAGGATCGGCGCGCAGCCGCAGCTGCGATTGGTGCAGCCGCAGCGTCACAACGTCACATGCGGCTGGATCGCAATCGTCGCCAGATGAAAGGCAAGAAGCGATTCCGCGCCCTGGTTCAGGTTCACACCCGTTGGCGTCAGCGCGTCGAAACAGCCGCCGGTCGCGACATCGCCGACAGCCATGCCATTATCATTCTTCCCCAAAAACCAGCGATAGGCGTTGATCGCCCGTTCCTGCCAGACCGCATCGCCGGTAGCGAGGAAAGCGGCGTCGCAGGCGTCAACCATGGCGGCAGCCTCCAAGGGTTGCTGGTCGTGCGGCAAGGGTTTGGCAAAGGGCCGATTGAAACTGTCAGATCCGATCGCGGCAAAATTACCGGTGGGACCGGTCTGAATTGCATCGAGCCATTCGAGCGTTTGCAGCCCCGTTTGCAGGAAATCATCGCGCCGCAGCAACATCCCTGCGTGGATCAGGGCTTCGGATAGACGCGCATTGTCATAAGCGAGCACTGGCTCGAACCAGTTCCAGTCCTCGCGATGGGCGTCACCATGCAGTTGTAACAAGCGTTCGCACCACGCGGTCATATAGGATCGCAGCACATCATGATCGGGCTGGCTGTTCTGCACAGCCACACTGCCCAATATCTTGAAGGCCTTGGTGCGCGGGGAATCGATGTCTGCGAGATGATCGATAGCCTCGCCAAACAGCGACCGGGCCCAATCCTGAACACCGGGCGACGGCGCCTTGGCCGCCGTGACACCCAGCGCCCAGATTGCGCGGCCATTGGAGTCGTTTGACCCGATATCCTCCAGCCAGTGCCGGTTGAAACCCATGAAATTGCGGAACCGCAAGGCATCCGGATTCCAAGCGTGGTCGACGAACGACGCGTAGATCGCGATGCAGCGGTCGCGCTCGTGTGTTTCAATGGCACCATTCAGGCAAGCCAGCATCAGCGCACGGGCATTATCGTCGATGCAATAGCCGTGATTGCGATCAGGCACGGCATGTTTGCTGTGCTGTAATATGCCGGTATCGTCGCTTTGTCGTGAAATGGCATGAAAGGGCAAAGCCTGCGGAATTTGCGGGGGCCGGATCGGCTGCGGTATCTGTGCGGGCAATGGCAGTTGTTCTTCAAAGCTCGCCATCGCCGCTTCGGCCAAACGCGGCCAGACCATCGTCCGGCCCAGCGCATAAGTGCGTTTACGCAAATCCATCAGGCCCACCTCATCTTCCAGCAAATCGACGATAGCCGTTGCAAACCCCGCGCTATCGCCGAAATCGACCAGCCGCCCGAACCCTCCGCCCAGCAGTTCGCGGGCATGGACATAGGGCGTCGACACCACCGGTTTGCCAAGGCCGACGGCATAAGCCAGTGTGCCGGAGGTCACCTGTGCGGGGTTGAGATAGGGCGTCGCATAAATATCCGCAGCGGCCAGATAATCGAGCAGGTCTGCAGTTTCGCAAAATCCGTCGATCCAGCAGATATGGCTGCCCACCCCAAGCGCACAGGCCTGCTTCATCAAACTCTCGCGATAAGACTCGCCATCGCGCGCAATGCAATGCGGATGCGTTGCCCCAAGCACCACATAGATCGCGTCGGGGACATGGCGGATCACCTCAGGCATGGCGGCAATCATCGTTTCTATGCCCTTTCCGGGGGAGAGCAGGCCGAAAGTCAGGATGACCTTGCGGTTGCTCCAACCAAAACCCTCCTTTATCGACGCAGTCGCGGTGAAAGGACGGTCCGGAATACCATGCGGGATTACCCGTACTTTGGCGGGATCAGCGCCATAAATCTCGACCAGCATGTCCCGCGCTGCCTCAGCCATGACGATTAGGGTCGCGCACCGCTCAACTAGCGCGTCCATTACACGTTTTTGTTCGGTCAGTGGTTCCGCCAAGACCGTGTGCAGGGTGACAGCAACCGGAATCGCCAGCCGGTCAATCAGTGCCAATATGTGGCTTCCCGCTGGGCCGCCAAAGATACCAAATTCATGCTGGATCCAGACCATATCCGCACCGCTCGCAGAGATTTGCGCAGCAGCGAGTCGATAGGATCTGGGATCATTTTGCTCGATCGTACCGACAACCGATGGCGGATAATGATAGTCTACCGCCCCGTCATTCATCGCCCACAGGTCCATCTTGACCGCCGGGTAACGAGCCTGGAAGGCATTGTAGATGTCAGTGGTGAAGGTAGCTATGCCACAACGGCGGGGGAGCGAATTGCCGATCAGCGCAATGCGCGAAATACGGGCTGGGGCCTGACCAGGCGGACCTTGAAAATCCGGCGCAAACAAGGTCGGCTCATAAGATTGGAGTGAAAAATCCATGCACGGGGGTCCTTCGAAAAATGCGCCCCCATTTCCCCTGTCGGTCTGTGGATTTTCCTCTCCCGCGATTCAATCCGGAACAATACAGTAGTGAGCCCTGCTTGGCCGCACGCAGTCCGGGATTACAACGCCGTTCCGGCGATCCGCCCCATATTCGCTGTCAACGCCTTGACGCGCGCTACATCATTATTCGGCGGAAGGCATCGCCGCGGGGATAGCCAGCCCCTCTTCCGTGGCTTCCTCTGCAATGAAGGCAATGCGCAGCGCCTCCGACAGGCTCCTCACCCGCAGTTTTTCCATCATATTGGCACGGTAAATCTCCACTGTGCGCGGCGAAATGCCAAGATCATAGGCAATCGTCTTGTTCGGATAGCCTGCGACCAACCCGTTCAGCACATCGCGCTCACGACCCGTCAGGCTCGCCAGCCGAATCTTGGCTTCGTCAGCTTTCATTTCCTTGTCATGCGCACGGTCGAGGCGCTGATAGGCTTCCTCTATCGCCCGCAAAAGCGCCTCTTTCTCATAGGGCTTTTCAATGAAATTGACGGCTCCTGCCCGCATCGCCTTTACTGCAACCGAAATATCGCCATGGCCAGTCAGGACAACCACCGGCATGTCGATACCGCTCGCCGCCATTTCCTGCTGGACCTGCAGCCCGTCCATTTCCGGCATCCGCACATCCAGCAAAACGCAGCCTCGTTCCGCATTTTTGGCGCTTTTCAGAAACTCGACACCCGAGATATGCGTTTCCACATGATAGCCGGCATGCCGCAACATGAAGGCCGCTGAGCGGCGGACGCTGTCATCATCGTCGACAATATGAACCAGTTTTTCAGCGGTCATCGAGCATCTCCTTATCAGCCCTCGGCAAAGTGAAGGAAAAAACAGTGCCCCCATTTTCTGCTGCCTGGATACGCAATTGCCCGCCATGGGCCTCCACGATCGTACGGCAGATTGACAGCCCTAGCCCCATTCCCTGTGCTTTGGTACTGATAAAGGGCAGGAACAGCTGATCCATCATTTCGGCGGGAACGCCATGCCCGGTATCTGCGACCGAAATTTCGACCTCCTCTTGTCCCTTGGGTCGTGCTGTAATCGTCAGATATTTGACTGGGCATTCTTCCATCGCCTCGATGGCATTGCGCATCAGATTGACCATAACCTGCTGGATCTGCACCCGATCCGCTAGCACATTGTCAACGTCAGGTTCGATTTCGATCGACCAGGACACGCCCTTTTCGCGCGCTCCGACCAGGCCCAAAGTCGTTGCATCATTGATCAGCCTGTTGAGTTGCCATATCTTTGTATCCAGTTCGCCCTTGGACACAAAATCCCGCAGCCGACGGATTATCTGGCCTGCTCGCAGGGTTTCCTTAACCGCCTCGTCCAGCGCTTCGTGCAACATGGCGTCCGCTTCAGGTGCATTGCTGACCACATCGCGCGCCGCCGACACATAATTGGCAATTGCGGTCAGCGGCTGGTTCAACTCATGCGCCAATGCCGACGCCAGCGTTCCAACCGCGCTCAGCCGCGAGGCGTGGACCAGTTCGGCCTGCACCTCTTGCAGCCGCGCATCGGTCTCAAATTTCTCGGTCAGATCATGGATGAAGCCGGTAAAGGCACGGTGTTCTCCGGTGCGCGCTTCGCCGACGGACAATTCCATCGGGAAAAGGGTGCCATCGCGTCGCTTTCCTTCGACCACCCGACCGATGCCGATGATCCGTTTCTCGCCAGTTTCGATATAGCGTCTTAAATAGCCATCATGGGCTTCCATATGCGGCGACGGCATCAGCAGGCTGACATTCTGGCCCAGCACTTCCGCCTCTTGATAGCCAAACAGCCTTTCCGCAGCCGCGCTGAACGAAGTGATCCGGCCCTTTTCGTCGATTACCACCATTGCATCGGGGACGGTCGCCAATATGGCCGATAACAAAGCCGCGCTATCGGATATGGATTGTAGATTCTGCTCCCGCACACTGACATCGCGCGCGGTAACGACCACACCGGCAATGCTGCCGTCGACGTCGCGTAGCTGCGCGAGGCGGCATTCGACCGAACGCTTCGGTCCGTTAACGGGCAGAACTTCGAGCAGAAGTGGTTTTTCTGACGCTGGATGCCCACTCAGAATTCGACTAAACAACGCCTCAAATTTAGGCACATCATTAGCGTCGATCAACGAGAGTGGCGCGCTTGTCGGGATATCGTCCACCGAGCTCACGCCCAACATCGCCAGTCCCGCCGGATTGAGCTCGGCCAGCTGCAAATCAGGGCCAATGATCGCTACGGCCTCCGGCAGCGTTGCCATAATGGCGTTCAAGAAGCCAATCCGGTCAAACTCAATACTGCGCGAATTAGCATCCAACGGACTTGCCTCCAAACTATAGTTTACGCCTTTTTGCTCTCGCTGGCTAATGCCGTTGGCGGAACCGCGATTTCAGCACAATTCGGACAACTACGTAGTAGCGCGTAGGGGACTCTTCGGATTTTTCTGGCGCTGCAACCCGGCTATTTCAACAGGCGCGATTTCAATCTCTTTCCAATCAGGAGGATCTCATGACCAAACATGACAAGATCAACGCCGGCCTGCCCGTGAAGCATGGCGACGATTTCTGGCAGCCGCTTGCCCGTGTCCGCAGCGAGTTTGACCATCTGCTGGATGATTTCTGGTCTCGCCCTATGGGGCTTAACTTGACTAGGCGTATGCAGGCCCTGTCGGGACCGGCGCTGGAATTCAAGGACAAGGAAACCGAATATGAACTGATCGCCGAAATTCCGGGAATGAAGGCCGAGGATGTCGAGATCAAAGTTTCCGACGGCATTTTGAGGTTGTCGGGCGAGAAACGCGAAGAGCATGAAGAGAAGAAGGAAGGCTATCTCTTCTCCGAACGCCGCTATGGAAAATTCGAGCGTGCGGTCGAGCTGCCGCAGGGCATTGATCATGACAAGATCACCGCCAATGCGCGCGACGGGGTGCTGTCTGTGCATCTGCCGAAAAGTCCCGCAGCGATTGAGCGCGAACGCAAGATACCAATTAACGCATAGTCTTTTCGGCGCACGTGTCGCGCCGGAAATGACAGCGGCAGGTTCCACTCCACCCCCTCCTAACCCTCCCCGAGTGGACCTGCCGCCCATTTCCCAACAAGGACAGTCTCATGCAAAACCGTAGAGAGTTTGTCGCGGGGGCATCTGCCTTGGCCGCGCTCGTTCCGCTTGCTGCTTGTTCGCGCGACGAAATGGCAGATTATGAGCGTGAAACGGCCGCACAATTCCCAACGAGCAGCTGAAGCAGTTGGAGGATGCAGCGAAGATCGACGGTGTGTCGATGATGTTAATCACCGATCAGGCGCAATGGGCCGGAATCGAAGAGCAGGCGATCGATGGCAACCTCGCTTGGTATCCGTCATGCCGATGTCAACCAGCCAATCGATGTTCCCGCCGCGCGGGACCGGTTTGCAATTTGGCTTGGCATTGCCGGGCAACGCCCCGATATGGTGATCCGCCTTGGCTATGCAGACCCGATGTCGATATTATTGCGTCGGCCCGTCAAAGATGTCTTGGCATCAAGAGGCATCCACACATGGCAAAATTTAAAGACCGTCATAGAAAAGCGCGCCTTGTTTCTGCAATAGGAGAAACAAGGCGCGCTCACATGCCCCCTGGGTCGCAATTAGGGGGCAAATTGTCTCAAATAATCATTATATTGTCCTCGACACGGTTCACGCCGGGCGCGGCCCAGGCAGCGCGTTCTGCGATGCGGCGCTCGTAACTGGCATGAACCTTACCACCCAGTTTCACGGTATCACCCTCGGTTGTCACGGTGATCGTGCTGGCATCCAGATCGGCCGAACGCTTTAGGGCGTCGACAATACGTGACCGGACATCAAAGGACGACGGTGATTTCTTCACCTCGATCAAATTGGTCACACCTTTCACGCCGCCAATTCGGGAGGCAAGGTCCTTTGCGCTTTCTCGGTTGTAGTGAAACCCAACTTCACCGCTCAATGTCACCCAGCCATGTTCGACTTTGACGTTAACCTTGCCCTTTGGAATGTTGACGTTCCAATCATACATGTCGGCAATGCGTTTCGCGATTTCGGGGTCGGACGTCTTGGCGTCGCTGGCGAAGCGAACCTCAATTTCTTCGGCAAGCCCGCGCACGCCTTTCACTCGGCGCGCTGCCTGTTCGGCGGCGAGTTTGGACGCATAGCTGCCAACAAAGCCGGACAAGGTCACCACGCCGTCATTGGCGGCAACGCCGATATTGGCATGATCCACGCGGGGCTCCCATTCGAGTTCCGCCATCACATCCTTTTGCAATTGGCTGTCGGTTTTCATGGAATTTCTCCTAAATATCTGAACCAGTTGATTGGCCCCTGCCGATCAATATTGAGCATGCAGCCAACCCGCGCAAATCGGGAATGGCCCTTATGGGGATTCCCCTAGGTCAGCGTCCCTCCGCCCGCTCCAGCGTTCGCGTCAGCGAAGCCAGCGCCCGTTCTCGCGCGGCATCAGATGGAAGCGCACGCAGACGGTCTGCCAAGCCAGATTCAAGTGCGGCCAGACTGGCGGTCCAGTCGCGTGGCTTAATTCGGGCATCCAGATCAGCCCGCGCTGTGCCTGCGCGTTTTGCTGGGTGATTGGCGGATACGGTCCAACGTTCGCCGAGCATCGGGGTAACAACCGACCCGGCCACTGTTGCTGCCGCAACATCCGTCTCCGATGTTTGTAACGAATGCGCTTCACCATGCACCAGGAAGACTGAACCCGAGACCGGTGCTCTCGTCTTGATCCATTCCAGCAAGGCGGGACGATCAGCATGGGTCGAGTAGCTATCGAGCATTTTGACGTCTGCCCTAACGGGAACATCATGGCCCGAAATGCGGACATGGCGTGCGCCATCGCGCAATACGGAGCCAAGCGTCCCGGCAACCTGATAGCCGACAAGCAACACCCGCGCCTTTGGATGCGGCAGGTTGTGGATCAAATGATGCCGTATGCGGCCGCCCTGACACATCCCCGATCCCGCCATGATCACGGCGCCATTCATGCTGTTGAGCTTCTTCGATTCCTCTACATCATGAATGAAGCGGATATTGGGCACACTCAGTAGGTCATAGCCGCCATGACGATGGCGCTGCGTTGCGCGCGTCACCCGTTCAGCCAAAGGCGAGTCCACAAAGACCGTGAATGGCCGCAACCTTTTGCTTTCGAACAAGGCCACCAGATCCTCAAGGACAACCTGTGTGCGTTCGACGGCAAAGGCCGGGATCAGCAAATTGCCGCCTCGGCTCAACGTCTCATCGACATATTTGGCCAACTGCTCACGCCGGTCGCTGATCAGCACCGGTTCACGCGCGCGGTCACCATAGGTCGCCTCGCATATGATCTGATCATAGCCGCCAAGTTCGGAATCGGAGCAATGGATCGCCGATCCACCCCCAATATCGCCAGAGAATAGCAGGCGCTGCCCCGCCAGCTTGAGTTCCACCGACGCCGATCCAACAATATGGCGCGCATCCCAAAGGCGAAAGCCGTCGCCATCACCCAGATCATTCCATTGGCAATAGCTCGTTTCGCGCACCTGCCCCATACAAGTAGCAACATCATCGCCGGTGTAGAGCGGAATGAACGGTGGAAGCCCTGCGCGATCCGACCGACGGTTGCGCCGTGTTGCGTCGGCCGCTTGCAACTTGGCGGAATCGAGCAACAAGGGCTCAATGATGTCGGCGGTCGGAGTGGTCATCCAGATCGGCGCTCGGCAGCCGCTCGTCACCAGATAGGGCAGTCGCCCGCAATGATCGAGATGGGCGTGGGTCAGGATGACGGTGCTGATGCTGTGCGGATCGAACGGCAGCGTTTCATGGTTGAGCGCCTCTAGTGAACGCGTCCCCTGAAACATGCCGCAATCGACAAGGATCGATTTCCCATTCCCTTTAACTTCAAAGCAAGATCCGGTGACAGTTCCTGCCGCACCATGAAATGTGATTTCAACTGGTTCCGCTTTCATTTTACCCCCCTTGTCTTGTCATTATTCCAATCGCTCCCCCTGCGGCCAGAGTGGCGGCGGCGGCAGACAGAGCGATAATGGCCGTTTTTCCGTTTTTCGGCCCGGCATAGATCGCGACGACGCCGATCTTTACCAGCATGTTCGCCAGCACCGCCCCGACCAACGCCAGTCCTGCAAGCTTCGGTGCGACCACCGCCGGACCAAGCCCGCCCAGTGTAATGATCGCCGCATCGACATCGAACAGGCCGATTGAGATTATCAGCGCCGATGCCCCAGCGCCGCCATAACGCGCTTCTGCCCAGCGGGCAGCGACGGCCATCACCGCGACGAGCAAAAGAAAGCCAAGAGCTGGGAGGATGGCAATTGGGTTGCCCGGCAGCGGGGTCGGTTCGGCCCCTGTCGGCGCGCGATCACGCAGCAACCAAATTCCAGCAGCCACGCCCACTATCACAGCAGCGCCAGCCAGTCGCAACACCGGCAGAAAGGCAAAGCCGGCGAGAATAGAGGTGAGCAGCAAAAAGCGCGCCAGGCTGATAGACGTAGCGAGCGCAATCCCAGCTGATAAAGTGCCATGGCCGGTTTTTTCGGTGCGCAGCCGATGGGACAGTAACGCGGTCACGCCGGTCGACGAATAGGCACCGCCAATAATGGCTGTCGCCAATATCCCCTTTTGCCCGCCAAAGACCCGGCTTGCCATATATCCGGCAAAGGATAGCCCGGTAACAAAGACCACCACCAACCATAGTTGTTGAGGATTCCATGCATCATACGGACCGTAATGTTCGTTCGGCAAAAACGGCCATATTGCTCCTGCTATGATGGCAAAACGGGCCAGCGCGATGACATCCGCTTCCCCCAGCTTTCTGACCAGGCCGTGCAGGGTGGTGCGCAATGCCAGGACCATTGTCACCACCGCGGCCGCCGCCATCGACAGCGCCGGCCGTCCTGATGTCGCCAATATTCCAATGGTGAGCGTCAGCAGTGCAGCGATCAGGCTGGTGATACTAACATCGTCAGCGCTCGACATTGAGCGGATATAGCCCGCGACGAGCATGATCGCCGCAGCGGCCAGCAAGATCGCGGGAATCGCAATCTGATTCTGACTGGACAGCAGGCCAATGAGTCCGCCCAAGCCGCCAAGCAATGCAAAGGTGCGCACACCAGCGACGCGCCCACCCGCCGTTACATCGCGCTGCCGCCAGCCTCTTTCGATACCAACCAACAGGCCAGCAGCCAGCGCGACCCCCAGATCACGATAGGCCAGGTCGCCTCCAATCATCATCGATCAGTGCGCTAGGATCAGCGGGACGGCGCAATCCTTGATCATGCTGCGCGTCACACCCCCCAACAAGAATTCCCGTGCCCGGCTATGGCCATAGCCCCCCATGACGATATAGCCTGCGCCCATGACGTCGGCCGTTTCCTTTATCGCATGCTCGACAGGACTGTCGGAAACGGGCCGCGCATGCAGTTCGGAGCCGATGCCGTGCCGGGCTAGATAGGTTGAGACGGCCAGCGATGGCAGCATGTTTTCCTTGGGCTCTTCAACGGTCACGATATGCACGGTCGAAGCCATTTGCAGCAGTGGCAGGGCCGCACGAAGCGCGTTGGCGGCTTCAAAACTGCCATTCCAGGCTACCACTGCCGGACCAAAAGGATCGAAACGCATCAGGTCCTGCGGCTGTACCAGGATCGGCGCGGCTGCACTTTGCAGGACATCGCCAATCAGCGTCATAGGCGTCAAGCCGGTTTCGCGGTGCTGGCTGCGACCAAGAACGACCAAGTCGGCCAATGACGCGCGGCTGATGATTTCCCGCGCTGGATCACCGTCCACATGCTCATAATCCCATGAGACATCCTCATTTTTCAGATGATCCTCAATGCGCGAGCGGATCTTTTTTTCCAACTCGCTAAGCGTCTCGGCAAAATTGGGCATCATATAGGCCCCGGTGATGCCATCGGACGCGATATAGTAACTGATCGGGGTCACATGCAGACAACTGACATGGCCGCTCGCTGCGCGTGCAATCGATAGCGCGGCTTGCAACCGGGCTTCCATTCCGGGATCTTCATGGACGTGAACCAATATCGATTTCATGATGGCTTCTCCTCAGGACGATGGCGGGACTGGCCGCGTCAAAATTTATGATGAGAAGGTTTTAGCGGCCGATGTTTCGAAGCCATATCAGGGACAATACGGATGCAGCGTAGTGTGTCGCGCAAGGCAAAGAGGCGCTATGGCTAAAGAAAACACACCCAGTCTCTGGATCGACGGCTATCCTTGGCCAAAGCTTGAGGATCATAAATATACGCGCGGTCATGTCTTGGTTCTGGGCGGAGAATTGACGACTGGCGCAAGCCGACTGACGGCGCGCGGTGCGATGCGAATTGGCGCTGGATTGGTATCGTTAGCTGCACCTAAAAAGGCTTGGCCGATATATGCTTCGACGCTTACTTCAGCAATCGTTTTGCAATTCTCCAACCATAGGGGATTTTTTGGAGTTGCTGGCAGACGAACGGAAGAACGTGCTGGCATTGGGGCCAGGGGCAGGTGCAAATGAACACACACGCAAATATGTGCTCGCCGCTTTGGCTACTCGGCGTGCAGTCGTCCTGGATGCGGATGCGTTGACGGCATTTGCCGATGCGCCTTGTGTATTGTTCGATGCAATTTGCGGTCCTTGCGTTTTGACACCGCACGAAGGCGAATTTGCCAAGCTATTCAATTTGAAGGGACCCAGCCGGTCTCGTGCCAAGCGAGCGGCGCGTATGAGCAATGCAGTCATCGTCCTGAAAGGTGCATCAACAATAATTGCTGCGCCAGACGGTCGCACAATCATAAACACCAACGCGCCGCCGCAATTGGCAACTGGAGGGAGTGGCGATGTTTTGACTGGCTTCATCGCGGGCTTGATAGCTCAGGGAATGGATATTTTTGATGCGGCGGTGGCGGCCGTTTGGCTGCATGGCGAGGCAGCGCATGCATTTGGCATCGGACTGATAGCCGAAGATTTGCCAGAGGCAATTCCATCAGTGCTGCAGAAGCTGATTAGTAAACCGTTGATATAAATTGACTGAATTTTTCGGCCCCAGTGACAATACGTATGCGCCTATGGATGAAGAGCAGCGCAAAGTAGAATGATGCACAAATCATCCGCAAAACCTCATCGCTTCAAAACACATGCGCCGCGCTCAAAACTCAAGTTATTCTTTGCCAAGCTCGGTCCGGGCCTGGTAACGGGTGCTGCCGATGATGACCCCAGCGGCGTTGGCACCTATAGTCAGGTCGGCGCGCAATTTGGTTTTGGCATGGGCTGGGCGATCCTGTTCAGCTATCCGTTGCTCGCCTCGATCCAGGCGATCAGCGCCGAGATCGGATCGGTAACGGGTGCAGGCGTCGCTCAAAATTTAGACGTCACTATCCGCGCTGGTTGTTGCAAATTGTGGTCAACCTTTTACTGGTCGCGAATGTCATCAATCTAGGTGCGGATCTGGGAGCGATGGGTGCAGCGCTGGGCTTACTTATTGGCGGGCCGGTGATGGCCTATGCCGGCGTGTTTGCGATTATCTGCGTGCTGCTCGAAATATTCATGAGCTATGCCCATTATTCCCGCATCCTCAAATGGAGCACACTCGCGCTGCTGTCATACGTCGCCGTCGTTTTCGTCGCTGGCGTTGATTGGGGCAAAGCACTGTATGGTACTTTCGTTCCAAGCTTCACATTCGACAGTGCACATAGCAATGGCTTTGGTTGCGATATTGGGCACAACCATCAGCCCCTATCTGTTTTTCTGGCAGGCGGGGCAAGAGGTTGAGGAACAGCATCGCCGCCATGTGAAACCTTTATGTGTGGCTCCGCGTCGCGCAGGAAGTGAACTGCAAGAGAATCAGGCATGATACGATGGTGGGGATGGGTTTTTCTCACCTGACTGCGCTTTTCA
The DNA here is from genome assembly GCA_963814305.1 of uncultured Alphaproteobacteria bacterium. Taxonomy (GTDB): domain Bacteria; phylum Pseudomonadota; class Alphaproteobacteria; order Sphingomonadales; family Sphingomonadaceae; genus Sphingorhabdus_B. Next base: position 33,650 of record CAWFCI010000010.1, read on the forward strand.
TCGTCATTGCTACGGCAGCCACGCTGAACGCGCATGGCATTACCGACATCAAATCCTCGGCGCAGGCAGCAGAGGCCTTAAGGCCGATCGCCGGAGATCTCGCCTTCGCGCTATTTGCCGTCGGCATCATCGGCACTGGCATGCTGGCAGTGCCGATATTGGCGGGCTCAGCCGCCTATGCGGTCAGCGAAAGTTTCGGTTGGGTTGAAGGGCTGGACCGCAAACCGCGCGAGGCCAAGGCCTTTTACGCCACTATCGCGGTGGCCACAATTGCTGGGCCTCACGCTCAACTATGTCGGTATCGATCCGATCAAGGCGCTCTACTGGGCTGCCGTGGTTAACGGCATTTTGGCCGCACCGCTGATGGTGGTAATGATGCTGATCTCGACCAATCCCGCAGTCATGGGCAAGCTTGCCGTATCGGGCCGACTGGCAGCAGGAGGCTGGCTGGCGACGGCAGTGATGGGCGTGGTCGCCATCGCCTTTTTCCTGATCTGAGCTCAATCGCCCTCAGCGCCATAGTCCTTCATCCGCTTCAACCAGCGCGCGCGATGGCTTGCACTGCCCTCGACATTGCCGATCAGCGAAGTGGTGACCGGATCGATGCCAACCAAGCTGCAATATGTTGCGCTTAAAACTGCGAACGCTGTGCGCGCCATAATAGGCTTTGTAGAAGAAAGCAGGCATCCCCATCGTTACCACCAGCCGCGCCGATTTGCCCTTCAGCAATTTGCAGGCGCAGCACTCTCGCCATATTGCAGCGCAACTCCGGGGCGCAGAGCCTGTTCCAGAAACGCCTTCAGCAAGGCAGGCATGTCACCCAGCCACAGCGGATACAGAAAGACAATATGATCGGCCCACAATATCGCCTCTTGTCCCTCTTTCACATCTTCTGGCGCGTCTTCGTGCATCCAGGTTTCGCGGCTGTGCAGGATCGGCATGTTGATATCGCCGAGCATGATGTGGCGAACCTCATGCCCGGCACCTCGCGCGCCTTCACAATAGGCTTCGGCGAGCGCGTGGATGTAGCGGGCGGGATCAGGGTCTGGATGGGCATCCATTATGGCAATTTTGCGAGGGGCTTTGTCATGGCGTCAAATCCTGTCGTTGCGGGCGAGAAAGCGGTTGTTGAACAGCATGGCGACAGGCTTGCCCGAAAAGGGGCCAAGCCGCTGTGCCGGGGGTTTGCGCGTGGATGTGGAGATGGGGTTCGTCGCTCATGCCGCTATTGCCGACCGCGCCGATGATTTGGTCGACAGTTACGGTTTGACCCACCGCTACTTTGACGCTGCCCTGTTTCAGATGTGCCAACACCACCTCAACGCCACTGCAGCGCAGCCGAATATGGTTGCCCTCCATAATCTTGCGGTCGACCATAGGGACTGCAAGGTCGGGCCGGTCGTTGCTCAGCGTAACAACTGTTCCAGTGCAAGGGGCGTGGACCGGTCGCCCGAAGATAGCGTAGCGTTTGGGGTTCGCTGGCCTGAATCCATCCGATGTCGTTCCCAGCCGAGGCATCGCCACAAGATCGACGCCATAGCTCTGCCCGTGCCAGAGCCGGTGGCGCGGTATCGAAAGGTCGAGAGTATCCTGATGTGCGTTCAGTAACAGGCTCGATCCGCCATTGGCGACGATCAGGTCAGTTCCCTTTAGCGGCAAAGCGAGTTTGATAGATGGCGATGGGCGGCGGTTGAGTGGCCGCGCCAGGCCTCGCCGAAGATCCGCCTGCGGCGAAAGTCAGCAAGGCAAGGCTGAACGAACAATTGCACGCCATCCACCGAAGACCAAATTTGGCCGGTGTCTTTCGTCCGCCCCGTACCGCAGCGATCACGCGGCGAAGGCGGCGGAACCGCAAGGCTCCAACGCGGAAACACGGTCCAGATACCAGCCAGCCAGATAGCCAATCATCTCGCAAGCAACGGCCAAAAACTGCACGCCAATGAGCCGAAACCGGTTGCGTGCTGGGAAAAACCCAAAGCCAGAGCGCCAGCACACAGTGGCAAACCCAACTGGATGGCGGCGCGACAGCATCAGCCGAATTCCCGGCAGTTGGCGATGCGCGCCACAGAGCAGCGGCATCAGCATGAACGGCGCCAGCCCGAAAATGTTGGCGAGCGCGGCCAGCGGCTCAAAATCCGCCCATAGGGTAAAGACCGAAATCCCGCGCAATAATCCGCGCCATCGCCTCTTCGGCAATCAGCAACATGATAAAGGCCGCGCAGCCGACAAACAGCCGGTCGCCATCGGCTTTGACCTCGGGTGCCCGTTCGATGACGAAGCGCGCGGCGAAGAAGGAAATCACTGCCATGATCGGCACCTCGACCCACAATGCAGCCGTGAGGCCGACATAAGGAGTCACAAAAAACTCGCGCACGGTGCCGAGCGCAAAGCCTGCCAGATAAACCATCAGAAAATAGACAAAGGGAGCCTTCATTCGCGCCATCGCTGGCCTCCTTTTTCGCCGCCAGCTATTCGTGACAGCTTACCACTTTGAATGGCAGGCGTTCGCCGTCGGTCTCGGTGATCGTCAGATATTCGCCGACCCGGATCGGATGATGTTCGAGCTGGAAAATCCCTTCATCATCGGCGTCGCCAACCTCATAGGAAAAGGCCCAGCCCGCCCGTTGGCTGATCACCACGCCGTTCCGATCAGGCTCGCCCGGCCATATGCGGTGGACCATCGGGCTTTGACTTGGATGCTTTATCGCATCGCGTTCGATATAGCCCTGATCGTCAATCGGCAGCGCGCAACACATAGGCATGAGCGGCGGACCCTTCCGGAAATTCCGGCGTGCGGGCGAGTTCGAGGCGGATGGTTTTCCAAGTCATGGCGCAACATATTGCCGAGCATCTCAGGGCGACGGGATACGCAATGTTGCGTAGTGCTATTCCGGCTTGGAAAGGCGCTGCATAACGCTCAGCACACTGTCCGGATTCAGGCTGATGCTGTCGATATGCCGGTCGAGCAGCCATTTAGCAAAGCCGGGCCGATCCGACGGACCTTGCCCGCAAATACCGCAGTGCCGACCCGCCCGGTGCGCGCCGGCAATGGCTTGCTCGATCATGCTGAGGACCGCCGGATCTTCCTCGTCGAAGCTATCGGCCAAAATGTCGGCGTCGCGGTCTATGCCCAGCGTCAATTGTGTCAGGTCGTTCGAACCGATGGAAAAACCGTCGAACAATTTGGCGAACTCGTCGACCAGGATCACATTCGAAGGGATTTCGCACATCACATAGACCTGCAGGCCATTCTCGCCCCGGTTCAAGCCACAGCGCGCCATGATGTCGAGCACTTCATTGGCTTCCTTCAGGCTGCGGCAGAAGGGGATCATGACGATCAAATTTGCTCAGCCCCATCTCGTCGCGAACGCGCTTGATCGCCGCACATTCCAACTCAAAGGCAGGGCGATAGGAAGGGTGCATGTAACGTGAAGCTCCGCGAAAACCGATCATCGGGTTGTTCTCGACCATCTCGAAATCCGCGCCACCCAGCAACGACGCATATTCGTTCGATTTGAAATCGGACGTTCGCACGATCACCGGGCGCGGGAAAAAGGCAGCAGCGATAACGCCCATGCCCTCGGCCAGTTGGGTGGTGAAGAAAGTCGGCGCCGGAGGCATGGCCGCTGGTAAGCTTGGCAAGCTCGCGCCTGACCTTGGCGCTCTTCACCCGTTCCGGAAACAACAACGCCATCGGATGCGCGCGGATCGCATCGGCAATGATGAATTCGATCCGCGCCAGGCCAACGCCGGCCACCGGCAGCGCCGCTGTGCGAAAGGCAATATCGGGATTGCCAATATTGACCATGATCTCGACGCCGACCGGACTGATATGGCCGACATCAACGGTATCGATGGCAAAAGGCACATGGCCGTCGCGGACCTTGCCCCTTTCCCCTTCGGCACAAGAGACCGTGATTTCCTGTTGCGGCTTCAGCAAGAACGGGCACCTGTTGCGCCGACAATCGCCGGAATGCCCAGCTCACGCGCAACAATGGCTGCGTGGCAGGTCCGCCCGCCATGTTCGGTGACAATCGCCGCCGCGCGCTTCATCGCCGATTCCCAATCCGGCGCCGTGGTTTCCGCAACCAGCACATCGCCCTCGATCAAATCTCCCAAGTCCTCCTTGGTTGCGATAAAGCGAACCGAGCCAGTCGCAATCCCTTGTCCGACAGCCTGCCCCGAGAGGATCAACCGGCGCACTGCCGGTCAGCCGGTATAGCTTGAATGCCGCCTGTCGCAGCGCCCGCATGCACCGTCTCCGGCCGCGCCTGGATGATGTAGAGCTCGCCATCCGGGCCATCCTTCGCCCATTCAACATCCATCGGCGTCGGCGCGCCATAATGCGCGCTATAATGCTCCTCAATCTGCATCGCCTGCCGGGCGAGGTCCAGGATTTCCGCGTCAGATATGCAGGCTGCCTCCTGCATCTTGCGCGGGACCGGCTTCCACTTTGTGCGACCACTTTCGCTGCGCTTGGCATAAACCAGCTTGACCTGCTTCGCCCCAATCCGCCGCCGCAGCACATAATTGCTTGCCCCAGCTTCAGTGTCGGTTTATGTACGAGAAATTCGTCGGGATCGGCAATGCCCTGCACTATGGCTTCGCCCAGCCCCCAGACACCGCTGACCAGCACAACATCGCGGCTGCCACTTTCGGTATCGAGCGTGAAGATCACCCCCGAACTCGCGCGGTCGGCGCGGATCATGCGCTGCACGCCGACCGACAAGGCGACGGCATGATGCGCAAAGCCTTTGTCGATCCGGTAAGATATCGCGCGCTCACTGAACAACGAGGCGAAACAATCCCTGACCGCCTTTACCAAATCCTTGGCGCTGCGCACATTGAGGAAACTTTCATGCACGCCCGCGAACGAAGCCGTTGGCGAGTCCTCCGCCGTCGCACTGCTGCGCACCGCAACCGCGACACCGCGCCCGAAATCGCGCTCCAGGCGGCGATAGGCAATCTCGATATCGGTGATCAGGCCATCGGGCAGCGGTGCATTGCGGATAAGCTTGCGCAATTTGGCAGAAGCTGGCCCGGTCGCTTTCGGGTCGCGCCAGTTGGTCGCGTCCAATATTGTCATCATCTGCTGCCAAAGCCCGCCGCTGTCGACCAATCGCCGATAGGCTTCGGAGGTGATCGCAAACCCTTCCGGTACCTTGATGCTGTCACCAAAACTCCCTGCCAGTTCGCCAAGCGACGCATTTTTGCCGCCGACCAGATCGAAGTCATCAAGTCCAATCTCGTCGAACCAGCGGACAAAGCGAACATAATGTTGTTGCGATTTCAACCTGCCATCTCCCGATACAGTCGCAGAAAGCGGCGTTTTGCGAGCAGGCAGGGCGGAACGCGTAACTCAGTAAGCATACGTAACGCCCCGATACGCAAACAACCGGATGCCGCGGCTTGTTCCATAACATTATGATTCGCTTTTCAGCTGATCTTCGGAAGGCAGACATGGGCAATATTTCGTTGCAGGACAGGCCCCGGCGGGTGGCGTCGGATCGGCTCATTGAGGCGCTGAAAAATCATGCAGAGCCGTTGCCGCCGCCCGAACAGCAGGAAGCGTTCGGCAAATTTTTCGATCGCTTTGGCGATGCGCAAATTGTGCTGTTGGGCGAGGCGACACATGGCACATCCGAATTTTATATGGCGCGCGCCGCGATCACGCGCTGGCTGATCGAGCATCATGGTTTTACCGTTGTCGCCGTCGAGGCCGACTGGCCCGATGCCGCACGGATCGACGGCTATGTCCGCCACCACGCCAAACGCCCGCGCCGGGGTGAATCCTTCGTCCGCTTCCCGACATGGATGTGGCGCAATGTCGAAGTGCTGGCCTTTGCCGACTGGCTGCGCAGTCACAACGAGACGCTGCCCGACAGGGCCAAAGTCTCCTTCCACGGCCTCGACGTCTATAGCCTCAGCGAGTCGATCCATTCGGTGCTGGCCTATCTCGACAAGGTCGATCCGGATGAGGCCGCGGATGCGCGCTGGCGCTATGGTTGTCTAACACCGTGGCAGGATGAACCCGCGCGCTATGGCCGTGCGGTCGTCTCTGGCGAGCGCGGCAGTTGCGAGGATGCTGTCGTCGCGCAATTGCACAAGCTGCTCGAAAAGCGACTGGGCTATCTGGCGGACGATGGCGAAGCTTGGTTCGATGCTGCGCAAAATGCGAGGGTCGTGCAGGCCGCCGAACGCTATTACCGCGCCATGTATCAAAGTTCCGCTGCGTCTTGGAATTTGCGCGACCGGCATATGTTCAACACACTGGAGGCTGTCATCGCGCATCGTGGCGTCGGCACCAGAGCGGTGGTCTGGGCGCATAACTCCCACATCGGCGATGCCTCGGCGACCGCAATGGGCTGGAATGGCGAATTCAATATCGGCCAGCTTTGTCGCGTGGCCTATGGCGATGATGCCGTGCTGATTGGCTTTGGAACCGACACGGGGATGGTGGCTGCTGCAAGCGACTGGGGTGCCGACATGCACATCAAAACGGTCCAGCCCGCCCGCCCCGACAGCTATGAGCATGCCTTTCGCAGTACGGGCCTTGACCGGACCCTGACTGACTGGCGCGGGCGCAATAGGCAGGCGCTGGCGCATATCTTGCGCGAGCCATTGCTCGAACGTGCCATCGGTGTCGTTTACAGGCCGGAAACCGAGCTGCTCAGCCATTATTTCGAAGCAATCCTCGCCGACCAGTTCGATGCCTATGTCTGGTTTGAAAAGACCAAGGCGGTGACGCCATTGGGCCATGAAAAGCCGCATGGCGCGCCTGAGACCTATCCCTTTGGATTGTAAGATGGACCAGTTAGCTCACCAATATTTGCGGGAAGTATCGGTCGGCGATTTTGCGCTCAAGGCGATATTGGCGGTTCCGGAAAACCCAATCGGCCTTGTCATTTTCGCGCATGGCAGCGGCAGTGGACGGCTAAGCCCGCGCAACAACCATGTCTCAGCGGCGCTGCAGGGCGATCATATCGCAACGCTGCTAATTGATCTGCTGACCGAAGCCGAGGAGCAGAATCGGTCAAACGTCTTTGACATCGCGTTACTCGCCCGACGACTGGCGTCGGCCGCGAACTGGGTGCGGCAGCAGCCGAATCTCCAAAACCTGCCCATCGGCTATTTTGGCGCAAGTACTGGAGCCGCGGCTGCTTTGGTCGCAGCCGCAGCTGACCCGGCGATCTCGGCAATAGTTTCGCGCGGCGGTAGGCCCGATCTGGCGCGTGAGGCGCTACCGCTGGTCCGTGCGCCAACGCTGCTGCTGGTGGGCAGTCTCGATGGCCCGGTGATCGGACTCAACCAGCAGGCATTTGATGCACTCAACGGGCCAAAGAAGATCCACATCGTTCCGGGTGCTGGCCATTTGTTTGAAGAGCCGGGTACGCTTCAACAGGTAATCGCGCATGCAAGCAGCTGGTTCATTGCCCACTTCGCGCGCAAACAGGTGAGAGGATGAACAGCATTTTCGACCGTCATTATCCATTCGAAGACCGGCGCGAGGCTGGCGAAAAGCTGGCCAAACGGCTCATCCGGTTCGCCAGTGAGCATCCGGTAATCCTGGCGCTGCCCCGCGGCGGCGTGCCCGTGGCGTATGACGTAGCAAAGGCCCTGGATGCACCGCTCGACCTGCTGTTTGTGCGTAAGATCGGCGCACCGGGATATGAGGAATTCGGTATTGGCGCGGTGGTCGATGGGGCGAGCCCACAACTGGTGCTCAACGAAGACATTGTCCGTCAACTTGGGCCAAAGCCCGACTACATCCGCACCGAAATGCGTCGCCAGCTGGCTGAAATTGACCGGCGGCGACTAGCCTATTGCGGCGACCGCCCGCCCATCCCGATCAAGGGCCGCACAGTGATCGTCATCGACGACGGCATCGCCACCGGTAGCACCATGAAGGCAGCGTTGCGCGGGGCCAACAAAAATGATCCCGCTTGGCTGGTGCTCGCCGTGCCGGTCGCGCCGCCGTCGACCATCGCCGAGCTGGGGCATGAATGCGACGAAGTCGTCTGCCTGGAAACCTATGAGCCTTTTGGCGCCGTCGGCGCCTTCTACCGCGACTTCACCCAGACCAGCGACAAGGAAGTGATCGCGCTGCTCGATAAGGCCCATGCCTTTGGATTGCGGACGGCGAAGTCGGCTTAAACCCGATCAACTTTCGGGTGGTTTGGCAGTATCGAACGTCTGCAACAGGCCGAACGACAGTCCACCGAGGGCCAGGCAAGTGACATGCTGTCCAACACCCGGGATATCCAATATCGGCCCTAATATCTTGCCGCCGTTCGCCTCCACTTTTGCAATCATTGGCTTCAGGTCCGATACTGGCAACGTAAGAACAGTCATCGGCGGGTCGGTAGCATTGGCAATCGCGCCAATCCCGCCGTCAATCCCCACCTCATCAGCTGGACCCGCGGTAATCCGGTAATAGGCAAACGGCATAGGAAACTGCTCGAATTGCCACCCGAAAACCCGCTCCAGAAAGGTGCGTGCGGAAGGAAGGTCGTTGACCGAAAGATCAAAATATACAGGCTTCATCAGCGCGGCTTCGGTCTTACAATTGACGGCCCAAGATCAGCCATCACCTTGCGCGCATCAAACACGCTTTCGTCCTGCAATACCGCGCCCCGGCCCATCAGGATCTCGGCATGCGCTTCAAATTCCTCGACCGTTGTGACGTCGATATCGTCGGCCCAGAAAGGATCGCGATCATAGGGATGCCAGACATACCAGCCGTAGCGCGGGCGATAATAGCGCCAATAGGGCCGCCAGTAATCATAACCATAATATGGCCGATAGCTCGGTTCATAATAGGTCCGCCGGTCGCGCTCGGTTTCTCGGTGGGCGATGCGGAACCAATCATAGCCGTTCTGCACAGTCAGCTCGGCGGCGCGGTAGAGCAGATAGCCCTCAACCCGCTCGCGCGAGGTCAGCGTGTTGCCGTCAAAGTTCACCATATAGCGGTTCTCGCCAAGCTTTTGCTCGGAGTAGCCGCCATGGATCTTCTGACCCCGCACCTCTGGTTGATAAGGTGTAGGCGTCATACATGCCGCCAAGGGCAAGCCTGCAGCGACCACTAATCCGAGGCGCAAAGCCGCTCTGCGTGTAGGAATATCCATCATGATCTTAACTCCGTCTAATGATGCAAATTTGCGGCCACTGGTTCACGAGCTGCTTTCCCATCCGGCGCTACAGCGTCCGTTTCAGCATAACGTGTAAGGAAGTCCCTGATTATCTTACGATTGTTTTCGCCATGCCCGATCAGCAGATGACCGCCGGTCTTGAAGACCTTTAGCTCGGCATTGGGAATATGCTCGGCGGCAAAGCGTGCGCCGGGAAGCGTATGGTAGAGATCGTCCTCGGCAGAGATTACCAGTGTTGGGGCGATGATCCGTTCGAAATCAGGGCGCTCCAACTTGCTGGTCGTATCGGCGATGATGCCATCGACCCGCTCCGACAAGGGTAGCATGTCGGCGATCAGTCCGGTGATTTTCTCGCGCTCTTGCCGAGCGGCATTCGCCTCTAATTCGGGATCGACCCCGAAGAAGCGAACCAATTGTTTGCGCCCGATCTTGGTTGCCGCCCAATAGGAAAAATCGGCTGACTTTTCGAACATGCTGATGATTGCCTTGTTATGCGGCGTTTGATCGACACCAACCTGATTGGCCGGATCGTAACTGCGCGGCACTACCAGTATCAGGGCACGCGTTCGTTCGGGATAGCGTATGGCAAATTCGATCGCGCTTGGCGCACCCGCCGACACGCCCATGACGATGCTGTCCTTCACATTCAATTTGTCGAGCAAAGCCGCATGCGCATCAGCCTGTACGGCATGCGAAATGTCTTTCGGTACTGGCGTGCGCAGATAGCCAAAGCGTGATGGCGCGATCACATCATGCCCTTCGCCGAGCATCTTATCCGCCAGATACAGTCCTTGATCATAACCGCCGCCCGCGCCGTGGATCACCAGCGCTGCCGGTCCACTCCCCGCGCGCGCATATTCGATCATGCCGTGTGATGTCGGTGCAATCCGGCTTTTCGCTTTCAGCGTCGCGGCGCGATCGTTCAGATCATGGCGATAAAGCCAGTAAGTGCCGCCAGCGACGGCCGCTGCGCCGACTGCTGATGCGATGCCAATCCAGTTCTTGGTCTGCATGGAAGGTCTCCTGTCCAAAGACCCAGCCATAGCCGAGTCGGCAAGGGGCTTCTTTCCGTATTGCCCCTTACTTCGCGCCGATATGGACCCGTAATATTACTTATCGCGGGCCTATCGGCTGCCGCCCTACCTTGCCGCGTAACCTGCGAGAGGGACCATCAGATGGCATCTGCCGCGCCGCTTTACCGGATCGAAGGCCTTACCAAGACCTATGGCGAGGGCGACACGGCGGTTCTGGCGCTTGCGCGGCGTCAATCTTGATGTGCCGCAATCGGCGATGGTGGTGTTGCTCGGGCCCAGCGGTTCTGGGAAATCGACCTTTCTCAATATTGTCGGCGGGCTTGATCAGGCGACCAGTGGCCATGTGCATTTTGAGGATGTCGAGCTGACCGGGCCTGAACGATCATGGCCTCACCGAATATCGCCGCCACCATGTCGGCTTTGTCTTCCAGTTCTACAATCTGGTCGCCTCGCTGACCGCGCGCGAAAATGTCGCGTTGATTACCGAAATTGCCGACGAGCCAATGGAGCCAGCCGAGGCATTGGCGCTGGTGGGATTGGAACGCCGCCTCGATCATTTCCCGACGCAATTTCGGGTGGTGAGCAGCAGCGCGTTGCTATAGCTCGCGCCATTGCCAAGCGGCCCAAGGTGCTGCTGTGTGACGAACCCACCGGCGCGCTCGACAGCCAGACCGGGGTGCGTGTGCTGGAGGCGCTGGATGAGGTCAATCGCGAGCTTGGGTACTACTACATTGCTGATCACGCACAATGCGGTGATCGCCGAAATGGCCGACCATGTGTTGCGCTTTGCCGATGGGCAACTTGCCGAGCAGTAGCCCTAACCCCAAGCGCCGCAGGCCGGGCGACATGACATGGTGATTGGCCTCAGCCCGCTCGATCGCAAGGTGCTGCGCGACTTATGGCGGATGCGTTCAGCAGGCCTTTGCGATTGCGCTGGTGATCGCGGCAGGCGTGGGCATGGTGGTGATGTCGCTCGGCATGATGCGCTCGCTGGAGGACACGCGCGAGGCCTATTATGACCGCTACCGCTTTGCAGACATTTTCGCGCCTGCCAAGCGCGCACCGAAAAGCGTGCTTGATGAGATCAAGGACTTCCCCGGTGTCAGCGTTGGCCGAGGGGCGGATCACCACCGGGGCGACGCTCGATATCGCCGGGATCGCCGAGCCTATCACTACCCGCATTCACTCGATCCCGATGGGACGGAGAGCCGCGCTTGAACGCGCTGGTGCTGCGCAGCGGGCGCTGGCCCGATCCCAATCGTCCCGACGAAGTGCTGGCGAGCGAGAAGTTCGCAGAGGCCGCGCGGATCAGCCTTGGCGACGGCATTGACGCACTGCTTTATGGCAAGCGCCAGCCTTTGCGGGTCGTTGGGACGGTGCTGTCGCCCGAATATGTCTATGCGCTGGGTCCGGGGCAGATATTCCCGGACAACCGCCGCTTTGGCGTGCTTTGGATGGGTGAGGAGCATCTGGCCGCTTCGCTTGACCTGACCGATGCGATCAACGAGGTGCTGGTGCGGATTGATCGCGGCGCGAATGCCGGCGATATCATCCGCCGCCTCGACAGCCTGCTCGCGCGCTATGGCGGGGTCAGCGCTTATCCGCGCAGTGAGCAGATTTCGGAGCGTTTTGTCACCAATGAACTGGCGCAATTGCAGACGCAGACCGCGATACTTCCTCCGATCTTTCTCGGCGTCGCCGCGTTCCTGATCAATATGGTGCTCTCGCGCCTGATCGATGCGGAGCATGAGGTGATCGGCCTGCTGATGGCCTTTGGCTATCGCGGCCAAGCGATCATGCTGCATTATGCCAAGATTGCCGTGGCGCTGTCGCTGCCGGGGCTGGCGCTGGGCATTGCGCTCGGCTCCTGGTTGGGGCGCGGGCTTGCCGGCATGTATCAGGACTTTTTTGTTTTCCCTTTCCTGATCTTTAGGCCGGGGCTGGATGTCTATGCACTGGCGAGCCTGACCACCTTCATCGTCGTGTTGCTGGGCGTGTTCCAATCAGTGCGTCGCGTGCGGCGGATGACTCCGGTAGAGGCGATGCGCCCACCGCTGCCGCCCAACTATGCTGGCGGTATCGCGCGCTTCCTGGCGCGGCTGCGTCGGCTCGACGAACCGACGCGGATCATCCTGCGCGGCATATTGCGCCGCCCCTTCCGCTCCGCACTCGGCTCATTGGGGGTGGCGGCTGCGCTGGGGCTCTATATCACCTCAGCGGGCGCGATGGATAATGTAGGGCGGCTGACCGACATATTGTTTGACCAATCGAACCGTGCCGATGTGCTCGTTACCTTCGCTGAACCGCGCGATCAAAGGGCCTTGTTCGAACTTCAACGCGCACCAGGCGTCTGGAGGGTTGAGCCGATGCGCGTGGTTGGCGCCAAGCTGACCGGCGAGCGGCAATCACGATCCGAAGGGCTGACCGCCTCCAGCCCGGCATCGGACCTCAACCGGCTTGTTGGCATTGACGGGAGAGTCATTGAACCACCCGCAAGGGGTGTGCTGATCTCTTACGGCCTGTCGAACCAACTCGGGCTCGCGGTCGGCGACCCGATGGAAGTGCAGGTGACCGAGGGGCGGCGGGACAATTTCACCCTGCCCGTTGCAGGCATCATCAAAAGCGCGGTCGGCAGCCCTGCCTATGTCGATGCGCAGATGATTGCGACGCGCCTTAAGGAAGCACCCTTGCTGTCGGGGGCCTATCTGGGTGTCGACCCGTCGCGTATCGACGAGCTTTATCGTTATCTGAAGGCGACCCCGATCATTGCCGGCGTCTCGTTGCGCGCTGCCGCGGTCACCGGGCTGGAGGAGACGGTTGGTGAGACAATGGGCATCGTTACGCTGTTCAACACCGGCTTTTCTGCGCTGATCGTCTTTGGCGTGATCTACAATAATGCGCGTATCAGCCTTGCGGAACGCTCGCGCGACCTCGCCTCGCTGCGCGTGCTTGGCTACAGGCGATCCGAAGTATCCTATATCCTGCTCGGCGAGTTGGCGATCCTGACGATCATGGGGCTGCCATTTGGCATCGCCTTTGGCTATTTCCTGTCGCGTTGGCTGAGCGCCAGCCTGGGCGGTGATTTGTTCATCCTGCCCTTCGGCCTGACCGCAGGCACAGTTGCGCAGGCCGTGCTGCTGGTGTTGCTCGCTGCGGCGATCACCGCCTTGTTTGTCCGCCGACGGCTCGACCGGCTCGATCTGGTCGCCGTGCTGAAGACGTGGGATTGATATGGCCAAACGCAGCTTCCTCCGCCCCGGCCCTTTGGCGATATCGGCACTGATCGCCGTCGTCGTGATTGCAGCGCTCTACCTCGCCATCCGCAAGCCACCCTATGCGGTTGACCTTGCGACCGTGACCCAAGGGCCGATGACCGTCACCATCAATGACGAGGGCGAAACGCGTGTGCATGACCTGTTTGTTGTGGCCGCCCCGATCAACGGGCGGCTGACGCGGATAGAGCTCGAGCCCGGCGATCCAGTGGTCGCCGGGCAGACCATCGTCGCCCGCATGACGCCGACATCGCCCGATTTCCTTGACAATCGCACCGACACGCGGGTGCGGGCGCAAATCCAGGCGCTTGATGCCGTGATTGCCTCATCATCGGCGCGCATCGAACAAGCACGTGCCGAGCACAAACTGGCGGCGCAGCAACAGGCGCGGGTTGAGGCTTTGTTCAACCGTGGTTTCGCAACGCGCGCGGCGCTCGACAGCGCCAATGCAGCGGTTTCCCGCTCCAACGCTGCAGTGTCGGAAGCCGTCAGGGCCACCGAAGCCGCCCGCTTTGACCGCGACGCCGCGCGCGCCAATCTGGTTACACCAGCCAGCCCAACCCCAAACCGGCAAAAGCTTGCCGTCCGCTCGCCTACTAGCGGCACGGTGATGCGCCTGCCGCGCGAAAGCGAAGCGACGGTGGCTGCTGGCACGCCGCTTGTCGAACTAGGCGATCCGCGCGATCTGGAGATCGTCACCGATCTGCTCTCCGCCGACGCCGTTCGCTTGCCCCCCGGTGCGCGCGTCTTGATCGACAATTGGGGTGGCGCACAACCGCTTAACGGAAGGGTGCGGCGGATCGAGCCTTTTGGGTTCACCAAAATCTCCGCGCTTGGTGTCGAGGAGCAGCGAGTGAATGTGATCATCGACATCACCGATCCGCCGGAAAAATGGGTGAGGCTTGGCCATGGCTACCGCGTCATCATCCGTGCCGTTGAATGGGAAAGCGCCAATGCCTTACAATTGCCGGTCAGTGCGCTCTTTCGTGACAAGGGACAAATGGGCGGTCTTTGCGGTGGAAAATGGCCGGGCCAGGCTGGTGCCCGTCACAATAGGCCGGATGAATGATGAGCGCGCAGAATTGCTCGGCGGCCTTAAAAAGGGCGCGAGCCGTAATCCTGCACCCAAGCGAGAAGATCACCGATGGCGCACGGGTGCAGAAGAGGTAGATAATGGCACAAGTAATCGATCCGGTTTGCGGAATGCGTGTCGATACCGTCAATAGCTCCCCTGACGGATCAGCAATTAGTGTTCGGACCCCAGTCATCCACCTTCCAGACGACTAGGATGATATGTCAGCCTACGGGTAATGATCTATTGGCTCTATGCGACCAAAAAGGCAAAGATGCCCATAGCGAATCCGCAAAGCGTGAGTAGAACTGGCACTATCAGCATTTGCACAAGCGCGTCCTGTCCACTGCAATGGCCCGTGTAGGTTTGCAGACCCTTAGCGAGAAAAACATCTAAGTTCGGGCGCTCACCCTGTTTGGGCTCCACAGCAAAAAAAATGCGCGGAACCGAAAAATACATGGCCATAAAAACCGCACAAATAGCAATCGCGAACAGCGCCTCTTTTGAATGAGCAAAGGCAACCGCAAAGATTGTCAACAGCATAATATAGCTCGCCACGAGGAACCGTCCAACTGCAGGGGGAATATCCGGCGCAGCAGCTGCTGAACGAAAGGGCTTTTTTGGTTGAGAAAGCTTAATCTTAAAATCCACTAGTTCAAGGGCGTCAAAAGGCCCCGCCTTTGCAATGTCTTCGTGACGCATAATCAAATACCTCTTTTGAGTACGACGCCGACATTCGGCGACAGGGGCATCATGCGGATTAAGGAAATCGAGAAAATACGCTCTGTTCCCTAAGGATAACTACGATGTAGCGGCGGGACTACACTGCCGTTCCCCCCCTATCGGCCTGTTCCCGCTGCGGAAGGTATTGCCAGCGCACCCAAAAACCACGGGACGGTCGCGCGCGCAATATAGGCTTCGCAAGCCCACGCGCCGACGGCACAGAGAAATGCGACACGGAGCCAACCTATATCCACTTCGGGAATCTACGTATTTCGTCATCCACTGCGTTGCGTCATTCTCAAACTGTCAGATGTCGAGTCGAATGTCTTTTTCAAATCCTCACTTCGGTGAATGTGTTGGGTCTGACAGATCGACGATGACACATTTGGCTAGGCCTGCGGTTGTCCGGCTTGGTTGCTGATCGAGAGATCATAAACCAGCAAGGAAGCCGCAGGCCGAATGTTTTCTGGCGAGGTGAATATGAACGGCGATGACCAGCAACATCCGGACGAGCATCCCGACAGTCCGCCGCAACCGCCCGAATATCCTTTCCGGCACCCCAGCGAACGGCCGGACCAATCGCCGATCGAACAGCCACCGATTGAACCTGACCGCTATCCGGATCGCCCGCCTGAAGAAGAACCCTGGATTGATCCGGAACCGCAGCCAAAAGACTAGGTCGGCGCTTTGCTCCCTGCCCCTGACGGTCAGCAAGAACCTAAGAACCGCAGCTCTTTGAAGTGGCCGTAACCTGCTAACATGCTTGCAACGAGGAGTCATCCACAGAGGACTTTCCGGATTCCTCGCCACTTGCGGTCATGTTTCGCCAAGCGAGGCCTGCCTGAAATCGGAATGGCGGCTTTAACCCGTTCGAAGCGAAGAGCCGACATTAAGCAAACAGCCCATTTGCCGCCACCAGCGAGTACCCGAATGTAGGGCAGTTTTCAGGGAAGCTGAGCGCTCGATCAAATAGTAGCAATGTTAGCGAGAACGGCATCAAACATCGTGATTCCTAACCTTCATCCGGTTGCCGTCAGAGCCTCTCGTTGTTTGCCACTTGGGCATGATAGGTAAAGGGCTGCGCGGCGCAGACTCAGACCATATGTGCGCTGCCAACATGGCCATGCAGTGTCCTCGTTGGACATGGCTGTGCCGCATTTATGAGAAAATCATGATAAGCTGTATGGATAAGTGTCCATTGCGGCTTTCCGCATCGCAGGATGACGATGCGATCATGACTAGATCGTTTGGTGATGGCATGGGCCTTGCGGCGCAGCAGTGTAACATCCACCCGAATAACTTTTCTTGGGTAGCGTTTGGGAAGTTTGTCCGCAAATGCCTTGGCCATCGAACGACTTCGTCGACGTTGGTCTGTTTTCATGCTGTTTTTCTCCTTGCTTCGCGATTACCCGCCAACCGGGCTTTCGCCATATTTGCGCAACACATCATTAAACGCCTCCGCCATGAGTTCCTGCAGCGACAGATCATGCTTGCGAGCACAGTGATGCAGCGCGAGCGAGAGTTCTGGCGCAAAATAGCCTGAGATCGCCTTGCGGCCGACCCGGCTCAGCGGTGTGCTGGGCGGCAATGTGATTTCTTTGTGTGACGGTTCGGCCTCTGCGCGCAGTTTGTCGGCAAGGTTGGCAAAACGGCTCATGCTGTTCTCCTGTGAGGTTGTGGATGTGTGGACATGTTCAACTGTTCACATAGCCACATGTGAACGGCGGTGATTTCAGCTGCGGCGCGGCCATCGGGTTCGAACTCGAACACCGTCTGCCCAGCGGCAGCTGGCGTGGCGGAATGCGGCGCGGTCGGCGACGATGTGCGGGCAGACATCGATGCCGAACGATCCGACCAGCGCGGTTGCATCGGCGTAAATTTTCGGCGCGCGTGCTGGCCCGGCGGTAAAGATCAGCGCAGCCGGTTTACCAAGCATTTTGACCAGCTGACCGGTGGTGCGGATCGCGGCAAGATCGAATGCGCTTGGGCGGCATGGGATCACAACCATATCTGGCTGCCTCGACTGCTTTGCTTGCGGCGAGGTCGGCGTGTGGCGGTGTGTCGATGACGATGAAGGTCGCGCCCTGCTCGCGTGCCTGGGCAATCTTGGCGGCCAAACGCGGCGGTGCGCTGTCAATTACTTCGGGCGGATCGCCCTTTCTCCACGATGCCCATTCGCAAGCCGAAGCCTGAGGATCGGTATCGATGATCAGCGCAACTTCGCCCGCTCGTTCGGCGGCGGCGGCAAGATTGATCGCGAGCGTGGTTTTCCCCGCTCCGCCCTTTTGGGCGACAGATTGCAATTGTGGTCATGTTCATTCCTTCTCATGTTCACATGTGGGCGTGTGGACATCCGCACAGCGGCGGTTGCGTCACATTCCCATGTCAAAATCGCGGCTTCTTTCGATTTCAGGCGGGGTTGGTGGCTCGATCTGGGGCTGGTGCTGTTCGCTTCCAAAATCCCGGTTATCAGGCGTTGGCGCGTTCTGCGTTGCCTCAATCGCAGAGGTTTTGCCGCCAGGGTTGTGGATGACGTCGCGCTCCACCTTGCCCGGATCATCGACCACCAAAGTCACCTTTTCAGCAAAGCGGGTGACTGCCGCGAGAAAGGCCTGGCCACTATTGAGCATCTTTTCGCGCGCACTCATCATCATGATGCCAAGTTTTGCGCTGACACCCTGCGCGACGTGGACGTTGATCGCATAGGCAAGATCAAGCCGGTCGCTCATCTTGTCGCCCTGATCGATGGCATGGAGCTGGCCGTCGCGGGTCTCAACGGTGAAACCATTCTGCGAGACATCCTTGATATGGCTGATGTCACCATTGCGGAAATCGCGGGTGTTATCGCTGGCGGTCCAGCGAATACGGTCGCCTTCATGAAGGGTAATCTGCTTTTGCTCGAAAATGACAACGGCATCGCGTGTGAGATTGCGCGGCAAGCGCGATGGATCGAACTTCCGCAGTTCGCCGCCGGGCATTCGCAGTTCAACCTTGCCGCCTTCGACATCGACAACTTTACCGCGTTCGCCTTTGGCGAAGCCTTGTGACTTCCAAATTGCTGCTGAACTCGACAATGCGGCCTTCTTGGTAGCCGCGCAGCTGGCGTGCGCCTTCCAGCCCAATGTTGATCCGGTCGAGTACGGTGAAATTTGCATACCTTTCGCGCCGATCTCGCCAAGGTCGCGCAGCCCCATCTGCGCGGCTTCGTTGGCAGCAGAGCGCATGGCGCGGCTTGATGTCAGGAGCAGCGTCTGATCACGCTCTGCTTTATCAAGATTAACCCACATGCGGGCCGCCGTTTGCGCCACTTCGCCCCGGGCCACCGTCACCGTATCGGGGGCAAGAATCTCGAAGGCCTTGCCGAAATCCTTGGCTTCAAGCGAGGCATTGAGCGCAATCATCTGCGGTGATTTCGCGCGCAAGTTTTCAGTGACGATAGACATTGCTTGGCCGTCGTTTTGCAGCCGATCAAAGGGCTTACCCGCCTCAATGGCAGGAAGCTGGCGCGTATCACCTGCAAAGATCAGTCGTGGCCGCGCCCATCGTGTTGGCGAGATCCACCAGCTTGCCAAAACGCACAGTGCCAATTTGGCTTGCTTCATCAACCATGATGACCGCGCCGCTAAGCTGGCTGCGCGCTTCAGCTATGCGATCCGTGCTGGCTTTGCCCGACAACATTGCATTGTAGGAGCCGAGAAAGCGATCCACCGTCATTCCGTTCTCACCAACTTTATCACCAAATTCGCGGGCCATCCGGCCAACATGTGATAAGGCGATGACATTGCGCCCTTCGCTGCGAGCAATCGCCGCAACTGGGGCCAATGCTGCGGATTTTCCGACGCCGGCACCGCCTTGGATCAGGTGAACACGGTTAGTGCTGGTCAACACATCGATGCCGGCGTTGACCTGGCCTTCGTTGAGCCTTCGCAAGCCCGATATCTTTTGCCGCGGCCTGCAACCGGGCAGGCGACATCCGTGCCGCTCGCAATTGGTGCACCGCACCATTACCTTCACGGGCTGCGGTGATTACGCGTTGTTCTTGGGCGATCGCCATCGGCTTGGTCATCAACTGCTCGCCTGCGATCAGGAGCTTCTTGTCGACCAGAAGGTCAATTCGCGCTTCGACATGCTCGACCTTGAAGGGGCCATAATGCTGAAGCGCAGCGCGCATCACATCAAGTCGGCTGAACGCCGCTTCGCGCTCGCTCAATTCGCGCACAGCAGAGGCAACCGCCTGCGCGGTGGCATAGTTGACTGGATCAAGCCGTCCTTTGCGTTCGGGGACCAATGGATCGCCATCTTTCGGTGTCAGACCCATCCTTGCGGCAAAGGCCAATCCCGTTGCGCCAGCGCTGCGCAGCCCTTCGGCGGCACGCGTCCAAACGGTCTGGCTGGACGACGCCCGCGCTAGCGATGCGGCGATCAACGGCTTGGGATCGAAGCCAATTTCCTTTGCGGTTGCGTGCCATGTTGCAACCACTTCGTCGCGGCCGAGATTGGGGTCTTTGGGATTGCGGGTTTCCAGCGCAGCAATCTGGCGCGCCTTTGGGCTGTCGAAGCCAATCTCTGCAACATGCTCGTTGATTTCGTCTAACCGGCTTGAAAAGGCTTCGATGGTGTTGCGGCCCACACCGACAATCTCGAAATTGCCATCGATTGCCGATTTTGGAAGCCTCGGTTTCATATCCCAGCGCTTCAATGCGCGACGCGCAAATCTGCCGAATGGATCGAACCGATGAGATGCTGGTTGTTGTAGAAATGTTTCGTTCCGGATCGCGTGCCATTTTCCATCCGGTGCAAGCGTCGCATTCGCGATCACATTATGAATATGTAGCTGCGGTTCGTTGTTGCGGTTCACATCGTGGATGAACGTGGCAACGGCGATATTGTCGGATTTGACCGTGACCTGACGACCTTGTTCCTTGTCCCAAATCCGCGTTTCAATCAGGTTAGCCTCGACCCAAGCCATGCGTGGCTTCGGCAGAATCACGCATCGCCTTTTCAATGCGCTTATCGCCGCCAAGAGCGCGACCAGCGAGACGCTTTTCGGCGCTGAAAGTGTGACATCGAAGCCTGCACGATGCTTACCGCTTAGGCGATTTGATCTCAACGCCGTTCGGCAACTTACCATCGAGCAGCTCCTCGAACTGCTTTTCGTCAACGGGGCCTTTGAGATCGAGTGCCTCCGCTGCCTTTCCTTGCCACTCGCTGGCTTCGAATGCTTGATCTCGGGTATAATAATTGTCTTTCTGATAATATCCTGCAGCTGCCGACCCGCTTCCGATCGCGGCGAATGACATCATGGCTTTTGTTCCAACTCAATGGCGATGAGCGCGCTGCGGCGTTTCAGGTTTGGCATCGCGCAGTCTGCGGTTTGAAAGCGATCATTCAGCTGTCGGCAAAGTGCTACATCATTGTCGACAAACTGGTTTGCCATCGCCCTTCCGAGCCCCGGCAGGAAATTTCCGCCGATTAAGAGGGTAAGAATGCCGACGATGAACCAGACACCAGCAATCGTCGATATGACGGGCCACTCCTGAATAAACTCGCCGCCAACAATTAGATTGCGAACCGACTTCGGGGCGCGCGCTTCCCGTGCGACATTGGCAAAATCCTTTGCCAATGGGGTGAGTCCTGTTGCGAGCTGAATTCCAATTACGTCAGGCAATGCGGCGATGTCTGCACGCAGCGCGTCAACCTCTTTCTGGAACGGCAAGTTGGCTTCCACGCGCTGTGCGACAAGCCGCTTGGTCAGTTCTTCTTGGGCATTGCGGTGGGCCTCCTCGCCGCCATTTGAAGCCTTCAAAAGGCGCTCCGATAGCTTGAGATTTTCACGGCGCGACCGCTCGTTTTCTACGAGTAATTCCTTGACCTGATCAGCAGTTGACTGGCCTTGATATCGATCCGCACGCTGTCACCTTGAGCAAAGGCAATGCCCCCGCCGTCGTGCGCGAGAATGACTTCGTGATACACTTTCCGCAGGAAATCAGGGCGCTGCATCCCCATCGCTGCAGCCACGACATCGAGACGCTTTTCCATCTCATCTGGGATTTTGACGTTGATCTGCCCCATCGCCTAGCTCCTCGCCGAGATTAGGCGGATACCCGCACGGATATTTTCTAAGTTATTGAGATATATACATGTTATCGTTTGTGGATAACCAAACCGCGCGCAGAACACAGCTTTGCTGTCGCGATTATCGATCCGTCTAACCGCTAGAACGCCGGTTTTCTGCGCCATTTCGGCGCTAAGCACAACAGCTACAAGGTAGCGTGGTGTGTGTCCTCTTACTGCGCGCTATATGATTTGATTTTCGCCCTAATTTTCCCTTGTTAGTTTTTTTGATTTTGTGCGCCACCCCGGGAGCCGACTGGCGCTTGAGGCTATGAATTTTCAAGATGTAACGGGACAGCAGGATGCTCCATTCAGTAGATTCAGGACAAATCTCTGGCGCTCCGAGGAGCATGCCTAGCAAGCTGCGGTTATGTGAATTCTGGTTTGTGTTCATAAATTAAACTCCGGGCAGATTCTCTCTTCGCATTGCAGAATCACAGTTGGACATGGGGTTCTTCGATCGCGTAAACGGCTCTTGCTAAGCTGTTCAGGACGTCAATTAATTGGTGATCGGAGACATTTGCGCGCATGACCGGCTGCTGCCATTCTGGAAGTTGGCAGATCATCCGCTCTCTTTCCTCACGCAACGCTCTTCTCCTTTCACGTTCATCGTCGCTAAGGGGCGCTGGCAAGAATGATCGCAAGGTTTTGGCGGCCAAGGCTGGCAACGATATGCGATATGCATTCGTGATCTGACGAACACTTGGTCCGCCATTGGTGTTTCCGGTTTCCTCGTATCGACGCTTCAACTCAAGAAATCCATGCATGACTAGCCGTTTGAGCGCCGCCGACACCGCGCTGACGCTGAGGCACGCCTTTTTGCAAAGCGCGAGATATGATGGCTCTAAACGACCAGATCTGTAATCGATGAACTCGAGCAAGGCCTTGAGAACCTTAAGGCCTGTGTAGCCGAGAGCACCGTTCCGTTTACCCGTAGGCTTCGTCAAGTTGTCATATCGCTCTGCCGCCTTGAGAATTTTACCTCGGTTGCGAGGATCGAACGACCGAAAGAAGCCCTGTAGCGCATCTCGGCGAACCGAATTTCTGCGAACCAATGCTTTCCATCGGCGGCGCTTCCCTCGGTTCATTATGTCACCAATTGCCTGGCAACTGCCTCGGCTCTCCCCTTGGTTGTGATCCACCGGATCGATGGGGCTCATCGATAGTTCTGGCGTGTGCCAAGTGCTCATATTCCACCGCCTGCAAGGTTGCCCCTTGCGAGTGACTTCAAAGCGCGGTAAAGATTGAGGATAGCAGCACAGCTATGAAATTGGTCGCTGAGGAGGGTTGCCGCCCTCCCGGCGATTTTTTCATTGGGTCGTCGATGGACGCCCATGATGCACTTCAGTCCCATGTTGTTCAGAAAGCGCTGTGCCCCTTTTTGTGGCCGCCTTCTTTGCGAGGCGTCGTCTTGATTGCGCGTTCTGCGTGATCCTGGAAGCGGCAGCTTTCCTGAAGTTATCAGGTTTTCCTTGGAAATTTTCCGTTTCACTGTCGGTTTGCTAAACCGTCGTACTGATAATTCGGTACCGAGGGTTCGAATCCCTCCGTCTCCGCCAATTTTCCGCAAAACATAGTTGAATGCTTTGGCAAGTGCTGCGGCAGCGGCAAGCCCGTCCCCGCGACCGGCGCCAGTCACCACGGCCCGGTGCCGTCCACAGAGCCGTTGCGGTCTATCGTCGTGGCATAGTCGACATTGTCAGTGCCGTCGTTGCCGATCTGTCCGATCACATGGCCGTTCAGGTAAAAGCTGAAGCTGCGCGGGCTGTTGACGGTGCCGGTGGTGGAATTCCAAGATCCGCAGAAAACCGTGCAAGTTCACACTGAATTGCATATTTCTGCGCTGGAAGTTTACTTAAGTTGATTGCGTCTGAAAGGAATCGCTGTTTGGGTGGCGCGGATCAGCGAGACGCGCGGTTACCGATGTCGAAGCCGGTTAGAGCATGGAGCAGGGCATGTAGGAAAGCGGTTTGTTGGAGAGGAGAAACTAAAGCCCGCGCTCGGAGTGCATATAATCGATTACTTCCTGCGGAAACAGTTCGGGGCGTTTGTCGTATAGAAATTCCAAAAACCTTTTGATTTCCTTGTCGGGAAAGGACGGCGGATACAGTACCACATTGTCACCGTCTAAGCCGGTTTTCCCGTAAATCAGGATGAATTCAAAAGGGAAGAACCTGCTCTTAACCGCGCCGTCGGCACCAAAGATAGTTTCGATCCGGCTGATATCCTTATAGGCCACCGAAGACCAGCGCAACCGCCGGAAAAACCAGCGCCATCCCTTTGGCCGCTGATACATCCGCAAATCGTCAAAGGCAAATTGATAGCCCCAGTCGAGGCCGTGATTTACAGTGAAGAACGGAACAAGGCACAATAGCGTGATGTATAGTGGAAACAAATAATCTTGAGCCTTAGTGATGGAAGCAAAAGCAATGAATACGAATATGATGACGATAACAAACGTCCTAATTCGCATATCAATCGGGAATCGCCGCTTCAATCTGGGTGCGGCAACCCTATCCAGTTCCATCAGCGACCGATCGCCTTGCGCACGCCAACTTCAGCCGCTGCCGAACCCGCACTTTGGATGACCGATGTTGGCACCGCAGCGTTACCTGAAGCGGTAAAGCGCAGCAATGTTGTGGAACCAACCGGTGGCCGGCCGTTCATCCGGTAAAGTTCACGAAATACCGCCACATTCAGCCTCGATTCCGCACCAAATCCATAATATTGCGGGAATATAGCGCCCCCGGCAGCCCCAAACAAGCCGCCTTGAATCGGGCTAAGATAGTTCATGGCGGTTTGATTTCCGGTGTAAAGATTAACTCCCTGTGTTGCACCATCAGCCAACGCTCCATATACAAATCCGTTGCCAATGCTGGCGATGCGTTCGGTGGACAGGCTTGTGAATCGCGACAGGCTGCCGACAGTGCCACCGCCGCTGCGCACAAAGCTGAACCCTGTGCCGCCCAGCGAACCAAAGGCAATTGCGGACAAATCACCGCCAAGGCTGTTGGACTGACCGAGAATGGCATTTTTAGACCGCTCAATACCAAGATTTAACCCGCCGCCCACGGCCATCGAGCCAGTATAAAAGCCCACCGTGCCTTCACCAAAGATATAAGCGGCAGCGCCAGGAATGATTGCTGTCGCCGCGATGGCTGGTGCCAAGAACATCGGGCCTATTGTCGCGTTGGCAATCTCTGCGCGGCTGGGGCCGCTTGAGAGGAAACGGACGTTGCTTGCGCGGATGTCAGCCATTAGTTGGGGCTCCGCCCCGGCAAGGCCGAGGCCCGCCAGATAGCCTTGATAAGACAGCGATGTGTCGCCACCAAAGGCTGTCCCAAAAGTGACTTGTCCCGCCGCCGGATCAAGCGCAATCAATTTGGCTGCTGTTTCTTGAAAGAAGGCTGAATATTTTTCGTTGCCTTCTTGACCGGCATGATAGCCAAGAATCAGGAGAGCATTAAACCTCTGGTCTTCGCGACCTTTGAGCAAATCCAAATTAATCGTGGCGGCATAGTCGCCGGACGGGTCAGGGGAACTTGCATATTCACCAGCCATCCATGCAGCATAGCCAGGTTCATGCATATTGTAAGCCAGCGACTCAAGGCGGTCCAGGCCGCCCGGGCCAACCGGCCTCCTCACACCATTATGTTCAACCCATCTGTCTTGAGAATCAGAAGATAAAGTCTGCGCGAGAATTTTCGGCGTTCTGCTAAAGGATGCTGCTATGGCCTTACCGGCATTATTAACTTGTGCCTTTGTAACCTTGCCGGTCAGCCTACCACTGCCGTCAAATGGCGAGGCAGGTGCCGCTAACGACCGACCAATGGCAGCCGAACGCGCGAAATAAAGTCTTTCTGCATCTGAATACAAGCCAAACGGACTTAGCCGCCTGATCGGGTTGCCAGTGACCACAATCGCTTCATCTTCGGCAGCGGCTGCGCTGTCGGCCATATAGCCAAAGCCGTCAGCGGCACCGGTACCGCCGCCCCAGTTGGCCGCACTGCCCGTATCCGCCGCATCCTTCTTCGCCTTTGCCGCGGCCACGGTGCGTTCGACCACGCCGGTTGCTGCCCTCGCGCCGATGGTGCCAACGACGTTGCCGATCACATCGGGCAGGACCGCCAGGATATTGTCGCCAAAGCTCGTGCCGGTGATCAGGCTACGCACGCCGCCGCCCGCAAGACCGCTAACCGCGCCGCTGATCATGCTGTTGGTCGCACTTGGCCCTTGGTTGCCCGCCGGGTTATATACCCCG
>CAWFCI010000011.1:0-40325 GCA_963814305.1 uncultured Alphaproteobacteria bacterium
TCCTACATGTTCTATTTATGTTCCAATATGTAAATGACCAACTCACCCCCACTAACCCCGCCCGCCCAGCTCCTCGCCGACGAGGACCTGCTCGCCTTCACCCCCGTGCCGCTCGACCGAAGCCGCTCCAATGGCTGGACGGCGGCGCAGCAGGAGCGGTTTATCTTGGCGCTGCATGTCATGGGTTCGGTCGGGCAGGCGGCGAAGGCGGTGGGGATGAGCCGGCAGTCGGCCTATAATTTGCGCGAACGACCCGGCGCGGAGAGCTTTGCCAGAAGCTGGGACGCGGCGATTGAAATGGGGCGGGCGCGGCAGTTCGACCTTGCGATGGAGCGCGCGATCAACGGCGTCACCACCGTCCGCGTGCTGCGCGGCGGAGCGGTGACGGTGAATGGCGGACCCGATATGCGGATACTGCGCAGCGCGTTGCGGAGTGAGGATACGCGAAATGGTGCGAGTCCGTTAAATTGACAAAGTGGACACCTACCGCCTGCTCTTGCGTGAATCTTGTCAATTTAGGGTGCCGGAGAGGCAAGCTTTGGTAAGTTTTTCCGCTTATAGGCGTTCACCATGGATTTGACTGCCCTTGACGACAAACTTGCCCCCGAGGACTTCGGAAAACGCGTGAAATCCGCGGTTTTCTGGCGTTCTGGTACGCAGATCCTGTCGCAGCTGATCAGCTGGGGCGCGACGCTTGCGGTCATCCGGATTCTCGATCCGCATGATTATGGCTTGTTCGCCATGACGTCGGTTGTGCTGGTGTTCCTCAATTTCCTGAACGGCTACGGGCTGGTTTCGGCGTTGATCCGGTCCGAATCGGTGGAGCCGATCCGGATCAGGCAGGCATTCGGGATGCTGATTCTGCTCAACAGCGCCCTTGCCGCGATCCAGTTCTTCGCGGTCGCACCGTTGGCCGCGGCTTATTATCAGGAAGCCATCGTCGCCGACCTGTTGCGATGGCAGGCGCTAATCTACCTTTCGACGCCGTTCGTCATCTTGCCAGAGGCGATGCTGACCCGGAACCTTGATTTCAAGAAGCCGGCGATCATCAACCTGACCGGCGCTGTGGTCGGCGCATCGACCTCGCTTGGCCTTGCCTTGAACGGCTTTGGCGTGTGGACGTTGGTATTCGCGCCAATCGCGATATTCTGGGCGCGCGCGATTTCGTTGATGATTGCCACCAAATTCTGGGTCCGCCCGTCGTTCGATTTCCGAGGCTCGGGCCATATCTTTGCCTTCGGGATGACGATGCTGGTCAGCCAGGGCTTCTATATCATCCAGACCCAATCGGATATTTTCATCGCGGCACGTCATGTCGATACGCATATGCTGGGGGTATATGCCGAGGCGTTGTTCGTCGCCGCTCTGTTCGCCACGAAGTTCGTGCCGCCGCTCAACGAAGTCGCGTTCCCTGCCTATGCCCGGATGCAACACGACCAACGGGCCATGAGCTATAGCTTCCTGAAAGCGGTGCGGCTGATCATGCTGGTTGCGTGCCCGCTGTATTTCGGCATGGCGATTTCCGCTGGTCCCTTTGTGGAAACACTGATGGGCGAAAAATGGATGGAAGCCGTGCCGATTGTCGCAACGCTGGCGCTGGCGATGCCGGTCATGACGCTTCAGATCATTTTCCATCCGGCGATTAACGTCCTTGGCGTGCGCAAGATTATCTTGCGCAACGCCATCGCCGGTGCGGTCATCATGCCACTCACTTATCTCGTCGCCATTCGCTACGGCATTCAGGGGCTGGCGTGGAGCTGGCTCGTGGCGATGCCGCTGCTGCTTGCGATCACGATATATCAGACGAAATCGCTCATCGGCTTCAGCATGCGCGAGTTAATCGCAGCGATTTTGCCGGGGCTTGGTGCGGCGCTGGTCATGTCCGCATCGGTTTGGGCCGTCGACCATTTTGTGATGGCCTATGTCTGGCGCGACATCCCCGCGCCGCTGCATCTTGCCGCGCTGACGGTCAGCGGCGCATTGACCTATGGCGCGCTCCTGTATTTTGGCGCGCGCGCTACATTTAATGAAGTGATCGGATTGTTTATCCGGCGCAAGCCGCCCGAGGAAGCGTCAGCCTAAGCGCGCGGCCATCCGGCGGATCGCAATCCGGTCGAACCAGATTTCGGGAAACGAGGTGCGCGGGCGGCAATCGCCCAGTTCGCCTGGATAAAGCTCAACCATTTGCTTGGGCAAGAGTTTCGGCCCCTCGCTTCGCATGATCTTGCTGATCATCCGGTTTTGCAGATGCCGGACGCTGTAACTGATCATGCGCCGATATTGCAATCGCCAGCTTTTCGGGTCGGCCAAGCGCACCGGCTCGCACAGAAAACCGGCATCTTCGCAGATAACGACGCGGGAATCGTCCCAATTGTCCTCATTTTCCAGATCGGTCTTTGCCATCGCAGCAAGCAAACCGTCGTCGCCGACCAGATCGTCGGGCAGGCGGACATCGCTTGCCTTCATCCGCGCGAGAAAGTCGCCGCGCAGCGCATAAAGGTCGCCGAACAATCCATGCTCCTGGCGCATGACAGCCTGATAATGCGCGACCTTGCGACCATTGAGCGGAAGCGCCGAAGCCGCGTTGGCATGAGGGTTAGACGCGAGAGACGCGGCAAGCGCAGCTATCGAGCCAGCCGCGACTTCGGCATCGCCATCGACAAAGATATGAACCGGATGGAAAGCCTCCAGCGTGTCGAACACAAACCGGTTCCAGCTCCGCGATTTGCCGCCTTCGGCAAATTCGTGGACGGTCACATTGGCGTGAAGCTTCGCGATGTCGCGCGCAATATGTGCCGTGCGGTCGGTCGAGCCATTGACTATGACATGGATGGCAACGTCGGCGGCACCCAGGGGCAGGCTGTTCAGGCAGGTCGCAATCCGCGCCTCTTCCTGATGCGCGAGTACGGCAACGCAGATGGGCGCGGTTTCTGTCATGCGCATTGCCTCTTAACGACCAAATCTTTTGATCGCGTAAACTCCGCTCAGGCCTTCAGCAAACCGATCTCGATCAGCCGCTCGCGCAAATAATCGTCAGCGAGGATTGGATCGGGATAGCGATTCGGATTTTCCGCGCTTACGCATTGCGGCAGCGTCGATATCGCATAGTCCGAATTCAGATGCAGAAAGAACGGCATCGAATAGCGGCTGAACTTTGCGCGATCACCGCTCGGGTTGACGACACGATGGGTGGTTGAGGGCAGCACATGGTTGCAAAGCCGCTGGAGCATATCGCCGACATTGACCGCCAGCCCGCCTTCGGGCGGCGCAACTTCCATCCAGCTGCCGTCAGGGCGAAGTATTTGCAAACCAGCCTCTTCGGCTCCAAGCAGCAGCGTAATCAAATTGATGTCCTCATGCGCGCCCGCACGGATACAGCCATCGGCATCGCCTTTGATCGGCGGATAATGCAGCAGGCGCAGGATCGAATTGCCGTTTTCTATCTTGTCGGCGAACCAGTCAGCCGGAAGCCCGAGATATAAAGCAATGGACGACAATATCCGGGCACCGACGCGGTCCATCTCGGCATAGAGCGTCTGGAAAGTTTCCTTGAAGCCGGGAACATCGGGCCAGATATTGGGCAGCATAGTTTCAGAGTCGCGGCCCACATGCCAGAACTCCTTCAGGTCGTGATGGTCTGCACCCTTGGCAATCTCGGTCTTGAACGGCGTGTAGCCGCGTTGCCCGGCAATCGCCGTGTCGAAGCCCCTCATCTTCTCGGCCTCGGGCTGATCGAACAGTTCTTTGGTCAGCGACCAGGCCTTGGCGACCAGTGCTGGATCGAGGCCGTGATCGACGACGGTGGCAAAACCATAGGTTTGAAACGAATTGCCAAGCTGCTGGCCGAGCGCATCGGCATCGGTATGGCCAAGTGAAATAACGGGCATCTGTGTCATGGACATGCAGATAGTCGCTGCCTTAAAGGCATTCCAGCATTTTCGATTGGAGCCGCCCGTGCCGAAACAATATTGGCTGATGAAATCAGAACCCGACGCCTATAGCTGGGACGATCTTGTCGAGCAGAAAGAGGGAATGTGGGATGGGGTGCGCAACCACACCGCCGCAATCAACCTCCGCACGATGAAAGTCGGCGACGAAGCCTTCTTCTATCACAGCAATATTGGGCTTGAGATTGTCGGCATCATGACGATTTCGCAGGAGTATTTCATCGACCCGACGGACGAGAAGGCGCGGTTCGTGGCGGTCAAGGTAAAGCCCGTGCGCAAGATCGCCAATCCGGTGACGCTGAAAGCGATCAAGGCCAACCCCAAGCTCGCCGAGATGGAACTGATCCGCCAGTCGCGCCTGTCGGTCGCGCCGGTACGGCCTGCCGAATGGAAAGAAATACTGAAAATGGCTGGCGAATGAGCGGGTGCGGATCGCGTTCCTTAGCCCCGTTCCCGAATATGAAGAGAATTGGTCGCATATAAAGGCCGACTATGTCCGGCTGTTTGGCGAAGACACGGCCTTTATCGACTGGACGAAGGCCGACAATCTCGCGCGCTTCGACCTTGTCACGCCATTATTGGCTTGGGGCTATCCGCGTGACACGGCAGTATGGTTCGCCTTGCTCGACCGGATGGAGGCGGAAGGGCTGAACGTCGCTAATCCGGTCAAGCGTGCTTCGCTGGAACAGCGACAAAGCCTATCTGGCCGAACTTGACGCCGCAGGCATTCCCACCGTCCCGACACGGATGAGTGATGCGCTGGACCAAACCGCGCTAGACGATGCCCGCAACGCGTTCGGTTGTGACACGCTGGTCATCAAGCCGCCCATTTCGGGCGGAGCCGACGGCACGTTCCGTCTTGAGTAGCGACTGATGCGGTGCCGGGATCGGTTGCGGGCAAAAGAATGATGATCCAACCCTATATGCCGGGTATCGCGGCGGAGGGCGAATATTCGCTTTTCTATTTCGGCGGCAAATTCAGCCATTCGATCATCAAGCGCCCCGCCGAAGGCGACTTTCGCGTGCAGGACCAGTTTGGTGGCTATGAAGAAGCGATTGACCCGCCTGACGGCTGCCGAAGTGGCTGGCGCAATCGGCACTTGCCGCAACGGCGCGGATCACCGCCACCGGAACGCTTGCTTATGCCCGCGTCGATATGCTGCGCGATAGCGATGGCCAGTTCCGCATCATGGAACTCGAACTGATCGAGCCGTCATTGTTCCTGAGGTTCGCAGCAGATGGCGGGACCGCGTTCGCCACCGCCTTGACGGCGAAGGCCTATCCCGTCCGGTAATCGGCAGTAACTTCACCGCAAGCGCGCAATTCTTCCTCATGCCCGACCTCGCGCCAGCTTTCGGTGAGCGCGTCTTTCTCCCATGCCAGCATCGGTGGCAGCATGAGCATATGGTTGACCCACTCCTGCCCTGCGCGTCCGACATCCAATCCGTAAGTCCGCACACGAAATGCAACTGGCGCAAAGAACGCATCGACTGCGGTAAAGTCCGGCCCAGCCAAAAACGGCCCGCCAAAACTGTCCAGACCCTGAGTCCATAGTTCGGCAATCCGCCCGACATCGCGCTTCAGCGCATCGGACATGGGCTTGGGTTTCACCCGCACACCGACATTCATCGTGCAATCATTGCGCAATGCCGAAAATCCGCCATGCATTTCGCAACGCCGCACACATCGCCCACGCCCGCGCCGCTTCCTCTGTCGGCCAGACGCCGTCATGCCGGTCGGCGAGATACAGCGCGATGCCGAGCGAATCGTGATATCGTCCGCTGCCCGTCAATCAGCACCGGCACCTGTCCGGTCGGCGAAAATGCGCGGAAGTCATCGTAATTGGCGGGCTTGGTAAATGGCTCCAGCCGATCCTCAAACGGAATGCCAAGCATAGTCATCAACAGCCACGGCCTGAGGCTCCAGCTCGAATAATTGCGGTTCGCAGTGATCAATGTGTAGGCCATGTCAGCTTCCTTCGATGTTGCCGGTTCCGGAGGGAAGCGGAGCATCGCTCAAATCCATCCAGTTCGAATCCGCGCTTTTTGTCAATAGCATCGAACACCGCGAACGGAATGCGGAACGGGCGACCCCAGTTGCTGTTCCACATGACAGCGACGCCATTGCGCGTCGCCGGTTCGAATATCATCGTCGTGCGATAGCCATCGACCGCGCCCGAATGCCCGGCAAGCTTGTGCCCGCCATAATTGAAGACGCGCCAGCCGAGGCCATATTGCGCATCCTGAAATAGCGCGGGCAAGCTCGCCGCCATATAGTCGCGGGCGTGTTGACGCGCGGTGTCTGGGCAATCCGCAGCACCGATGTCGGAAGCACATCAGGGCGTTCACCCATGACCGCCTGCATCCATTTGGCGAAATCGACGATATTGCTCTCGACCCCCGCAGCAGCCGGCACGCGCCAATAGGTCTCCTTGAGCGGCCTAACCTGCGAACCATTATGCGGCCGCGCCCAGTCCTTCGCGCGTGTCAGGCCGTCCATTCCGTATGACGCGCTTGCCATTCCGAGCGGCAGGAAAAAGCGCTCGCTGACGCTATCGGCGAAAGGCCGCTTGGCCGCCTCGGTCAATATCTCGCTGGCGGCATCGAAAGCGACATTCTGATAGGTGTGGCAGGTACCAGGATCGCATTGCAGCGGGGCAGCGGCCAGATCGGCGCGGATCCGGCGCGGATCCTGACCCTCCTCCAGCCTTTCGTCATAGGCGTTCTTGGTCAGTCCCGTCTGTTGGGTCAGCAACTGCGCTCAGCGTCACCCGCGATTGCGCACCGCCTGGCAAGCGCAGCGTCGATTGCCAGCTATCGACCGGGCGTTCCAGATCGACCACGCCCTCGCTTGCCAGCGTCGCGGCCAGCGCACCGGTCACCGTTTTGGAAACCGAAGCCCAGCGAAACAGCGTGTCCGGCGTGACTGGCGTCGGTGTGGACCGGTCGGTGACGCCATAGGTGCGGACAAAGCGGAGCTTCGCCCTTCTCGACAACCGCCACAGCCAGCCCCGCCATTTCAGGACGCGCCGACAGCTCGGCCAGTTGCCGGTCGAGTGCAACATAATCGATCTGTCCGCGCCACTCGTCGGGGGTATCGGGCAGATCATCAGCCGCTTTGGACACCTGCCCGAAGGCAACCGAAACATTTTGCTCAACGCCGAGTGAGTGAAGACCATACCAGCTAACCAAAGCCAGCACGGCAAGCCCAATAAACAGCTTCAAAATACGCGACATATATTCGGCTAAGCCGCCACTTCATAGCTTGCGGTGGTCTTCGCCGCGACTTCTTCTGCGGTAATTCCGGGCGCCATTTCGATCAGCTTGAACGGCGATTGATGGTCTGCACGATGGAATACCGCGAGGTCGGTAATGATCATATCGACGACATTCTTGCCCGTCAGCGGCAGCGTGCAGGCGGGAATGAATTTCGGCGATCCATCCTTGGCATTATGCTCCATCACCACGATGATCTTCTTGACGCCCGCGACCAGATCCATCGCGCCGCCCATGCCCTTGATCATCTTGCCCGGGATCATCCAGTTCGCGATGTCGCCATTTTCGGCAACTTCCATCGCGCCCAATACCGTCAGGTCGATATGCCCGCCGCGGATCATCGCGAAGCTGGCCGCACTGTCGAAATAAGCGGTTTGCGGCAAGCTCGCTGATCGTTTGCTTGCCTGCATTGATGAGGTCAGCATCTTCCTCGCCAGCGTAAGGGAAAGGCCCGATGCCAAGCATGCCATTTTCAGACTGCAACGTGACCTCTACCCCTGGCGGAATATGGTTCGCCACCAAAGTCGGAATGCCGATGCCAAGATTCACATAATATCCGTCGCGCAATTCTTTCGCGGCGCGCGCGGCCATTTCGTCACGGGTCCAGCTCAATGTAGCAATCCATCTTCGTCAGTGGTTGGAATTTCGGTCGGGATATCCGTCGGGTTGGCGCGCTCGGCATCGACGCCTTCCCAGATGCGCGCCACCGCCTCGCGCTCGGAAATGCCGGTCGCCCGCGCCCAGGTTTTCGCGCCATGGCGGATGCAGTCGACCAAAGCGATGCCGAATCCCATCGGGATCACCGCCAACCGGGACGGGGTTGATGAAACAGGTGACAGGCCCGCCTTCGGTCGCCCAGACGCGCAGGAATTCCTCGAGCCCCGGATCAACTCGGCATAGGGCACAAGGTCGATAGGGACAGGTTTGTCGCTCATGCCGCAGACTCCATCTTATTAGATCGCTTTGCCGAAAGTTGCGGCCAAGCCTTCCATAACCCAACCGCAAAACATGCACCCATAACGAGAACAGATGGCGGACGACCAGATATTGAACGGAATGCGCATCGTCTGTTCAGGTGCCCAGACCGACGGGACGAATGCCAACGCGCTCCGGGCAAGCAAAACTGCGGCGATGGCGAACAACGCAGTGCGCATCAAAGGCCACCGCCGGATCAGACCTGCCGCCCGCAAATGCATAAATGCCGCCCAAACCGGCCAGGATATGGCTGCAATGAACGATGGTCATGATCGCGGGCACCAGGCGATCCGCGCCTCAGCCGCCCGCGCCATTTCCTCGCCCGCACCGAAAAAGCGGTACCAATCGCGGACCGCCGAAAATGACCGCCAAATGGAGGAGCGCGGCTGAAACGCTCATCCAGCCGCCAATCGAGAGCCATCTATTTGGCGCGCCCGTTCACGC
Source organism: uncultured Alphaproteobacteria bacterium (assembly GCA_963814305.1). GTDB lineage: Bacteria > Pseudomonadota > Alphaproteobacteria > Sphingomonadales > Sphingomonadaceae > Sphingorhabdus_B. The sequence continues at coordinate 8,642 of CAWFCI010000011.1, forward strand.
CGCTCTCGCGCTCCCGCACGGTGCGGAACTCGATTTTCTTGTCATAGGGCGCGCCGATGATCATGCGCTGCACATAGACACCGGGCAAATGGATGCTATCGGGATCGAGCGATCCAACTGGCACGATTTCCTCGACCTCGACGACGCAAACTTTGCCGCAGGTCGCGGCAGGCTGGTTGAAGTTACGTGCGGTCTTGCGGAAAATGACATTGCCGCTTTCGTCGGCTTTCCACGCCTTGACGATCGCACAGGTCGGCAAAGATGCCATGTTCAAGGATATAATCCTCGCCGTTGAAGATTTTGACTTCTTTGCCTTCAGCAACCTGAGTGCCGACGCCGGTCTTGGTGTAGAAGCCCGGAATACCCGCGCCGCCAGCGCGCATCCGTTCGGCGAGCGTACCTTGCGGGCAAAATTCGACTTCCAAGTTCGCCCGCCAGATATTGCCGTTCGAATTCCTTGTTCTCGCCGACATAGGACGAGATCATTTTCTTCACCTGACGCGTGCGGAGAAGCTTGCCGATGCCCTCGCCATCAATCCCGGCATTGTTCGACGCGAAGGTCAAACCGGTCACACCGCTTGCCATGATTGCGTCCAATATCCGTTCGGGGATGCCGCACAGTCCGAAGCCACCGCTCGCGATCAGCATGTCGTTTTTCAGGATGCCGTCCAGCGCTGCGGTAGCGTCGGGGTAAAGCTTGTTGGCCATATTTGCTCCTGCGAAACGGGAGAGAGGAGGAGAAGTTCGCCTAGCCGCCAACCGGCGCGGGCGTCAACGCCAAAGCCGCATAAAGTTCGACCGAGAGCCTGCTCGCCGCTGGTAACTTTAATCGCAGCCATGCCCATCGCAGCGGCGGGTTTGCAGTTTATACCAAGGTCATCGAGATAGATGCACTGCGCCGGTTCGACGCCAAGCGCCGCGCACATCATCGTGTAGATGCGCGGGTCAGGTTTGCGGATGCCGATTTTTGAGCTTTCGATGACATGGTCGAAACGTGCCATGATTGCTTCGATGGCATGCGGCTTTTTCGCGTGCTGCCCGCCATGCCCGCGCCTTGGCCGCTTGGCACGTTGTTGGTGATGCAGCCAAGCTTGAAGCCTTCTTCTTTCAAATGATCGAGTGCTGCCATCATGGCCGGGCGAATATCGCCCGATAGGCACGCAATGACCGACGCGCCATCGAGTTCATAGCCCAGCGCCCGCGCTTCGGCAGCAAATAGCGAATCAAACTCAGCTGCACTGCATTCGGCGCGTTCGAACTTGGCCCATGCATTGCTGTCCGGATTTTCCGAATTGACGCCGCCGAACAAAATCAGGCGGCAGTCCGCGCTCGGCCTCCATTCGGTTGAACGCCTCGAACGGCGACGAGGTTATGACCCCGCCAAAATCGAAAATAACGGTCGTGAAAACCATCAGTATTGGAGCTTAAGCCCAGGCCGCGCCCAACGGGCTTTAACCAGCCGTCCGCTGCCGGAAAGCGTTATGTAAGCATCCATCATGTCGTCGCCGCCAAAAGCGATGTTGGTGGTGAAAATGTCATCGGTAGCTACAGAATTCGACCAGATCGCCTTTTGGCGAAATAACACTGATGCCGCATCTCGCCGATGGTGGCAACGCAGATATTGCCGCTTGCTTCCATGCCCAGGCTATCGAAAAACTTATAGCCTGCGGGGCGGTAGAGCGGAATGCCCTGGCCGCCAGGGCCCGCGTCGGGTGCGACTTTTCCGGGCGCGGTTATATTGAACTGCATCAACCGGCAGGTATAGGTTTCGGCAGCGTACAGCGTCTTGCCATCGGGTGAGAGACCAACGCCATTGGGGTTGTTCGACGGGAAGATGACTTCTTCCAGATGGCTGCCGTCCGACTTTGCATAAAAAATGCCGACAATGTCATGGCAGCGTTTGGCATAATCGACCTTGCCGTGATCGGTGAACCAGAAGCCTCCATGTTCGTCGAACACGATATCGTTTGGTCCGCGCAAGCGTGCAGCCGAAATCGCCGGATTTGTAGAGTATTTCGACCTCACCGGTTTCGATGTCGATGCGCTCGATGCGCCCGCCGGAATAGTCACTGGCGATGCCATGCGGTGCCAACATGCCGTTTGCTTCGAGATATTCGAACCCCCCATTGTTGCAGCAATACAGCTTGCCGTCCGGACCGATGGCCAATCCGTTTGGCCCGCCGCCGGGGGTAGCAACCGTCATTTTGCTTCCATCAATGCCGACGCGCGTAATGCGGCCTTCAGCGATCTCGGTCAGAATGACGCTGCCGTCGGGCATCACCACCGGTCCTTCGGGAAAGCGCAGGCCGTCTGCAACCAACTCAAATTCTGCCATGATACTCTCCTGCGTGCTGTTATCCCGGCTCGTTGTCCGGCGGCACGCGATCACCCTCGCCGAGTTCGAGCTGCATGTAAACGGTGTCGAGCCAGCGCCCAAACTTTCGTCCGACCGAACGCATTCGGCCCGCAGGTTTGAAACCTAATTTGGTATGGAGGGCAACCGATGCGGGTTCGCCGCCGCCAATAACCGCAATCATTTGGCGAAAGCCATATGCCGTGGCCGCATCGACCAATGCGCGCAACAGTGCCGCGCCCACACCCTGCCCGACGCAATCGGCGCGGATATAGATCGAATTCTCGCACGCGAAACTATAGGCTGCGCGGTCGCGAAACTGGTTTGCATAGGCATAGCCGAGAATTTCGCCGTTGCGTCTCGGCGACAAGAAACGGCCAGCCTCTTGCCGGTGATTTCTTCGATTTTGCTTTCGGTATCTGCGACGCTTCGCGGTACGGTGTCGAAACTCGCGGTGCCAATTCGCACATGCTCGGCATAGATCGCAGCGATTGCCGTCGCATCGTCAATCGATGCTTGCCGGATAGTCGGTCGGTGACGTTGGGATGGGTGCCCGTCATGCGCATGGCTGACATATAAAATCCCGCAATGGAAGACTTTTGACGCAATTTGACATCGATCAACGACAGAGGTCGCGGGCGAGGTTTATCGTCGCGACATCAGCCGACTCACTTTGAGCGGAGCGATGGCAAGGACAGACGACGATGAAATCTGATCATGGTACATGCAGGAAGTGACGCAGGTTTTGAAAGCCGGTTTCAGATTGCACTCGATCTGGCGCGGCGCTTTAGCGGGCATCTCTCGTTCATTCTTCCCCGTCCACCGCAGGATTATGTCGCCTTCGACATGTTCGGCGGCGCGCATTTTCTTGTCGAGGCTTTTGAAGCAGCGGAGAAAGAACGCGACAAGATGCGGGCACGGATCGACGAGCGGCTGAAGGTCGAGGGACTGCCCTGGGACTGGCAGCTGTTCGACGGCACATCCGCCGATGCGTTGGTGAACGCCGCGCGGCTGGGCGACATCATGATTATGTCGCTGGATATGACCGCAGCGGGCGCGCCGGGTCATGGGCGTGCTCTGGTCAGCGATGTTGTGACGGCTTCACGCACGCCGGTGTTGGCGGTGCCCATCAACTGCACGCGGTTGTCTTTTGACCGCGTTATGATTGCCTATGATGGTGGCTTCGAAGCAGCGAACGCAATGCGCGTGGCTTTACCGATGCTTGCTGCATCAGCTGCGGTCCGCATTTTGGAGGTTGAGGCATCCTCCGCCGAGTTTCCAGTCACCGACGCCGCAAGCTTATCTGTCGCGACACGGGATCGGCGCTGAAATTGCCGTAGCGGCAAAAGGCGACATGAGCGTAGAAGAGCGGCTACTGGCCGAAGTCAAAGCTTGGCGACCTGATTTCATGGTTATGGGGGCATATGGCCATGGCAAGTGGCGCGAAACGTTGTTCGGTGGCGTGACACGATTCCTGCTGGGCGAGATCGGCGTGCCTGTGCTGTTGGCGCATTAAAGGTCCAGCACAGCCTCCGGTCACAAGGGGTTCCAAAGCATGCGGCGGGCTTACATGCTTCCGCGAAACATAATAGCGGGAAGCTAGCATGACCTACACCACCGATCTTGGGCTCTATATCGACGGCAAATGGCGGCGCGGCGAGGGTCGAGACACGCATAAGGTTGTCAATCCTGCGACCGGTGAGACACTTGCCGAGTTGCCGCTGGCGACCTCCGCCGATCTCGACGAGGCGCTGGCGGCAACCGCGCGCGGCTTTGCCACATGGCGCAAGACCGATGTCAATGAACGCGCTGGTATATTGCACAAGGTCGCTGGCCTGATCCGCGAACGCGCCGAAGACATCGCCGTGCTGCTGACCACCGAGCAGGGCAAGCCGCTGGCGAAGCCCGCACCGAAGTTCTGTCCTGCGCTGCGCAATTCGATTATTTCGCCGAGGAGGCCAAGCGCAGCTACGGCCGCGTTCTCGTTCGCCCCACCGGACAGCGCGCTTTGGTGCTGAAGCAGCCCGTGGGCCCGGTCGCGGCGTTTTCGCCCTGGAATTTCCCGGTCAACCTGATGTGCAAGAAAATGGCGGCTGCGCTGGCTGCGGGCTGCTCGATCATCGCCAAGCCGCCCGAAGAAACCCCCGCCTGCACCAGCTGCGATCATGCAATGCGTGATCGACGGCGGCGTTCCGGGCGATGTCGCGCAGCTTGGTCTACGGCGTCCCCGATATGGTCAGCCGCCACCTGATCGCCTCGCCCATCATCCGCAAGGTCAGCTTCACCGGATCGGTGCCAGTGGGCAAGCATTTGCTGAAATTATGCGCCGACGGCGTCAAGCGGACGACGATGGAGCTGGGCGGCCATGCGCCGGTGCTGGTGTTCGACGATTGCGATCTCGAAAAGGCGATCAAGCTGTCCTCGACAACCAAGTTTCGCAACGCCGGGCAAGTGTGCATTTCGCCGACGCGTTTCTATGTGCAGGAAGGCATTTACGACCGCTTCGTTGCAGGCTTTTCCGAGGCAACGAAGAAGATTCAGGTCGGCAATGGGCTGGAGGCAGGCACGATCATGGGCCCACTCGCCAATGATCGCCGCCCGCCCGCTATCGAGAGGCTGGTGGCCGATGCGACCGCCAAAGGTGCGAAGTTGCACACTGGCGGCGAACGCGGAGAGGGTGGCAACTTTTACATGCCAACGGTGCTGTCCGACGTGCCGATGAGCGCGGATATCATGGACGACGAGCCGTTCGGTCCTGTTGCTCTAATGCGCGCCTTCAAGACATTCGATGAAGCCATCGAACAAGCCAACCGCCTGCCCTTCGGCCTAGCCGCTTATGCCTTCACGGAAAACGCGCGGCAGGCCAATCTGGTCGCAGACGCGCTAGATACCGGCATGGTCGGCCTCAACAGCTTCGTGATCTCAATGCCCGACGCGCCGTTTGGCGGCGTGAAGGAATCAGGCTTTGGCAGCGAAGGCGGGCCCGAGGGCCTGGACGCTTATTATGTGACCAAGGCGGTGCATCAACATTAAGCGAGATTGGCGTCGCGGACCACCGCAACCCCCGCCTCGCGCTGGACCTTTAGCTCGGCCTTCAATTTCGCCGGATCGCGCGCGAAGACAAAGCCGAAGCTGACCCCGCCTTCCTTGCCGATGGTCGCATGGTGCAGCTTGTGCGCCTGCACCAACCGCTTGGCATAGCCGCTTTTCGGCACATATTTGAAATAGCGCTGATGGACCAGGCCGTCATGGATCAGCGTGTAGATGATGCCGTAAAACATGATGCCAAGCCCAACCCAAGTCGCCCGGCTCCCAAGCATCCGCGCCCAGCACAAGCGGGCTACCAATAGCAAACATCGACATGCTCATCACCGCGCCGACGATGCCGTAAAGGTCGTTTTTTTCCAGCGCGTTGTCATGCGGCTCATGATGATCGCGGTGCCAGCCCCAGCCCCATTTGTGCATGATATATTTATGGCTGCCCCACGCGACAAACTCCATCGCGATGACGGAGGCGAGGATAATAGCGAGGATGGCCCAAATGCTCATTGCGTCTATGATAGGCGCAATTTTCCGAAACTTGAAGTGCAAGCAGCGGCACCTCACTTGATTTCGTCGCAATCGCTTCTATGGCAACATTCATTATGCCAACACCCCAAACGCTGTACGAAAAAATCTGGAATGCGCATGTCGTCGAGACTCGCGGCGACGGCACTGCGTTGATCTTCATCGACCGGCATCTTGTGCATGAGGTTACCAGCCCGCAGGCATTTGAAGGGCTGCGCGTTGCCGGACGCACGGTGCGGCGGCCAGATTTGACGCTGGCGGTGCCTGACCATAATCTGCCGACGACCGCGCGGCGCGATGCGGCGGGCGCACGGATTCCGATTGCCGATGCCGAGAGCGCAGCGCAGTTGGAGGCGCTGGAGGCCAATGCCCCAGCCTTCGGCATCCGCTATATCGGCGACGCCGACACCGAGCAGGGCATTGTCCATGTTGTCGGCCCCGAACAGGGCTTCTCGCTGCCCGGCACCACCATTGTCTGCGGTGACAGCCATACCGCCTGTCATGGCGGGCTTGGCGCGCTGGCGTTCGGGATTGGCACGAGCGAAGTCGAGCATGTGCTGGCGACTCAGACGCTGCAATTAAAACAATCCAAGTCGATGGAAGTGCGAGTGGAGGGCGAGCTCGGCCCCGGCGTTACCGCCAAGGACGTGGTGCTGCATATTACCGGCGTACTGGGCGCTGCGGGCGGCACCGGTTATGTCATCGAATATACCGGCGCGGTCATCCGCGCTTTGAGTGTCGAGGGACGGCTCACCATTTCGAACATGGCCATCGAACATGGCGCACGCGCAGGGCTGATCGCGCCCGACGATGTGACCTTCGATTATCTCAAGGGCCGCCCGATGGCCCCCAAAGGCGCAGACTGGGATGCGGCGGTGGCCTATTGGCGCAGCCTCGCCACCGATACGGGTGCGGCTTACGACAAGGTCGTGGTGATCGACGCCGCCGACATCGCGCCGAGCGTAACTTGGGGCACGTCGCCCGAGGATGTCCTTCCGATAACCGGCATCGTTCCCGACCCGATGAGCTTTGCCGACCCGTCCAAGCAGGTCGCCGCGCAAAAATCGCTCGATTATATGGGCCTCACCCCCGGCACCCCGATGACCGAGGTCGATGTGCAAAATATCTTCATCGGCAGTTGCACCAACAGCCGCATCGAAGACCTCCGCGCCGCCGCAGCGGTGCTGAAAGGTCGCCACAAGGCAGCCAACGTCAAATGGGCGATAGTCGTCCCCGGCAGCGGATTGGTGAAGCGACAGGCCGAAGCCGAAGGCCTCGACCGCATCTTCACCGACGCAGGCCTCGAATGGCGCGAACCCGGCTGCTCGGCTTGTCTGGGCATGAACCCCGACAAAGTGCCAGCCGGAGAACGCTGCGCCTCGACGAGCAACCGCAATTTCGTGGGGCGGCAAGGTCCGGGCGCGAGGACTCATCTGGTAAGCCCCGCAATGGCGGCGGCGGCGGCGGTTACGGGGCGGCTGACCGATGTTCGGGAGTTGAGAACGATTGATTCAGTTCATTGATTTCCAAACTTTGCGTAACATACCTGTCGTCGGAACTGCTTCTAAGTACCAATCGTGGTTGAGTACTTCTCGCTGCTCTTCGGCGACAGATCTACCGTCCTTGAATACTACTTCGTCACCCGGCTGCCCTGTGTGCTGCGTTACTACAATTGCATTTAACGCTGGGAGATTATTTTGAAGGCAGAAGTTGCCAATGATCCCAAGTTGTCGTCCAAGCATATGTCCAGCTCTTGCGTCAGAATACCCTGCCTTCAGAGCCAATTGGCCATAAGTGATCCGCTTCTCTCGCAAGGAAGTTTTATCCCACATCACAAAGCCTGTGAGGATTGACCACAACTGCTGCGCCGTAACATAAACTCTGTCGCCCAATGCATAATGACGAAGTTCAGATGTTTGAACCATAAGTCTTCTCCTAAAAAGTACCAGCCACATCAGACCGTAATGCGCAATATTGCACATATATTTCATTATTGCAAGTCGCGGTTAGCGCATTGGTATATCCCTTTGACATATCCCAACTGAGCTGCTAATCGAAACAGAATGAACGCCCCCTCAAAATTCGGCCGTATGGCGGCACTTTTTAAGTCCAATCGCAACCAAGCGGTTCGGATTCCGAAGGAGTTCGAGTTTCCCGAAGGGGTTAAGAATGTCTACATCCGCAAGCATGAGCGCGGCTTGGCGATTATTGCGGTCAACGACTTCTGGGACGATTTTTTCGCGCGGCCCGGGATCGAAATCGAGGAGCCGCCCGAACTCGCATATGAGACCCGCGAGACGTTTTAGTGCTGACATCTTTGCTCGATACCAGCCTGTGTGTCCGCGCCCTTCGCGACCGACCGGTTCAAGTCAGGGATCGGATAAAGGCCGAATTCGACAATATCTGCATCTCCTCGATTGTTCGATATGAACTCTACGTCGGGATTGCCCTTGCGGACGGCGGCGAGAAAAAGCGTAAAGAACTGGAGGATTTTTTGAGCGTAATCCCCTGCTTGGCCTTCGATGACAAGGCAGCGTTTCATGCAGCCGACATTCGTGCCGATCTAACCCGCAAAGGCAATATCATCGGCCCCAACGACCTCCTCATAGCGGGCCACGCCCGGAGCCTGGGCCTCAAACTCATAACTGGCAACCTCCGCGAGTTCTCCCGCGTCGACGGCCTGCGTTGCGAGGATTGGTTGGCGGGGTGATCTGAGTCCCTCCACGGCACATCGCACTTTCGGCATATTGACTTGAGTGCCGCCCTGCTGAATGTAAAATGCTGTCTGGGAGGCATAAGATGGCGAAGCGGCCTGCGGGCAAAACAACAGAAAAAGTGGAACCTGCCGAACATCGCGGGGTGGTGGTCGGCTGGACCCATAACGGGCTTGGTTCGTCGATCGACTTGCGTATCCAGAGCGCGGTTTCGCAACAAGCGCTGGATGAGAAGAACGTCGACAGCCACCATTTTCTGATGACCCACAACCAAGCATTATTACTCGCCAAATATCTGCTCGATGCCACTGGCCAGACCTTGCCGCCGAAAACCAGAGTGCCGCTGTGGCGCAAACTGACGGGTGCGCGCAACAAATAGGCCATAAGCGCTTTACTTGTGCGGACGGCCGAAGCTAATGCCGTTAACATTACAGGAAAAAAGCAGATGACCGACAAAAAAGACGATCATGACGAGCAATGGTCCACTGGTGCCAAGGTCGGCGCTGCGGTGGGTTCAGCGGCTTTGATGGCTGCGTTACTCTATGCCGGACGCCGCAGCCTGACGCGCAAGAAAGGCAAGCTTGAGCCACTTTCGCCAGAACCGGAGATCGAGCCGATGAGCGAAAACCAGCCGAAAACCGAAACCGACTGATGCAAGCCGTCTCCCACGTAGAAGGCCGCGCCTATCCGCTGGGCCTGAAAAATGTCGATACCGACATCATCATTCCGGCGAAATGGTTGAAGACAATTAGCCGCAATGGCCTTGGCAAAGGCGCGTTCGAAACGTTGCGGGCGGTTCCAGGCAATGTATTCAATGACCCCGAATATGCAGGCGCGCCGATCCTGATCGCGGGCGACAATTTTGGTTGCGGGTCGAGCCGCGAACATGCGGCGTGGGCGATGGCTGACCTTGGCATCATGGCGGTAATCGCGCCGAGTTTTTCGGACATATTTTCGGGCAATGCGTTCAAGAACGGATTGCTGGCGATTGTCTTGCCGCAAGCCGCCATCAACCGATTGATGGAAGTCGCCCAAACCGACCCGATCCATGTCGATCTGGAAACACAGACTGTCACCACGCCGTTCCAGGATCGCTTCGAATTCGAAATCGACCCGTTCCGCAAACATTGCCTGCTGAATGGGGTCGACGAGATCGGCCTGACGCTCAAGAGCAGCGATGCGATTTCGGCTTATGAAGACAAGATTGCGGCAAGTCAGCCCTGGCTCGTGCCGAACGCGGCTTAGGAGAGAGAAATGCGCGCCTTATTATCAATCGCAACCGGCGGACCGGAAACGCTTGTCATGGGCGAACTGCCAGAGCCCATTGCGGGCCCCGGACAGGTTGTCGTCGCAATAAAGGCATGCTCGATCAACTTTCCCGACACCTTGCAGATCGTGGATCTGTACCAGTTCAAACCACCCCGTCCGTTTGCGCCGGGCGGCGAAGTTGCGGGCGTGGTCGAGGCCGTTGGCGAAGGCGTCAGTGGTTTTGCCGTTGGCGACCGGGTCATTGGGCTATGTGGCAATGGCGGACTGACGCGAGAAGGTCGCGGTCGCCGCGTTCAACTGTTTCAAAATGCCCGATGCGATGTCGTTCGACGACGGCGCATCGTTGCTGATGACCTATGGCACCTCGATCCATGCGCTGAAAGATCGCGGCCACATGAAAGAGGGCGATAGCGTCCTCGTGCTGGGCGGCGCGGGCGGCATCGGCATTTCGGCTATCGAACTCGGCAAGGCCTTTGGCGGTCGCGTTGTTGCGGGCGTATCGAGCGAGGCCAAGGCCGAAATTGCGCGCGAAGCCGGAGCCGACGATGTCGTCGTCTATCCGCACCAGCCGTTCGACAAGGACCAGTCCAAAGCAGTCGCCGAAATGTTCAAGGCGGCGGCTGGCAAGGACGGCTATAACATCATCTATGACACCGTCGGCGGCGATTATAGCGAACCTGCGGTGCGCTCGATTGCGTGGGAAGGCAAATTCCTCGTCGTCGGTTTCCCGGCAGGCATCGCCAAACTGCCGCTGAACCTGACTTTGCTCAAAAGCTGCGACGTGTGCGGCGTGTTCTGGGGCGCATTTGCCGCGCGCACGCCCGCCAAGAACCACGCCAATATCGCCGAATTGTTCGATCTCTACGCCGCTGGGAAAATCAAGCCGCGTGTGTCCGAAACTTTCGATCTTGCCGATGCAGGGCAGGCCATTGCGCGTCTCGGCGACCGCGCAGCGGTCGGCAAGCTGGTCGTGCATATCTGATCACGCCCTTGTGAATCAGCGACGCACGCCTTAACTATCAAGCTAACAATCGGGAACGACCATGACCACATTTGACAACCGCGAAAATGCCTTTGAAAACAAGTTTGCGCACGACGCGGATTTGCATTTCAAGATCACTGCCCGCCGCAACAAGCTGGTGGGCCAATGGGCGGCCGAAAAAATGGGGCTGACGCCCGAAGAAACTACTGCCTATGCAACTTCGGTCGTGCAGGCTGATTTTGAAGAAGCAGGCGACGAGGATGTAATCCGCAAATTGCTGGGCGACCTGACCTCGGCCGGTGTCGAAGTCGATGACGCGATCATCCGCGCCGCACTCGACGAGCAGATGGTCGAGGCGCGCCGCCAGTTTATCGAGCCAGCCTGATGGCGATGGCCGCCGACGAAATCGAAGGCATGATCAGGGCCGCATTGCCCGATGCGCTGGTTGAAATCACCGATCTTGCAGGCGACGGCGAACATTATGCCGCGCGCGTCATCAGTGAGAGCTTTCGCGGGGTTTCTCGCGTCAAGCAGCATAAGGCAGTTTACGATGCCTTGGGCGGACGGATGGGCGGCGTGTTGCACGCGCTGCAACTGACGACCGCCACACCATAGATTTTTGGAGTACAGAATATGAGCGTGAACGAACGGATCGACGAGATCGTCAAGGGCAATGATGTGGTGCTGTTCATGAAGGGCACGCCTTTGTTTCCGCAATGCGGTTTTTCGAGCAAGGCCATTGCCATTCTCGACCATCTGGGCGTGACATATGAAAGCGTCGATGTGTTGCAGGACATGGAAATCCGCGCCAGGCATCAAGGATTATTCGCGACTGGCCGACCATCCCGCAGCTTTACGTAAAAGGCGAATTTCTCGGCGGCAGCGACATCATGATGGAAATGTACGAAGCGGGCGAGTTGCAGGAAATGGTCGAAGCGCAAGGGCTGGCAAAGGCGCAGTAATCACTCTGCGCTGTTCACCACCTCCAGCTTCGGCTGCATCAGGTGAATCCAAGCAACGCCAGCAAATAGGCGCTCGCGCACATCACGAACATCGGCGTGTAGCCATGAGCCGCTGTCCAGCGACCAGCCCGCAAATTCGAGCATGGCAGCGCCGCTTAGATTGCCTGCCAGCGCGCCGATTGCAATCACGCTGCCGACCTGCCGCGCGGGAATGATATCGGCGGTCATGCCAAAAATATTGGTCGAAAATCCTTGGTGCGCAAACAAGTGCCAGGCCAATAACAGTGCCGCGACCCACTGGTTGGGTGCATATAGCGCCAACGGAAATGGCAGGATCATCAGCGCATAAAAGAACATCGAACTTTTGCGCGCTGCATTTGGTGTCATGCCGCGGCGCAGCAGCAGTGGGAACAGCATCCCGCTGGTCAGCGCCCCGACGGCGGCCAATGCATAGGCCAAAGCGGTCGGCGCGCCGATTTCCGCTTGCCCCAGCCCAAACTGCTGCGCGAAGAAATCGGGTGCCCAGAACAGGATAAACCACCAGACAAGGTCGGTCAGCAGCTTCGCGCCCGCAACGGCCCAAGTGCGGCGCTCTTTCAGCAGTTGGCTCCATGGCGGACCTTTTTCGGAAGGATTGGCCGCCGCTACCGCTGCATCGCCGAGTGGTTGTAACTTGCCCGTCCCAAGCCACCAGAAAATCAGCCAGACAAAGCCCAAAGCCGCCAGTAATGATGAATGCCTCTTGCCAGCCATAAGTGATTGCGATCCACGGCACGGTCAAAGGCGCCAGAATTGCGCCGATATTGGCCGCGCTGTTGATAACGCCGATGCCAATCGAGCGTTCGCGTATCGGCAAATAAGTTGCCGCCGACTTCATCGCCGCCGGGGTATTGACCGATTCCGCGACCGCCAGCGTGACCCGCGCCGTCACGAACTGCGACACCGTCGCAGCATACGCATGCGCCATCCCGGCAAGGCTCCAGGCGGCGACGGCCAGGCCGTAACCCCAGCGCACCCCGAAGCGGTCAATAAACCAGCCGATGCCGAGCAAGGCGACCTGCGGTCGCAATCTGGAACGCCGAGCCGAAATGGCCGAACTCGCGGTCGGTCCAGCCGAATTCAACTTGCAATGTCGGCTTAAGAAGCGCCAGAACCTGCCGGTCGAGATAGTTCAGCGCGGTGCCGAAGAACAGCAATGCGATCAGGCCATAACGAACGTAACGCGCTGCGTCGCTATTGCTTGGGGTTGCTTATGTCCATTGCTCCCTCTCCGCTGGCTCCTGCTTTATGCTGGAACTCCTCGCAGCAGATGCCTATAGAAGGCCATATGACACCGCAAGACATAAACGCCGAATTACATTGCCGACCTCTATGGCGAAACCTATCTTGCCGAGGGCGATCCGGCACCACGCAGGCGGCTTGCGATCAGCGCGCTGTTTCCAGGATTCGTCGTTGTTGCGATTGCTTCAGCGGCGGCGACTTGGTTTTCCGAACATTATGGCATGCCGGTGATTCTTGCCGGGTTTGTTACTCGGCTTGGCGCTGAATTTCGTCTCGGCCGAGCAAAAGGTGCATCCAGGTCTCGATTTTTGCGGCACGAGCTGCTTGCGCTGGGGCATCGTCTTGCTCGGCACGCAGGTGACCGCGATGCAGATTGGCAGCCTGGGGCCGCTCGCCTTTGCTCGGCCTTGTTGCGATGATGACGATGGTGATTGGTGCGGGCTTGCTCGGTGCGCGGATTGGCGGGCAGGGCAATTATTCGGGTTGGCTGGCTGGCGGCGCGACCGCGATTTGCGGCGCATCGGCGGCGCTGGCGATTTATGCGATGATCGGCGCGAACGGCTCGACCAATCGCAATTCACGCTGACCTTGGTCGGCGTTGCGCTGGCCAGCGCGATTGCGATGTCGTTCTATCCGCTGATTGCCGAGCCTGCTGCAATTCACCGATCGGCAGGCGGGCTTCCTGATGGGGGCGGCGGTGCATGATGTCGCCCAGTCGCTGGGCGGTGGATATAGCTTCAGCCAAGGCGCGGGCGAGGTTGCGACGATCGTCAAGCTATCGCGCGTTGCGTTGCTTGCACCGGCGGTGGCCTTGATCGGCCTTGCCATTGGCAGCAGCGGTGACCAGCCAAAAAGCTTGCTGGCAAAGCTGAAACTCCCTTGGTTCATCCTCGCCTTTTTTGCCGGTCGCGATCAATTCGTTGATCGATGCGCCCGCTTGGGTTGCAGAATATGGCCTGATTGCGTCCAAGGCGATGCTGCTTGTTCGCGGTCACAGCAACCGCGATGCGATCGCGGCTCGAACTGCTGCTTGGGACAAGGCTGGAAGGCTTACTTCCGGTAATCCTTGCCACGCTCACCGCCTTTGCGGGCGCTGCACTGTTTGCCTGGGCACACTGTGAGTGATCACGATTTATGACGTTGCCGTCATCGGCGGCGGGGTCAATGGCGCGGCATCGCGCGCGATGCGGCGGGGCGCGGCGCAAAAGTGATCCTGCTCGAACGCGGCGATCTGGCGCGCGGGACATCATCGGCCTCAACCAAGCTCATCCATGGCGGGCTTCGCTATCTCGAACATTATGAATTCGGGCTGGTGCGCGAAGCGCTGATCGAGCGCGAGCGGCTCTGGGCCATTGCGCCGCATATCATCTGGCCGCTGCGCTTTGTGCTGCCGCACCAGAAAGGAATGCGTCCCGCTGGCTCGTCCGGCTTGGTCTGTTTCTTTATGACCATATCGGCGGCTCGCAAGCTCCTGCCCCCGACGCGCAGCCTGAACCTTCAAACCGACCCAGCGGGCAAGCCGCTAAAGCCCGGTTTCAAAAACGCGTTTGAATATTCGGATTGCTGGGTCGATGATGCGCGGTTGGTAATACTCAACGCCATGGATGCCGCCGAGCATGGCGCGGACGTTCGCACCCGGTCCGAAGTGACGCATCTCGAACGACGCGATGACCACTGGCATATTGAAGTTGGAGGACAGGCACCTGTGCGGGCCAAAGCGGTGGTCAATGCTGCAGGCCCGGCGGTGCTCGAACTGCTCTCTCGTACAGCTGGCCATCAACGCGATGCGAGCGAAAGAATCAGGCTGGTGCGCGGATCGCATGTCGTTGTCCGCGAGATGTTCGACACTCCTCAGGCCTATTTCTGCCAGAACCCCGACGGGCGGATTTTCTTCGCGATTCCCTATGAAGATGATTTCACGCTTATCGGCACGACCGATGCCGACCATCAAGGGAGTCTCAACCACATCGAGGCGACGCAGGAAGAAATTGCCTATATCTGCGAGTCGGCCAACAGCTATTTCAACCGGCAGATCACCCCTGCCGACGTCGTTTACAGCTATGCAGGCGTTCGTCCGCTGGTCGATGACGGGTCGGGCAAGCCGGAAACGGCATCGCGCGGCTATCATTTCGATGTGGATACCGACGCGCACGGCACCGCGCCCATCCTGTCGGTGTTCGGCGGCAAAATCACCACCTATCGCCATCTCGCCGAAAGCGCAGTTGAACGGTTGTTGCCTTATCTTCCGAACTTGGCTGGCCCCGGCTGGACGATCGACAAGCCATTGCCGGGCGGCGACTTTCCGATGGAAGGTGCAGCCGCGCTCGCTGTAAGCCTCGTCGCGGAGTATCCATTCCTGCCAGAGTCCGTCATTCATAGGCTGGTGCGCAGCTATGGCACGAGCGCCAAAACATGGCTTGGCGACGCAAAGGCGCTTCCCGATTTGGGTGAGCATTTCGGCCACGGGCTTTATGCACGCTGAAGTCGATTATCTGCTGGCGCAGCGAATGGGCGCGGTCGGCGGATGACATCTTATGGCGGCGAACGAAGCTGGGGCTGCGTTTCACCCCGGTACAGGTCGCTGCGCTCGAAAAATATGTTTCTGCGCGCATCACAAACGAATCGGTTTAACCATTTCTAATATGGTGTAAAAGAACGCCATCACGCCGTGGGAGGTGCGATGGGGGACGCAGGCGACATTGCCGGAAAGCCGACGGGCGACGCCCGCCGCTTTGCCGCGTTTATAAGCTACAGCCATGCCGATGCAGCCGCAGCGGCGAAACTCCAGCGCAAGCTTGAGCGCTATCGCTTGCCCAAACGCATAGCCGAAACGCGGGCTAGCGAAGCGACCGCGCTTGGCCCGATATTCCGCGACCGTGAGGATCTTGCCGCCGCCGCCAGCCTGAGCGAAGCGATCCGCGGGGCGATCGCAAGAGCCGACGCGCTGGTCGTAATGTGCTCGCCCGATGCCGCCGCTTCGCCGTGGGTTGCCGCCGAAATCGAGTTGTTTCGCAAACTCCATCCGCAAAAACCGATATTGGCAGCCATTATGTCGGGCGAGCCGATCGGCCGCGTTCCCACCGGCACTAACTGTCAACGGCAACGAACCACTGGCCGCCGATTTGCGCCCGGAAGGCGATGGCCAGCAACTGGGGTTCCTGAAAATAGTCGCAGGCATTGCTGGAGTGCCGCTCGACGCGCTGATCCAGCGCGATGCCCAACGCCGCGTCCGCCGCGTGACCGCCATCACGGGCGGCGCACTCGCGGCAATGCTAATCATGGGCATCATGACAGCCTATGCCATCCAAGCCCGTAACGAAGCCGCCCGACAACGGGCGGCGGCAGAGGGGTTGGTCGAATATATGCTCACCGATTTGCGCGAGAAGTTGAAAGGGGTGGGGCGGTTGGATGTGCAAACTGCGGTAAATCGCAAAATGATTACACATTATCGAGCGCAAGGCAGAATTGAGACATTAGCGGAAGACAGCCTGGAGAGAAGGGCGAGGGTTCTTCACGCAATGGGCGAAGACTTTGAAATGAGCGGGGAACTCGACGACGCGTCCTTGGTCTTTAAGCAGGCGAAAGATGCTACCGGTGCATTGCTTGCCCGAAAACCTGATGATCCAGAACGCATATTTACTCACGCGCAAAGCGAGTACTGGGTTGGCTACGCAGCACTGTTGAAGAACGATTACCAGACGGCCGAAGAGCAAGCCGCTAAGTATCAGCGTTTGGCGGAAAAGTTGTTGCGGGTGCATCCTGATCAGGTTGTAGCGATGAAAGAAGTGGGATGGGCCGCGAACTTTTTAGGAGTCGTCAAATTATATGGACGTGACAATCCTGCAGGCGCGTTGAAACAATTTTTGAAGTATCGGACAATATTCGCGGATCTCGTCGAAACACATTCAGACGACACTGAAGCCCTACGCAGTCTCTCAATGGCTCACGCCCTCATTGCTGAAGCTTATCTCACGATGGGCAATGAAAATAAGTCGCTTCACCATCGAAAACTGGAACAGGGCATCGTCGATCAATTATACGAAAATGACCCACAAAACGCCCAAATTTGGATGCTCAGTATCATACGAAACCGCGATATTGCTCGCATTCTTATCCGCAAAAAGGATTTTCGTAACGCCGAGCGCTATCTGGTTCAGGCGGAAGATTGGAGCGCCAAGCTTGTCAGGTTAGACAGGCGCAATGCCGCTTGGCGACTTCAGGACGCGTTAAACTTGATCGTGAGAGTGACCCTTGATCACAACATTGAAGCGCCAAATGCTAATCGAAACTCGACCAAGCTCAGGGAGTTGATTTCAGATCAGGTATTTTTGAAGACATTACGAGATCAGGACCGCACGTATTTAAACTCACGCGCTGCTGAGGCACTTAGGCAAATTTAAAGGAGGAAACAAAATGGCGCTAAGCAGATCACAGCTTGGAATGCTGGCAACCAACGATGTGTCAATAGTACATGGAGATCCGATTACTCTATGGAAAGAATTTGGCGAAGGATGGGAGGAGCCAGAATATATTTATTTTGTGTACATTTTAGTCAAGAACAACCAAAAGCTATTTGCAGAACATTATTTCGATAGTTTGCGCCGGCGGACCATCGAACAGGCGGAAAAAGATTTACTGGAAAATGCCAGGCCAGGTAATGGCCATTTAGATCCGAAGTTGAGGGGCTTCGATGTTTTCGATTTTCAGGATAAGCCTTGCTACGTTTCGATAGTGATCGATGAACAGCATTGGCATTTTTATCCGCATCCAATCACAGCGGATATTCCAGCAGTGGTGTTAAGACGAAACAAGATTGTTCAGCGTAAAAATGGTGACATTGAAATAGAAGAATATGCGCCGATATAGCTTTTACCGGTATGAACAGACTTCCATAGAAGCGCCTGATGGTAAGATGAAATCAGGAATTCGATATTAAATTTTGGTTCAAGAAAGATAAATTCGGTAATCCTGAATATGTCCGTTCGGGCATGAACTCTGAAATCGAACAAAAAAAGCAAAATAGATATTGTTTTGATATCTATGTTAGGATGCCGGCAGACAACCCCGAGGCAGGATCGCCTGATTGGGCCACTGTAATTTTCGATCCACGCTACACCTCCCGTGGCGAGGGCTAAACGATGGTCGGCTAGGCAAATTTGTAAAAAATTCTGGGGCCGGTTAAGGTATCATTTGATGAGAACCCGACCCATCCTAGCCCTCGCCCGCGCTGGTGCCACCACGCGGGCGTGGGACAGTTTCGTCGCGATGGGGCTGGCGAGAAATCACGGAGACCCGAAAATCCTCACTCTCAAAGGTCGCCTGCTTTAAGGACCAAGCCCGCAAAGCCTTTGGCGAGGCCGCTGCGAAACTCTACCTCCAATCGGCCAAGGCTTATGCCGATGCGGCAGCGCTGTGCCTCGACAGCTATCCATTGATCAACGCCGCGACCATGTCGCTTTTTGCCGGACAGCCCGATCATATGGCATCTCTGGCGCGGCAAGTGCTGGCCATGCTCGATACGGGCGTGGGCGCTGGCGAAACGCCCTATTGGCATGAAGCTACGCGCGCGGAAGCACTGTTCCTGCTGGGCAAGCAGGCCGATGCACAAACCGCGCTCGACAAGGCCGTCGTTGCGGCACCGTCAGCATGGGAGGATCGTGCGGCGACGTTGCGGCAGTTCCGGCAGATAGCGGCGGTCCGGAACGTATCGTGCGACTGGTTGGCGGATTATGCGCCGCCATCGTCGCTCTATTTCAAGGGACTGATCGGCGTCGCCGGCGATGACTTGCGCGCCGCCGAACAGGCGCGTGAAGCTGTGGATAATGCCAATGCCGGTTTTGGCTATGGCGCCTTGGCAGCGGGTGCCGACATATTGATTGCCGAGGCACTCGTGGCGCGCGGATCGGAATTGCATGTCGTGTTACCGGCAATATCTTCCGCATTTCGCGTGCGATCGGTGGCGCCCTTCGGTGACGCATGGCTGCCGCGTTTCGACCGGCTGCTCGAGCAAGCGGCTTCGGTGACGATTGTCGGGGGAGGCGAAACGCTGAGCGACGCTGCCATCACCCTTGCTGCGCAGGTTGCCAAGGGTGCCGCGATTGTCAACGCCCGTCGGCTTGAGGGGTTTGCCACCGGGCTGGAGCTGAACGATCACCCATCGCCTGCGTTCGATGCCGGACGCGAGGCATTTGTTTCGCTTGAGCGCAGCGCCCAGGTCAGTTCGGCGGAACTCCCCGTTGGTCAGATGCACTTCACGCTGGTAAGCGATCAGGTCGGTGATCCTCGAAACTGGACACCAATTGCCGACGGATTTTACATCCGAAGCGCGAGTTCCGCCGAGGGCGTCATCGCGTTTCTGTCAGAACTTGAAAGCAATGCACCGGACGCCCGTTGTGCCGTGGGTATTTCCGCAAGCGACACCGACGCGGATTTAGGCAGCGAACAAAAGGCCCAACTTTTGCGCCTAGCCCAGTGTGGCCCGCGCGGAACCACTGTTGCAAGCGCCAGCACCGCCCAAGCCATGTTGTCGCAGTTTCCGGCGATATCCATCGAGCCCTTGGGCGAATTGCCCGATGCTGGTGGTGCAATCGAGATTTATGCGGTGCAGCCTGCGGCATGAGCTTGCCAGCAATGTTCACCTGCCCTAGCGTTACTTAGGGCCGTTAGCGAAAAATGAACAAAAGCCTTCAGAGGTCGCATTGATGCAGGAGAGTCAGTTCGCAGGAACGGAAGTGGAGGATGAATCTGGCAACGGTCTGGATCATGACTTCGTCTCGCCCGACAAAATCGATATCGCGCATTTCGCGCCATCGGCCGCGCTGGCTCCTTTTGTCACGCAGATATACTATTTCCGTTGCGAGGAGCGCGAAACCAGAGACCGCCAATCGGCAGCCCTGGGCCATTTGATGTTCTTCCTGAGCGGTTCGGGCGTAGTGCAGTTCGACAAAGGCGAGGCCACGAAGGTATCGGGCGCGATGCAATATGGCCCCGGACTTGCAGCCGCCGAATTCGTGCTGAGCGGCCCTGCGCATATTCTCGGCTTTGTGCTTTCGCCACTCGGCTTTGTCGCGCTGACGGGCAAGCCCGCCAATGTGTTCGCCGACCGTGCCGTGCGTGCGGCTGAGCTACACGGTCCGGAAATCGACCGGATGGCGGCCGCATTCAGCACCGGTCATGCAGATGGCTCGCTTCGCATCGGGGACATGGTGCAACAGGTTACCGCCTTGTTGCTGCGCAATGTCCGGCCAGTGACGCCTGCACATATTGCAATGATCCGTAAAGTTATCGACTGGCTGTCGAGTGACCTCGACCCTGATGTGGAGACTTTGTACGCGCAGCTCGGCATGTCGCGGAGCACGGCGGCGCGACTTATCACCCGCTATTTCGGTTGCCCGGCAAAGCCGTTGATGCGCAAGTACCGTGCACTGCGGGCGGCCACGGTGATGGTCGACCCCAATTGCACGCCAGATTTGCGCGCAAGGATAGAATCGCTGTTTTACGACCAGCCGCATATGATCCGCGAAATCCGGCAATTTGCGGGGCGGACCCCCGGCGCATTGGACGGCGATGACAGCAGGATCTTGCGGATGTGGCTATCGAGAGACAGTTACCGAGACATCGAGACCTTTCCGGGTTGATTTTTCGGCATCAGAGCGCCCATTTCGGAAATCAGAATGAATTTGTCTGATTAGGATTCTGTGATGCGCCTGTCCAATATGGCGGACTATGCAGTGGTGGTGATGAGCGCGGCTTCGCGCCATTGCGGTTCTGCGCGCGTATCGGCGACTGATCTGGCGGCGGAAACAGGGTTGGCGCTACCGACGACACAGAAACTGGTGAGCATATTGACCAAGGCAGGTCTGCTGCGCTCGGCGCGCGGCAGCGGTGGGGGAATTAAGCTTGCTCGTCCGGCGGCGGCGATCACGATGGCTGATATAATCGAAGCGGTCGAAGGCCCGATTGCTATGACCTCCTGTTGCGAGACCGGAAAGCATGATTGCGCGATGGAAGGTAGTTGCCATGTCCAGCCGCATTGGGCGCTGGTAAACAAAACGGTGCGCGGGGCTTTGGCCGAGATCAATCTGGCGGGGCTGGTGCGATGACTGACGAAATCGAAGTCAAGGACGCCTTCGTAAAGGACCAGGCCGCGTGGGACGCTGCTGAAAAGGTCGCCGATTATGAGCATGGCTGGTCGTCGGATATCGAAACCACCTTCGCGCCCAAGGGCCTGACCGAGGACACCGTCCGCTTTATTTCTGCCAAGAAGAACGAGCCTGAATGGATGCTCGATTGGCGGCTGAAGGCGTTTCGCCACTGGCTGACGATGGAGACGCCCGATTGGGCCAAGCTCAACATTCCGCCCATCGATTATCAGGACGCCTATTATTACGCCGAGCCCAAGGCGAAGCCGAAGCTTGGGTCAGCCTTGACGAGGTCGATCCCGAAATCCTGCGCATTTACGAAAAACTCGGCATCCCGATTGCCGAGCAGGAAGTGCTGGCCGGCGTCGAGGGCGCGCGCAAGGTTGCGGTCGATGCGGTGTTCGACAGCGTCAGCGTCGCCACCACCTTCCGCGCCGAACTCGAACGTGCGGGCGTCATCTTCCGCAGCATATCCGAGGCGATCAAGGAATATCCTGACCTGGTCCGCAAATGGCTCGGCAAGATCGTGCCGATGCACGACAATTATTTCGCGACATTGAACTGCGCGGTCTTTTCCGACGGGACGTTCGTCTACATCCCCGAAGGCGTGCGCTGCCCGATGGAGCTTTCCACCTATTTCCGCATCAACGCGGAAAATACCGGCCAGTTCGAGCGCACTTTGATCGTCGCCGACAAGGGCAGCTATGTCAGCTATCTCGAAGGCTGCACCGCGCCGATGCGCGACGAGAACCAGCTTGCATGCCGCCGTGGTCGAACTGGTCGCGCTGGACGATGCCGAGATCAAATATTCGACCGTGCAGAACTGGTATCCCGGCGACGCCGAGGGCAAGGGCGGCATCTATAATTTCGTCACCAAGCGCGCTTTGTGCCAGGGTCGCAACAGCAAGGTTAGCTGGACCCAGGTCGAAACCGGCAGCGCGGTGACATGGAAATATCCAAGCTGCGTACTGAACGGCGAGAACAGCGTCGGCGAATTTTACTCGGTCGCGGTGACCAACAATTACCAGCAGGCCGACACCGGCACCAAGATGATCCACAATGGCAAGGGCAGCCGTTCGACCATCGTGTCGAAGGGCATCAGCGCCGGGACACAGCAACAACACCTATCGCGGGCTGGTGCGCGTTGCGCCTAATGCCGAAGGCGTGCGGAATTTCACCCAGTGCGATTCGCTGCTGCTCGGCTCACTCAGCGGCGCGCACACCGTCCCCTATATCGAAGTCCGCAACCCCAGCGCGCAGATCGAGCATGAGGCGACGACGAGCAAGATTTCCGACGACCAGATGTTCTACGCGATGCAACGCGGCCTGAATGCCGAGGAAGCCGTGGCGCTGATCGTCAACGGCTTTGCCAAGGAAGTGCTGCAGCAACTGCCGATGGAATTTGCGGTCGAGGCGCAGAAGTTGCTGGGGATTAGCCTTGAGGGGAGTGTGGGGTGAGCAGCAAACTTCCTACCCAACTTGGCGGCGAATTCTTTTTTTCCGCAGTAATGACCGTCCTAAGCGTCGGGTCCATTGCGCTGGGCTTCGCTTTGGAATGGGGCTCAACGATTGTCGGCGCAACAGTCTCAACCGCGATCTTTGGACATCGAACGTTTCGGAGATTTCGAGACGTTCGTTTGGCGAAGTTTCTCGTGGCCAATCCACAACTAAAGAAGCTGTACGAAAGGCGGGGGTTGGAATGACACAATCCCACATTTCAACGGTAGCCGGAAATGTCGCTCCAGCAATCGACGCAGCAGTCCCGCCGAAACTTAAAATCGTTCTCTCAGGTAACTTTCCATGCTGACCGTCGATAACCTCCACGCCAATGTTGGCGACAAGCCTATCCTCAAGGGCCTCACGCTCTCGCTGGGTGCGGGCGAAATCCATGCGATTATGGGGCCGAATGGCGCGGGCAAATCGACGCTGGGTTATGTGCTGTCGGGGCGGCCCGGTTATGAGGTGACTGAGGGTTCGGTTACGTTTACCCCACCTTCTCCCCTCCCGCAGGCGGAGGGGCCGGGGGTGGGCCTCTGCCCTCTCCGACGGAGAGTCGCCTTCGGCAACCCCACCCCTAACCCCTCCCGCCTGCGGGAGGGGAAACGCTATAGACCTTCTGGCCCTCGAACCCCACGAACGCGCCGCCGCTGGCCTGTTCCTCGGCTTCCAATATCCGGTCGAAATCCCCGGCGTGTCGAACGTGCAGTTCCTGCGCGAGGCGCTCAACGCACAGCGCAAGCATCGCGGTGAGGCTCCGCTTTCGGGGGCTGAATTCCTGAAGGTCGCGCGCGAACAGGCGGGGGCGCTTGGCATGGATATGGATATGCTCAAGCGTCCGGTGAATGTCGGCTTTTCGGGCGGCGAGAAGAAGCGCAACGAGATGGTGCAGATGGGCATCATCGACCCCGCGCTCGCGATCCTCGACGAGACCGACAGCGGCCTCGATATCGATGCGCTGCGCGTCGTCGGCGACGGCATCAACCGCATCATGCGGCGGCCCGACAAGGCGGTGCTGCTGATCACGCATTACCAGCGGTTGCTGGATTATGTGCAGCCCGATTTCGTCCATGTGCTCGCCGACGGTCGCATCACGCGCACCGGCGGCCCAGAACTGGCGCTGGAGCTGGAGCGGGATGGTTACAAGGAACTGGCGGCGTGAGTATTTCCTTATCTCTCTTCCTTTGTGCCTTTGTGTCTTCGTGTGATAAAAATTTATCTCACACAAAGACACAAAGACAGCGAAGAAGGCGGGAAGAGCCAGTGACTGCTGCGCTCCCAACTCGCCGCGACGAGGCTTGGCGCTATAGCGATATGGATGCGCTGGCGCGCGTTTGGCCTTTGCCTGCGGCAGAGCATATTGTTGTGCCTGCGGGCGGGAATTTTGCGCGGACTATCGTTCAGGACAGCGGTACGATCCATCAACTCGACATCGCCATCGGCAAAGGTGCAACTGCTGCAATCCATGTGCTGAATATCGGCGGCGATTATGGGCGGGTGGAGTTGAACGTTACGCTGCACGAAGGCGCGGATTTCAAACTGGGCGCGGTGCAGATTGGCGGCGGTTCGCAGACGTTGGAAATCGTCACCACCGTCACCCATGCCGAACCCGGCGCGACGTCTTCGCAGATTGTTCGTTCGGTGCTGGCGGGCAAGGCGACCGGAACCTATCTCGGCAAAGTCGCGGTGGCGCGTGATGCGCAGCAAACCGACAGCGAGCAATCGGTAAAGGCGATGCTGCTCGACCGCAGCGCGACCGCCAATGCCAAGCCCGAGCTCGAAATTTACGCCGACGACGTCAAATGCGCGCATGGCTGTGCGATTGGCGAGTTGGACCCGATGGGGCTGTTTTACTTGCAAGCACGCGGCATTGCGCCTGCGGATGCTAAGAAGCTGATGCTGCAAGCCTTTGTCGCTGGCGTGTTTGAAGGTGCTGCGGATGAGGCGATGTTGACCGAAATGGCGCTGGCGAAATTGGGGGAATTGGTGTGAACGGGGTAGCACTTCAAAAGCCCCTCCCTTCCAAGGGAGGGGTTGGGGTGGGTGAGTCAGATGGCTCGCTATCGCTCGCCCCCACCCCAACCCCTCCCCTGAAGGGGAGGGGCTTAAGAAGCGATTTCCCCGGCGTTCGCGACTGGCATTATCTCGACACCGCAGCGACCGCGCAGAAACCGCAGGTCGTGCTCGACGCAATGATGCGTGCAGGTGGCGAGGATTACGCCACCGTGCATCGCGGCGTATATGCGCGCTCGGCCAATATGACCGTCGCGTTCGAGGCAGCGCGCGAACGTGTTGCGCGCTTTATCGGTGCCGCTTCGCCCAATGAAATCGTCTTTGTGCGTGGCGCTACCGAGGGGATCAATCTCGTCGCGCAAAGCTGGGGTCCGGCTAACCTGAAGGCCGGCGACCGCATCATGCTGTCGCAGCTCGAGCATCACAGCAATATCGTGCCGTGGCAGATGTTGGCCGAAAAAGTCGGCGCGCATATCGATGTGTGTCCGTTGACCGATGATGGCCTGATCGATCTCGACTGGCTTGAGGCGAACCTTACGCAGCGGCATAAGCTGGTCGCGCTGGCGCATGTGTCCAATGTGCTCGGATCGATCCTCGGCGCAAAGCGCGCTGCCAAAGCGGCGCATTCGGTCGGCGCAAAGCTGCTACTCGATGGCTGTCAGGCCGCTCCCCGGATGCGGCTCAATATGGCCGAGCTCGGCTGCGACTTTTACGTTTTTTCGGGCCACAAATTATACGGCCCCACCGGCGTCGGCGTGCTGTGGGCGAAGGCCGAAACACTCGACGCGATGCCGCCATGGCAGGGTGGCGGCGCAATGATCGATCGGGTGACGTTTCGAGAAGACAACTTACGCCCCTGCGCCCGCACGGTTCGAGGCGGGAACGCCGATGATTATCGAAGTCATCGGCCTTCATGCCGCCATCGATTATGTCGACGCCATCGGCCCCGAGGCGATATTCGCGCACGAAAGCGCGCTGGCGGCGCAGACCCGCGAGGCCTTGCGCGGCGTCAATTCGATAACGCTCTATGGCCCTGAAAAATCGGCGGGCATCGTCTCCTTTTCGATGGAAGGGGTGCATCCGCACGACATCGGCACCATATTAGACGAAGAACGCGTAGCGATCCGCGCAGGGCATCATTGCGCGCAACCGCTGATGGACCATCTGGGCGTCCCTGCCACCGCGCGGGCGAGCTTTGGGATTTACAATGATGAAAACGATGTCGCTGCGTTGGTGCGCGGCATGGAGCGAGTGCAGAGGATTTTCGGATGAGCGAAAATTAGAACTGAAGAAGTCGATAGCGTCGAAGCGCCGCCAAAAGCCCGCGTTGAAACCGCTGCCGAGACGTTCGAACGCAAGAAGGATTATCTGGAAGGCTTCCTCGCGCAAAAGCCCGCTGTGCCCGAAGCGGGCCAACCCGATGGCGAGCTGTACGAAGCGGTCATCGAGGCGCTCAAGGAAATCTACGACCCCGAAATCCCGGTCAATATTTACGACCTCGGCCTGATCTACAATGTCGAGATCAACAACGGCCATGCGCTGGTTTCGATGACACTGACCACGCCGCATTGCCCGGTCGCGGAATCGATGCCCGGCGAAGTCGAATTGCGCGTCGGCGCGGTGCCGGGGATCGGCGATGCCGAGGTCAATCTGGTCTGGGAGCCCGCATGGACCCCCGCCAATATGACCGACGAAGCCCGTCTGGAGCTTGGAATGCTATGACCGAAGTCAAAACACGAGCCCGCCCTGCGGCCGTCAAACTCACGCCTGCATCCGAAGCACGCATCGCAGAATTGATGGCAAAGGCCCCGGCAGACGCAATCGGCGTCAAACTCTCGACCCCGCGCCGCGGATGCTCCGGCCTCGCCTACTCCGTCGATTATGTCAGCGAAGCCGTTTCTTTCGACGAAAAGATCGAAACCCCCGGCGGTGTGCTCTACATCGACGGCGGATCGGTGCTGTATCTGGTCGGCTCGGTCATGGACTGGGTCGAGGACGAATTCGCCGCCGGTTTCGTCTTCAACAACCCCAACGCAACCGGCGCTTGCGGTTGCGGTGAAAGCTTTACGGTCTAAAAATCCACCACCAGCCGGAACGCCACGCCGACATCGTCGGGCGCGGTCTCAAAATGCCCTGGCTCCCGCCGCCAGAACAGGTTCGACGAGAAATAGCCGCCGCTGAGCGGCAATATCCACGCCACTTCGCTCGCTATTTCGCGCCCTGTCGGCGCGAGGCTGAACCGGCGCACGCCAAAGGTCGAAGTCCGAGTCTCATAATCATAAGTCACCGGCACATTGAGCGACAGGCCGCCGCTGGTCACGCGTAGGGGCTGTGCAATACGAAACGCCAGCCGGTCACCGCTGGCAAAGGCATTGGCGCGCGCGATATCAAACGAAAAGGCATTGCTTTTGAGCAGACTTTGGCTGGTCAGCGACGCCGAGCCGTTGGCGTACGTCCAACCCTGCCGCCAGCTAGCGCCCAGCGTCCAGTCGCGGCCCAAGCGCATTTCGCCATTGCCATCGACGAACAGGCTGCGCGCGCCGTTTCGACCGATAAAATCGGCAAAGCGCGCGCCGAGGATGGTTTCGTCCTCGCGCATCCAGTTGGCACCTATCGCCAGCTTTGCTGGACCGATCTGCCGGTCGAGCGAAAGCCCGACCACCGAATAGGGGTACCGCCGTGTGCCGCTGCGGATAAATTCAGCGCCTGCCCGTTCGAACAGCCGCGCATCGCCAATCTCGGCGCTGCCGGTCAGGCCGAAGCCAGCAATGTTTTGCCGCAATGCGAAGGAATTGTCTGCGACTTGTTCAAACCCGCTTTCGAAGCGCGCATCATTTGCTGTCAGAAATGCGCCGCCTTGCATGCCCTGTAATGCTGCGACCTGTCCTGCGGCGGCTTGCCGGATACCAAGGCTAAACCTCGTGTCCTTCGCAAGGGCCGCGCTGATCCGCCCCGCCAATATCCGCGACTGGTTTTGCTGGGTGTCGGTCAGCAAAAGCGGAGCGACCCGAGCGCCGCCATTATCATCGCCGCTAATCGAGAAGGCGATATCTGCACTGCCTGCCGAAATATTGACCGAACGCCCCTGGCTAATCAGCGCAGGTGTGAGCCGCAAACGCGGCGTTGTCGCCTGCAGACCGTGCGCAAGGTCGATGTCGTATGCGCGGCCATATTCATCAAGGATCACCGCGTTCACCGGGCGGATCGATAACGCAACATCGCCCATCGGTCCTGATGTCGTGCCGCCATTGCCAGCGAGCGCACAACTGTCGTCGGTTCCGGCAAGCGACGTCGTCCCCGCAGGCGCAAAGGCGCGGGCGATATCCAGTATTCCGCGGCCGTAGATAGCGTCGGTCCCGGCATCGCCCGCATCGCGCGCGCGGGTCAGCAGCAGGTTGACGATCTGCGCGCCGGTAAGCGTGGGGAAGGCCTGCGCCAGCAATGCCGCCGCGCCCGCAATTTGCGGGGCAGCGAACGACGTTCCGTTGAACACGCGAACAAATGTTTGCCCGTTTTGGTCGAAGCGCAATATCGAGTCGTTTTCGTAAACGCAGCAAATGCTTTGCCCCAGCGCCGAAAGGACTACATTCTGCGAATTGCCCGCGCGGTTGCTGAAATCGGAAATCACGCCCTGGTCGTTGACCGATGCAGCGATAATCACGAGTCCGTTACCGGCGGCGACCAGAGCCTGCGACGAGGGGCTTGGGTTGTTCGGGTCAAACTTGGGCGGTGTGTCATTGCCTTCATTACCCGCCGACACGACAATGATGATTCCGGCGCGCGTTGCCCGGTCGATGGCATTGCGGAGCGTAGCGCTGGCCCCGCCTGGTCCGCCGAGCGAAATATTGATAACGCGTGCCCCTGCATCGACGGCGCGATTTACGCCCGCCGCTATCGCCGTGTCGAAGAACGAGCAATTTGCTTCGGCCTCGCCGGGGTCAGCGGTTGTGCAGCTACCGGGCTGATCGGCACGCAGAGCGAGAATCGTGGCGTTGAAGGCGATGCCGTGCACGTCACGATCGTCCTTCGCCGCCGCAAGCACGCGCGTGACCGCTGTGCCATGGCCGTCATCGTCGCCTAAGCCACGGCTGCCCGCGACGTCGCCGGACAAGGGATGGATTCTGCCGACAAATTCATGGCTGTTTGGATCGATGCCCGAATTGATAACGCCGACAGTCACTCCAGCACCCGTTGCGCCGGCCTGATAGGCCGTGATCGCTCCATGATAACCCGGCCCATCGGATCGGTTGAATTCTGCGGTCGCAAAGTTCGTTGCGGGTGGTGGCGGAGGAGGGGGTGCCGGTGGCGGGGGTGGTGGCGGCGCAACCACGGCCGGGGGCGGTGGCGGTGTCGGCGTTGAACCCACACCGCCGCCACCGCCTCCGCAGGCCGACAATGTCAGCGCAAAGACAACCGATGTTCCGACTGCAATCTTGCGGCCATTTGCGTTGTACGTCATGAAAGTGCGACCTCTCCCCAGAATGCCTAGATAATGCACGCTTTACGCTTTCTCCAGTCTTAACGTTACCATGGCATGTTGTGATAAAGTAGATACGCGTTTAGGCGGCGAAGGATGCACCGCCAATTTTCGCATATCGACACTTGGATTTTCGACCTCGACCTCACGCTTTATCCGCCGGAGGCCGATATCATGGCGCAGGTCCGCGACCGGATAGCTTTGTTCGTGGAAGGCTATTTCAAAATCGGTTCGGACGAGGCGCATGGCATCCGACATCGTTACTGGCAGAAATATGGTACGACGCTCGGCGGACTGATGGCCGAACATGATGTTGACCCGCATGGCTATCTCGATTTCGTCCATGATGTGGATCTGTCGAAGCTTGCCATATGCGCGGACCTGCGCGCGCACATATTGGCACTGCCGGGGCGAAAGCTGATCTTCACTAATGCCGACCTGCCTTATGCGCAGCGGGTGTTGGCTGCACGCGGTCTGGAAGATGTATTCGAGAATATATTCGACATCCACCGCATGGAGCATCGGCCCAAGCCCGACCCAGCCAGCTACCGCGCCTTTTGCGACCAGCTCGACGTCGTTCCCGAACACGCTTTGTTTGTTGAGGACTCGGCGCATAATCTTGTCCCCGCCAAAGCGATGGGCATGACCACAATTTGGGTGAAACATGCGGGCGAAGCTGATAGCGGCGGCGCATGACAACCATATCGACCATCAGATTGCCGATGTCACTGAGTGGCTGTCGTCGATCCACAGCCTTGAAAGAGCCCTATGACCGACCAGCTTTCCGCGATCATCGACGCCGCATGGGATGCCCGCGACGGCATCAGCATCGCGACAAAGGGCGAAGTGCGCGATGCCGTGCAGACCGCTCTTGCCGGCCTGGATGATGGCAGCTTCCGCGTTGCCGAGAAAAGCGATGGCGAATGGCTGGTCAACCAGTGGTTGAAAAAGGCGGTGCTGCTCTCCTTCCGGCTCAACGACAATGTCGTGGTCGATGGCGGCGCGTCGGGCGCGCCTGCTTATGACAAGGTGCCGATCGAAATTTGCCGGATGGGGCGAGAACCGTTTCCGCGAAGCCGGTTTTCGCGTCGTCCCCGGCGCAGTCGCCCGCCACGGCAGCTATATCGCCAAGAATGTCGTGCTGATGCCAAGCTTCGTCAACATCGGCGCGCGCGTCGATGAAGGGACGATGGTCGATACCTGGGCCACCGTTGGCAGCTGCGCGCAGATCGGCAAAAATGTTCATTTGTCGGGCGGCGTCGGCATCGGCGGCGTGCTTGAGCCATTGCAGGCCGGCCCGGTGATCATCGAGGACAATTGCTTCATCGGCGCGCGGTCCGAAGTGGTTGAGGGCGTGATCGTCGAGGAAGGCGCGGTGCTCTCCATGGGCGTGTTCATCAGCTCGACCAGCAAGATCATCGACCGCGAAACCGGCGAGATATTCGTCGGCCGCGTGCCTGCTTATTCGGTGGTGGTCCCCGGTGCCTACCCGGCAAACCGCTGCCCGACGGCAGCCCTGGCCCCAGCCTATCTTGCGCCGTCATCGTCAAACGAGTCGATGCGCAGACGCGGGCCAAGACAGCAATCAACGAGCTGCTGCGGGATTGACCCTCGCACAGGGACAGTCCCTGCATGGGGACTGCCCTCCCTATTGGCACCGCGCCCGCGTTCGAGAAGGGACAGTCCCCGTTCGGGGACAGTCCCAGGCTTGACCCCTTCCCGACTTTTGACAGTTTTGACGCGAAATCGCGTTTTTGCGGTTACCCCTGCCTCCGGTTCTCCAACCGCGGCGGCGTTGGTGCTGGCGCGTTCAGCGCGGCACGGCGGAGCAGGCTGCTGCTATCCATCAGCGGTGCGCGGTTCGCCATTCCGCCCCACTCGGCGCGGCATTCCATAAACTCACCGGTGGCGCCTCGCTGGCCCGCCGCCTCGGCCTCCATCGCGTCGAGAAAGGCACCGAATTCCTGCGCGACCGCCAGCACCGGCGCGGAACCGAGCGCCGCCTTCGACCCCAGCCGCTCGATGGTAGCGAGCAACATTTTGGGATCGCGTTTGCGTTTTTCCTGCACCAGCTTGCCATCGCGGTAGGTCCGTTCGACCGAGCCCTCGAAGGCCAGTTCATAGGCATCGTCGATCATCCCTTGCCGCGCGAGCAGCAACGCCGCATCCCACGCCAGCGCAAAGGCGCGTCCGGCGGTGCTCAGCTTGAAAGCATAAGCCCCCTGCCGCGTCATCCCAACCGAAGCCGCCGCCCGCTCGACAAACCCGCATGTCGCCAGCGCCTCACAAAAAGCGCGCTGGCGCTCGACGGTCCAGCCATTCGATTGGCGGGAGGGGGTGAAGGCGGTTGAGAGGGCTGGTTCGGTGGAGGGGGTTGGATGGGTCATCTGTGAAATAGAACATAATAAGAACATATTGTCAAGAGGAA
>CAWFCI010000012.1:0-119544 GCA_963814305.1 uncultured Alphaproteobacteria bacterium
CAGTGCTGCATCATGCGAACGCGTTCATCCCAATACTCACCTCGCGCATAGGCGCGGCGGACGGCGTTGTTGTCGGCATGGGCCAGCTGGCGTTCGATGGCGTCGGCATTCCAGAGGCCCATTTCGTTGAGCAGCGTCGCCGCCATGGCACGGAAGCCGTGGCCGGTCATTTCATCCTGTGCATAGCCAAGGCGACGCAGCGCAGCGTTGATTGTGTTCTCTGACATGGGGCGACTTTGCGACCGAAGCGAGGGGAATAGGTAAGTGCTGAATGCTGGCATCGGTTTCGATGGTGGCGATGATGTCGAGTGCTTGGCGCGACAAGTGGGATTGAATGTACGCGGCGCATTTTGGTCTTGTGCGCAGGGATCGTCCAGAGCGCTTCGCTCGAAATCGAAGTCAGCCCATTCGGCAATGCGCAGTTCGCCTGGACGGACAAAGACATGGGGGAGTAGCCGAAGCGCGGCGCGGGTCATCAGATGGCCGTCAAAGCCCTCTATGGCTCTCAGCAGCGAACCAGCTCCCGTTGGTGTGGTGATTGCCGCACGATGCGTTACTTTGGGCACAGTGAGCGCGCCTTTAAGGTCAGCGGCAACATCCCGTTCGGCGCGAGCGGTAGCGATGGCATAGCGGAAGACTTGGCTGCAAATGGCGCGCATCCGCTTGGCGGTCTCGTGACGACCGCGCGTTTCGACAGAGCGAAGCACTGACAGCAATTCATGCGCGGTTATCTCCGCAATCGGGCGGCGGCCAAGGACAGGTGTGATGAAGCCGATTAACCAACGGTTTTTCTTGAGCGTGATGGCAGACAGGCCTTCACGTTCGGTCTTGGCCAGCAATTCGTTTGCCACGGCTTCGAATGTGTTAGCAGCGGCAACATTGGCGGCGATCTTTATCCTGCTTTGCTTTCTCGCCCGGATCAATGCCATTCGCGATCAGCCGCCGCGCTGCGTCGCGCTTGGCGCGCGCGTCGGCCAAGGCTAACATCTGGCCAAACGCCAAATGCCAAGCGACTTCTGTTTGCCATTAAACCGATAGTGCATGCGCCAGTAGCTGCCGCCTGATGGCAGGACGAGCAGATGCAGGCCCGTCCGAATCTGTCAGCTTGTAGGATTTATCCGTGTCCTTTTGCCGATTTGATGGCCGCCGTGGTGAGAGGCATGATGGTATCTCCGTTTGTACCAACGGCAATATACCAACATATATACCATCAAAATTGCTGGGCAGCATGAGGATCATCGCCGTATCGCTACGGACGTAATATCACAAAAAGCCTAGGAAAACAGCCACTTTTCTGGACGTATCTGGATGCCTGTGGACGTCCGGATGGTGACCCCTACGGGAATCGAACCCGTGTTTCAGCCGTGAAAGGGCCGCGTCCTAACCGCTAGACGAAGGGGCCATCGAAAGATGGAAGCGCGCCTTTACGGATTCGCTTTGCCAAGGTCAAGAGCAGATGCGTGGGCATTTTCAGTCAGCATAAGCAATGTCGTCGATGTGCAGCTCGGCCTTGGGCGTCGCGCCCCAATCGTCGGTCTTGGCGCGGCCAGCCAGCCAGTATTTGCGCCCGCGTTCGCCGTGCAGCAATTGCTGGCCCAATGCGGTTTCACCTTGACGAAAAGCCATCGCTTTGAACGACGCGCCGTCGTCGCCTGCGACAATCGCGCGGACATGATCCTTGCCAACGATATCGCATTTCACCACGCGTACCGGTCCGGTGACCACGCGGGGGCCGGGCCAGCCCATGCCGTAGGGCCCTGCGGCCTCCATCGCGTCGACGAACGCCGGGTTTAGGCCGCGCGGGTTCAGCACCGCGTCCACCAGCAGCGCATTGCTGCCCGAGGCCCGGGCGATATCTGACGCCAGCCGTTCGTCGAGCCATTCGCCAAGCGCGTCGATCTTGTCATGGCGCACGGTCAATCCCGCCGCCATCGCATGCCCGCCGCCTGCTTCGAGCAAGCCGGCCTCATGCGCGGCGATGATGGCAGCACCCAGATCGACGCCCGCAATCGAGCGGCCCGAACCCTTGCCTATGCCATCCTTATCGACCGCTATGACAATCGAAGGTTTGCCGGTTTTTTCCTTGATGCGTCCGGCAACGATGCCGATGACGCCGGGGTGCCAGCCTTGGCCCGCGAGCAGCGCAACGGCGCGGTTGTGCTGGCCGCCAAGCATCGCTTCGGCTTCTTCCTGAACCGTGCCTTCAATAAAACGGCGTTCTTCGTTCAGCCGGTCGAGTTCTGCGGCGATGGCGCGCGCCTCCTCGCGGTCTTCGGTGGTCAGCAATCGCACGCCGAGATCGGACTTGCCGACCCGCCCGCCAGCATTGATGCGCGGGCCAAGCGCGAAGCCCAAGTCCGAGCAAATCGGCGCGCGGGTCAGGCGGCTGGCTTCGATAAGCGCCGCCAACCCGACATTGCGGCGACCCGCCATGACCTTGAGGCCCTGTGCCACGAAGGCGCGGTTGAGGCCCTTGAGCGACGCAACATCGGCAACGGTGCCCAAGGCAACGATATCGAGCAGTTCCATGAGCTTGGGCTCGGCGCGGTCGGCGAAATAGCCCCGCGCGCGCAACAGGCGGACAATCGCCGCCGCCAGCAGAAAGGCCACGCCAACCGCTGCAAGATGCCCGTGCGCGGCGGCATCGTCGCTTTCGTCGAGCCGGTTGGGGTTCACGAGCGCAAAAGCAGACGGCAGCTCTGCGGCGCATTTATGGTGGTCGACCACGATGACCTCAAGCCCTGCCGCCTTCGCCTGCGCTAGCGCGTCATAGGCCATTGCGCCGCAATCGACGGTGACGATCAGGCGGCTGCCCCCCTCGCCGATCTTCACCAATGCCTCGCCCGACGGGCCATAGCCTTCCATCAGCCGGTCAGGGATATAATGGCCAGCGGTGATGCCGAGATCGCGCAGCAGGCGAATGAGCAACGCGGCGCTGGTCGCGCCATCGACGTCATAATCGCCGTATACGGTGATCGCCTCTTTTGCCTCGACGGCATTTGCCAGTCTTTCGGCGGCGCGGTCCATATCCTGGAAAATCGACGGGTCGGGCATGAAGCCGCGGATGGTGGGGTCACGGTGGCGCTCGATATCGTCACGCGGCACGCCGCGCGCCATCAGAAGCTGCGTGACCAGATCGTCGGGCTGAAACCCCGGGTCGCGGGCATCGACATCGCCGCTGCGCCATCGCCACGCCTGGCCGGTGATCGATTGGGTGATGTTGAGGACCGATGACATGCGCCTTCCCTATGCGGGGCGGGGGATGCTAGCAAGCGGCTATGAAACGGCTTGCAATCATCTGGCACAGCATGACGGGTGGGTCGGAGGCGCTCGCGCGGGCCGCCGCCGACGGGGCAGCGACCGAACGGGCCGTCGATATGCGGTTGCTGCCTGCCGATACGGGCGCAACCAGCCGACCTCCTTGAAGCCGACGGCTACATCTTCGCCTTCCCCGAAAATCTGGCGGCGATCAGCGGGGTGATGAAGGCCTTTTTCGACCGCTGCTATTATCCCTGCCTCGGCCAGATCAAGGGGCGGCCTTATGCGTTGCTGGTGTGCGCCGGTTCGGACGGCAGCAATGCCGCCGCCCAAGCTGAGCGGATCGCTACCGGCTGGCGGTTGAAGAAAATCGCCGATAGCCAGATTGCTTGCACCCACGCGCAAACACCGGAGGCGATATTAGCGCCCAAAACGATATCCGACGCCGACCTGCAAAGCGCGCGGGAAACGGGTATGGCGCTGGCTACTGGACTGGCGCTGGGAATTTTTTAGGTGCGCTTGCGGCCAAGGCCATGCGTGCTTTTCACCCTGCGGACCGTGCCGCTTGACGCGCGCATGACAACGGTTTCGGTTGTAATCTTGCCATCGCGCAGGATTTTCACGCCATCGAGCAATGAGCCGTCGGTCACGCCAGTCGCGGCGAAAATGCAATCGCCTTTGGCCAGTTCTTCGAGGTCATAAATCTTGTCGAGATCCTCGATCCCCCATTTGCGTGCGCGCAGCCGCTCGTCGTCGTTGCGGAACAAGAGCCGTCCCTTGAACTGCCCGCCGATGCAGCGCAAAGCCGCCGCTGCCAGCACGCCTTCAGGCGCGCCGCCGCTGCCCATATAGATGTCGACAGTAGTGTCGGGGTCTGAAGTAGCGATTACGCCTGCCACATCGCCATCGGGAATCAGCATCACGCCGCAGCCCAAGGCGCGAAGTTCGGCAATCATCTTGTCGTGGCGCGGGCGGTCAAGGACGCAAACGATAAGCTCGTTCGGGGCAACGCCCTTTTCCTTTGCAACGGCGTTCACATTCTCCGCCACCGTTTTGTCGAGATTGACGATGTTCGGGGAATAGCCGGGCCCGACTGCGATCTTGTCCATATAGACGTCGGGAGCGTTGAGCAGATTGCCTTCTTCGGCGACCGCCAGCACGGCCAATGCGTTTGGTCCTGCTTTGGCAGTGATGGTCGTACCTTCCAACGGGTCGAGTGCGATGTCGATTTTTGGGCCCTTGCCGATGGCCGACCCGACCTTCTCCCCGATAAACAGCATCGGCGCCTCGTCGCGTTCGCCTTCACCGATGACGACAGTGCCGTCCATATAGAGGTCATTCAATGCGGCGCGCATCGCTTCAACGGCGGCAGCATCGGCGGCTTTCTCGTCACCGCGCCCGATCAGCTTGGCCGCGGCAATCGCCGCAGCTTCGGTTACACGCACCATTTCGAGGACAAGTACCCGGTCGAGAATTTGGCTTGGCGTGGTCATATCTTTGTCCTAGCTATCTGAAATATCGGCTGTTCTGGGGGGAATGTGCGGGTTGGGGCGTTTGGGGTCGGAATTGCGGCCCCCCGATAGGGAAGGCGTCGCCAAATGTCGAGATTGCTTGTGGCTGCCGTCGCACTTTCTGCCTCCACCGTCTCCGCGCAACCGCTGAGTGACGAAGAGATTGCGGCGCAGATCGAAACAGCGCGGCGGCTGGTTGCGGTGGATGCTGAAGGCTGCATCAAATATCCGCAAAGCGACGAGATTGTGGTGTGCGGCGAAAATCGCGATAACAAAAGCCAGCGGGTGTTCACCGACCAAGGCGAGCCCGATGAAGACCGGCTGCGGCGCGGGGAAGCGATATCGGGGCGGCGCGCAGCTGAATGCCTGAAGGGTGACAGCATGTGCAAGCGCTATATGAAGGGTGTGGGCATCGGCTTCGGCTATGTCCCGCCACCGGCAATTCCCTTGGAAGAAGTGCTAAAAGGGCTGCCCGAACCCGACATGGTCGTCACCAGCGACGAACCCGAATAGGCTACTCGCTTAATATGTGCATGACCATTGGCTCGCCGAGCAGACTGTCCGAAGGCGCCAGCGTTTTTAGCGTATCGGTAATCGCCTGCTCCGCGCCCTCATGCGTGACCATCGCGATCAGCGCCGACCCGTCATCGCTGGTCTCGGTCTGGATCAGGCTTTCGATGGAGAGGCCCGCGTCACGCATCGCAGCGGTGATTTCCGCCAAAACGCCAACCCGATCAGCGACAACCATGCGCAAATAGGTTTTGCCGATGCGGTGAGCAGAGGCGGCGCGCGGCAGCTTTTCAAGTTCTGCACAGGGCATCGAGAAGGCAGGGCCGACCTCTTTGCGCGCGATATCGACGAGGTCGGCAACTACGGCGGAAGCAGTGGGCTTGTCCCCGGCGCCCGCGCCTTGGAATAGCAAGCGTCCCGAGAAATTGCCCTCGGCCACTACTGCATTGGTTGCGCCCATGACGTGCGCGAGCGGATGGAGCAGCGGCACGAGGCAAGGCTGGACTCGCTGGAAGATCGTCGCCGAGCCGTTCTCGCCGTCGATTTCAGCAAAGCCTATAAGGCGGATGCGATATCCCAACGCCTTGGCTTGCGCGATGTCAGCCGCCAGTATCTTGCGGATGCCGCGTGCTTCGACACCACCAAAATCGATTTGCGATCCAAAACTGAGCGAAGCGAGGATCGACAATTTATGCGCCGCATCCACGCCGTCAATGTCGAACGAGGGATCGGCCTCGGCAAAACCCTTGGCCTGCGCATCGGCCAGCACTTCGGCGAAATCGAGGCCTTCACGCTCCATCGTCGAAAGGATAAAATTGCAGGTGCCGTTGAGGATTCCGTAAACGCGATCAATACGGTTGGCCGCCGCGCCATCGCGCAAGCCCTGGATAACCGGAATGCCGCCCGCTACCGCTGCTTCGAATTTCAGCGCGGCGTTTTTGCTTTCGGCCAGCGCAGCCAGTTCAGCCCCATGATGGGCGATCATCGCCTTGTTGGCGGTCACCAAAGCACGACCGTTCGACAGGGTTTCACGCGCAAGCGTCAGCGCAGGTCCGTCCGAGCCGCCGACCAGTTCGACCACTACGTCGACATCCTCTGCGGTGGCTAGCTCGCCCATATCGTCGACCCAGCGATAGCCCGACAGGTTTACACCGCGATCCTTTGAACGATCGCGCGCAGTTACCGCTACAATCTCGATATTGCGGCCCGCACGCCGCGCGATCAGCGCATTATTTTCCTCGATCAGGCGGATAACACCAGTACCCACGGTTCCAAGACCAGCGAGAGCGATACGGAGCGGATCGGACATATTATTCAGACTTCCTGCTGAGGATTGAGCATTGCGGCTGCGCTTAGGCGGCTTTGCAACTGGGGTCCAGACCCATAGCTATTGCGGCCGAGGTTTGAGGCCATTTTGTTCAGTGCAAGGCGGCAAGCGCTGGGCATAGTGGTTCTATGTCCAAGCTTGCCAACGCAGCAATGGACAAAATGGGTCAAATCCCGAAGGGACGCCAAAATGGCTTCGATCTCGAAACAAAATACCCTTGCAGGCAGAATAACTGCCTGACTGCGCGCATTTTGCTCCGATATCTTTGCCATTTTGACGCCTCGGCCGCAATAGCTATGGGTCTGGACCCCGATTGCCAGCCCTTGCCGCACCTCTGCCTCGCCCCTATAGCCGCGCGCATGACGACACAACCGAC
Source organism: uncultured Alphaproteobacteria bacterium (assembly GCA_963814305.1). Classification (GTDB taxonomy): domain Bacteria; phylum Pseudomonadota; class Alphaproteobacteria; order Sphingomonadales; family Sphingomonadaceae; genus Sphingorhabdus_B. Next base: position 6,983 of record CAWFCI010000012.1, read on the forward strand.
ACTGCTCATCCTCGCGGGCAAACGCGATGGCAAGCTCGACCCGATGGCCGCCGAAGCAGGCGTCAGCCACAAATGCCGCGTGCCGATTTGTGGCAAGGCGCTGCTGCAATGGGTATTGGAGGCCGCGATCCCGGCTTTCCCCGACACAAAGGTCTTGATTTCCATCCATGACCCCGCGGTAATTGCCGATTTGCCAGGCGTCGTCGAACTCGAAGCAGCAGGCCGCTTGATGATCTGCCAGGCCCAGTCGGGCATCGTCGAAAGCGTCGAATTTGCCACTGCTCAAGCTGGGCCAAGCGCATGGCCGCTTGTTATTACCACCGCCGACAATGTGCTGGTCACGCCTGAACTGATGCGCGACATGCACGCCGAAGCAATGAAAGGCGAAGGCGACGCAGTGGTTGTGCTATCGACCCGCGAGGCAATTCAGGCTGCGCATCCGGAGGGCCAGCGGCGCTTTTACGAATTTTCCGACGCCGCGATTTCCAACTGCAACCTGTTCTGGTTGCGCAATGCCAGGGCGCTAAAGGCCGCCGAAGCTTTCCGGCAAGGCGGACAGTTTATCAAGACCAAGGGCCGGATCGCCAAAGCATTCGGCATCCATAACCTGATCCGTTTCCGCATGGGCTGGTTCAAGCTCGACAGCGCTTTCCGCGCGATCTCGCGGCGCTTGGGTGCGCGCGTCGTGCCTTATATGGCGCAGGATGGTGCCTATGCGGTCGATGTCGACAACCCGCGCACTTATGCAATTGCAGAGATATTGCTGAAGCAGCGAAAGCTTTAGGGGACCAGCCGAACCTCGGCGCGCCATATCGGAATCCAGTCGAGCGATCCCCGGCATTCGCCCATGGCCGTTGCGCTGGTCAGTCGGAACATCGCGCCATCCCAAACCCAGCTTTCCGACGATCCGCAATCGCCCAGACCGCGTCCTTTGGCGTAACTGCTGATAGTCTGTGTGGCGGCGTCCCAATCCGAATTGACGAGCAAGGGTATCTTGCTGTCCGGGCTGAATCCGCTCGCGCCATAATCGAATTTGGCGGGCGCAAACGCCCATTTGCCCGATTTGTCGCGTTCGCCGACATATACGCCCGACGAAAAATTATACGCACCCGCGCCGCAATTAAGCAGCACCAATGCCTGCGCACCCTGCGGTCCGGAACCTAGGCTATAAGCGGTATCTTCGGTCGAACCGAAGCGCTCGGCGGCGCAGGGGCTGCTTTCGGACAAAGCAACAAGAGCAGCAGCATCGGGAAGCGTATCGGTGGGGGTAATTTTCTTGGCGGCTAATGACTGGCAGGATTGCCTTTTTTGCCGTCGCCATCTTTGGTCCCGCCGCGATCACCGCGCCTCTGGACCCAGCGCGGCCCTGCTCGGCATCGATATAGCGGAGCGCCGCCGATGCTCCGTTTAGCGAAGCGGCACCCAGATCGGCCCCGCCTCCGTCGATCAGCCGCATTGCCTTGCCTTTGGCCATCGCCCGGGCAAGCTTCAATGCGCCAGCGCCCTCCAGCTTGACCGATTCGCTTCCGACCTGCATCGTTCCGGTAATCGCGACCTTGCCGTCGATGACAACCCGGTAGCGGTCAGCCTTGGTACTAAAGCCCGACATTTCGATCGCGAGCGGTGCTGTTGCACCGGCTGGTCGCGTTATCACCAATGACAAAGCATCGTCCGAAGGCCCATCGGCCATCAATGCCACCGCCTGACAGGCAAGGCCGTTATCGCAACCGACCGTCCAGTCCTTGAATGTCTGAAGCTTGCCGGGCGTCACGGCATAAGCGGCGTGCAGCCCGCCAATCAAGGCAGTGCCAAAAAATGCCGATGCGATAAATCCCCTGCGCATGGGTCAAGGCTAGCGCTTTCGACCGGCCTTCGCTAGGGGCAATCCGAAATCTGGTTAGCGGAGCATTTATGCAAGCAGTTGGCGTTATCGGGGCAGGGCAAATGGGCGCAGGCATTGCGCAGGTCAGCGCGGGCGCGGGCTATCATGTTTATCTCGTCCGACCTCGACCTGGAAAAAGCCCAAGCGCGGCAAGGCCGGTATTGGCAAAGGCGCTCGACCGCCTTGTCGCCAAGGAAAAAATGAGCCGCGAAGAAGCGGACAGTTTGCTGTCGCGGATCGAACCGGTGGCCGGTTACGAGCCGATGGCCGGCGCCGGATTGATCATCGAAGCCGCGACCGAACGCGAGGAAATCAAGCGCAAGATTTTTGAAAGCGTTGGCAAAATATTGTCTGCATGACGCCGTGTTGGCCTCCAACACCTCGTCGATCCCGATCACCCGGCTGGCACAGGCCTCCCCCGATGCTTCGCGCTTTATCGGCGTGCATTTTTTCAATCCGGTGCCGGTCATGGGGCTGATCGAAGTCATTCGCGGGCTTGCGACCAGCGATGCGACGGTCGATGTCGTGCGCAAATATGGTGAGGGGCTTGGGCAAGCAACTGGTGTTCGCGCAGGATGCCCCCGGCTTCATCGTCAACCGCGTGCTGATGCCGATGATCAACGAGGCCTGCTTCGCGCTGGGCGAGGGCGTCGCGACGATGCGCGATATCGACACCGCCTGCCAATTGGGCCTCAATCACCCGATGGGGCCGCTGACGCTGGCGGATTTCATCGGCCTCGACACCTGCCTTGAAATCACCAATGTGCTTTTTGCTTCTACGGGTGATCCCAAATTCCGTCCCGCGCCAATCCTTGCAGAAATATGTCGAAGCAGGCTGGTATGGCCGGAAAGTGAAGCGCGGCTTCTACGACTATTCGGGCGACGTGCCCGTGCCGACCAAATAGGGCCTGCGCGATGAGCGCGTTCGACCGGCAAACACTCGATTTTTACGCCGGGCAAGCGGAAAGCTATATCGGCCACCGCCCCCAAAAGATCGATGCGGACGTCGCCGAATTTCTCGAACGATTGGTGCCGGGTGCACGCATATTGGAACTCGGATGCGGCGGCGGTATCGATGCAGCGCATATGATCGCCTGCGGCTTCGAAGTCGAACCTACAGATGGCGTTGCCGAAATGGCCGCACAAGCCGAAGCCAATTTGGGCCGTCCGGTTCGCTTTATGCGCTTTGATCAACTCGATGCGGCTGAACATTACGATGCCGTCATTGCCAATGCGTCATTGCTCCATGTGCCCTTGACCGAACTGACACCGATCCTCGCCCGCATCTGGCGCGCCTTGAAGCCCGGTGGCTGGCACCTTGCGACATATAAAACAGCAGCCGAGCAGGGCTATGATGAGCATGGTCGCTATTACAACTATCTTTCCCAGGATGAAGCGGGCCGCAGATATCGCGATGCAGGCGACTGGATGTCGATCGATTGTGAAGAGCGGGCTGGCGTCGGGTATTTCAGCGCGCCGGCACGGTGGCTCATAGTGGTCGCGCGAAAACAGGCTTGAAATGTAGGATTTGATTTGAGAGCAACATCTTGCTGGTTCGCAAGCGCTGGCGTGGCTCTTTCTCACTGTCGAGATTGCCCGGAATTCGATGGGCCAGCCATGTCCGCTAAAGCAACAAAGGATACATTTGGGGGGTGCCTGTGGGTATCCTTTGTAGCTTTAGGAGGGTTGAACCGCCATGTGAAGTGTGACTTTAAAGTGACCTTTCAGCTCGTTTCGCTCGTCATGGTTAGTGCATTTTCGATATCGGCAATCAGGTCATCGACATCTTCAAGCCCGATCTGCAGCCGGATTAACGCGCGGTCTTTTGTCCCAAGGCACTTCCGACCGGCAGCTTTCGGGGTGGACCGGAAGCGCGAGGCTTTCAAAGCCGCCCCAGCTATAGCCGATACCGAATAACTCGAGCGCATCGACAAAGGCAGCGGCCTTTGCCTGTCCGCCTTTCAGCACGAACGAGAACAGTCCCGCCGAACCGGTAAAGTCGCGCTTCCAGATTTCGTGTCCGGGGCAATCGGGCAGCGCGGGGTGAAGGACGGCTTCGACCTCGGGCCGGTCGTTCAGCCAATGGGCGATTTTGAGCGCCGACGCCTCATGCGCCTTCATACGCACCGCCAGCGTGCGCAGGCCGCGATTGGCGAGATAGGCGTCGTCGGGCGAAACAATCTGCCCAAGCTGTTGCGCGGTCTGGCGGAGCTTGGCCCAATATGGCTTGGTCGTGGTGACGCTGCCGATCATGACATCGCTATGGCCGACGATATATTTGGTCGCGGCAAGGATGGTCATGTCGACGCCCTTGTCGAGCGCGGTGTAGAAAAATGGCGTGGCCCATGTGTTGTCGAGCAAGGTGACGACACCGCGCTTTTTTGCCTCGGCGCAGATGGCGGGAACGTCTTGCACTTCGAAGGTCAGACTGCCGGGGTTTTCGAGCAGGATCGCTTTGGTCCTGCTCGCAAAAGTCAAACCCGCGATATCGGCGGTCATCGGGTCGAAATAGCGCGTCTCAACGCCGAAGCGCTTCAGAAACCCATCGGCAAAGGCGCGGCTGGGATCATAGGCATTGTCGGTCATCAACAGCACATCGCCGGGCTTTAGTACCGACAGCAAAGCGCACGAAATCGCCGCAACGCCGGAGGGATAGAGCATCGTCCCATGCGCGCCCGGTTCCATCGCGGTCAGCGCTTCGGATAATGACCATTGGGTGGGCGAACCGCGCCGTCCGTAAAAAAAGCGACCATCCTCGTTCGACTTCTTACCCGCTTCGAGCGCGGCCACATCGTCATATAGATGCGTGCTGGCGCGCCAGACCGGTGCGTTGACCACCGGCCCGGTCAGCTTTTTGTCACGCCCGCCGGTGACGATTTTTGTGGCTGGTTTTTGCGGGCGCTCCGAACTCAAGCCGCACCCAGATATGCGCCTTGGGTGTATCCTTGTCCAAGCCCCATTCGGACCAGCTGCCGTCATACAGCGCGACGTCCTTTTTGCCGGTCAATCGCGCGCCGAACAGGACAACAGCGGCGGTCATGCCAGAGCCGCACGTGGTAATCATCGGCTTGTCCAGATCGACACCGGCATCGGCAAACGCCGCCGACCAGATCGTCGCCGCGTTTCCATGTGCCATCGGCATTATAGAGATTGGCATAAGGCAGGTTGCGGCTGCCGGGGATATGGCCTGACGCCATTTCGGGGCGCGGTTCGGCTTCTTCACCGGTGAAGCGGCCTGCGCCGCGCGCATCGACGACTTCGGCGTCCTTGCTGTGCAGATTGGCGAGCATGTCGGCCTTGGTCTTGACGCCTTTGTCGTCTTTCCAGACGGTGAAATGGCGGTGGCGCAGCGTTGGCTTGCCGGTTTCGAGAGGGCGGCCTTCGGCTTTCCATTTGGCAATGCCGCCGTCGAGCACCGCAACATCATGCGCGCCGAACAGGGTCAGCATCCACCATGCGCGGGTGGCCGATTTGAACGGGCTGTCGTCATAGACCACAATCCGGCTGCCATCGCCAAGGCCGAGCGACTGCATCCGGCTGGCGAACTTTTCGGCTGGCGGTAACGTGTTGGGCAGGCTGCTATTGGCGTCGGCGAGTTCTTCCAGGTCGAGGAAAACCGCGCGACGGGATATGTCCGCCTTCATATTCGGCGCGCGCGTTACGGCCCGCATCGGGCATAAACCACGTCGCGTCGACGATACGCAGGTCGGATGCACCGATTTCTTTCGCCAACCATTCGGTGCTTACCAGATATTTCCATGATGTTCGTCCCTTACCCGCGTTTTGTGCGATTCTTGTGCAGTGCAAGATAATCAGCTTTATCCTGCTAGTCGAGCCTTTCCAGAAATTGCATTGCTTGGGCGCGTAAGCGCAATTTTATCGCCCTCGGCCATGCGCTCCCAATTCTTGTAGGGCATGGCCATGCGCGGGTTGCCGCGCAGCTTCTTTTCGTTGCGCGCGATGAAGTCCCAATATAGCGCATTGAACGGACAGGCGTCGGGGCCGGTGCGTTGCTTGACGTCGAAGCGGCATTTTCCGCAATAATCCGACATGCGGTTGATATAGGCCCCGCTCGCCGCATAGGGTTTGGATGCGAGCATCCCGCCATCGGCAAACTGGCTCATGCCCAGCGTATTGGGCAGCTCGACCCATTCATAGGCGTCGGCATAAACCGCCAGATACCATTCGTGCACCTGCTTGGGGTCGATGCCAGCCAGAAGCGCAAAATTGCCTGTGATCATCAATCGCTGGATATGGTGCGCGTAAGCATATTCGAGCGTCTGGCCGATGGCTTGGCTCAGGCAGTGCATGTCGGTCTCGCCGGTCCAGTAAAAGGACGGCAGGTCGCGTTTCGCATTCAGCTCGTTGCGCTCAACATAATCCGGCCCGGCCAGCCAATAAATCCCCCGCACATATTCGCGCCAGCCGATGATCTGGCGGATAAAGCCTTCGGCGGCATTGAGCGGAACTTTGCCAGCACGATATCGCACCTCGACCTCGCGGCACAGATCGAGCGGATCAAGCAGGCCTGAATTGATGTACGGCGACAGGATCGAATGCCAGAGGAACGGTTCGCCGGTCAGCATCGCGTCCTGATAATCGCCGAATTGCGGCAGGGCATGTTCGAGGAAATGCGCCTGTTGCTTCAGCGCGTCGCTCTGCGTGACCGCAAAGCCGAACTTTTCGGTTCTGTCCCATATTTCGCGGGAAACCGCGCCTGGACCATTTCGATCACGTCGCGCGTGATAGTATCGGGTTCGAAATGCAGCGGTTTCGGCATCATAAGGTCGCGCTTCGCAGGTTTGCGGTTCTCGGCATCGAAATTCCACTGCCCGCCTTCGGGCTTGTCGCCATCGAGCAAAAGTCGGGTTTTGCGCCGCATCTCGCGGTAGAAGAACTCCATCCGAAGTTGCTTGCGTCCCTCTGCCCAAGCCTCAAACTCGAAGTGACCGCACAGGAAACGGTCGTCGGGCAGGATGGTGACCGGCACATCGAAACGATCGGCCCAGCTGTCGAGCATCGCCTTCACCCGCCATTCGCCTGCTTCGGTTACCCTGATATTTGCAGGCTTATGTAGCTCGATGGCGCGCGCCAGTTCGCCGGTGAAACTGCCGCTATTGTCAGGATGGTCCAATTCGACATAATCGACATGCCACCCTGCTTTCCGAAGAGCTGTGGCATGATGCCGCATCGCCGATAAGATATAAACCAGCTTTGCTTTGTGATGTGCGACATAGCCCGTCTCTTCGGCCACTTCGACCATCAGGATAACGGTGTCTGCCGGGTCTGCACCGGCCAAAGATGACAAGTCGAAGCTGAGCTGGTCGCCGAGAACGGGAATGAGCGTTGTCATACAGCGGCTTAACTTGGCGGCACGCTAGCCGACGATACGGGATTCAGGCGTAGATCGGCCTTTGCCCCAAGCGGCGAAAAGCTGCGCGGGCCGAGGTCGAGCCGCAGCGGACCCATTTTTTCCTGCGGCGGGGCACTTTCCCGTCCTACCATACAGGCCATCGTGACATTGTCAGTGCCGCCGTCCCAGTCATAGGCAAGGTTCGCGAGCATCACGGGCACGAAGATTTTCTTGTCGCCAATCATGTAACTGTCGAGCTCGCTCACCTGCACCGCCATTTCGATGTCGAGGGCTAGCCGCTCTCCGGCCTTTGCCTCGCCCAGCGGCTTTGGTTCGACAGGAATGGAACCGCCACTAAAGGCGGCGATCGTCTCTTTCTGCCGCTGGTTTGCGGAGGTCATCGCCAGCCGAAGCTGCATGTCAATGGCGGCAACATTGCCTGCATTCACAATCTGCAGCTGACCTTTGAGTGTCAATGAACTGAAACCCAAGGTTGCTTTTTCAGGAATGAATTCCAGCGAAATTTGCGGGCGCTTGGTGACGACGGCGATGGATGGCGCCGGGGCTATTGACGGAATGGGCGCGGGGGCAGGCTATAACTGCTTTAACAGGTTCGCGCTCTTTGCTGCCGGTGCCGTCCCTTCGGTACCTCCGGAACAACAGCCATCCGCCCAGCAGGGCAAAAGCGGCAGCAAGGGCTGCTGCAACCTGCCACCAAAGCGAGGCCGACGATAAAGTTGGATCTGGAATGACTTCGGATGCCGGAGACGGAGTTATATCTTCGGGTGGAGCAAACGCTTCGGGTTGCGGCTCGCCTTCAACTTGCGGCAAAGGCTCGAAAGAGCGGTTGACCTCGGGAGCGCTTGTCCCGGCGGGCTGCTCAGCGGCGCGAGAGGGTGCGGGCCGCTCCGCCCGGGGTTGCGCGGCGGGTGCCTCTGGTTCGACAGTCGGCACCGCTGGGGGCGGCTGCACTTCGGGCTGCGGCTGGGGTTCAGGGGCGGGACGTTCCGGGTCAAGCCGGAAATCGCGCAATTCAGGCGGCGTTTCGGGAACCGCGTCCTGCGCGCTCGCCGCGCTTGCCGCCATGCACGACAATATGAGTTGGAGCGCAATCCGCGCCATAAAACCGACTTTCATAACCCTGAACCTTTTGGCTCCCTGATTGCGCCGCGCACTGAACGGCGGCTGAATAGGTGGATGCAATGACATCAGCGGTTTGCATCGCGCGGCCAACGGTCTAAATGCGGCAGTATGAATGACCAACCGAAAACAGCCTTTCTAGGCCAGCAAAGCGCGCTTCCGGCATCGCCCGAAGAGGCGACGCTCGATTATGTGCCGAACCCGCGACCCGGCACGCTATATCTGACGCGCTTTGCCGCACCCGAATTTACCTCGCTTTGCCCAGTAACCGGCCAGCCCGATTTTGCCCATCTGGTCATCGATTATGCGCCCGACAAGACCATCGTCGAATCCAAGTCGCTCAAGCTGTTCCTCGGCTCGTTCCGAAACCATGCGGCGTTTCACGAGGATTGCACCGTCGGAATCGGCCAACGGCTATTCGACGAAATGCAGCCTTTATGGCTGCGCATCGGCGGTTACTGGTATCCGCGCGGCGGCATTCCCATCGATGTTTTCTGGCAATCAGGCGAGCCGCCAAAGGGCCTTTGGTTGCCGGATCAAGGGGTTGCGCCTTATCGTGGGCGGGGATGACGTTCCTATTTGAACAACCCGCCCAGTAACCCGCGCAAAAGCTGACCGCCTATCTTGCCAGCAACTTGCCGTCCCACTGACGTCGCTGCCGAGCGCGCTGCCGACTGCACCATCTTTTCGGTAAAGCTCGGTTTCGCCGCCTCGCGGGCAGCAACCGCCTGTTGTCGTGCCAGTTCCTTTGCGGCAACCGCGTCGGCTTTGGCCTGCTCCTTCGCGGCAACTGCCGCCTGCTTGTCGGCCACAACCTGCGCTTTCGCCTCTTCAGCCGCAGCCGCAGCCTGTGCGCCTTTAGCCGCCAAAATCTCCTCTGCCGACTCGCGATCAATCAGCGTGTCATATTTGTCGCCGATGGCGTCGGTGCTGATCATGATGCCTCGTTCTTGGGGGCTAAGCGGCCCGACGCGGCTCGCAGGAGCCTTGATCAGCGTGCGCTGGACCATTGAGGGCGACCCATCGGGTTGAAGCAGCGACACCAGAGCCTCGCCGATCTTCAGCTCGGTGATGACTTGCGCAACATCAAGGTCCGGGTTGGGCCGGAAAGTTTCGGCGGCCGATTTCACGGCCTGCTGGTCGCGCGGGGTGAAGGCATTCAATTTGTGCTGGATGCGGTTGTTGAGCTGCGCCGCGACGGTATCCGGAATATCAATCGGGTTCTGGGTGATGAAATAGACGCCAATTCCCTTCGACCGGATCAGGCGCACGACCTGTTCGATTTTTTCGAGTAGTGCTTTGGGCGCGTCGTTGAACAACAGATGCGCTTCGTCGAAAAAGAATACCAGCTTCGGCTTTTCAGGATCGCCGACCTCTGGGAAATTCTCGAACAATTCGGACAACAGCCAGAGCAGGAAGGTCGAATAGAGCTTTGGGCTGGCCATCAATTTGTCGGCGGCCAGAATGTTGACGACGCCGCGACCGCCATCGTCGAATGCCAGGAAATCGTCGAGTTCAAGCGAAGGTTCGCCGAAGAAATGCTCGCCGCCCTGACTACGCAATTGCAGCAGCGATCGCTGGATGCTGCCCACCGACTGCTTGGAGATATTGCCATATTCGAGCGTCAGTTCGTCGGCGCGCTCGCCGCAATTGACCAGCATCGCCTGCAAATCGTCGAGGTCGAGCATCAGTAACCCGTCTTTGTCCGCAACGTGGAAAGCGATGGTCAGCACACCTTCCTGCACTTCATTGAGGTCCATCAGCCGCGAAAGCAGCAGCGGCCCCATTTCGGAAACGGTGGTTCGGATCGGGTGGCCCTGCTCGCCGAACAGGTCCCAGAATTGTGTTGGATTGTCCTTATAGGCCCAGTCGCTTTGTCCGATTTCCGTGGCGCGTCCGGCGAAAATCTCGTGCGTCTTGCCTTGCGCGGAACCTGCCATCGCCATGCCCGACAGGTCGCCCTTCACGTCGGCAACGAATGTGGGAACACCAGCGGCGGAAAAACCCTCGACAATACCCTGAAGGGTCACTGTCTTTCCGGTCCCGGTCGCGCCTGCAATCAACCCGTGGCGGTTGGCACGCTTCAGATTGAGCGATTCAGGTCCGTTGCCGCTCTTGCCGATAAAAATGCCGTCCATATTGCACTGTCCTCCATTCGCGCCGCAGGACAACAACGGACGGGCTTGCAGGTCAAGTAAATCCTGCAATCCGTTGCAACATGCCTGTTTTGCGCGCCGCCATCCTTTCATCGACAGCACAGAATCGTTCGTCGCAAATAATGCATCAGCAATTTTACTGAAAGCATTTGCACCCTAAGCGTCGGCTTATGGGTTCAAGACATATGGGGCAGATTCAATTCAGCCGGAAAATCATTCGCAATTTGATAGCGGCGCTTTGGCTGACGCCTTTGTTGGCGGCGTGCGTCGCCGCCGATAAGCCGCAGCCGCGTCCTGCACCAAGGCCGGCAGCACCTGTGTCCCGGCCCGCTACGGTTCCTGCACCCAGACCGGGGCCACGACCCGAAATGCCTGAAGCTGCACGGCCAGCCGTCGGTCGTCCGCCCGAAGGCCTCGAAAACCTGATCAACGACCAATGGCGGCTGTTTCCCGGGAAAACCGGTGTGGCTATCATGCGTATCGATGGCGGTGATTGGGTAACCGGCAAGCGGTTGGGCGATTTGTTTCCGCAGCAAAGCGTCTCGAAGGCATGGGTCGCAATGACGGTGCTGGATCAGGTCGATCAGGGCAAGCTTCGGCTCGACCAACGGGTGCGGATTACTCGCGACGATCTGGCGGTGTTTCATCAACCGATCCGCGATCGTGTGATTGCCAATGGCGAGGTCGAGGAGACTATATTAAGCCTTTTGGAACAGTCGATCCGCGCCAGCGACAACACCGCGAACGATTCGCTGCTTCGCACCGCGGGCGGGCCGCAGGCGGTTAGGTCCTTCATCACGCGCAAGAATTTGGGGGCAATCCGCTTCGGCCCCGGCGAACGGCTATTGCAGAGCGGCATTGCAGGGCTCGAATGGCAGCAGGAGTACGCGTTCGGACGGCGATTTTATACCGCCCGCGATGCCGTGCCCTACGCGCAACGTAAGGCCGCGCTTGATCGCTATCTGGCCGATCCTGTCGATGGGGCGAGTCCAGAAGCTATTGTGCGCTCGCTCGGACGCCTTGCAAAGGGCGAACTATTATCGGCCGATTCGACGCGGTTGCTGTTGGACATCATGTCGCGGACCAGCAGCGGGCCCAACAGGTTGAAGGCGGGCGTACCGACGGGCTGGCGGTTCCTGCATAAGACCGGGACTGGTCAAGTGCTTGCGCCGGTGTCAACGGGCTATAATGATATCGGAATCATGACCGCGCCGGACGGGACCCGCTATGCCGTGGCCGTGATGATCGGCGACACGACTGCATCGGTGCCTGCGCGTATGGAATTTATGCAATTCGTTTCTCGAACAATTGCGCTCTACCACCAGCGCTAGGCTAGTGCGCCGTATCTGTTGCCTCGGCATCCAGCTTTGCCGCAGCTTCATCAAGCGCCTTTGCGTCGCCAGCGGCGATGCCGCCCGGGCCGGACTCGCTATCGCCGGTGCCGCATCCAGCCAAGGCTAGCAGCAACAGCAACGGACGGGTGAACGATTTCGACATGCAGCGATCCTATCACATAGCAGGCAAAGAAAAAGGCCGCCCTGCAAGCAGGACGGCCTTTTCATGTTCAGCTTGCACTGAAGCGCGAATTACTTCGCAGCTTCTTTCGCAGCGTCAGCCATTTCGCCAGCCTTTGCAGCGGCATCGCCGGTTGCAGCAGCAGCGTCTTCGACAGCTTCACCAGCCTTGGCAGTCGCGTCGGCAGCAGCGTCGGTTGCAGTTGCAGCAGCGTCGGTAGCTTCAGCAGCACCTTCTACAGCGGCGTCAGCAGTTGCTTCAGTTGCTTCAGCAGTTGCGTCCGCAGCTTCGGTGGTTGCTTCTTCAGCGCCCGAGCATGCAGCCAGGCCGAGCGAAGCGGCGAGAACGAGAGATACAGCAATTTTCTTCATTTGGGAAAACCCCCTAGCAAAACTTATTGAAAAACCTGACAGGCACACTGCACGAATGCAGCAATGTCTGCGGTTTGCCCCTCTAGCCCCTTCATATTTTCATGGCAATCGGGTTTTTTACGCTTATGCGACGATTGCCGCTGGATTTGGGTTAAACTCTACCTTTAAGGTAGAAAACATGGCTAAATTGAGCCAATTGACATCATATAAAGATTTCTTTATATGATTGGGCAATGAACGATTTGCTCAACATAATGCGTGCTCTGGCCGACCCGACGCGGTTGCGAATCGTGTTTCTCGTGATGCGTCTTGAACTTTCAGTCGGAGAGTTGGTCCAGATTCTCGGTCAAAGCCAACCCCGCGTATCGCGACATGTTCGCATATTGGACGAGGCATCGATATTGGAGCGGCGCAAGGAAGGCAGTTGGGTCTTTATGCGGCCCGGCCCGGTGCTGGTCGGCCGCCGACTGGACGCACTGCTTGCCGAAACCGATGTGACCGGGGTCAAGGCTTTCCAGCGCGATTTGACAAAATTGGAAGAAGTACGTGCCGCACGAACCGAAATGGCCGCAGCATATTTTGCAGCGCATGCCAGTGAATGGGATTCGTTGCGATCGCTTCATGTTGCTGAAATCAGAAGTCGAGAACGCCATCTCGGCAATACTGCGCGAAGCGCCCGTTGGAAAAATGCTGGACGTTGGAACCGGCACCGGCAGGATGATGGAGTTGTTCGCTTCCCAAGCCGACCATTTTGTCGCGCTGGATAACAGCACTGAAATGTTGCGGCTTGCCCGGGCAAAGCTGGGGAACATGGGCAGCCTGTCCCCAAACATCGACATAATGTTGGGCGACTTCAATGCCCTTCCATTTGGCGCGCAAGAATTCGACACGGTGATATTCCATCAGGTGCTGCATTATGCGCAGCATCCCGAAGGCGTGCTTGCGGAGGCCGCTCGCGTCCTCGCGCCGGACGGGCGTTTGGTGATCGTCGATTTCGCTGCGCATGATCGTGAAGAGCTTCGCACGATCCATGCCCACGCTCGCCTCGGCTTCGATGACGAGCTGATCACCAAGGCGTTTCGTGCGAATGAAGTTCGAATTGGTCCAACAAGTTTCGCTCGATGGTGGGTCATTGGCGGTCAAGATCTGGCTGGGTCAGAAACACCGACAGCCGTCGGTAGCCCGAAAATGATAATCTAAGGAAAGTTGCATGATACTCCCGCTTGCCGAGATGCAGGAAGCCAGCCGCGCAGTTGGGAGCCCCTTGTTCGCAGGGCTGTCCGGCGACTGCGAAATCAGTTTTGAATTCTTCCCGCCCAAGACTGAAAAGATGGAAGAGCAGCTTTGGGATTCTGTTGTGACGCTAGCCCCGCTAGAACCGCGCTTTGTCTCGGTGACTTATGGCGCTGGCGGAACCACGCGCGAACGAACGCATAATACAGTCGCCCGAATCGCACGCGAAACGACCATTCCCGCAGCGGCGCATTTGACCTGTGTGGAAGCCTCAAAGGCCGAGATTGCTGATGTCGCCAATGCGTATTGGGAAGCCGGCGTGCGCCATATCGTGGCGTTGCGCGGGGACGCGCCGAACGCCGATGGCAAATTTGTCCCGCACCCCGACGGCTATGCGAGCGCCGCCGACCTCGTTGAAGGCTTGCGCAAGCTGCATCCTTTCGAGATTTCGGTCAGCGCCTATCCCGAAACCCACCCGGAAGCGCTGTCTGCCGCGACTGACATCGATTTCCTTAAACGCAAACTCGATGCTGGCGCGAGCCGGGCGATTACGCAGTTTTTCTTTGAGCCTGAAACTTTTTTCCGGTTCCGCGATGCTGTGGCTGCCGCAGGTATCGATGCCGAGATCGTCCCAGGCATCATGCCAGTTTCGAATTTTGCCGCGATCAACCGTATGTCGGCAATGACGGGCACCGCAATCCCGGCATGGATGGCGCATCTGTTCGAAGGTCTGGACGATCATCCGCCCGCGCGGCAGCTGGTCGCCGCGACGATTGCCGCCGAAATGTGCCGCCGCCTTTACGCAGGTGGCGTGCGCGATTTCCATTTCTACACGCTGAACCGGGCTGAATTGTCCTACGCGATTTGTCATCTGCTGGGTAAGCGACCTGCGGCAATGGCGCAGGAGAAAGCGGCATGAGCCCCCGTGAACTATTTGTTGCGCGCGCCGCACAGCAGATTCTGGTCTTCGATGGCGGCTACGGCACCGCCATTCAGGGCTACAAGCTGACCGAAGCCGATTATCGAGGTTCGCTCGAAGTGACGCACGACCAGAAGGGCAATAACGACCTTTTGTCGATCACCCGGCCCGATATCGTGAAAGCCATCCACAGTGCCTATCTCGATGCTGGTGCCGACATGATCGAAACCAACACCTTTAGCGGCACCAAAATCAGCATGGCCGATTATGGCTGCGAACATCTGGTGCGCGACCTCAATCTGCAATCTGCGAAAATCGCGCGCGAATGTTGCGATGAAGCCGAAGCCAAGGACGGCAAACGGCGGTTTGTGGCGGGCTCGATCGGTCCGACCAACAAGACTTTGTCATTATCGCCCGACGTCAATGACCCCGGCTACCGCGAGATCGATTTCGATTATCTGAAGGGCGTTTACCGCGAACAATGCGATGCGCTGATTGAAGGCGGGGTCGATTTCCTGCTGATCGAAACGATTTTCGACACGCTTAACGCCAAATGTGCGGCGATGGCGGCGCAAGAAGCGGCAGAGGCTTCGGGCCGCGATGTGCCGTTGATGATCTCGATGACGATCACCGACATGGCCGGGCGTAATCTATCGGGGCATACCGTTGAGGCATTTTGGGCTGCAATCCGCCATGTGAAACCGCTGACCATTGGGCTGAACTGTTCGTTCGGTGCCGACCTGTTGCGGCCGCATCTGGCGGCGCTGTCGAAGCAGGCCGATGCGCTGGTTATGGCCTATCCCAACGCCGGCCTGCCCAATGATCTGGCCGAGTATGACGAACTGCCCGAAACGACTGCTCGGCTCATCGGGCAGTGGCTTGATGACGGGCTGGTCAATATCGTCGGCGGATGTTGTGGTACGACGCCTGCGCATATCGCAGCGATTGCCAAAGCTGTCGAAGACCGCGCGCCACGGCAAATACCCGCAGCACCCACCTGTAACCACGCTTAGCCGGTCTCGAACCCTTCGTCATGGCTGCGTAAAAGACTAGAAAAGATAACATGACCCAAAATTCCTCCCGTTTCGTCAATATCGGCGAGCGCACCAATGTTACCGGTAGCGCCAAGTTCAAGAAATTGATCCTCGCAGGCGATTATGAAGCTGCGGTCGAGGTCGCGCGCGATCAGGTCGAGAACGGCGCGCAGATTATCGACATCAACATGGATGAAGGCCTGCTCGACGCACATGAAGCGATGACGACCTTCATCAAGCGGATCGCCGCCGAACCCGATATTGCGCGCGTGCCGTTGATGATCGACAGCTCCAAATGGAGCGTGATCGAGGCGGGGCTGAAATGCGTTTCGGGCAAGCCAATCGTCAACTCGATCTCGATGAAGGAAGGCGAAGAAGCCTTCTTGCATCATGCGCGGTTGTGCATGGCTTACGGCGCGGCGGTCGTGGTGATGGCGTTCGACGAGACAGGGCAGGCCGATACGCAAAAGCGTAAGGTCGAAATCTGCAAACGGGCTTATGACTTGCTCGTCGGGATCGGCTTTCCGCCCGAGGACATCATCTTCGACCCGAATATCTTCGCGGTGGCGACGGGGATTGAGGAGCATAATAATTACGGCGTTGATTTCATCGAGGCGCTGAAGGAACTGCGCGTCCTGTGCCCGCATGCGCATTATTCGGGTGGGCTGTCGAACCTGTCCTTCTCGTTCCGTGGCAACGAGCCAGTGCGCCGCGCGATGCACTCGATATTTCTCTACCACGCCATTCCGGCGGGGCTGGACATGGCCATCGTCAATGCAGGGCAGCTCGATATCTATGACGACATCAACCCGGAACTGCGCGTGGCGTGCGAGGATGTGATCCTCAACCGCGATCCCGACGCGACCGAGCGCCTGATTACTTTAGCCGAGAAATATCGCGGCACTGACGTCGCGCAGGAAAAGGCCGAAGCCGAATGGCGCGGCTGGGAGGTCAAGAAGCGCCTCGAACATGCTCTGGTCAAAGGCATCGACGCGCATATTGTCGACGATACCGAAGAAGCGCGGCTGGCGATCAAGGCCGCAAATGGCCGCCCCATCGAGGTGATCGAAGGCCCGTTGATGGACGGCATGAATGTCGTCGGCGACCTGTTCGGATCGGGCAAGATGTTCCTGCCGCAGGTGGTGAAATCCGCCCGCGTGATGAAGAAAGCGGTCGCGCATCTCTTCCCTTATATCGAGGCCGAAAAAGAGGTCGGCGCGAAGGGCAAGGGCAAGATCATCATGGCCACGGTCAAGGGCGACGTGCATGATATCGGCAAGAATATCGTCGGCGTGGTGCTGCAATGCAACGGCTTCGAAATTGTCGATCTCGGCGTGATGGTCGCTTGGTCCGAAATCCTCAAGGCCGCGAACGAGAATGACGCCGACATGATCGGGCTGTCGGGGCTAATCACGCCGTCGCTCGACGAAATGGTGACCGTTGCCGAGGAAATGCAGAAGGCTGGAATGACGATGCCGCTGATGATCGGCGGCGCGACCACATCGAAGACACACACGGCGCTTCGCATCGAGCCTGTCTATTCTGGCCCGGTGATCCACGTTCTCGATGCCAGCCGCGCGGTGGGCGTCGCAGGGACGCTTGTTAGCGAGACGATGGCAGAGAAATTCGTCGCCGACACGCGGCTGGAATATGAACATATCCGCGATGCCCGCGCTGGCAAGACAGCGAAGCCGCTGGCGACGCTCGAGGAGGCGCGCGCCAATGCCTTCGAAATCGACGAAAGCCTGAAACCCGCGTCCGCCGCTGAAGCCCGGCGTTCATGTCTATGATGACTGGGACCTGGCGGACCTGCGCAATTACATCGACTGGACGCCGTTCTTCCGCGCGTGGGAGTTGCACGGCAATTATCCGGCGATCCTGACCGATCCGGTCGTGGGCGAAAGCGCGACCAGCCTGTTCGCCGATGCCAACGCGATGCTCGACAAGATCATCAACGAAAAATGGCTGCGCGCGAAGGGCGTTGCCGGGCTTTGGCCGTGCTGGCGCGATGGCGATGATGTCGTCGTCTACTGCGAGACCACCGAAGCCCATATCCGCCTGCCATTCCTGCGCCAGCAGATCGCCAAGCGAGAAGGCCGGGCCAATATGTGCCTCGCCGATTTCATCAGCCCCGACGGCGACTGGATCGGCGGCTTTGCGGTCACCACCGGCCATGGCATCGGCACGCATCTGGCGCAGTTCAAGGCGCAGATCGACGATTATTCGGACATCATGCTGAAGGCGCTGGCCGACCGATTGGCCGAGGCCTTTGCCGAACGCATGCACGAGCATGTCCGCAAGGAACTGTGGGGCTATGCGCCCGACGAGCAGTTCACGATGGAAGCATTGAACCGCGAAGAATATCGCGGCATTCGCCCTGCGCCGGGCTATCCGGCTTGCCCCGACCATAGCCTGAAGCCGATATTGTTCGACTTGCTCGACGCGACGCACAAGACCGGCATCACGCTGACCGAAAGCTTTGCGATGCTGCCGACCGCAGCGGTCAGCGGCTTTTACTTCGGCCATCCGCAATCCGAATATTTCGGTGTGGCGCGGATTGGCGAGGATCAGGTGAGCGAATATGCGAGCCGTCGCGGCGTCGACATGGCAACCGCGACTCGTTGGTTGCGGCCCAATCTCAACGAATGACCATGCTGCTGTCCCCCAAAGGGACGGCGTTTTCCTGCCTTGGTTAATCGGCTGGATATGTCGGGCAGGTTAGCGTTACGACACATTCAGGAGCCAACGCCATGAAGAAAACTTCCCTCATTCTTGCTACGCTGTTGTCTACCGCAGCGATTGCGCAGAACACCGCCCCGTTCCAGAACGCCGAAACCGGGCGGAGCTATGGTAGCTTGCAACAGGCCGTCGATGCCATCGGTGAGGGCGAAGGGACGATCATCATCGCCCCGGGCAGCTATCGCCAATGCGCGGTGCAACAGGCTGGCGTCATCGCATTTCGCGCTTCGGTTCCCGGCCAGACGGTGTTCGATGGCGGCATCTGTGAGGGCAAGGCCGCTTTGGTCTTGCGCGGACAGGCGGCCAGCATCGACGGCATCATCTTCCAGAATATGCGCGTTCCCGACCGTAACGGCGCGGGCATCCGCCTTGAAAAGGGCGATCTTGCAATCACCCGCGCGATTTTCCGCAACAGCGAGCAAGGGATACTGACTGCGGACGATCCGTCAGGATCGATCACTATCGAGCGCTCGACTTTTTCCGGCCTAGGCCGCTGCGACGGCGGCTATTCCTGCGCGCACAGCATCTATATCGGCGGCTACGGCTCGCTCAGCGTTTCCAACAGCCGCTTCGAACGCGGCAATGGCGGGCATTATGTCAAAAGCCGCGCCGGCCGGATTTCGGTAACTGACAGCGCATTCGACGATACGCGCGGCAAGGAAACCAACTACATGATCGACCTGCCGAACGGCGCGGTCGGACAAATTGCGCGCAACGTGTTCGTGCAGGGCGCGTCGAAGGAAAATTACAGCGCCTTCATCACCGTCGCCCCCGAAGGCCGCGAGCGTTCGAGCGCCGGCCTGTCGATCAGCGCCAACGAAGCGAGCATTGCGCCGGGGGTGGAGCGGGAGACCGTGTTCCTCGCGGATTGGTCGGGCGACCGGATTGCGCTGGGCGGGAACCGGCTGGGGCGTGGGTTGAAACCGTTCGAGCGGCGGTAGGCTCCAAGCTGGAAAGTCACACTAAGGTCTCACCTTAAACTGTCTTTGTCATCCCCGCTTTCGCGGGAATGACAAATGTGCGTTGGTGAGGCTTAAATTGACAAAAATTACGCAAACCCCACCCCCATAATGTAAACTTTGTCAACTTACCGGGCATGACGGGACGTTCGAATTTCGAGGCATCTCGACACTGAGAATGAGCAGCGTCAGTCCATGCGGTCTGGCCAACCGACGCTCTCAAATCAAATCCTACATTGCAAGGGGTTTTGCGCACCACCGATATTCAAACTTCGCGGTCCTGATAACGGAAAATACCCAATATGACTATCCGGTCCTCGCTGACCTCATACGCCACCTTGAAATGATATTTCAGCGTGACGATGCGCCGATAACCTCGTTCTTTGACCTGCATTCCGATATTTGGGAAATGGACGAGTTGATCGACTGCACGATAGATATCGCTCAGTATGTTGGCCAAGGATTCCGGCGCAACATCTTCATAATAGGCGATGATATCCCGCAAATCGGTTTCCGCTTCCTTGCGGAATATGATTCGCCTCATGCGGAAAAGGGCTTGCCGAACAGCTTCGCGATATCATCGCTGGTCGAAAATTCGGGCTTGGTCTCGGCCACGCGCTGGTCGATCATCTGCTGCTCGGATGGAGTAAAGCCGTATCGGTCCGAATAGCTTTCCATGATCTCCGCAAGTACCGCTTCGACCGAGCTGAGGCGGTCGGCGGGCAGCCGTTCGGCGAATTGCACGAATTTTTCAAGAATGGCCATTGGGCATTTATAGCAGGAAATTGCGTTATCGAAAACATATCCGTTCAAAATTGCTATTGTGTTCCCGGAATGCCTTCCCGTGTATTTAGTAAACTGGCACCGTAATTGCGATATCGCTACTGGGCACGCCGAACGGGCGGACCATGGATTCCCGCTTTCGCGGGAATGACAAATGTGCGTTGGTGAGCCTTAAATTGACAAAAATTACGCAAGCCCCGCCCCCTTAATGTAAACTTTGTCAACTTACCGGGCATGACGAGACGTTCGAATTTCGGGCATCTCGACACTGAGAAAGAGCCGCGCCAGTCCATGCGGTCTGGCCAACCGACGCTCTCAAATCAAATCCTACATTGCAAGGGGAAATGGTGCTGCCGCATTGCTCTCTCTCCTTCAGGGGAGAGATACGAAGCCTTAGCACCGTTGGTGCTTAGGCGAAGTTGAGAGGGGGAGTTCGTGCAAGCCCTCACCGTCCAGCCCCTCTCCGCTGCGACTAACGACCCTTCGACAAGCTCAGGGTTCGTAAGTCTCGCGCCTCTCCCCTGAAGGAGAGAGGGGAGTTTTTGGGATTGAGTAAACTGTCACCGTATTTCCTAACATTGGCACCCAAGACCATAAAATTTGAAGGCGAGTTTTTCATCAAGGAGTAGCACTCGTTCGTGCTCCGGGTCCCAACGGTGAAGCGTGGAAATCCGTAGCTGGATTGGCCCGTTTTTATCGCCGTATTCGACATCGACTTGCATCGAGTTTCGTGAAGCGTTGCAGATTACTCCAAATCACGCTCGCGAGCCAGTTTCTGCACCCATTTTTCGCGCTTTATCAAACCAGGCGGAATGCCTTCCTCTGCAATTTCGCTTGCAAAATGCTCCATGAGGCGATCCTTGATGAGTGGCCAATCGGCCTTCGCTCGCAGGAGCAAAATCTTGGCTTCACTCACCATCTCCTTCCTTTCGGCAGGCAAGGAGAAGGGGATGCGCCGCTTGCCTTCCAAGGCAATTTTACCATCGCATGTGCCAAAACTAATCCGAACAGTGCCGAGTTCAGGATCGTTCACTTCTCTCGCGAAAAAATCCATAATTTTGCTAAACGATTAGGCAAACACTGAAATCCGATCAAAAGCGCCAAGCCGTAATGCAATTACAAACCGTGATAGAAGCGATCTCTAGCAAGTTCCCAGCAGCATGGAAGCCAACCAAAAGACCCAATCAGCGATCACGCCTCACCGCCCCTGCGCGCGCCACCTTCTTACAACCCGCTCCAATATCTCGCTTTCGCCGCCGGTTTCCTGCCAGAGAACGCTGAACAGCGGGTCTTCGGATGCCGGGCGTTTTTCTTCTTCGAGATTGTCGAGCGCGACTCGAATGGGGATGCTCACACCCTCGCCGCAGATGATACATTCGCGGTTGCGCAAGGCCGGGATGGAGTCCAGAAACCCGCGCGCGCCTTCGGGCATCGCGGCGCGGACGAAGGCCTGGTCGCGGTCGTTGTTCAAGCGCATCGAGATGATCGTGCCGCACTGCGACAGCACGCCTTCGGCCAGATCGGACGGACGCTGCGTAATCAGGCCAAGCGATACGCCATATTTCCGGCCTTCCTTGGCGATCCGTTCGAGCACCGAGCGAACCGCGCTATCCTTCGACACGCGGTCCGAGGGAATGTAGCGGTGGGCTTCTTCGCAGACCAACAGGATCGGCCGCTGCGGTTCGTTGCGCGACCAGATGGCGTAATCGAACACGAGGCGTGACAGCACCGCGACCACCGTCGAGGTAATGTCCGACGGCACGCCCGACACGTCGATGATCGAGATCGGCTTGCCGCCCGACGGTAGCCGGAAAATCTTGCCGACAAAATCGGCCATGGTGTCGCCGACGAGCATTCCGGAAAACATGAAATTATAGCGCGGGTCGGCCTTCAGCTCGTCGATCTTGCCTTTGAGACGCATGAACGGCGCGCTGTTGGTTGCCTTGTCGAGCTTGCCCATTTCGGTCTGGATGATGTTGGTCAGGTCCGACAGCAAATAGGGAATCGGCGCATCCACCGTCAGCTTGCCGATGCTTTCGGCGATGCGGTTCTTGCCGCGCGCCTGAAGCAGGCAACGCGCCAGAATGTCGCTGTCGATCTGCTTGTCGTCGCCGTTGGAGGTCACGAACACTTCGACATGTTCGGCAAAGTTCATCATCCAATAGGGCATGTTGAGGTTGTTGACGTCGAACAAGGCGCCATTGTTTTTGAACGCGGCGGAATATTCGCCGTGCGGATCGATCATCACGATATGGCCTTCGGGCGCGATATCGCAGATTTTGTGCAGGATCAGCGCAGCGCTGGTCGATTTACCCGTACCGGTCGACCCCAACAGCGCGAAATGCTTGCCGAGCATGGCATCGACATAGAGCGCGCCGCGAATATCCTTGGTCGGAAACACCGTGCCGATTTCGACATGCGCGCGCGCATCGGCAGCGTAAACCTGCTTCATGTCGGGGCTTGAGACGGCGTAGACTTCGCTGCCGGGGACCGGATAGCGCGTCACACCGCGGCGGAAGTTGAAAATTTTGCCGGTGAGTTTTTCCTCGTCGCCTTCGCCAAGGAAATCGACGGCGGCAAGGATTGCGCCGGGTTCACGGTCGTGCAGTTTCTGTGTGCGGATGCTGGCAAGCAGCCAGGTGCCGCCGACGCGGATCTTGATCTGGCTGCCGACCTGGCCCGCCATTGCAATGCTGGGATCGCTATCGGCCATCAGGTCGTTCAGGACCTGCGCATCCAGTGTGATCTGAGAGCCGGACCCTGCGATTTCAACGACATAGCCGATATGGTGGACCGCAGGACGCGACACGGCCGCGTTCGGGGCTGGTTGGGGCGCATGATTGCCGTGGGTGATCGGTACCTGAGTCAGCGAAGCCGCCGCGCCGCCACCCGCCGTCTCGACCGGCGTGCCTGAGGAAAACTGATGATTTCCCGTGATATCCATGTGCCAAACTGTCCCTGTTACCGTAACACCAACGGCATAGTGGCGACAGGTAAAGAATTATTTACTATCGGACGGCGCAGATTGCCTCAAACCCGCTGGAATATATAGCCTGCGAACCAGCCGAGCAGCAGCGACACCAACACCGCCATCGTGCCGTAGAACAGCGAATAATCGCGCGCCAATATCGTGACGAACTGTTCAAAGCCTGTCTTGCGCACGCGGACCTCGACCTTGTCGTCGGCGACGATGACGCGGCCATTGCGGATGAGCAAAGTTTCGGCGGTGTAGGTGCCGACGGGAACGCTCGACGGCACATAGAGGCGGGCGCGGTACAGCACCTGATCGGTAATATCGACGCTGTTGCTGTTTTGCCGGAACAATCCGTCGCGGCGGTTGAGATCGACAAGGCCGCTTGAAAAGCGCCTTTGTTCCTTGGCATCGACTTCACCGCTGGGCGAGAGTTGCAATTTGTCGAGGCCAAGTTCGTAAATCGCGGCGGTCTTGTCATCGACGATTGTGTCCAATGGCCGCGACGAGGCGATGGCGTAATACGCCGGGACCGAGCGGAAATCGCTGCTGTCGGCGTTGATCCATATCCCTGCGATCTTTTGCTTTTCGCGCAAGGTGATGGCTTGGGTCGGACCGCGCAGCACGACGGCGACGTCGATCTGGCCTTCGGGCGCGACTCCGCGTGGGTAGATGATTGCGCCGAAGAGCAACAACTCGGCGCCAGTGAAACCCGACTGGATATCGATCTGGCGCTGCGACACGTCGGGCACCAGCTTGGGCACATTTTGCGCGGACGCGGAAATCGGCAATAAGGCCAGCAGGAGGGCGAACAGCAACCTCATAGCGCCTGCAATGTGTAGATTTCGTCAGGCCGCCAGCCAAGGCCAAGCGCCATGCGGATCGCAACCAGCAGGACGATGACCGCAAGCAACAGCCGCAGATTTTCTGGCCGCATCCGTTGCGCCAAGCGCGCGCCGATCTGCGCCCCGGTGACGCTGCCGATCAAAAGGAACACCGCGAGCACGATATCGACTGCCTTGGTGGTCAGGCTGTGCATCATCGTTGCGGTCATGGTGACGAACAATATCTGGAACAACGACGTGCCGACCACGACCTGCGCGCCCATGCCGAGCAGATACAGCATCGCAGGGACCATGATGAAACCACCGCCGACGCCGAGCAGCATGGTCATGATGCCCGTGATGAAGCCGAGGATCAGCGGGGCCAACGGCGAGATATACAGGCCCGAACGGTAAAAGCGCCAGCGCATCGGCAGGTTGGCGACGAGCGGATGGTGGCGGCGCTTAGCGGCGGGAACGGGCCGTCCGGCGCGCGTGGCGAGGACGCTGGTGAGCGCCTCTTTCGCCATCAAACCGCCGATGCTGCCGAGCATGATGACATAGAGGATGGCGATCACAGTATCTATCTGGCCCAATTGCTCGAGGATTTCGAAGATCAAAGCGCCTGCCGCCGTGCCGAACATGCCGCCGACGACGAGCACCGCGCCCATCTGAAAATCGACCCCGCCGCGTTTCATATGCGCGAATACGCCAGAGACGCTGGCGCCGGTGACCTGAGTCGAGGCAGAGGCCGCAGCCACCGTGGGCGGAATGCCGTAGAAGATCAGCAACGGCGTGGTCAGGAACCCGCCGCCGACTCCGAACATCCCCGACAACATGCCAACCGCGCCACCCAGCAGGATGATGACGAGCGCATTGACCGACAGATTGGCGATGGGAAGATAGATATCCATGTGACACCTGCGACCCTAACGGCATTTCGCGGCACGATAAAGGCCAGTGGTCAGAAACTGGTGGACAAGGTGAGTGCAGGGCCACTGGCGGGAGCAGCGTCACCCGCGATGCGCACGCGCCAGTCGGCGTTAACGCGCAGGCGGGTGGCTCCGACTGCGATTTCGGTGCCGATGGTGGGGCCTGCATCGATCCGGAAAATGCCCTTTTGCCCACCGCCCCAGATGCCACCTCCCAGTGTTACCGGCGCGTCGCCGATGGCCGCCACTTTGCGGTCGGTGCGCAGCGAAACATCGAAAAACGGTCCATTATCCTTACCCGACACGAGCCCTGCTTGTCCGAAGGCATCTAACCGGAATTGCAACGGCAAGGCGACCTGCGATTTGCCGCCCGCGACGTAGATCGCAAACGCATCGGACCGCGCATGGCGAAAACGCCGCTCTGCGGTCATTGCCAATGGTAGGCTACGGGACGGCTGCCAACGCAGCCCCGCAGCCAGTTCGCGTTCGGCAAGCCGGTCATGCGCGATTGCGCCTCGTGCAAGGATGGACCACGTGGCGGGGGCGTTGGCATCCAACGCATAGGTCGCGACAAAACCGCTCTGACTCCCGCCATATTGGCCGGTTCCAGCGAGACCGCTGCCGCTGGAGCCTTGCCTGAAAAAGCTATAGGCATAGACATTCAGGCGGGAGGCCGAAGTTCGGAATTCGGGTGGCGGCAAAAGTGCACCTAGCCGTACCGGGGGCGGGCCGACCGGATGCGACGGGACCGGGCGCGGGGCCGGATTTGAAGTGGCGTTGATGAATGCAATAGGACCAGCACGAAACTCTGCCCGAAACGCCGCAGCCGATTTGCTTGTCGAGGATGGCAAACGCATAGGAATTGCGCCGTGATGTTTGTCTGGCCCAATGCTGTTTGACATTATTCGCCCGGTCAGCGGCGTTTTGACTGTTGGTGTTTGCTTTGGAATGCTGGCCGGGGTGATGTCAGCAGGAAGCAACGCCAGCAGCCCGACCCGCGTGGTAATCCAAACTACACACAGCGTTCCGAGAAATCCGAAATGCTGCCCGCGCATGTCAGTCGCCTGCCAGCGGGCCGGGGATATTATGGTGCACCGTCTTGTCCCAAGACAGCGGCGCGCCAAAGCAGTGTTTAATGTAGGCTACGCAGGCCCGTCGCGCCGCCATGATCGCGATGATATTGGCAATGATGCTGCGCGGCACCGAATACAGAGCCTCGACCGGGCCGTAGAGCGATCCGACAAATGCGGCGCGCACGCCAAGACGCCAGACAAGGAACAAGGCGTTGATGGCCAGCAAATTGCGAAGGAGCGGTGACAAGGGCGATAGCATGTGCAGGCCCGCTACTTCGAGCAATGCCAGAATTGCCGTCAGCAATATGCACATATACGCCGCGCACAGCACGATCGCGGCGAATATTGGCCGCCGGTCCTGCACCAGCATCCATTTCTGCGCCATGCCCCCGCGCCAGCCCATCCGGTCCCATCCAGCCAGCGCAATTCCGGTCAGCCAGCGGGCCTTCTGCCGGACGGATGCCGACAGCGTGTCGGGAAAACACGCCCTTGTGCCCGCAAGCGCGCCGTCGCGGTCGATCAGTCGCGCCATGATCGTCCGCCCGCCGGCCGCCCCGATGCGCAGGCCCAGCTCGTAATCTTCGGTCAGGCTGCTTTCGTCGAAGGGCTTGCCGTCGGCTTGGAGCGCGATCGTGCCGAGCAGATTGCGATCGATAGCGCAGGCAACGCCCGCAAGCGGCAGCGAAGCGCCAAGCGCCTCTCGTACCACCATCGTTTTGGCATGAGCTTCGGCAAATTCGTCGCAATAATGCCCGCTGATCCAGCGCGAGCCGGGCGTCCGAACCGGGATGACCGGCAATTGCACTGCGCCGCGCTTGCCGACCAGCCGGTCGAAGATGTCGAGCTCGTCGCAGTGCACCGCGTCCTCGGCATCGTGCAGGACGATAGCCTTGGCCTTGTAGCCACCGGCAATCTCGTCCGCCAACAAGGAGGCCCACAGGCGGTTGAGGCAATCCGCCTTGGTCGAAGGACCATGGACTGCAACGAGCACCAGCCTGATGTTGGAATTATGCCGGGCGGCCCAAATGACTTTTGCGATCGAAGCATCGTCATTCGGGTAACAGCCGACATAGATACGGTGCTTGCATTGGCTCGCGGCCCACTCCCTGGTACAATGCGCCAGCATCGCACCGATGACCGCTGCCTCACCCCATGCGGGTACGAAAACCGCGAGCAGGCCCCTGTCGTGTGCCTCGGGCAGTTCAAATGTCCGAAGCGGTCGATGCGACCGGTAATAGGCCTGCCGCCGGTATGCCCGACGCCCTATCCAGATAAAATCCACACACAGGTCATCGACCGCGCCAATCAGTAACCAGATCGCGCTGAACAGCAACAGCTCGCGCTGGACAAGTTCGATGATCGCAAAAAGCCCGTTCATTAAGACGCAAGTCCCCACCGGCTGCGCGCGCGGCGAGCCGTCCATCCAAATCAGTCTTTCGGTTTGTTCGGGTCAGCCTCTTTGGGCTGCATCCCTTTCGTATTTTCTGTCCTTGCGGGTGCCAGCGACCATCACCCACAATATCGGTATGCTCCAGAAGGATAATATGGCCTGATAGGCCTTGGGTACGATATCGGGTATCCAGAGTGTGGCGATATGCGTTGCCACCGCAACCAGCTGAAAGCCGACCGCCCAGATTGGCCAGAACCGGTTGCTGTTCACTGCCAATGCTGCCAGCAACAACAGGCAGCCACTGTCAACGGCGAACACGGCGTAGGAGGTGCTTGCCCAAGTCGGATTGAGCATGGCACCTGCGGCGGTAAGTGCGGTTGCCGCACCGAATATCGCCGATCCTGCCCGACCGGTGCCCCCCCCAAATATACTGGCATAGCCGATGCACATGACCAGTGCGGCAATGAACCCGGCTTGCAGGAAATCCATACCCTCGCCTGCCTTTCAGAGCACCGAAAAAGAACAGGCGAGGGAACCCAGCATCAGCCGTTTACGACCCGTAGACCGGCCGTCTGGGTAAGCGGTCCGGGTCCCACGCACCCGAAACTAATTTCCTGAAGGTTGCTGTCGCGCTGGGCTATGGCGATTTCACGGTGCGCCAGGACGAAGCCCTTGCGGGCATCCACCAATTTGGTCAGGCCCGCGGCCACCCCTTCGATTGCAGCCTGTGTTCGGGCCGGAGGCGCATCCGACATGCGGCAGGTATCGATCACCGAAATCGCCAATGTCGCGACATCGGCCAACGCGTTGTCGATTGCCTGATGCGCCGAACGGATATCGGATGCCAGTTGCTGTGCCGACTTGAAGTCAAAATTCACCACTGAAAATCTCCCTGTTGAGCCGGACAATGCCACGCAGCCGAGAGGAGACCTATTCGAACAGCCGCAATGTTCCGGTAAGGACAACAACGACAAATGCGATCACCAATGTGCTGAAAAAAGCAATGTTCAGCGATTGAACCAAAATCTCTTTTTTCGATAATTCATGTCTCTCGCCGCCGAGGGGCGGAACAGAAACCAGCGAAGAAAATCTTGCAAATGCCTGTCCCGCCCGGCCCGGGGGTAAGCGCTGAATATCGCCAAATCCGGCAGGCTCAAGCCGCCGCGCTTCGTATACGAACGGTTCGGATATATCTCCGCGTTCGATCGCAGCGAACATCTTGGCCGCGTCTTTGCGGCTGGCGGCACGCAGCTTGCGCCGCGCTGCATCAAGGCGCTGGTCGACGGTAAAGGGCGAAATTCCCAGTTTTCGGGCGATTTCCTTGGACGTATGGTGATCGTCTACCAGTCGCAAACAAACCTTTTGGCCCTCGGTCAATTCGGAGAGAAACGGCGCAGTCATTGCCCGCTCTTCAATTCAACATAGATTGTCATTCTGGTCCGGTCGGCCACCACATTTGCCCTCTGGTTACAATTGTTAGCCGATGCCAATCCAACAAGGCAAGAAATTTGCTTGGGCGGTCCGGCTGTGCTTGCCAGCCTGATTAGCACGGGCCATAGATTCGGGTGATGAATAAACGCGGTAAACAGGCAAGCGAGCGTTCGGCGCTGCGCGAGTTTCTGGCCAGCGAGGCCGCTGGTGGAATAATGTTAATGGCAGCGGCGGCGCTGGCAATGCTTGCTGCCAATTCTGTCCTCGCTGCGGATTATTTCCATTTCGTCCATGCTGTTACCGGGCCCGAACTGACGCCAAAACTGGGTCCGATGACCGTCCATCTTTGGATCAACGATGGCCTGATGGCGATATTCTTCTTGTTGGTCGGGCTGGAGATCAAACGCGAATTTGTCGACGGGCATCTGTCGACTTGGACAGACCGCAGACTGCCGGTGATCGCGGCGGCAGCGGGGATGATTTTTCCGGCGGCTATCTATTTGTTGGTCGCGGGCGGCGAATCGGCGCTGGTGCGCGGTTGGGCGATACCGGCGGCCACCGATATCGCCTTTGCCATAGGCGTGCTTGCACTATTGGGTAGCCGCGCGCCAGCATCGCTCAAGCTGTTCCTGACGACCGTCGCAATCGTTGACGACATGGGTGCGGTCGCGATTATTGCTTTATTCTACACGGCAGAATTGAAGGTCGCGGCGCTCGTGGCTGCTGCGCTCATCTGGCTGGCGATGATGGCCCTGAACAAATTCAGGGTGAACAGCCTCTGGCCCTATCTGATACTGGCTACCTTGCTCTGGTATGCGACATTGCTGTCGGGCGTTCATGCCACAATTGCCGGAGTGATGGCGGCGTTCGCTATTCCCTTTCGCCGGACATTGGGTTCACCTGACGCCGAAGATTCTGCGCTTCACCGGCTCGAACACGCGCTTGCAAAGCCGGTCGCGTTTTTGATCGTGCCGCTGTTTGGTTTTGCCAATGCCGGCGTGTCGTTTGACGGGGTAAGCCTATCTTCGCTCGTCGAACCATTGCCGCTCGGCATTGCATTGGGCTTGTTCCTTGGCAAGCAGCTCGGGATTTTCGGCAGCGTCTGGGCTGCGGTAAAGATGGGAATGGCGGTGCGTCCCAAAGATGCCAGCTGGACCCAAGTCTATGGCGTGGCGTTGCTGTGCGGGATTGGCTTTACGATGAGCCTGTTTATCGGCGGCCTCGCCTTCACCGATGCGGCACAAGGTGACGCTGTGAAAATTGGCGTATTGATGGGGTCGCTTCTGTCGGCGGTTGCCGGTTATCTGGTTTTGCGCTTCGCAGCCAAGCCCGCCAAAAGTTCTGAACAGGAGTGAGCCGATGAGACGCTTTTTACTTGGTGCGCCTTTATTATTGGCGGTTATGTCCTGTGCCGATGTTGTCCCGGTGACTGACAGGTCGGTCGGCTTGCCCTCGGTGGAAGATCGCGAACCGTCCGTTATGCTGTCCAATATTGCCGACGCCTATATCGCATTGACGCTGGAGGCCGGTACGCATGAGGCTGAATGGGTCGATGCCTATTACGGACCACCCGAAAAACTTGCTGCGGCAAAGGCTGGGCCACGAAGCCTGGCCGAATTGCGGACCGAGGCGCAGGCGCTCATCGGGCAGATCGACGGAGGGATGATTGCCGGTCTGCGCGATCCGTCCGAAAAGCGCCGGGCGGTTGCTTTGCGCGGGATGCTGGTTGCGGCGGACACGCGTTTGCAGATGTTGCAGGGCCGCAAGTTCAATTTCAGCGATGAGGCAAAGGGACAATTTGCAACCGAACCCGATCTGAAACCGCTTAACCATTATGACGCGATCCTTGCCAATCTGGAAAAGCTCGTTCCGGGAACGGGGACGCTGGCGACACGTGTCGATGCGTTTAACGAGCGCTACACGATACCCAAAGACCTGCTGCAACGCGTATTCGACGCCGCGATTGCCGAATGCAAGAAGCGCACGGCAGCGCATATCGCGCTTCCGGCTGGCGAAAGCTTTACGATGGAATTCGTCACCGGCAAAACCTGGTCGGGTTACAATTATTACAAGGGCAACTACAAAAGCCTGATCCAGATCAACACCGACCTGCCGATCCGCATCAGCCGCGCGGTCGATCTTGGCTGTCATGAAGGCTACCCCGGTCACCATGTGTTGAACCTGATGGTCGAGGAGCGGCTGGCCCGGGGTAAGGGGTGGAAAGAATATGAGGTCAATCCGCTCTACAGCCCAACCAGCGTATTGTCCGAAGGCAGCGCCAATTACGGCATCGACTTGGCCTTTCCCGGCCCGGAGCGTTTGAAATTCGAACGCGATGTGCTCTATCCGCTGGCGGGCCTCGACCCGAAAAGTGCGGAGGCATACTGGCAGATGCAGCAGATGACCGAGGGGCTATCGGGAGCGCGGCTGACGATTGCCCAAATGTATCTCGACGGCGAGGTTACCCGAGGGCAGGCGTTGGAGCTGACGCAGAAATACCAGCTGTTATCGCCAAAACGCGCGGAGCAACAAGTCGCGTTCACCGACCATTATCGCAGCTATGTCATTAATTACGGCTGGGGCAAGGATCTGGTGCGCGGTTTTATTGAGCGAGGCAATCCGGATACGGCAACACGCTGGCAACGGATGGAGAAGCTGTTGAGCGAACCGACCCAGCCAGCAGATTTGTTGCCTTAGGCCAGCTTCCACCTTCACCGACTGCGAAATCAGATTCGCGGTGCCGAATATCGTCATGAAGCTGATATCGGTTGCATCGCGGCCCACGGCGATGCGGACCAGATTTTCTTCGGGCGCGAGCCGCGTCGCGTCGACCAGATGCCAGCTGCCCTCCAGATAGACCTCAACCACCGCGTGGAAATCGGGCGGGTCGATGCCTAGGCCATAAGCCGATACCATGCGGGCAGGGACGTCGGCGGCGCGGGCGAACGCGATCAAGAGGTGCGCGAAATCGCGGCACACGCCGCGGTGCGAAATGAAGGTGTCGGTCGCGGTCGATCCATTGCCCGAAAAGCCCGGCGCATATTCGATATTTTCGTAAATCCACTCCGCCATCTGCAATATCTGGTCGCCCTTCGTCGCGCCATCAAAGCGCGTGGTGACGAAATTCTCATGCTTGTCTGACGGGCAATAACGGCTGGGCATCAGATACTGAATATAGGCAGGCGGCAGGTCGGCATGCGGCACAACGCCGAGGCCAGCGATATTGGTCGGCAGCCGGTCAATCGCGGCGGTCGCGGTATAGCTGATGTCGATTCGCCCGGTTGCATGCAGCCACGTCCGCCGCCCGAGGCCGTCCATGCCCTCGATGGTGGTCAGCGGAGAGCAGTCGCCCTTGACCTTCAACAGGTCGGTGAGGAGGTGCTGGTCGGCCATGTTCGGAATGGCTTCGACCGCGAGCAGGACATCGGCAGCCTGCGGCAGGTGGTAATTGAGAATTGCGGTAATATCGACTGTGTTCATCCGCCGCCCTTCGGGCATTTGATAGCGAGTTGCGCAAGGAGAGTTGTTCGGCGGTTTTCACCACCCCAATTCGGCGTGCGAACCGATCCGCACCAGTTGCAGGGTTTCGTCGTCGGGCTTGCGATAAATCAGCACCAAATCGGGCTTCACATGGCAGTCGCGGTGGTCTTTCCAGTCGCCGGTCAGTGCATGGTCGCGGTGTCGTGGTTCCAGCGGCTGATCGGTGGCTAATTTGGCAATCAGCGCAACGAACTCCTGCTGTAAAATTTTGGAGTGGGGCCCCTTGCTCTCCCGCTTTAAGTCACGCTTGAATGGCCCCGATTGCTTAATCGTCCGCATCGAGAATAGCTTGTAATTCGGCCAGCGTCACCGTTTCCCCCTTGCCTGCCCGCGCTTCTTCCATCGCCGCAATAGTCTCTGCGTTGGGCCGTAACGGCTCAAACGGCAAAGCCTTGTCATGCGCGACGCGGGTGAGCATCAGGCGCACGGCATCGGACACCGTCAGCCCCATAGTGGCGAGCACAGCCGATGCTTCGTCCTTCACCGTTCCGTTAATCCGCGTCTGCACGAGAGCATTGGCAGCCATGATTCGATCTCCTTTGTGAATTACAATGTAATGCAGAACTGAGATGTTGTCGAGAGCTGGCTAATTGACAAATCACCTTGCGGCCCATTTGAACAAAACTAAGCGACGCGGTTTATATTCCAGCATACCAGCATTTACCGCGTTACCCTGCGATTTCTGTGGAACGATGTTGCAAACCAGTTGCTCCGACATTTCTTCGAGCCAGTGCATTGTTGCGACAGTGTCGTGTCTTGCTCGTGTCAGCTTTGATATAGAAAGGGATCGCACGCGGATTTGGGAATTAGTTGACGTTCACCGCCAGCATCGAACAAATAGCGTTCAACTGCGGATGCAAATCGGGTTTCGTCACAAGCAGATAAGTTATTGCATTTTGCGTCTCGAAGTTATGTGAGTGGGCGGTCGACAAACCGCCGCCTCTGCTAAAAGCATCGGCTAACGGATCAACTTCCGCGTCAACGGCATTGACCGCGATATGAGACGACATGATGTTGCCACTGCGAATTGGCGCAGTCGTCGATGCAGCGGACATGCGGTTCGCATACTCCAGATCCGGACAACGTTCACCGGTCTGTGCGATAATTCCGATGGGCTTTGCCATTCGGAATTCCTTTCATAAGCGCTGCCAGGACCATCGCGGCAGCGTTGACGATAGACAGGAGGCCAAAAATCGCATCTGGATCCTGAGCAATGCATCGCTCGATCGCTATAGAATGTTCAATTTGTTTGCGTATCTGGACCAGCTGCCGATTGCGCGAACAGTCATTGGAAAGACATGCGCTTTTCCATGGAAGGCGATTTGCACGATCTAGACGTAGCTGTTCAGCCCGTAATATAGCGTATGCCGAATATTTTCAAGCTAATGACAAAAGGGCGGCCATTGCTGACCGCCCTGTCGCATTTCAAAACTGAGATGCTCGTTCAGAGCTTCCCAACCAACTCCGGCACCACACTAAACAAATCGCCCACCAACCCGATATCCGCCACCTGGAAGATCGGTGCGTCCTCGTCCTTGTTGATGGCGACGATGATCTTGCTGTCCTTCATGCCCGCCAGATGCTGGATCGCGCCGGAGATGCCGACCGCGATATAGACTTCGGGGGCGACGATCTTGCCGGTCTGGCCGACCTGATAGTCGTTGGGGACATAGCCTGCGTCGACTGCCGCGCGGCTTGCGCCGACGCCTGCGCCGAGCTTGTCGGCGAGCGGCAGGATGGTCGCGGCAAAGGTGTCGGCGTCTTTCAGCGCGCGACCGCCGGAGACGATGATCTTGGCCGATCGTCAGTTCAGGACGTTCCTGCTTGGCGATTTCTGCCGAGACGAAGCTGGATAGCCCTGCATCGCCGCTGCCCGAAACGGCTTCGATGCTGGCCGAACCGCCGGTTGGTTCTGCCTTGGCAAAGGCGGTGCCGCGAACGGTGATGACCTTCTTGGCATCGCTGACGACTGCACGGTGGCAATCGCGTTGCCTGCGTAGATCGGCCGGGTGAAGGTGTCGGCGCTTTCGACGCTGAGGATGTCCGAGATCTGCATCACGTCGAGCAAGGCGGCAACGCGCGGCGCGATGTTCTTGCCGTGGCTGGTGGCGGGGAAGACGAACGCGTCGTGATGGGCGGCAAGGCCAGCGATCAGCGGCGCGACATTTTCCGCAAGCTGGTTGGCATAAGCCGCATCATCGGCGACATGGACCTTGGTCACGCCAGCGATCTTTGCCGCCGCCTCGGCAACTGCGCCGCAGCCTGAGCCTGCGACCAAAGCATGGACTTCGCCCAATTTGCCCGCAGCGGTAACGGCGGCCAGGGTAGCGTCCTTCATCGACGCATTATCATGTTCTACAAAAACGAGGACGCTCATGCGACTACTCCCAGTTCCTTGAGTTTTGCGACCAGCGCATCGACATCGGCGACCTTGATACCGGCACTACGCACCGGCGGTTCGCTGACCTTCAAAGTCTTGAGGCGCGGGGAGACGTCCACGCCGTAATCGGCAGGCGTTTTCTGCGCCATCGGCTTGCTCTTCGCCTTCATGATATTGGGCAGCGAAGCATAACGTGGTTCGTTGAGGCGAAGGTCGGTGGTGACAATCGCGGGGGTCTTCGAGGCTGACGGTTTCAGACTGCCGCCATCGACTTCGCGGGTGACCGAGACGGTGCCTGCCCCGGACCCCGATCCGGGGTCGCCCGATACTTCGACTGCACTGGCAAAGGTGCCTTGCGGACGGCCGGTCAGCGCGGCCAGCATCTGGCCGGTCTGGTTGCTGTCATCGTCAATCGCCTGCTTGCCCAAGATGACAAGGCCGGGCTGTTCTTCTTCCATGATCTTGGCGAGGATTTTGGCAACGCCCAATGGCTCGACATCTTCGGCCACCACCAGGATCGCGCGGTCGGCGCCCATCGCGAGTGCGGTGCGCAAAGTTTCCTGAGCCTTTTCAGGGCCAACCGAAACCGCAATGACTTCGGTCGCAACGCCCTTTTCGCGCAAGCGAAGCGCTTCTTCGACCGCGATTTCGTCGAACGGGTTCATGCTCATTTTGACGTTGGCGAGATCGACGCCAGTACCATCGGATTTAACCCGCGGCTTCACGTTATAATCGATGACCCGCTTCACAGGGACGATGATTTTCATGGTTCAGTCCTCTTCACCTAATCATGACGAGTGGATGCCCGTCCAATCTGTTGCGCCTATGCTTGACGTTTACGTGAACGTCAAGCCAAACTGTTTGATAAAACGTGATGGCGTCACCCGCTGACAAGAGCAGCTAGATGGTAAGCTCAATGCGGCGCTCGATCCGGTCCGACTGATCGCGAACCGCGTCTAGCTGCACCTGGAAATGTGCCGAGATTTCTCGCGTCCTGAGCCTCTGTCGCGTCTAAGCCCGATGACAGCCGAATGCGTTTCGTTCTGACGCGTGGTCAGGACTCGCCGAGCCGCTTTCAATCCGTTCTCAGCGTCGCTCTAAAACCCTTCGGATGCTCCAGCAGCATGTTTTCGACATTCTCTGCCATATGGTTATCTTACGCCGCCTTGCGAACCTCGGCGACAATCTTCTCGGCTGCATCGCCAAGGTCGTTGGCCGACACAATCGGCAGGCCCGAATTGGCGAGGATATCCTTACCCTGCTGCACATTGGTGCCTTCGAGGCGGACAACGAGCGGTACTGACAGGTTCACTTCCTTCGCCGCCGCGACGATGCCGTCGGCGATGATGTCGCATTTCATGATGCCGCCGAAGATGTTGACGAGGATGCCCTTTACCGCCGGGTCCTTGAGGATGATCTTGAACGCTGCCGTCACCTTTTCCTTCGATGCGCCGCCGCCGACGTCGAGGAAGTTGGCGGGGAATTCGCCGTTCAGCTTGATGATGTCCATCGTCGCCATCGCAAGACCAGCGCCATTGACCATGCAGCCGATATTGCCGTCGAGCTTGATGTAAGCGAGGTCATATTCCGACGCTTCGATTTCGGACGCGTCTTCTTCGGTCAGGTCGCGCAGTTCGGCCAAGTCCTTGTGGCGGAACATCGCATTGCCGTCGAAGCTGACCTTGGCGTCGAGCACCAGAAGCTCATCGCCGTTTGCGCCCTTGCACACGGCAAGCGGGTTGATTTCGATCTGCTCGGCATCGGTGCCGATGAACGCGGCGTAGAGACCGGCGAGCACGGTCTGCGCCTGCTTCGCCAGATCGCCGGTGAGGCCAAGGGTCGCTGCCACCGAACGGCCATGATGCGGCATGATGCCCGTTGCCGGGTCGATGGTGATAGTGTGGATCTTCTCCGGCGTGTCATGCGCAACGTCTTCGATGTTCATCCCGCCTTCGGTCGAGGCAACAACCGCAATCCGGCTGGTCGCACGGTCGACGAGCAATGCGAGGTAGAATTCCTGCTTAATGTCGGCACCGTCTGTAACGTAGAGCCGGTTGACCTGCTTGCCCGCTTCGCCGGTCTGGATGGTGACCAGCGTATTGCCGAGCATGTCTTTGGCGTGAGCCTCAACCTCGTCCAGATTGAACGCGAGACGGACGCCGCCCTTGGCGTCTGGGCCGAGTTCCTTGAACTTTCCTTTGCCGCGTCCACCTGCGTGGATTTGCGATTTCACGACATACAGCGGGCCGGGCAAGTTGCTTGGCGGCGGCAACGGCTTCTTCGACGCTAAGCGCGGCGATACCCTTGGGCACGGCAACGCCGAATTTTGCCAGCAATTCCTTGGCCTGATATTCATGGATATTCATGGGAGAAAGCGTCCTTACAGATGGCGGAGTCGATGGCGCTAAAGCACAGACGGGCGGTGAATGGAAGGCTTTGGCGCACAAGTTTTTCTTGGTTCACGCAGAGTTCGCAGAGTCCGCCGAGAAAGCCGGATAAACTCCCGGCGTCCTCTGCGAACTCTGCGTGAACCCCTTCAATCCAACAGCCCGAGCGCAACCAGTTCTGCACGGAGCGATTTGGCGTCCGTGAAATGATGCGCGACAAAGCCGTTGGCGCGGGCGGAAATTACGTTGTCGAAATTGTCGTCGATGAAGATTGCCTCACCCGGCTGGAGCCCGAAACGCTGAAGCGCCAGTGCGTAAATCGCCGGGTCGGGCTTCACCATTTTCTCGACACCCGAGACGACGATATCACCGAAATGGTCGAATATCGGCTGCGTCGGGCGGAACATGTCCCAGAACTCGGCGCCGAAATTGGTGATCGCAAACAATGGCACGCCGCGCTCGGCTAGTTCGTTGACGATCTCCAGCGAACCTTCGACCGCACGCGGGATGGTTTCGTTAAAGCGCGTGCGATAGGCGTCGATATGCGGTGCATAGGCCGGGATGAAGCGCAACCAGCTCGGCGGCCATTTCGGCCAGCGGGCGGCCTGCGTCGTGCTGGAAATGCCATTCGGGTGTCACGACATTGGCCAAGAACCAGTCGAGTTCGGCGGCGTCGTCGATCAGCTTGGCAAACAAATGCCGCAAATCCCATTCGAACAGCACTTTGCCAACATCGAACACAACGGTTGTTATTTGGGTCATCCGGCATGTCTCCTCGGCGGACACAAAAAAGCCGCCCGCGAATCAGATCCGGAGCGGCGTTTTGCTGGAACCATCTGCCCGCATGAAGCAGGCAACGCCAAATTAGCCCTGGCGCGCCTTGAAGCGCGGCTGGGTCTTGTTGATCACATAGGTCCGGCCACGGCGGCAAATCACGCGGTTGTCGCGGTGGCGGCCCTTGAGGGACTTGAGAGAATTGACGACTTTCATCGGATTTACCCGTCTTTTGTTTAGCTAAAGCTTGAATTGAAGGCGCGCTCCTATGGGCGGAGGCGGCTCAAAGTCAAGCGCGAAGCCTAAGCGTTTTTACAATTCAGGGGCCATACATCGCTTGCCATCATATAAGCGCGGCGTAAGGATAGCCCCATGAACAAGATACACCGACTTTTGCCGTTATTGGCGCTTGCCTCGCTATCGGCGTGCGTCGTGCCGACCGGACCGGTCGAGGTCACGCGTTTCAACCGTGCTGCCGAGGGCGTGGTCTATGGCAGCGGCAGTTTTTCGGTCGAGGTCGCTGGCGATTCGGTCGCAGGGCAGGGCTTGGCGGCATCGCCCTATCTCGCCGCCGTGGCGCGCGAAATGCAGCGCGTTGGCTATGCCGGCAAGGTCGGTAGTGCCGACGTGACCGCCCAAGTCCGAGCCAGTTCGGTAACCATCGAACCCGAGCGCCGCTCGCCGGTGTCGGTCGGCGTCGGTGGATCGACGGGAAGCTACGGCTCGGGCGTTGGCTTGGGGGTCGGCATCGATCTGAGCGGCGGGGCAAAGGCGCAGGTCGAAACGACACTCGATGTTCGCATCGTACGCCGGGCCGACAATCTGGTGATCTGGGAAGGCAAGGCGGTGCAAAGCGCGAAGGCTGGCTCTCCCGCCGCACAACCGGGCATTGCCGCATCGAAATTGGCGGCGGCATTATTTCAGGGCTTCCCCGGCGTGTCTGGCGAGACTATCCGCGTTCCTTAATTTAAGGAACGCAAATGCCCATCACTGACATCAACGCTGCATTCGACAGCGGCAATATCATCGTCAACGCCATTGAAGGCGCGACCGCCAATCTCGCCATCCGCAAGGACAAGGATTCGGAATTCGCGCAGTGGTTCCACTTCCGCGTCGCCTGCACGGCTGGCGAGGAAATCACACTGCGGATAACCGGCCTTGAAAGCAGCGCCTATCCCGGCGGCTGGCCGGATTACCGTGCCTGTGTGTCCGAGGACCGCGATTATTGGGGTCGCGCTGATACGAGTTACGCCAAGGACGAAGACGGCGGCACGCTGACGATCAGCTACACGCCAGCCAGCGACATCGTCTGGTTCGCTTACTTTGCTCCTTACTCGATGGAGCGCCATCACGATTTTGTTGCCGAAACCGCAACACTTGAGGGTGTGGAATATCGCTGCCTAGGCCATAGCCTCGAAGGACAGCCGATCGATTGTCTCGAAATGGGCAGCGGCGACATTCAGGTCTGGCTTTACGCGCGCCAGCATCCCGGCGAAACGCAGGCCGAATATTGGATGGAGGGCGCGCTCGACATGCTCACCGACAGCAGCAACCCGCACACGCGGGTACTGCTCGAAAAATGCCGACTGCATATCGTCCCGAACTGCAACCCCGACGGATCGCGGCGCGGGCATCTGCGCACCAATTTCCTCGGCGTGAACCTCAACCGCGAATGGGCAGAGCCGACCGCGGAACGCAGCCCCGAGGTTCTCGGCATCCGCAATGCGATGGACGAGGCCGGCGTGCACTGGGCGATGGACATCCACGGCGACGAAGCCATCCCCGCCGCCTTCATGGCCGGTTTCGAAGGCATCCCGTCATGGACCGACGATCAGGGCGAGCGCTACAAGACCTTCATCAACCGCCTCGCCGACCGCACCCCCGATTTCCAGACCAAATTGGGTTATTCGAAAGCAGGGCCGGGCAAGGCAAACCTGACCATGTCCACCAACCAGCTCGCCGAGCGTTTTGGACCGTCGCACGCCTGCGTGTCGATGACGCTGGAAATGCCCTATAAGGACACCGTCCACGGCAACGACCCCGACCAAGGCTGGTCGCCGGAGCGGTGCATGCTGCTGGCGCGCGAGTGTCTGGCGACGCTGGCGGAGATGGTTTGAACAATGTCGATGCGCATAATCGAGGACGACCTTACCGGCCCCGAAATCCGCTCGCTGCTTGAAACCCACTTTGCCGGGATGCTGGCGAATTCGCCCGAAGGCACTTGCCATTTTCTCGACTTTGATGGCCTAAACGCGCCCGGATGTGACCTTCTGGTCGATCTGGGATGGAGCGAGCCTCGCCGGTTGCGGGGCGCTGAAGGAACTTGATGCCAAGCATGGCGAGATCAAGTCGATGCGGACGCATGAGGACCATTTGCGCAAAGGTGTTGGCGCGACGATGCTCACGCATATCATTTCGCAAGCGCGCGAGCGGGGCTATCGGCGGCTTAGTCTGGAGACGGGGTCTAGCGAGGCCTTTGTTCCGGCGATGGCGCTATATGAAGCGCATGGCTTTCAATATTGCCCGCCTTTTGGTGACTATGTCGAAGACCCGTTCAGCCGGTTTATGACCTTGGCACTTTAGCTTCAACGTTGCATTTGCCGGAAAAGCATGCAATTTTGTCGTTCAGAAGAAACAAGATAAACAAGAAAAAGGAATGACTCGAGACGGCACAATCCGGTTGCAATGCGATCCAGCGACATGTCTTCTATTGCTTACTTTCCCTTTTTTCTTTCTAACAAACCCTCTGGCACCCCCTCACCACCACACCCAAACGCCAATTGTGCAAGCCACCGCTCGCCGCTAGAGGCGAAGCGGAATACCGCCCAAAGGAACTCCCATGCCCAAACTCATCCTCATCCGTCACGGCCAGTCGCAATGGAATCTGGAAAACCGCTTCACCGGCTGGTGGGATGTCGATGTGACCGAGCAGGGCGTCGCCGAAGCAAGGGCGGCCGGGCAACTGATGAAGGCCAGTGGCATCACGCCCGATATTTGCTTCACCAGCGTCCAGAGCCGGGCGATCAAGACGCTTAATCTTGCGCTCGAGGAAATGGGCCGGCTGTGGGTGCCGGTGACCAAAGACTGGCAACTCAATGAGCGCCATTATGGCGGGCTGACCGGCCTCGACAAGGCCGAGACCGCGGCGAAGCATGGCGACGCACAGGTGAAAATCTGGCGCCGCAGCTTCGATATTCCGCCGCCGCCGCTGGAAGCGGGATCGCCCTATGATCTGTCGGCGGACCCGCGTTATGCCGGGATTGCCATCCCCAATACCGAAAGCCTGAAAGACACTATTGCCCGCGTTTTGCCTTATTGGGAAAGCGCGATTGTGCCCGAGTTGAAGGCGGGCAAAACCGTTCTGATCTCCGCCCATGGCAACAGCTTGCGCGCTCTGGTCAAGCATTTGTCGGGCATTTCGGACGAGGACATTACCGGCCTTGAAATCCCGACCGGGCAGCCAATCGTCTATGAACTGGACGACAATCTACATGGCGAACGGTACTATTTGTCGGAGCGCTAATCCAATCAGGCGAGCGGGCCGATGCCTTTGGCCTGCTTCGCCGCATACATCGACCGGTCAGCGCGCAGCAGCAGTTCGCTTGGTTTGACGCCCGCTTCGATACTGTGTGTAGCCAGCCGATATGCTCGGCTTCAGCGTTGCGCCTGCATGATCGATGCTAAGCTTGCCGATGACCTTTGCAATCCGCTCTGCCTTTCCGGCGAGTTCGGCTTCGGGGATATTATCCAGCAATATTGCAAATTCATCGCCGCCGATGCGCGCGACCAGGTCGGAGCGGCGCACCGCGCCGAGTAACGCCTTGGCAATCGCCATCAGCAGCATGTCACCAACCTGATGCCCGAGCGTGTCGTTGACGGCTTTCAGGTTATCGACATCGATAAACAGTAGCCCATATTGGCCGCCATAGCGATGCGTGCGCCAGCACCAGCGGTCGAGTTCTTCCATGAAATGGCGGCGGTTGAACAATGGCGTCAGCGTATCGCAGGCCACAAGCCGCTCCAGCTCGGCAATGCGCGCCTTTAGCTGGTTGTTTTCGCGCTCGAGTGCAGAGTTTCCCCCTGCCGCACTCGCCGCGGACATTTGGTCCGCTTGCTTGTTCAAAACTGGTCCCCGATAGTTCATGCGACCCCGGGTATCTTTTGTTATCATGTCTCTCAATCAGCTTTCCCGCACAAAAGCAAGAGTTTACAATATAAGCATTTGGAAAACGGTTGTTGTAACAGTGCGGCATTCACAATTGCGGTTCATGAGCGCTGCGCGCTATGGGCGGTTGCTTCATAATGTCGGGGGACGACGGGTGAGTGAAGCAGCACCGATAGTCGGGATTATCATGGGAAGCCGTTCCGATTGGGAGACGATGCGCGAGGCTTCGGCGACGCTGGCCGCGTTGCATGTTCCGCACGAGTGCAAGGTGGTTTCAGCGCACCGCACGCCAGAGCGGCTATATGACTATGCCAAAAGCGCGGCAGGTCGCGGCCTCAAATGCATCATTGCAGGTGCAGGCGGCGCGGCGCATTTGCCCGGAATGGCGGCATCGATGACAAGGCTTCCGGTGCTAGGCGTGCCGGTTCAGTCCAAGGCATTGGACGGCATGGATAGCCTATTGTCGATCGTGCAGATGCCAGCAGGCATTCCCGTCGGCACGTTGGCCATCGGCAAGGCGGGTGCGACCAACGCGGCGTTGCTGGCCGCAGCGATGTTGGCGAATGAGGACGCTGAACTGGCGGCCCGCTTGGAGGCATGGCGCGCAGAGCAAACGGCATCGGTGGCAGAGACGCCCGAATGACTGCATTGCCACCGGGTTCGACGATTGGGATATTGGGCGGTGGCCAGCTGGGCCGGATGCTGGCGATGGCGGCGGCACAACTGGGCTATCGCTGCCATATCTATGCCCCGCCCGGCGACAATGTCGCCTGCGACGTCGCGGCGCAAAGCACGATAGCGGCCTATGACGACCTCGTCGCGCTCAAGGCCTTTGCCACAGCGTGCGATGTGGTGACCTTCGAATTCGAAAATGTCCCTGTGATGCCCTTGAAATCCATCGCGCGAGAGGTACCCATCTATCCGCCAATCAAGGCACTCGAGGTTGCGCAGGACCGGGTAGAGGAAAAGGAATTCGTCCGGCGGCTGGGTGGCAAAACCGCCAATTTCGCGGTGGCGCGCAGCGAGATAGAGGTCGAGGATGCCGTCGCTGCGGTCGGCACGCCTGCGATCCTTAAAACCATTCGCATGGGCTATGACGGCAAGGGGCAGGTTCGCGTTTCTGCCCAGAGCGAGCTCGCCAGCGCATGGCGTCGGGCAGGAGCGCAGCCGCTGATTGCCGAGGCGATGGTGCGTTTCGACGCCGAATTTTCGGTCATATTGGTGCGCGGGGCCGATGGCGAAATTCGCTATTGGGATAGCTCGCGCAACGCGCACGAGGATGGCATATTGGCGACCTCATCGCTCCCCGCTGGCCCGCTCATCGAAAGCCAGCAGGTCGCGGCGCGCAAGATGGCGGCGGCGGTCGCAGGCGCGCTCGATTATGTCGGGGTATTTACCGCCGAGTTCTTTGCAAGCGGCGAAGGCCCTTTGTTCAACGAAATTGCCCCGCGCGTGCATAATAGCGGCCACTGGACCATCGAAGGCGCTGAAACCAGCCAGTTTGAAAACCACATTCGAGCGATTTGCGGGCTTCCGCTCGGTAGCACGACAACGGTGGCCGAACGCGTCGAGATGCAGAACCTCATCGGCAAGGATAATGAGCGTTTCCTGCAGCTGCTTGGCGATCCCGCCGCGAACGTCCATCTCTACGGCAAGGCCGAAGTCAGGCCCGGGCGCAAAATTGGTCACGTCACCCGCTTGTATCGATAGATAAAACCGGTCAAGACGGGCGATATGAATCATCCCGAAATTATCCTTGTCCTCGCCCGCGCCGCCAATGGAATTATCGGGAGGGATGGCGGGATGCCTTGGCATATCCCTGCCGACCTGCGCCATTTCAAGCAAATCACCAAGGGTCGCCCGATGATCATGGGGCGCAAGACCTTTGACAGCCTGCCGGGCCTGCTCGACGGGCGGCGGCATATCGTGCTGACCCGCGATACGGCGTGGGAAGAGGATGGGGCGGAGGTTGTCCATTCGGTCGAAGAGGCGCTGAAGCTTGCCAATGGGCCGCATGTTTGCGTCATTGGTGGGGCCGAGATTTTCAAGCTGTTCCTGCCGCTCGCCGACCGGATCGAGCTGACCGAAATTGCCATGAAGCCGGAAGGCGACACGTCGATGGCCGCGTTCGACAAGGCCGCTTGGCAGGAGATCGCGCGCGAAAGCCATGCAACGGACGGTAAGGTTCCGGCGCATGATTTTGTGACGTTGGTCCGCAAAGGGGAGTGACATGCGCAAACGGTTCTGGATTCCGCTCGCGCTGATCGGCTTTGCGGCGGTCGGCTTTTTCGGGATAGCGCCGGGCTATGTCGAAGGGTCGATGAACGTGATCGACGGCAAGCCGCTGATCAAGGTGAGCGATGAGGCGAAGGCTTTGCACAAGACGCTGACGATTGTCGATTTGCACAGCGACAGCCTGATGTGGAACCGTGACATTAATGAACGCGCTGATCGCGGGCATATGGATGTGCCGCGCTTGCAGGATGGCAATGTTGCGCTTCAGCTTTTCTCGTCGGTTACAAAAACACCAAAAGGCCAGAATTACGATGGCAATGGCGCTGACACCGACAACATCACCCTGCTGACCGTCGCACAATTGCAGCCGGTGAAGACCTGGAGTTCGCTGGTCGAGCGGTCGCTTTATCATGCGGAAAAGCTGGATAGCGCGGCGAAAAGCAGCGGTGGTTTGTTGTTACCGGTTAAGAATGGCGATGTTCTTGTAAGCCTGCTTCATATGCACGGCACGGGGAGCCAAGTAACTGGCGCGATGCTCACCATCGAAGGCCTGCAAAATCTCGAAGGCAAGGCCGCCAATCTCGACCGGCTTTACGATGCCGGTTTCCGCATGGCGGGGCTGACGCATTTCTTCGACAATGAACTTGGCGGGTCGATGCACGGGTTGAAGAAGGGCGGGCTGACGCCGTTCGGGCGCGATATTGTTCGGCGGATGGAGGCGAAGGGCATGATTGTCGACATCGCGCATCTGTCGCCACACCGGCGTTGCCGAATTGCTGGCGATGGC
This sequence comes from uncultured Alphaproteobacteria bacterium, assembly GCA_963814305.1. Taxonomy (GTDB): domain Bacteria; phylum Pseudomonadota; class Alphaproteobacteria; order Sphingomonadales; family Sphingomonadaceae; genus Sphingorhabdus_B. The sequence continues at coordinate 51,953 of CAWFCI010000012.1, forward strand.
GAAGCGGCCTGTGGTGTCGAGCCATGGCGGGGTGCAGGCGACGTGCAAGGTCAACCGCAACCTGACCGATGATGAAATACGCGGCGTTGCCAAGACCGGCGGCGTCATCGGCATCGGCTATTGGGAGGGCGCGGTGTGCTCGACCGACTCCGCGCGCTGCCGCCAAGGCGATGAAGCATGTCCGCGATCTGGTCGGTATCGCCCATGTCGCGCTCGGGTCGGATTATGACGGCGCGACCACCGTGCGGTTCGATACCTCGCAACTGGTGCAGGTGACGCAGGCGTTGATGGATGAAGGCTTCACCGAAGACGAAATCCGCGCGGTGATGGGCGAAAATGCGTTGCGCGTTATCCGCGATGGCATCCAGCCCGCGATCCGGCTATCGGACGCAAAATGATCCCTCGGATATCCTCACGCGATCCCATTCCTGAAAACCTGCGCGGTGCAATAGCGGCACTGGGCAATTTTGACGGATTCCATCTGGGGCATCAGGCTGTTGCGGGCGAGGCGATTGCGCAAGCCAAAGCCGCCGGAAAGCCAGCGATTATCGCCACGTTCGATCCGCATCCGGTGCGCCATTTCGCGCCTTTGGCGACGCCGTTCCGGCTGACCAGCCTCGACCAGCGGCAACGGTTGTTTGCAGGCGGCAGGCGCCGACGCGATGCTCGTGTTCGAATTCGATGCAGAAATGGCCTCGACCAGCGCGGATGATTTTATCGCAGAAGTTGCTGGTCGACCGTCTGGGATTGTCGGGGGTAGTAACCGGCGAAGACTTCACCTTTGGCAAGGCGCGGGGTGGCAATATGACGGTGCTGCGCGAACAGCGGCGCGGCGCTTGGCCTGACCAGCACCGCCGTTGGGCCGGTGACCGATGCTGGCGGCGTGATCTCGTCAAGCCGCATCCGAGAGGCATTGAAGGCAGGCGATTGTGCCGAGGCAACGCGGCTATTGACGCGGCCTTTTGCCGTTCAGGGACCGGTTATCCATGGCGACAAAAATGGCCGCAAACTTGGCTTTCCGACCGCCAATATTTTTATGAGCGGTTATGTGCGACCGGCTTACGGGATCTATGCCGTGAAGGGGCGGCTGCCCGATGGCCGCGTGCTGGACGGCGCGGCCAATGTGGGCATCCGCCCGAGTTTTGATCCGCCCAAGGAATTGCTCGAACCTTATTTCTTCGATTTCGCCGAAGACCTTTATGGCCAGACAGATCGAAGTCGAATTTCACGCCTTCATCCGGCCTGAGGCGAAGTTTGAGAGCATGGATGAATTGATAGCGCAGATGCTGGCCGATTGCGATCAGGCGCGCGCCATCTTGGGCAACCGTATAATCTTTGTGTTATTCGCGCCTTCGCGTGAGATAATGTTTTGCTCAGACCAAAGACCCGATCAAGTCGAGAAGACATAAGGGAATTGGACGTTGAAACTATCTCGCCGCAAAAAACGAGCGTTGGCCGTTGCTGGCGCTCATCCTTGTCGTGCTCTCGCTGCTGAATGCCAGTTGGCTTGCGCCCAAGCCCGAGGGCAAACCAAAGCTGATCGCGCATCGCGGTGTCTATCACCTCTATGACAAGCGCGCCGCGTTTGGCCGCGATACCTGCACTGCGCGCTTCATCCGCCCGCCCGATCATGAGGTGTTCGAAAACACCATCGCCTCGATCCAGATGGCCGCAGGGCTGGGCGGGGCGATATGGTTGAGATCGACGTTGCGCCGACCAAGGATGGCAAGATGGTGCTGTTCCACGACTGGACCGTCGATTGCCGCACCAATGGCAAGGGCGAGACGCGCGACCTGACGCTGGCCGAGCTGAAGGCGCTCGATATCGGCTATGGCTATACCGCCGATGGCGGCAAGACCTATCCCTTTGCGCGGTAAGGGCGTGGGGCAAATGCCGACGGTCGAGGAAGCACTCGCGGCGCTGCCGTCGCGGGCGTTGCTGTTCAACTTCAAATCGAAAAATCCGCCGAAGCCGACCAGTTGTTCGCCATATTGAAGGCATCGGGCCGCGATTATGAAAAGCTCGGCGATGCCTTTTACGGCGCGCAAGGTCCGGTTGACCGCATCCGCCAACTCGCGCCCAGAAACTGGGCCTTCAACATGAAAAATGAGGCGAAGGCCTGCACCACCGATTATGTCCTCTACGGCTGGACGGGCATAGTCCCCGAAAGCTGCCGCAACGGCGTGCTGGTGATTCCGGTCAATTACCAATGGCCGATGTGGGGCTGGCCCAACCGCCTGATCGCTCGAATGGAAAGCGTCGGCGCGCGGGTGATTGTTGTTGGGACCGTATGAAAGCGGCAAGTCGAACGAAGGGCTGTCCGATGTGCACGACCTTGGGCAAAATACCGGGCAGCTTCAACGGCTATATCTGGGTCGAGGATATCTGGGCGATTGGGCCTGCTTTGAAGGCGTAAATTTTTTGGTTCTCGCAGAGACGCAGAGGGAGCAGAGGACGCAGAGAGTTTGTGCGTTGCGCGAAGCGCACTCAAAAGCTGTACGCGCAAAGTTAGAGGCGGTTGTGTTGATGGCCGCTACGCGGCAGGCCAAGCCCTCTGCGGTCTCTGCTCCCTCTGCGCCTCTGCGCGAACCCTGCAACATTTGCAGCCACGCGCTCAAATAGTTGTCTAAACCGCCATCCTCGCCTAAGCACCCGCCGCAACATGACCGACCCAATCGACTACCGCGACACCGTTTTCCTGCCGAAAACCGATTTCCCCATGAAGGCCGGGCTCCCGCAAAAGGAGCCGGGCATTCTGGCGCGCTGGCAGGAGATGGACCTGTATGCGGAGCTGCGCAACCGCCGCCGGGGGCGCGAGAAGTTCATCCTGCATGACGGCCCGCCTTATGCCAATGGCGACATGCATATCGGCCATGCGCTCAACCATATCCTGAAGGACATGGTCGTCCGCACGCAGACCTTGCTCGGCAAAGACGCGCCTTATGTGCCCGGTTGGGATTGCCACGGCCTGCCCATCGAGTGGAAGGTCGAGGAGCAATATCGCAAGAAAAAGCTCAACAAGGACGAGGTTCCGCAGCAAGAATTCCGCGCCGAATGCCGCGCCTATGCGCAAGGCTGGGTCGATACGCAGCGCGAGCAGCTGAAGCGGCTGGGCATCAATGGCGATTGGGACAATCCCTATCTGACGATGGATTTCCAGGCCGAGGCGACGATTGTTTCGGAGCTGCTGAAGTTTGCCGAGAGCGGCCAGCTCTATCGCGGTGCCAAGCCGGTGATGTGGTCGCCGGTCGAAAAGACCGCGCTGGCCGAGGCCGAGATCGAATATGAGGATATCGTCTCGACGCAGATCGATGTGGCGTTCGAGATTGTTGAAAGCCCCATCGCCCGAACTGGTCGGCGCGCATGCGGTGATCTGGACGACGACGCCTTGGACGATTCCGGTCAATCAGGCTTTGGCTTATGGGCCGGATGTTGATTATGTCTCTTCTCAACATCACTAGCTGGCGCGGCAGAAGATATTCGTCGATGTCGGCACTAGCGTTTGACACGTGCTGAATCTGCAAGCTGCCTTGGTCGATCAGTTGCTTCGACGCGCATCGGCAAGACGTCCAACATCTGAGGTCGTATGGCGCGGCAAAGGCTCCGACCTAGCCGGAACCATCGTCCGCCACCCGATGCACCATCTCGGCGGCTTCTTTGCCAAGCCGCGTCCGATGCTCGCGGGCGATTTCGTCACCACCGACAGCGGCACCGGGCTTGTCCATATGTCGCCCGATCATGGCGAGGATGATTTCGACCTGTGCAAGGCGAACGGCATCGATCCGGTCTTCGCGGTCGAAGGCGACGGCAAATATCGCGCCGACTGGCTCTGGCTGGGCGGCGAGGGCAGCGTCATCAACCCCAAATTCAACGCGCCCGACGGCCCGATCTGCACCGCGCTGCGCGAAGCGGCGGGTTGCTCGCGGCGTCGGCGGATTACAAGCACAGCTATCCGCATAGCTGGCGGTCGAAGGCGAAGGTCATCTATCGCTGCACGCCGCAGTGGTTTGTGAGCATGGATAAGGAACTTGAGCCCCTCCCGCAGGCGGGAGGGGTTGGGGTGGGCCTCGACGGCGAGGTCGCAGCTCGCCTGACGGCTCGCCCCACCCCTAACCCCTCCCGTCTACGGGAGGGGGACTCTCAGCGAAACCGCAATGCAGGCCATCGCCGACACCCGCTTCATCCCCGAAAAAGGCCGCAACCGCCTGTCGTCGATGGTCGAGGGCCGCCCCGACTGGGTGCTCAGCCGCCAACGCGCTTGGGGTGTGCCGATCACGCTGTTTGTCAAAAAGGGAACGAACCAGTATCTGAACGACGCGCAAGTCAACGCGCGCATCATCGCGGGCGTTCGCGAAAACGGCGTCGATGGCTGGTCCGACGAACGCGCGCAGGAATATCTGGGCAGCGACTATGCGCTCGCCGATTACGAACGCGTCACCGACATTCTCGACGTCTGGTTCGATTCGGGCTGCACGCATGTGTTCACGCTGGAAAGCGGGACGCTGGCCCGACCTGCAATGGCCCGCCGACCTCTATCTCGAAGGCAGCGACCAGCATCGCGGCTGGTTCCAGTCGAGCCTGCTGCAAAGCTGCGGCACGCGCGGCCGCGCGCCTTATAACGCGGTGCTGACCCACGGCTTTACGATGGACCAAAAGGGCATGAAAATGTCCAAGTCGCTGGGCAACACGATCAACCCGCTCGACCTGATGCGCGACAGCGGCGCGGACATCTTGCGGCTCTGGGCGCTGACCGTTGATTTCACCGAGGACCACCGGATCGGCAAGGAAATCCTGCAAGGCGTGTCCGACCAGTATCGCAAATTGCGCAATACGTTTCGCTATCTGCTGGGCGCGCTCGACGGCTTTTCGGACGCGGAGAAGGTCGCGGTCGCCGATATGCCCGAGCTGGAGCGCTATATGCTCCATCTGCTCGCCGACATGGATGCGAAGCTTGAGGTTGCGGTGAATGACTTCGACTTCAACAGCTACGTCCGCCTGCTGACCGATTTCGCCAATGAAGACCTGTCGGCCTTCTTCTTCGATATCCGCAAGGATTGCCTCTATTGCGATGCGCCGACCGATCCGAAGCGGATGGCGTACCGCACGGTTTTGGACATCATTGTTCCACGCGCTGGTCGATACGCCGCGCCGGTGCTGGTGTTCACCAGCGAAGAGGTTTGGCGGACGCGGTTCGCGCGGATGCGGACAGCGTGCATTTCTCGGATTGGCCCGAACTCCCAATCACCCGTCACCCCAGCGAAGGCTGGGGTCCATCACGCCTAGCAACCGAGGGCGGCGCTGAACGGACAGACGAGATAGGCCCCAGCCTACGCTGGGGCGACGAGTTAATTGAGAAGTGGAGTGGATTACGAACTCTGCGGCAATCAGTTACGTTCGCGATTGAGGATCTACGTCGAAAAAAAGAGATCGGCTCAAGCAACGAAACAGAACTCTTGTATAAATTTTTCGGTACGAGCGGATTTGATGAGGCCACGCTCGCAGAGGTCTTCATTGTATCGCGAGTCCGAGAGGTGGAGTTGCTGCCAACGCTTGCTAATGTAGCGGGCACCGATTTCGGTGAGGTTGCTAGGGATGGTCGAGGTGTCGGCTGGCATGTCACTAAAACCACCAACCACAAATGCGGTCGTTGCTGGCGGCATCTGCCCGAGGTTGTCGAGGACGGCGCGCTGTGCGGGCGGTGCGAGGATGTCGTGAATGCCTAACCGCCTTCTTCGTGTCTTCGTGCCTTTGTGCGAACCAAAACGGTTTAAGGTTCGCACGAAGACACAAAGACACGAAGAGGTTTGCTCTATCGTGGCTGGCCTTCACGCTTGGCAGCACGGATTTACGGGCTAAAGGAATATGATGAACCCCAACCCCAAATTCCGCCTGCAGGGCATCATGCTGGCAAGCCTTGTCTTCATCGCCGACCAGATCGTCAAATATGCGATGCTCGGGCCGTTGCAGCTGAAAAGCCGCGGCGTCATTCATATCATCTCGTTCTTCGACCTGCGCTATGCCGAAAATCGCGGCGTATCGATGAGCTTCCTCACCGCCGACAGCGATGCCGAACGCTGGGCGCTGGTCGGCGTTGACGTCGCGTGATCGCCGCCGCCGTTGCGGTCTGGATGTGGCGCGAGAAATTGCGCGGGGATATATTGGCGCTGTCGCTCGTTTTGGGCGGCGCGCTTGGCAATATCGTCGACCGCGTACGTTATGGCTATGTCGTCGATTATGCCGACCTGCATTTCGGCGCATTCCGGCCCTTTTACATCTTCAACCTGGCCGACGCCTGCATCACCATCGGCGTGCTGATATTGCTTGCCCGCGCCTTCCTGATGCGCGAAAAGGCGCCCGAAGAAGCGGCTGCCGTTCAGCAACCGGCAAGCAGCGCGGAAATATCGGAGAGAGCATGAAGCGTAAATTGATACTGGCAGGCGTTGCAGCTTTGGCCGTCTCGGGTTGCGGCACGACCAGCGTGCTGGAACGCGAACGCCCCGATGAATTTGCCGTCACCCGTTCGAAGCCAATCGTGGTGCCGAGCGAGTTTAATTTGCCCGCGCCCACGCCTGACGCGCCGCGTCCACAGGATGGTGACACCAAGGAACAGGTGCTCGACGCTATGTTCGGCGGCAATGCGCCCGCGCCCAAGCAATAGGACGGATAGATAATGAAGAAGCACATTCTTGCCAGACATGGCACTTGGTTCGATGGCCTTGCTTTCGGGCTGCGCTTCTGCCGGTAACGCGGCGGAGCGCTTTGGGACTGGGATATTCGCGGTCGGCAGGCAGCGGCCCCGGCAACCGGTCGCGCCGCGCCTTTGGTCGTCCCCCCCGATTTTGCGCTGGAGCCAACCGCTGTTGCCGTCGATCCGTCCGACCGATGGCGGGCAAGAGCAGGTGCTTGAAGCGTTATTTGGCGGACCCGCCCCCGTTCAGCCGCAGAGCGCGTCATTTCCGGCACCTCAAGCTCGGCCGAAATGGGCATCCGCTCGTCGGTCGGCGATCCGCAGACGGTCACCGTTAACAAGGGCAGCATCACCCGCGACATCATCGCTGCGCCCGAAGGCGACGGCCAGTTCGCGCAGGCGGTTATTCCGAACTGATTGACATTTTGGCCCAAGTGGACTAAGTCCGGTAAACTAAGTTTACTGGAATGGTCATGCTTACTGTCAATATCCACGATGCCAAAACGCAATTGTCGAAACTGATAGCGATGGCGGTTAAAGGCCAGCCCTTCATTATCGCCAAGGCCGGGAAGCCTATGGTGAAGGTCGAGGCGGTCCAGTCAGAGCAGCAACCGCGCAAAAGTCGCCTGGGCGGTTTGATTGGCAAAGCCCGCTTACCTGATCATGATGGGCTGCCGGAAGATATGGGACCGGAATGGCAGGCCGAGTTTGAAGACAGCTTTTATAACGGGAAGATTTTCCCCTGATTGTCGACACGAACATCCTGATTTGGGCGTTGTACGAACCGGAACGATTGCCAATGGTGCTTCGGCGGGAACTGGACGATCCCCAGAGCGCACCGATTTTCAGCACAATCAGCATTTGGGAGATATCGATCAAGGCTGCAAAGCATGCTGACTTTGATGTCGATGCACGACTGTCGCGGCTGACGTTGCTAGAGTCCGGATGGCGCGAACTGACTTTCGACGGCGAACATGCCGTTGCGGCTGGCCAGTTGCCCAATTTGCATGGCGATCCGTTTGACCGGGGTTTGCTGGCTCAGGCAATGTCCGAGCGCGAAGAACTTGTAACGGCAGACAAAAAAATGGCTGACTATGGTAAATTCGTCAGGAGAATAAGGCCGTTCAAACGCTCTAAGCGCTGACGCTCGCTTCCTCGACACCCGCGCTGTTGTGGCGCAGTGCCTTTAGCACGGTTTCGACGATCTGCGGCGCGTTGAGGCCAGCGTCGTCATATTGCTTCTGTGGATTGTCGTGGTCCTGGAAAATGTCGGGCAGACGCATCGTGCGGATTTTGAGGCCAGTGTCCATCAGGCCAAGGTCGCTCGCCAGTGTCAGCACATGCGCGCCGAGGCCGCCGATTGCCGCTTCCTCGACGGTGACGACAACTTCGTGCGTGGCGATCAGGTGGCGGATCATGTTTTCGTCCAATGGCTTGGCGAAGCGCAGGTCGGCGACGGTGGTCGAAAGCCCCTTGGCATCGAGCGTATCGGCGGCCTTCATCGCTTCGGCCAAACGCGTGCCGAGCGAGAGGATGGCAACTTTCTTGCCTTCGCGCACGACGCGGCCTTTGCCGATTTCAAGCGCCACCGGAACCTCGGGCATCGCCACGCCGGTGCCATTGCCGCGCGGATAGCGGAACGCGATGGGGCCGCTGTCGTGGAGCGCGGCGGTGATAGGTCATGTGCACCAGTTCAGCTTCGTCGGCGGGCGACATCACCACCATGTTCGGCAAAGTCGCAAGATAGGTGATATCGAACGATCCGGCATGCGTGCTGCCGTCGGCACCAACCAGCCCGGCACGGTCGATGGCAAAGCGAACGGGCAGGTTCTGGATCGCCACATCATGCACGACCTGATCATAGGCGCGTTGCAGGAAGGTCGAATAGATCGCGCAGAATGGCCGCATCCCTTGCGCGGCAAGGCCTGCCGCAAAGGTCACGCCATGCTGCTCGGCGATGCCGACGTCGAAGCTGCGGTCGGGGTGCGCTGCGGCAAATTTGTCGACGCCCGTTCCGCCCGGCATCGCGGCGGTAATCGCGCAAATCCGGGGGTCGGTGTCGGCCAGCTTCGCCAGCGTTTCGCCAAAGACATTCTGGTATGCGGGCGGGCCGCCACCGGGGCCTTTGTCCTGCTTGCCCGTGATCACATCGAACTTGACCACACCATGATATTTGTCGGCAGCGGCCTCCGCAGGAGCATAGCCGTGACCTTTTTTGGTGACGACATGGATCAGCACCGGACCTTCGGCATTGTCGCGGACATTTTCGAGCACCGGGATCAACTGGTCGAGATTGTGCCCGTCGATGGGGCCGACATAATAGAAGCCAAGCTCCTCAAATAGCGTGCCGCCCATCGCCATTCCGCGTGCATATTCCTCGGCCTTTGACGCGGCGGTATAGATGCGGCGGGACAGCCGCTTGGCGACCTTGCTGGCAAAGCTGCGCAGGCCGAGATACTCGCTCGATGATACCAAGCGCGACAGATAGGCCGACAGTCCGCCCACCGGTGGCGCAATCGACATATCATTGTCGTTGAGAATGACGACCAGCCGGTTACCCGCTGCCTGCGCGTTGTTCATCGCTTCATAGGCCATGCCGGCAGACATCGCACCGTCGCCGATGACGGCTATCGCCTTGCCAGGCTTCCCCGCCATCTTGTTGGCGACAGCAAAGCCGAGCGCGGCGCTAATCGACGTCGAGCTATGCGCTGCGCCGAACGGGTCATATTCGCTCTCGCTGCGCTTGGTGAAACCGGAAAGGCCACCGCCGGTGCGCAAGGTGCGGATACGGTCGCGGCGGCCGGTGAGGATTTTGTGCGGATAGCATTGGTGGCCCACATCCCAGATCAACCTGTCGTCTGGGGTGTTGAAGACATAATGGATCGCGGTGGTCAATTCGACCACGCCAAGGCCAGCGCCCAGATGGCCGCCGGTAACCGAGACGGCGGAAATCGTTTCGGCACGCAGTTCGTCGGCAAGCTGGCGAAGCTGCGGCACTTGTAACTGGCGAAGGTCGGCAGGAATATTGACCGTGTCGAGCAGCGGTGTCTGTGGCTTATCGTTCATAAGGCACAGCTTTAGCGTCCAAAACAGGTGCTGTCAGTCACAATCAGCGCATTTGCCGCGCACTTCGATGACGGGGCGAACTTGCGCAAAACCTGCGCTTTCGGCGGCAGCGCGGACATTGTTCGATAATTTGTCGTCGTCGATATGCGTCGCGGTGCCACAATTGTCGCAAATCAGGAAAATGCAGTCGTGCAGGCATCCTGGATGCGAGTTGGCAACATAGGCATTGGCGCTTTCAACCCGGCGCGCGAGGTTGGTCGACACAAACAGGTCGAGGATGCGGTAAACGCTATTCGGCGCCACCCGCTTGCCGCGCTTTTGCGACACCAGGTCGGCAATGTCATAAGCCGACGCTGGCTTTTCAAAGGTCGCCAGCACCGAAAAGATATCAGAGCGCATATCGGTCCACTGCTCGCCTGCGTCGGTGAGCGCGCTTTGCGCGGCCTTGGCAAGCGATGCGCCGCCATGTTCGTGATGATGATGTGCTGCCATGCGGGTAATGTAGGCGCTAAGGCCTGACGGGTCAATTCGTCGCGCGGTGGTTGAGGTCGTGTCCGAGCGCCAGAACGCCGACGCCCAATATCGTCCAGAGAATTTCCGTGCCGCCATGCGGCAGCGTCAATGCGCCTGCCATCATGCCGATACCCAGCGCGCCGATGGCGGCTGGCATGATAAAATTATGCTCCCACAAGCCCTTGCCCAGCGCGAGCGCGCCGAAGAAGATCGCAAGGAACAGGCCGATTTCGTGGATAACAGGATCAAGCAACAACCCGCCTGCCGAGGCCAGAAACACCAGGATAATCGAGGTCGCCAGGCAATGCACCAGGCACAGGCCAGCAATGCTCAACCCGAGCCCGTCCCAGCGCCATTTTGTCCAAACCTGCGTCATTGCATGACCTCAATGGCATGATTCGTCGCACGTTACAACATATCATTTAGGTGGGAGTATTAATGCAACCAAGGCGTTGGGTATGTCTACAGTGTTGGGGGGAGCGGACAGTCGGTCTCTAGATGTAAATCGGCGAAAGCTGCCGTTCGCTGGTGGCAATGCTAACGGATTTCTAAACTCTGCCGAAAAACTCAGGAATGAAGGCCTGCTACCTCAGTCCAGATGTTCCACTTCATCGCCGTTGATGTTTACCCAAGGGCGCTTCCGACGTTCGTAATTCGAGCAAGCCGGGGCCGGGAGTTCTTCATCTCCGAAAGCGCCCAGCGGAATGGCTACGAAATCTGGCAATATGTCGATCTGGTAAGCGACCGTTGAGCCGCAGCTTGGGCAGAATCGATAGGTTAGGCTGCGTTCGCTATCGGCTGTGCGTGCGAATGTACGAAATTCGCCCCTGACCGTGACATTCTCTTCCAAGAACCGTGCCTGCGCAGAAAACACACTTCCCGTCCGGCGCTTGCATTCCAGACAATGGCAGACAGACATGAGTACCGGCTCCCCCGTGCATTCGGCCTTTAGGCTCCCGCAGCGGCAAGTTGCTATTCGCATGACGCAGCACCTTTTGTGTCCTCGCCAGAGGTGAGCAGTTTTCGAATGTAACGCCCCAGGTCTTCTGGCCATTGATCAACGGTTGCAAGAAAATCGTCGTAACGTGCAGAATAAAGCGCTCGAAGCGCCTCTTCATAGCCTGGCATGTCGCCACATGCGGCTTGCATGAAGCGGTAAACAGCGTCTCTGCACTCGCGCTCTGTCCGACCTTTGCGTCGGGCATCCTCGACCAGCCGTCTCAAGGCAGCAGATGCACCGCCGGGCTGTTCGGACAGCCACTCCCAATGCCGGGGAAGCAGAGTTATTTCGCGAGCCTGCACGCCGAGTTTCGGGCGGCCCGCACTGCGCGGAGCGGTGTCCCGATAGTCAAGGTCGGTGATCCGGCCTGACCCATCCTCAAACACGAGCACTGCGCCATCTTGCTCAAAAAGTTGCTCATTGATGCTTCGCGCTACTTCTTCCCGCTCACCTGAGGCGATCTGCCTCCCTGCGAGAAATGCCGTAAAACTGGACGCCATGCTGTTGCTCCTAATTTTGGAGCACTCCAATTATATCCGGATAAAACATATGTCAATAACATCCGGACAAAATACATGCCCTGACCTCTTGCTCGGGAACAGAACGGCAGGCTTTGGGAATAAAAGGCCCTTCGGTCTACGTCCGAAAACTTGTCGCAAACTGCTGTGCCGTCCCTATCAAATCCGGCATCTGCAGTTCCACTTGCAATGTAGGATTTGCCCCATCATACCCGATCAATGCACTGGCGCGTTGCCCCTGCTGATCGCGCTTCGCGCCCTTTTATCACCGCCTCCCCATATTTCGGCATTGTAGGAAATTTTTGGTCGCGCTGCTTTGCGGATGTTGCTCGTTTGGCTGGAAAATGGAGCGATTGGACATCGAACAGCCGTTTAAGGTGTGACCTTAGTGTGACTTTCCAACGATATCGTGCGCCAACCGGGTTCGGCTACCGGCTCCAGTTTCTGCAACTGCGGCTCTTCAAAACGCAATGTTTCGAACTCGCCGCCACACTTGCCAGCAAGCTCGCGTCCGCGCATATCGCGGCTTATGGATATTGCCATGACCTCGACTCCAATACAGACAGCGACCACCGCGCGCCCCGAGGCGCTTGTCCGCTGGCTGATATGCGTCGCGCTTCTGGTGTTCATGATCGTCGTCGTCGGCGGGATTACGCGCCTCACAGAATCGGGGCTTTCAATTACCGAATGGCGGCCTGTGACTGGCACATTGCCCCCGCTCAACGATGCGGCTTGGGCGTCCGAGTTCGAGAAATATAAGGCAATTCCGGAGTATACCGAAATCAACGGGCCAGCGGGTATGACGCTGGCGCAGTTCAAATCCATCTATTTCTGGGAATGGGTGCATCGGCTGATCGGGCGGGTTATCGGTCTGGCGCTTGCACTGCCGCTCGCGTGGTTCTGGATGAAGCAGGCGATTCCGTCGGGATATAAGCCGCGCTTGCTGGCGCTGCTGTCACTCGTCGGATTCCAAGGCGCGGTTGGCTGGTGGATGGTCTCGTCGGGCCTTGCAGTGCGGACGGATGTCAGCCACTTCCGGCTCGCAGCGCATTTGCTGACCGCGTTGTTCATATTGGGCGGAATTGTCTGGACGGTGCTTGATTTGAAGGCATTGGCGCGCAATCGGAGCGCGAAACCGGCAAAGCTTACCGGATTTGCGAGCGTGGTTTTGGGCGTATTGTTCGTACAATTGCTGTTCGGCGCGTGGGTCGCCGGGCTGAATGCGGGTTATGTTTCAAATAGTTGGCCCTTGATGAACGACCGCCTCGTGCCCGATGGCATCAACCTGTCGCGCGGGCTGTTGCCTGCTCTCGTCAACGACCCGTTCTTAACCCATTTTGTGCACCGATGGTGGGCATGGGTTGCGGTAATAGCCTTGGTCATGCTTGCCCGTCGGACCAGAAAGGCAGGAGTGCGCAGCGCCTCCATCGCCATCCATAGCGCCTTTGGCGTGCAGATATTGCTTGGCATTTTTACGGTGATGACGGGCATGAACATAGTTCTGGCTGTCAGCCATCAGGCGGTCGGCGCATTGCTGGTTGCCGCAACGGTCTGGGGCGCGCATGTCATAGGCTCGCTACATGGCGAATGAAGTCGCGATTATCTATGCCGTGTTTCCCACTGCAGGCGAGGCGCATGATGTGTGCCGACGGCTTTTGTCCGAACGGCTGATTGCCTGCGCCAACCGGCTGCCGATGGTGATCTCGCATTTCCGCTGGGAAGGCGAGATCGAGGCGAAGGAAGAGCATCCGGTGATTTTCAAGACCAGTGCGGCGAAGGCCGACGCGGCGATGAAGCGCATCGCGGCGCTACATCGCTATGAAGTGCCTGCGATTGTCCGGCTATCGAATGAATCCGCCTATCAACCATTCGCCGATTGGGTGGCGTCGGAAACAGCGTAGTGGATCAAGGGTATTATTATACCCGTCGTAAAACACCCGCTTTTGCTTGACTATGGGGTGCTTCATCGCCATTAGCGCCGCTTCGCGTGCAGGATCGTTCTCGATTCTCGCACTGTTCCAGAATTTCGAAAGGTTCGATTAGCGATGAAAACGCTATCCAGAGTTACGAAATCGATCCGTCCGCAGGACGTTGAGAAATCGTGGATCCTCATTGATGCAGAAGGCCTGGTCGTTGGCCGTGTCGCCAGCATCATCGCCAACATCCTGCGCGGCAAGACCAAGCCGAGCTACACCCCGCACGTCGATTGCGGCGACCATGTTGTCGTCATCAACGCCGACAAGGTGAAGTTTACCGGCAAGAAGCTGACCGACAAGGTCTATTATCGCCACACCGGCTATATCGGCGGCATCAAGGCGATTACCGCTGGCAAGATCCTCGACGGCAAGTTCCCCGAGCGGGTGCTTGAAAAGGCAGTTGAGCGCATGGTTCCACGCGGGCCCTTGGGTCGTGCGCAGATGCGCGCGCTTCACCTCTACAACGGCACCGAGCATCCGCACGATGGCCAGCAGCCAAAGACGCTCGACGTCGCTTCCATGAACCGCAAGAACAAGGTGGGTGCATAATGTCCGAAACCGCTAACTCACTCGCCGATCTCGACACGCTGGGCGCTGAAACTTCGGCTCCTGCAGGTTCGCAGATCGCTGCCGTTCTTCGCGAGCAGGAAATCGATGCGCAGGGCCGTGCTTATGCAACTGGCCGCCGCAAGGACGCGGTTGCCCGCGTCTGGCTGAAGCCCGGCACCGGCAAGATCGTCGTCAATGGCCGCGATCAGGAAGTGTATTTTGCCCGTCCATCGCTTCGCCTCGTCATCAACCAGCCCTTCGGTATCACCGAGCGCACCGGCCAGTATGATGTTATCGCCACCGTCAAGGGCGGCGGGCTTTCGGGTCAGGCCGGCGCAGTCAAGCATGGCATCGCCCAGGCATTGTCGAAGTACGAACCGCCGCTTCGCAGCGCGGTCAAGGCCGAAGGCTTCCTGACCCGCGATAGCCGCACCGTCGAGCGTAAGAAATACGGCAAGGCCAAGGCGCGCAAGAGCTTCCAGTTCTCGAAGCGTTAAAAACAACATTGTCAGGGGCAGTCAATTGCCCCGGCTTGCTAGGGAAAGGCGGCTCCGACGGGAGCCGCTTTTTTTCGTTGTGCACGAGGGGTTTGGCAGGCAGATGGCGCACATGATGAAATATATTCTGCTCGCGCTGCTTGTGGCCGTCGTTGCGTTCGGCGGCTGGTTCTGGATGAAGACCGATCCACAGAAACTCGATTTCGTCGACCGGATCGCCCCCGGCAAATCTGAATACAATGGCACACCAACGGTCGGCATCGCTTATGGTAAGGACGAGCGGCAGAAGCTTGATGTCTATGTGCCCGAAGGCAAGGCGGAAAAACCCTATCCGGTGCTGGTGTTCTTCCACGGCGGCGCGTGGCGCGACGGCGAGCGCGAAGGTTATGGCTTTCTTGGTCGCGCCTTTGCCGCGCGCGGCATTGTCACTGTGGTTGCCGACTATCGCAAAGCGCCAAAGCATCTGTTCCCGGCTTTTGTCGAAGACACCGCATCGGCAATTGCGTGGGTGAATGCGAATATCGGCAGACATAAAGGCGATCCTGAAAGGCTCACCATCATGGGTCACAGCGCCGGCGCGCATCTGGTGACGATGGTCGCGCTGGACCCGCAATGGCTGGCGGCCAAGGGCCTTGAAACGTCGGCTATCAAAGGCGTGGTCGGTCTGGCAGGAGGATATGACTTCCTGCCGCTGACCACCGAGTCCTCCAAGATCGCGCTCGGCCAATGGCCACGCCCCGAGGAAACCCAGCCGATTACCTACGCCCGCGCCGATGCGCCGCGCTTGCTGCTGATGACCGGTGACGCCGATACGGTGGTGAAGCCAAGGAACAGCAGGTCGTTGAACGCCAAAATGAACGAACTCGGAGGGCAATCGGACCTGAAAATCTATCCCGGTATCGACCACGCTGAGATCGTCATGGCAATCGCACGACCGTTCCGCAAAAAGGCACCCGTGATTGCCGACGTCACAGGGTTCATAAAGGCAAACTAGGCCCGGCTCTATGGTTAACGGCTGCTTTACCCTTTCACGATAAGGGGGAAAGCTGAAGTAACCGCCGGAACCAGAGCATGAGCGAATTGCGCCATTTGAAGGACATGTTTGCCTTTTTCACCGATATAAAAGGTGAATGGGCGATCCAGCGGCGTTCGGCCCAAGTCGAGAACCGCGATCTTATGGTGGCGCAATTGCAAGCCGCCGGACGCTCGCATGTCGCGGTGTTTATTTCCGGTCTGGTTACGATGTGGCCTGCGCTGGCGATCTTGTGGTTTGGCGGGGCAACGCCGCAATTTGCGCAATATGCCGCGCCGCTTTACACGGTCGCCGCAATCGTCGGGTACCGAGTCCACGTCCGCGTAAAGGAATATATCGCAGCGGCCGACCCGAGCGGTAGTTATCTGCTGTTCCTGCGTCGGCTGTTCGTCCTTCAGGTGTTGGTCGAGGCGTTCAGCTGGGTGCTATTGCTCGCCGATGTGTGGAGCTACCACGAAGATATCGGCATCGTCGTTGCCAGTGCGATGACGTTCGGGTTGCTGGCCATCGGCGCGCTCATCTATCTCTGCTTGCCCGCTGCGATGGTGATGTGGCTGGCGGTGTTGACGATTGGCAGTACGATTGCTGCCAGCTATTCGGCGCTTGCGATGCCGTGGTTTTTTTACGTGGGCATCGGCATTTTCGGTGCTTCACTTCACCGCGTCGCGATGATGCAATGGCGGTCATTCATGCAATCGCTCGACAATGCGCAGGAATTCGCTCGGCGTCAGGAAGCATTTTTCGCGACCGAACAAGAAAGACTGCAAGCAATCGAGACCGAACGAAACAACGCCAGTGATGCGCGCCGTCAGGAACGCGAACGTGCCGATCGCGAACAACGGCAGTCCATGGCAACGCTTGCCAGCGAATTCGAACATTCGGTGCATGCCATCATCGACGTCATGGAACAGGCGGTGCGCGCTGTTGGGGAATCGTCGCAACAATTGGCGGCTATCGGCACCCAGACCCGCGAACGCACTGACGCCATGGCGGATATGGCCTCGAACATGAGCGGCGCGATTCAGATGGTCGCGGCAGCCGCGCGCCAGCTAAGTGAGTCTTCGGACGCGATTTCAACGCAGGTTCATGATCAGGTAACGGCTTCCGAAGCGGCTACCATCAGCAGCAAGCAAGGCAGTGGTGTCATGGCGCATCTTGCTGGCGAAGCCGAAAAAGTTGGCGAAATCGCGGCGATGATTCAGGATGTGGCGGGCAAAACGAATTTGCTGGCGCTGAACGCCACGATAGAGGCTGCGCGGGCGGGTGAAGCCGGGCGCGGCTTTGCCGTCGTCGCGCAAGAGGTCAAAAACCTCGCCAACCAGACACATGGTGCCATCGGTTCGGTCACTGAGACGGTAACAACGATCAAGGACCAGATGGATAATGCCGCGCGCATGGTAGGTTCGGTCGCGCACAAAATGGGGCAGGTTCAGCAGGGTGCCAATAATATTGCAACGGCGGTTACGCAGCAACAGGCCGCGACCCGCGATATAACTGCCCATGCCGAACATGCCGCGCAGGATGCCGAGCATGTCCGCGAATTCAGCAAGGAAGTGAATGTTGCAGCCGTTCAGGTCGGCGAAGTTGCCGACGAAATGCAGCAGGTCATGGGGGACTTGCAAAGCCGCGCCGCTTCATTGCGCGAAGCCAGCCGGAGCTTCCTGGACAGGCTGCGCGCCGCTTAGACCAGCGTTGAAATCACCAGCCTGATTTTCGCGGCGATCCGCTCGATATCGGCAGTAAATCGCTCGACCAGCCGGTCGGCATCAAGACCAATCATTTCAAAAATCTGTGGGGCCGAAAGCGACAGGCGCAAGGTTGGTGCCCATTCGCCATCGTCATGCTTCAGGCATTTGACCGGTTGGCCCAGATGGCAGATTTCCGATGCAATCAGTCTGTCGCGCGCATCGGAAAATGCGTCCGACATGTCGGTATACAGGCCTCGATAAACTTCGCGCGCTTGCTCGACACTTAGCGGTTGTCCCGTCTTCGGGAGCATATCGGTCAATTCGATGACATAGAGCATCTTGCGATCAAGCGGATGCACCGGCTGGTCGCCGTTGAGATGATCGCCCGCCGCAGGGTCGTTTGCCGCGCCTTCGATCAGGCGAAAGGGCATTGCCCCAGCGAGCGTCCGCATTGCGGTGCCGAATGCCATAATCACCGCATCGACCCGTTCCATCGGCATGGCGAGCAAGCGCTCAAGTTCGAACAGCCCAGCCTCCAACCGCAACAGCAAGCCGAAATTGGTCCGCGCTGGCAAGGCGGCGTCGGTATCGGACCAGCCGGTCGGCATGTCACCGCGCGCGAAGAAATGTGCGAGGCCCTCGGGCGCGACTTTCCCGCTCTTCATCCGCTGTGAAAGTCGGGGTGGTACCAAAGCCCACGCGCTGAACGGAGGGCCACCGATGAATTTGGAACCGGTGAGAAAGATACTAGCGCCGCGCGACAGATAGGCATCTATGGTGTCAGGCGAAATCCTGCCCTGACAGGCATCGACTACCAAGTCGACGGCGTCTTTATGCACGGCAAGCAATTTGTCGACGGCGGTCAAGGCTCGGCGTGATGATGCCCGTCTTCGACCGATGGATGATGTGGACCAATGGCCGTCCGCCACCGGCAATTACCGCGCTGGCGGCATCCAGCAGCATAGCGGCATATTCATCGTCGCTGCGAACGGGTCCGTCCTCGGTCCGGGTCTTAAGCGTCTTGACCGAAATGACATCCGGTCCAAAACCGGGAAGATGCGCGCCTTTCTCGACTTCAAGGCCGAGCGCCGTTCGCCCGGCAAAATATTGACCGGCTTGTGAGAACAGGCAGCCGCTGCCGACTTCATCGACTTCGACCACGATATTGGTAACCTTCTGACCGCTCTGCAAAGCAAGCGCGAGCGCCAGATACTCAAGATCGGTCCCGGAAGCCCCGAACGCCACATCGACATCGGCAGCCAAGCCATAAACGCGCCTGATCCGGCTGCGGGCGTTGCGCAGGAAGCGGGTGTAGGCGGCATCCTCGCTCTCGCCATCGGCCACCGCCAGCCGCAACTGGTGATGCACGGCATGCGCGTGCCCATATGCGGGTGCTGAAATCGAACTGGCGGTTGATGAAGAGTAGCTGATCGCCCGGATCGGCTCGGGCGCGCAGCCATAGCTGTTAAGCCCGCTTTGTTCGTCAAGCGTGATCCGATCGTCGCCGCCTGCGCTCATCAATGTTGCTGTGGGCAAATCAAGCAACGACATATAGACCTCTCCTGCTGGCGATATCGCCTAAGTACTGCCATAATGCAGCACTATCGCCCGCGCATACACAAATCAGCTAAGAGGCCAAAGCCCCCATGCCAATCGAAGCCATTTCACCGCCGACCAAATTGACGATCCCTTCGCGTTACCGCGACACTATCAAATTGCTCTTCATTGCCAAACATGCGCTTGGTGATGGTTCGCGGGACAAGGTCGATGGCGATCACGCCGTCTATCATCGCGAAGTGCGTGACGTGCTTGAAGGCATGGGTCTGAATGTAACGGCGGCGAACAGCCCTGAAATATTGTTCACGAAGCCCGATGTCGATTTCGTTTTTTCGCTGCTCAATCGCGGTGGGTATTTCAACAGCGAACTGATGATGCCGGTGCTTTGCACGCGGCTGGGCATTCCCTATCTGGGCGCGACGCCTATCGTACGTGGACTTGTCCGACGACAAGCATCTGATGAAGATGGCGGCTCGTGCGCGCGGCGTGCCGACTGCGGATTCGGCAATATTCCGTCGTTACGCGCCGATTGATCCGATCACCGGCTGGTCGGCGGATCGCTATGTCGTCAAACCAAACGCGTCGTCGGCGAGCTGGGGTGTATCGGCCGAAAGCGATTGGGCTGGGGTCAAAAAGGCGGTCGAGGCGTTACATGAAGAAGGCCATGACGCATTGGTCGAACCCTTCCTGTCGGGTATCGATGTCGAATTGCCCGTGATCGGCGGACGCAAGGCGCAGTTCCTGCCGCTGATGCGCTTTGACCATGATACCGAAGTGCTGCGGACTTATGCTGAGAAGCGCGGGTTCGAGGCATCGGAAGCAAAGTTGGTCCAGGAAACCGATCCGGCGTTCATCACGAAGGTGCAAGAGCTTACTCGCAAGTTGTTGCCCGAATTATGGCCGTTCGATTATGGCCGCTTCGAATTCCGCCTCAACCCTGCGACTGGCGAGATCAACTTTCTCGAGGTCAATTTGCAGTGCAATATCTGGTCACAACGGGTGATCGGCAAGGCTGCGGTGATTGCAGGATGGAGCTATCCCGAATTGCTCGAAACCATATTGGCGGGCGCCATGGCGCGGCAGGGTGTTATCGAGCTGGACGGCCAGGATTGGTAAGGCAGGATTGGTGAGCGCCTAGCGCCCCATCTTCTTCTGCCGCCGCCGCTGCACCGAAGACCCGATCCCCATCGCCTCGCGATATTTGGCGACCGTGCGCCGCGCGATGTCGAAGCCCTTGGCATTGAGCAAATCGACCAAGGTATCGTCGGACAGGATCTTTGCGCCTTCATTGTCGATCAGCGCCTTGATGTGGCTCTTCACGGCATTGGCCGACGCACCGTCGCCGTCTGCCGACTGGACGCCAGACGAGAAGAAATATTTGAGGTCGAACAGCCCGCGCGCGCAGTGCAGATATTTGTTGCTGGTCACGCGGCTGACGGTGGATTCGTGCATCTCGATCGCATCGGCCACTTGTCGCAAGGTCAACGGCCGCAAATGGGCGACGCCGCCGCGAAAGAAGCCGTCCTGTTGTTTCACAATTTCGGTCGCGACCTTGACGATGGTGCGCTGACGCTGGTCCATCGCCTTGATCAGCCAGTTGGCGTCGGCCATACAATCGGAAAGCCACGCCTTGGTTGTTTTGTCCTGTCCGAGTTCGGCGACATACGTTCGGTTGATCAGCAGCCGCGGCAGGTTGGCGCTGTTAAGTTCGATGGCCCAGCCGTTCCCTCGCGCGGTCACGAAAATATCGGGCGTAACGGCAATGCTATCCTCGCTTTCGAAGCGACAGCCGGGCTTGGGGTCGTAACTACGCAATTCGATCATCATGTCGCGCAAGTCTTCATCATCGACCCTGCACATGCGTTTCAGCTGGTCGAACGCGCCCTTGGCAACGAGGTCGAGATTATCGATCAACCGGGCCATGCAGGGGTCGTAACGGTCGGCCTCTTTGGCTTGTAGCGCGAGGCATTCGGACAGGTCACGTGCGCCTACGCCGGTTGGGTCAAAACGCTGCAATTCGGCCAATGCGATCTCCATATCGGCCATCGACACGCCCAGCCGGTGCGCCATCGCCAGCAGGTCTTCGCCCAAATAGCCCGTGGGCTCGATCTGCTCGATGATTTGCTGGACCAGGAAAAGCGTGCGCCCCGAAAGCGCGCTACCTGCCTGCGCCATCAGGTGATCGCGCAAGCGAGATATCGGGCGCGGCAAAGCTATCAAAATCGGGCCCTTCGCCACCAAATTCGGACGACATTCCGCTGCCCGACAGGCCCAGCATCCCATCCGCGCCGCCGACGCTGTCCGATGCGCAGTCATGGTGGAAGGTATCGGCCGCGAAATCGACGTCGAGCGCCTCGCTTGCTGCCGAATCGCTACCGTTCAGCACATCGCCGCTGTCGCGCTCGCCGCTTTGGGTAGTGGGCAGCGCCGCGAATTCCTCCGGTAGGGCTTCAGTCGCCGGTTCGCTCGCGCCGTTCTCGAGCAAAGGATTGCGCTCGATCTCCTCAGCGATGAACGCCTCGATTTCCATCGACGAAAGCGCAAGCAGTTTGATCGCCTGCTGCAATTGCGGCGTCATCACCAGCGACTGGCTTTGGCGGAGATCGAGGCGGGGGGCTAATGCCATGAAATTACAATTCCGCCGCTAGCTCCATCACATCGCAAAACTCTCGCCGAGATAAAGCCGCCGGACATTAGGGTCTGCGACCAAAGCCTCGGGCGATCCTGCGAACAACACCTGACCGCCATAAATGATGCAGGCACGGTCGACGATGTCCAATGTTTCGCGGACATTGTGATCGGTGATGAGCACGCCGATATTGCGCGTTTTCAGGTCTTTGACGAGATCGCGGATGTCCGAAATCGAGATCGGATCGATACCTGCAAAGGGTTCGTCAAGCAGCATAATCGACGGATTTGCCGCCAGCGCGCGAGCAATCTCGCACCGCCGCCGCTCACCACCTGATAGCGCCATGGCAGGCGCAGTACGCAGCCGGCCAAGGCCGAACTCATCGAGCAACTGTTCAAGCCGGGCAGCGCGTGCGCCGGGTTCGGGTTCGGCCAATTCGAGCACCGAGCTGATATTCTGCTCGACCGTCATGCCGCGAAAGATTGATGTTTCCTGCGGCAAATAGCCTAACCCAAGGATAGCGCGCCGATACATTGGCAGGCCGGTAATGTCCGCCCCATCCAGGGTAATGCGACCGCTATCGGGCTTCACCAATCCCATGATCGAATAGAAGCATGTCGTCTTGCCAGCGCCATTGGGGCCAAGCAGACCGACAACTTCGCCCTTGGCGACCGACAGCGAAACATCGGTCAATACCGCGCGCTTGTCGTAGCTTTTGGCGATGGAGACAACGCCAAGGCCGCCCGCCATGCCCTCGTCGGTGATGGCGCTCGCGACCGGGCGCTCTGCTGTGATGCTGTCCATTTCAAATCGCCCGCGATTATGTGTTGTTACAGGCAACAGCTAATGGTTTGGGCAGCAACATGCAATTGGCATGATTTATGCGTGTCCGTTTTGGTGCAGTATTTGCGGTGAATTAGTTTTTGCGCTGCGGCACGGTAAAGGTGCCCTTGACCCGTCCGCCCGAATTGGTCACGCCGGGAGCGCCGCCGCCGTTGATCGTCGAACGGCCTGAATTGAGGTCGATGACAAGCCGCCCGCCGCTCAACTTGTTCGCGCCTTGCGTCAGGTTCACACCACCGATCAATGTAATGAGGTTGGCGTTAAGATCGTAAATCGCGGCGCTGCTGGTGGCGCGCAAATCGTCTTTGGTGATGATGACGCCGCCGGTCGCATCGAGCCGGTTGACGTCAATCCCGCCGCCGCTGGTATAGGCGGCCGTCACGCGGTTGGCCTTCATTGTGAGGCCCGCTTGTGTCGCAGTTACCCCGCCCGTCAGTACGACGCGGTCGGCGCGGTCCTGCAGCTCGAGCGCGCCTGCGTCGAAATTGACGGGCGCGTTGCTGTTGTGGTTGCGGATCGTCTGCGCGGGCGAGGCCGACGAAATTAGCGCGGCTGCGACAATCGCGGTGGCCAAGCCGACCGGGAGGGGGAGAAGTTTCATCGCGGCCTCACTTAATCGCATTCTGGTCAATGCGCAATTGCACGCCGCCATCCAGCCGAACAACTCTCGTTTCAAGGTCGGCGCTGAGCCGTCCCGCCTTGAACGTACCAACTTTGGTCCGTCCGCTAACGGGACCAAAGCTTTGCATTGTCTTGTCTTTCAATGAAACTTCAACATTGCTCGCCACCATGTCATAGCCGGGCGACTCAAGCGCCAACGGGCCATTCACACGCATCGTTTCCTTGGCCAGATTGTAATTGCCGCGCTGCGCCAAGATAGAGGCCGGGCCGTCGTTGAGCAATATGCGCGCCGACAGTGCGGTCATGTCGAGGCTTGGGTCAGACGAGGTTTTTTGCACGGCACTACCAGCGCGTAACGAAAATGCCCGTCCCTTGCTGTCCTCGCCGCGATAGAGCGCCTCGGTGAGCCGCATCCGTTCCTTCGACAGGCTGACTTCGTCCTTGTCGAGCACAAAGCTCAATTCCTGCGTACTGGTAAAGGGGCTGAATGCCAACACGGCAAGCAACACGCCGATAATGCTCGGCAAAACAACGCGCAATGAGCGGATCAGCCGGTCGTGCCGCCCGCCGGGCATTGCCCAGCGCTGTCTTTGGTTGCGTTCAAGGTCGGCTTGTTGGGACATAATGCGAGGTTAAACCCGATTGAACCTTAACTGTGCCCGAATATATCGATTTCTGGCCAGCCAGCCAGATCGAGGTCTGCGCGGTGCGGCAGGAAATCGAAACAGGCCTGCGCCAGATGCGTGCGGCCTTCGCGCGCCAGCCGCTCGACAAACTGCGCATGAAGGCGGTGCAGATACCGCACATCGCTTGCCGCATAATCCTTTTGCGCGTCGGAAAGCGCTGGCCCGCCCCAGTCGCTCGATTGTTGCTGCTTGGAAATGTCGGTGCCCAGCATTTCCTTGACCAGTTCTTTAAGGCCGTGCCGGTCGGTATAGGTCCGGACCAGCCGCGAAGCGATTTTGGTGCAGAACACCGGTGTCGCCACAACTTCGAGATAATGCGATATCGCCGCAAGATCGAAGCGCGCGAAATGGAACAGCTTGAGCCGCGCAGGGTCGGCCAGCACGACGCGCAAATTGGGAGCGGCATAATCGCTGTCGGGCGCGAATCGCACCAGATGTTCATCGCCTTGCCCGTCGGAAATCTGCAACAGGCACAACCGGTCGCGCGGGGTGATCAGGCCCATCGTTTCGGTATCGACGGCAACTGGTCCAGCCGCAAGGACGCCCTCGGGCAGGTCTTCTTCGTGTAAATATACGCTCATGCATCGCCCTTGCCCCAGCACGCGGCCCAAGGCAAATGAAAGTGAAGTCGATTGTGGGGGTTCTACACCCGCAATATTTGCTATCGCGTAACCTATTATTGCGATATAGCTAGGGCTTGCGCGATCATAAAGGACCGCGCTTGTGATATGCAGAACTGCCGCCCTTGGCTGCGTATATTAGGTTGTTTGGGGCGATGAGAAGGCAAGTAGTAAGACATGGGTTTTGATCGCAAGCGTGCCGGCAAGGGCCGGGACAAAAGAGACGGTTTTGGTGACGAAAGCTACGACGGCTACCGCGCACCCACCCCCTACCAGGGTGGTGGCGGTGGCAGCTATGGCGGCGGCGGCGGTGGCGGCTTTAGCGGCGGCGGTTCGGGCGGCAGTGGTGGCTTCGGCGCACCGCGACGCGGCCCCGGCGGCCCCCCAATGCCTGCGCAGGTCATTGGTTCTGGCAAGGGAATAGTCAAGTTTTTCAACGGGCAAAAGGGCTTCGGCTTCATCCAGGTCGATGACCGCCCCGATGACGTGTTCGTCCATATCAGCGCTGTCGAGCAAGCCGGCCTGTCCGGTCTGGCCGAAGGTCAGCCACTCGAATTCACACTTGTGGAACGTGGCGGCAAGGTATCGGCGACCGATCTGGTAATCGATGGCGAGCCGATGCCGGTAACCGCCAGCGCGCCACGCGCAGACCGCCCCGAGCGAGGCGGTTTTGATCGCGGCCCGCGTGAAGGCGGCGGCGGTTTCCGCAGCAACGACCGTGATTCGGCGCCGCGCGCACCGCAGCGCGAATCGACTGGCGAACGCGCCAACGGAACCGTCAAATTCTTCAACGACATGAAGGGTTTTGGATTCGTGCAGCGCGACGATGGCGGCGAAGATGTGTTTGTGCACATCTCCGCGCTGGAACGTTCGGGCATGGGTCAGGTGACTCAGGGCGACCGTCTGGCGTTCGACATCGAAATCGATCGTCGCGGCAAATATTCGGCAGCGAACCTGAGCGCGCTCAGCGAATAAGCTGGTTTTCCAAGATTAAAATGGCGGGTGAGGCAAACAGCTTCGCCCGCCCTTTTTTATGCCAGCCCGAATGCTTGCAGCGCCAGCCAAATACCCCAGCCGAGCAATAACGCGCCCGATATCCAGCGGATAGGTTTTAGCGGGACGATCGTCGCCAACCGTTCGCGCAGGATGACCGCCGGGACGGTCGCCGCCATAATGCCGACAAAGCCGCCAACTGCCGCCATGCCCCAGAAATCGGTACGCGCGCTTTGCGCCGCGATGATGAACTGGCTCTTATCGCCAAATTCGAGGATGAACAGGCCCAGGAAAGCGGTGACGAAGGCAGGCGTCTTCCACCCCGTCAGCGGATCGACCACTCGCCGCCACATCAGCATCCCCGCGCCAGCAAAAATATAGGCAAGGCCTGCAAACAATTTAAGCGGCGCCTCGCTGATCCACTCATCAATCACCGAGCCGCCAGCCGCCGAAATGCTGCAATTGAGCAGACGTCGCGCACGCCAGCCCAGCCAGCACCGCGCCATTCTTGTGATAGCGCAGCGCCAACGCCGCCGCCAGATATCTGCGTCCGGTCGCCCATTTCGGCGAGGAATACGGATAGAAAAGTGGAGAGAAGCGCGTCCATGCAGACAGGGTTAGCACAAAGCCGTTAAACACCAACTACCGTCGCCCCAGCGAAGGCTGGGGCCTATGTCGTCTCTCGTGGACGGCTACCCTCAGTTAATACCGACAGACGTGATAGGCCCCAGCCTGCGCTGGGGGGACGGCATTTTGGAATGTTGGGCGTTGCTTTAATTCGGCAACCGCACCGCGACCGACGCCAGCAAGGACTGGGTAACGGCTGGGCTCAATTGCGAACAGCCAATCGCGTCACTCAAGATGCCGGTAAAGCTATGACCACCGAATCGGCCCCGCCGCTTTGCAATACGCGCTCCATCGATGCTTCGAAGACGCTAGCGATTTCGGCGACGGCGGAAAAATGATGTGCGATCGCGGTCTGGCGGATCGCCTCCAGCCGGACGAGGAATTGCAGCGGGTTGGTATCGAACGATGTCAGCCGCAACGCCTCCAAAAGGTTGCTGAGTTCCGCGCGAATCAGCATTTGCCGATCATGATCCATATCCATGGCAATGCCCCCATGCCCGTTGTTCAAAGCAGGTGTGCGCCAACATGGTTAATAAAGGGTGAAGGCGGCGCAGCGGATAATTAGGGATAGTCCTGCCGTTCCAGCGCGTAAGCGCCGGTGAGGCTTTGCGGTAGCCCTCCGGGAGTAGGGACTGTCCCTGATTATCCTGCAGTACTCCGATGCCAGAAAATGGCCGATTACCCGACTCAACGCTTGACTTTACCCGCCAAACGCAAAGGCGCGCGTCTGTGAATGGGCCAGCGCTTGGGCGCACCCGTTTTTAACGAAATTCAACTCGAAGGAATGGGCCATGGCGAAGCCAGCCACGATCAAGATCAAGCTCGTCAGCACCGCTGACACCGGCTTTTTCTATGTGACCAAGAAAAACCCGCGCAACATCACCGAAAAGATGACGTTCCGCAAATACGACCCCGTCGTGCGCAAGCATGTCGAGTTCAAGGAAGCCAAAATCAAGTAAGCCAACGCGCTGCTTGATAGGGTATCGATCAGGGCGCTTCAGGCGCCCTTTTTGATTCGACTTTGGGTTAGTCCGTCTCATCTTCCGCGCGCGAACTTCATTATCCGCAAGTTGCAGGCACCCGCTCGGACGAGCAAATCAAGCAGGTCGGTGAACGCTGCTCCTTGGGCGGTCCCAAAGTCCACGCTTAGCAAATAGGGTCCGATCATTAACGAATGGATGTTGTCGCTAAATGGCGCATCCTCGACGTAACGTATGTCTTCGGGATCGAACCAACGGCAAAACCAGTCGTCTATTTCGGTCGATGGTAGATCGCTGACATCGTGAGAAATCGACGATATCGTCCCATCGTAGGTGGTCGACGACGAGCATACCGTCATCAAGTTCTATTGAAAATGGAGCGGAAGTCGAGAAAGCTATCCGAGAGCAACTCAGCTATCTTGCGGTCCATCCCGTTCCTCGTCGTTCTTGATGAAATCTGCACAATACAGACTGCGATATATTCTGCTTTCCGTGCTGAGTTGTAACTTCACTTCTGATGCGCCTTGGACGCAGCCTTTCCCATTGCTGCCTCGGCAAAAACCTTAAATTGCTCGACGTAGTGTTTGCGAACTTGCTCAACGAGGCTGTTCAAATCCATTTATACCAGACTCCCGCTAGCTGCATTTGACGCAAGAACTGGCCTCACCCAACAATCCCCCGCACCGCCTCCAGAAACTTCATCACCGACACCGGCTTCGACAGATAGCCGCGCGCGCCTGCGGCTCTGATCCGCTCCTCGTCGCCTTTGCCCGCATAAGCGGTCACCGCCAGCACGGGGATCGCGGCCAAAGCGGCGTCTTTCTGCATCGCTTCGATCAGGTCGATGCCGCTGACATGCGGCAGCTGGATGTCCATGATGACAAGGTCGGGGGCGAACATCCGCGCCTGTTCCAGCGCCAGCCGCCCGTCGCGCACGCCCTCGACGGTGAACTGGTGCGCGCGCAGAAGGTCGGTGAACAGCTTGAGGTTCAGCTCATTATCCTCAACGATCATCACCTTTTTGGGCATACCGACCTTTTCCCGCTTTGCGTTCGCTGGGGCTTCGCTTATGCGAAATTTATGCATGAAACAAATGGCAAGTTGGACGCGTCGGGAATGGCGTTTCAGGCATTGGCCTGGGCGTTGATGGAGGAGGCACGCGCCGAGCGGTTGTTGTCGCTGACCGGGCTGACGCCCGAAGGCCTGCGCAGCCAGCATCACCGAACGCGGGACTCAGGCGGCGATATTGTCTTTTCTTGAGGCGTACGAGCCCGACCTCATCGCCTGCGCCGCCGTCATCGGCGTGTCGCCCGCTGTGCTGGTGCAGGCGCGGCAGGAGTTGGAAGGCATGAGCAGGCCGCTGCTGATATCCGACTGCGACGAGGTGCTGCTCCATATGATCGTGCCGTTCCGCGACTGGCTCGACGAGGCGCATCATATCCATTTTGATCTGGTCCACGGCGACTGGGGCGAGGCGCTTCGCCACAAGCATGACGGCACCGTTGTCGAACGCGGGATGGTGTGGGATTTGCTCAACGGATTTTTCGACACCGAAATGGGACGGCAGCAGGCGATTGACGGCGCGGTCGAGAGCATCAATCGGCTTCGCGAGCATGCCGATGTCGTGATCCTCACCAACCTGCTCGACCACCGCGCCGCGCCGCGCATCGCGCAGCTGAAGGCAGTCGGCATCGACGCGCCGGTCTACACCAACCAGGGCGGCAAGGGTGAAGCTTTGGGGCGGATACTCGAAGAATTTAAACCAAGCGTCGCGGTGTTCGTCGATGATCTGGGGCATCAGCATGAATTCGGTGGGCGAGCATCACCCCCATGTCTGGCGCCTGCATTTTGTCGGCGAGCCGTTGCTGTGGGAGCAGGGTCAATTCGTCAAAGGCCGCGCACGCGAGGCTCGACCGCTGGGCCGACGCCGAAGGTTGGATCAGGGAAAAGCTGGTGGCAAATATACCAGCGCCCGCATTGGAAGTAGTTTTAGAATAATCTCTTAGTTCCGTTCGTGTCGAGCAAAGTCGAGACACCGTGCAGTATCGAGGGGCATCTCGACGATGCTCGATGCGAACGGATAAGTTAAGTCAAAGGATAGAAAATGATCGAAGCAAAATTGGTCGAACTCGGCATCGAATTACCCGCACCAGCGGCGCCCGTGGCGTCTTATGTGCCAGCGGTTGAGGCCAACGGAATGCTGTTCATTTCGGGGCAGTTGCCGTTCGTTGACGGCAAGGTGCTGACCGGACAGCGTAAATGACACACGCAATCTGGAGGATGCCAAGGTTGCCGCACGGGCCTGCGCCATCATGCTGATCGCGCAAATGAAGGCGGCATTGGGCGGCGACCTGAACCGCGTCGAGCGCATCGTCAAACTGGGCGTGTTCATCGCGTCGGAACCCGACTTCACCGACCAACCCGAAGCCGCCAATGGCGCATCGGACCTGATGGAAGCGGTGTTCGGCGATGCAGGCAAACATGCCCGCGCTGCAGTGTCTGTGCCGGTGCTGCCACGCGATGCGACGGTGGAGATCGACGCGGTTGTAAAGGTCCGCGCGGCTTAATGGCACTCCCAATTTCCGTTCGTGTCGAGCTTAGTCGAGACACCCGGAAGGCGCGCATACCCTCACGGCATCTCGACTGGGCTCGATGCGAACGGGTTTGGGTAGGCTATGCCTGAAGTCACCGCCGAACTGCTAAGCAAGGTCAGCGACATTCCCGCCGACCAGTGGGATGCGCTGAACCCGCGCGGCAATCCTTTTGTCAGCCATGCCTTTCTGTCCGCGCTCGAAGAATCGGGCAGCGTCGGTCCCGGCACCGGCTGGTCGCCTTCGCCGATTATCATCCGCGACGCGGATGGCGTTCCTGCCGCCGCGCTCCCCGCCTATCTCAAGTCGCACAGCCAGGGCGAATATGTGTTCGACCATCATTGGGCCGACGCGTTCGAGCGGGCAGGCGGGCGTTATTATCCCAAGCTGCAAATCGCCGCGCCATTCTCGCCGGTGCCGGGGCCGCGATTGTTGTTGCGCGACCCGGCGCTCGCGCCAGCGTTGCTCGGCGCGGTCGAATCCATACTCAACCGGAATGGCTTGTCCTCTGCCCATGCAACATTTGTCGAAGAGGCCGAACTCGACCAGTTCCGTGCCGCCGGTTGGCTCACGCGCATCGGCACGCAATTCCATTGGCAGAACCGTGGCTATGCCGATTTTGACGGCTTCCTCGCGGCGCTGTCGTCACGCAAACGTAAGGCCATCCGCAAGGAACGCGCTGCCGCGCAATCTGCGGTCCGTATCGAGCAAATCGCGGGCGCCGACATCACGCCAGAAATGTGGGACGCGTTCTGGATATTCTATCAGGACACCGGCGCGCGCAAATGGGGGCAGCCTTATCTGACCCGCGAATTTTTCGACATTATCGGCGAGAGCATGAAGGACAGCATCGTGCTGTTCTTGGCCTATGACGGCGACCGCCCATCGCTGGCGCGCTCAACTTCGTCAGCCCCGATTGCCTCTATGGCCGTTACTGGGGCTGCACCCGCGACGTGCCGTTCCTGCATTTCGAACTGTGCTATTATCAGGCCATCGATTACGCGATTGCGCACGGCCTCCCCCGCGTCGAGGCGGGCGCGCAGGGCGAACATAAATTGGCGCGTGGTTATCAGGCGGTGGCGACTTACTCGGCGCATTACATCGCCAATCCGGGTTTCCGCGCGATGCGGTTGCGGATTTTCTCGAACGCGAGACGAGGCGATGGAGCGCGAGATCGAGTTTCTGGGCGAAATGGCGCCCTTCAAGAAAATATAGGAGGTTTTGGCAAGCCTGCGGCTTGCACGGCAGGACGAGAAGACGAGAGCATGCAACGTCTGTTGGTCTTATCGTCTTATCGTCTGGCCGTGCGTCACCCGCAGGGTGGCGCGCCAATTTTACAGTGCGCTTCGCGCGGGACTTGCAATCCGCAATTTAATCGCGCAATTAAACGGGAAGAGAGGAATCAGCCATGAGCAATCCGAGCCCCCAAGAACTCGCCGATTTCGAAAAGCAGTGCGACGCATGGTTTGCCGAAAATTCGGTGCGGGATCCCGGCTTCATGCTGCCGCTGACCTTCATGGAAGTGTCCACCGATCAGCAGTTCGATTTCCTTCGCGATTGGCAGCGCAAGGTTTACGAGGCGGGCTATTTCGGGATGTCGTGGCCGACCGAATATGGCGGTGGCGGGATGCACCCGGAATATCAGCGCGTCGCCACGCGGATCATGAAAAGCCACGACGCGCCGATCATGATCAACGCAATCGGTAATGGCTGGACCGGGCCTTTGTTGCTCGACATCGGGCGCGAAGAGGACAAGCGCCGGTACATCAAGCCGATGCTCAGCGCTGAGGAAATCTGGTGCCAGGGCTTCTCCGAGCCAGAGCATGGCTCAGACCTCGGCAGCGCGCAGACCAAGGCTGTGCGGGATGGCGACGAATATGTCATCACCGGCTCGAAAATCTGGACGTCGCTTGGCGACCGCGCCGATTACATGATCCTGCTCGCGCGGACGTCGAACGATGGGCCGAGCAAATATGCAGGGCTTTCCTTCTTCCTCGCGCCGATGAAAATTCCCGGCGTCGAAACGCGGCGTTTGAAGAAACTCACCGGCGAATACGGGTTTACCCAATGCTTCTTCACCGATGCGCGAATTCCTGCGAGCGGATTGGTCGGTGAGGAAGGGCAGGGCTGGATGGTCGCGATGAAAACGCTCGAATATGAGCGCGGCGCGAAGGTCAATCCGGTCGGCGGCTATTTCGTCAAGGAAATGGACGTGATGAGCGTCGTCGACATGGCGCGCACCGCGAAGCGCGGCGGCAAGCCGGTGCTCGACGATCCGGTGATGCGTGACCGGTTGGTCGATTATATGATCGAGATTCAGGCGCTCAATCTGAACAACCAGCGCCGCCGTATGGCCCCGCTGACCAGCGACCGGCCAATGGGGCTGGCGTTGATGAACAAGCTGGCGCGCACCGAATTGGTCCGCGAACTCACCGAATTCTCGCTGCAGTTTCAGGGCACCCGCGCTGGCTATTATGTCGGCGACGAGAACGCTGTCGACGACGGCTATTGGCACCGCGCCTATCTCAACAGCTTCTCCGCCACCATCGGCGGCGGCACCAGCCAGATCCAGAAGAATATCATCGGCGAGCATGTGCTCGGGTTGCCCAAGGGGCGGTGAATACCAACGCCCAAGTCCCGTTCGTGTCGAGCATCGTCGAGACACCGTGAAGGCGGGCATGACGGATGGGTGTCTCGACTTAGCTCGACACGAACGGAAAAGTGATTGAATGAGAGGAACGGAATGACCGAAGTCCTAACCCAAAGCCAAGACGGCGTGCTGATCATCACGATCAACCGGCCCGAAGCCAAAAATGCAGTCAATCAGGCGGTCGCGCAGGGCATCGCGGCGGCAATGGAGCAGCTTGATGGCGACACTGCGCTGAACGCGGGCATCATCACCGGTGCGGGCGGCACATTCTGTTCGGGTATGGATTTGAAGGCGTTCCTGCAGAGGCGAGCTTCCCAGCATCAAGGGCAAAGGCTTTGCCGGATTCGTCGAGGCACCGCCGAAAAAGCCTCTCATCGGCGCGGTAGAGGGGTACGCGCTGGCTGGCGGGATGGAGATCGCCACCGCCTGCGATCTGCTCGTCGCCAATGACAAGGCGCAGTTCGGCATTCCCGAAGTGAAGCGATCGTTGGTGGCGGCAGGCGGGGGTTTGCTCTCATTGACCTCTATAATCGGCAAGCGGATGGCGATGGAGCTCGCGCTTACCGGCGATTTCATCAGTGCCGCCCGCGCTTACGAGATAGGCTTTGTCAACCGCGTGACCGACGGACCGGCGCTCGACGCCGCACTCGAACTGGCGGCACGCGTGGCCGCCAATGGCCCGCTCGCGCTGATTGCTTCGAAGCGGATCATCAACGAACGCCCCGACTGGAGCAGCGCCGAAATGTGGAAGAAGCAGGCGGAAATCGCGATGCCGGTGCTGACCTCCAAAGACGCGCGCGAAGGCGCAATGGCCTTTGCCGAGAAACGCAAACCGAACTGGCTGGGTGAATAATGGGTCATCCTGTCGTCCACGCTGCCGCCAATCCCGATAAGCCAGCCGTCATCATGGCGGGATCGGGCGAGACCGTTACCTATCGCCAACTCGACGAACGCTCAAACCAGTGCGCGCATCTTTTCCGTTCGCTGGGCTTGCGACAGGGCGATACCGTTGCTTTTTGCCTTGAAAACCGATCGGAATTTTTCGACCTTGTTTGGGGCGCGCAGCGCAGCGGATTGATCTACGTGGCGATCAGCAGCCGTCTGACGGCATCCGAAATGGATTATATATTGGCGGATAGCGGGTCGAAGGCGCTGTTTTCCTCACCCTATTTGGCGGCCACTCTCGATCAACTGAAAAGTCCGGTGAAGCGCTATATGGTGGGCGGCGAACATGCCGGTTGGCGGAACTATGAAGCAGCAATCGCCGACATGCCGACGACGCCCATCGCGGACCAGCGGGCTGGTACCGATATGCTGTACAGCTCAGGCACCACCGGCCAGCCCAAGGGCGTGCGCTTTCCGTTACCTGAAGATCCTGACATCGCCGGAACTAACCCGCTGTCGGGCCTTGCTGCCATGGCGTTCAAATTTTCGGGCGACAGCATCTATCTGTCGCCAGCCCCATTGTATCATGCCGCGCCGTTACGCTGGTGCATCGCGGTGCATCGCCTTGGTGGCACTGTGGTCGTGATGGAAAAATTCGATCCCGAAGCCGCTCTGGCGGCTATCGAGAAATACCGGATCAACGCCAGTCAATGGGTGCCGACGCATTTTGCGCGAATGCTCAAACTGCCCGAAGGTGTCCGCAACAAATACAATGTATCGACCCTCGAAACCGCCGTCCATGCCGCCGCGCCCTGTCCGGTGCCGATCAAGGAAGCCATGATCGACTGGTGGGGCCCGGTCTTGCGCGAATATTATGCCGGGACCGAGGGGAACGGCCTGACCTTCATTTCGAGCGAGGAGTGGCTGACGCATAAAGGCTCGGTGGGGAGGCCACTGAACGCAGTGATGCACATTTGCGACGAGAATGGCGAAGATGTGCCGGTGGGGCAGGAGGGCACGGTGTTTTTCGAAAGCGCTGCCACATTCCGATACCATAACGACCCCGACAAAACCAAGGCGGCGACCAACAAGCATGGCTGGACGACGCTGGGCGATGTCGGGCGACTCGACGAGGAAGGCTATCTCTACCTCACCGACCGAAAGAGCTTCATGATCATTTCGGGCGGGGTGAATATCTACCCGCAGGAGATCGAAAACCATCTGGTCACGCATCCCAAGGTCCAGGATGTCGCGGTCATCGGCGGACCGCATGAAGTGATGGGCGAGGAAGTCATCGCGGTGGTGCAGCCTTTGGACATGGCCGACGCCGGAGAGGCGTTGCGTGACGAACTGACCGCTTTTGCCCGCGAGAAGTTGTCGGGTATCAAAATCCCGCGCCGTATAGATTTTCGGGCCGAACTGCCGCGGCATGACACCGGCAAGCTCTACAAACGCCTGCTGCGTGACGAATATTGGGCAAAAGAAAAAGCCTAGGCTATGATGCCGACATACCGACAAGGAGAGATTCGATGACCATGCAGTACAAAAACCTGATAGGCGGCCAACTGGTTGCGGGCGACAAATGGATTGATGTCGTTAATCCGGCTACCGAGCAGGTCATCGGTCAGGTGCCGGATTGCGGGCAGGCCGAACTCGACACTGCAGTAGCAGCGGCGCGGGCAGCATTTCCGAAGTGGAAGAAGACGAGCATTGAGGAACGCCGCGCCTGCTTTGCAGCGATGGCGACCGCGATCAAGGACAAATAGCGACGAATTGATGCGGCTTGCTAACATCCGAACAGGGCAAGCCGCATATGCAGGCGGGCAGGGCGAGATCGCGGGATGCGTCGGAATGAGCCGCGCGCTTTCGACGCTTAGTCTGGAAGAGAACAATAAGCGAGGATAGCGACAAGCGACTGAGCCGTACCCGCCGCGTTCCCGTCGGCGTGGTCGGTGGCATCGTGCCGTGGAATTTTCCGGTATTGATGGCGGTGCAGAAGATCGTGCCTGCGTTTGCTATCGGGCTGCACGATGGTGTTGAAGCCATCGCCGTTCACACCGCTGGCGACATTGCGCATGGCCGAATTGATCGCGGGCGTATTCCCGCCGGGCGTGCTCAACATCATCACCGGCGGCGATGCACTTGGGGCCAATGCTGACATCGCATCCGGACATCGACAAGATAACCTTCACCGGATCGACCGCGACCGGCAAGCGCGTGATGGAATCGGCGTCGAAGGATTTGAAGCGCATCACGCTCGAACTCGGCGGCAATGACGCGGCTATTGTGTTGCCAGATGCGGACGTAGCCAAGGTCGCCGAAAAACTGTTCTGGGCGAGCTTCTACAATGCAGGCCAGGTCTGCATCGCGGCAAAACGCATTTATATCCATGAGGATATCTACGACGAACTGTCCGCTGCAATTGCGGCTTATGCGGGTGCAGTGAAGGTCGGCGATGGCGCCGAGCAAGGCACCGCGATTGGCCCGATCCAGAACAAGCAGCAATATAACCGCGTGCTCGAACTGATCGCCGACGCCAAGGAAAAGGGCTATAAATTCCTTGTCGGCGGCGACCATGACCCGTCGATCCCCGGCTATTTTGTGCCCGTCACGGTGCTCGACAACCCGCCCGAAGATGCGCGGATTGTTGCCGAAGAACAATTCGGCCCGGTCATGCCGCTGATGAAATTTTCGACCGTCGACGAAGTCATCAGCCGCGCCAATGCGTCGGATTATGGCCTCGCCGGTTCGATCTGGACGAGTAATCCGGAAGCTGCGGTGGCCGTCGCCGAGCAGCTAGAAACCGGCACGGTGTGGATCAATGAGTTCGATGCATCTCGCCCCGAACGCACCCTTTGCCGGACATAAACAGTCGGGTTTTGGTGCTGAACTGGGCGAGGAAGGCTTGCTTGAATTCACCTATCCGCAGGTGATTACGATCGCGCGCGAGGCGGCTTGAGCAAGTTCCCCTCTCCGAATAGAGAGGGGAAGTTGCCCTTGACTCTCCCCTTTCAAAGTTTAACCGTACGATTAAATTTCGACAATCAGGAGAGCAAAGATGGCAGACGCCTATATCGTAGACGCAGTACGCACAGCCGGTGGCCGTCGCGGCGGCAAGCTGGCTGGGGTGCATCCCGTTGATCTCGGCGCAGCGGTGCTAGACGCCATTGCTGACCGCAATGATTTCGACCCGGCTGCGATCGAAGACGTCATCATGGGCTGCGTCATGATGGGCGGCGAGCAGGCGGGCGACGTCGGGCGCAATGCCGTTATGGCGTCCAAACTGCCCAATTCTATTCCCTCGGTCAGCATCGACCGGCAATGCGGATCATCGCAG
Organism: uncultured Alphaproteobacteria bacterium; assembly: GCA_963814305.1. Taxonomy (GTDB): domain Bacteria; phylum Pseudomonadota; class Alphaproteobacteria; order Sphingomonadales; family Sphingomonadaceae; genus Sphingorhabdus_B. Next base: position 88,500 of record CAWFCI010000012.1, read on the forward strand.
CAGTCGATTCAGTTCGCTGCACAGGGTGTGATGTCGGGAACTCAGGACATTGTTCTTGCCGCCGGAGTTGAGAGTATGACCCGCGTGCCGATGGGTTCGACTGCATTATTGTTCAAAAAGGAAGGGCTTGGCACGTCCAAGAGCCCACGTCTGGAGCAGGCTTTTCCCGGCATAACGTTCAGCCAGTTCATGGGCGCTGAAATGCTCGTAAAGAAACACGGCTTTAGCCGTGAAGACCTCGACCGGTTCGCGCTCGAATCGCACCAAAAGGCGATTGCGGCGACGGAGGCTGGGTTGTTCGCCAATGAAATCGTCGGCGTCGAGATCGAAACGCCTGAAGGCAATATCATCCATAACAGCGATGAAGGCATTCGTTATGACGCGACTTTCGAAAGCCTGTCCGGTGTGAAACTGTTGCAGGAAGGCGGGTCGATCACCGCCGCCAATGCCAGCCAGATTTGCGATGGGTCGTCTGCCGTTCTGATCGTGTCCGAAAGGGCGCTGAAAGAACATGGCCTCACCCCGCGCGCGCGGATTGTGAACCTGACGGTGACCGCCGGTGACCCGGTCATCATGCTCGAAGAACCATTGTTCGCCACTGACCGTGCATTCCAGCGATCGGGTATGAAAATCGAAGATATCGACCTATACGAAGTCAACGAAGCGTTTGCGCCGGTGCCTCTGGCTTGGCTCAAGCATGTCGGCGGTGACCGGTTGAAAATCAACGTTCACGGCGGCGCGATTGCTTTGGGTCATCCGCTAGGCGCGTCAGGCACCAAGCTGATGGCGACGCTTCTGAATGCGCTTGAAGCACGCGGCGGCAAATATGGTTTGCAGACGATGTGCGAAGGCGGCGGTCAGGCGAACGTGACGATTATCGAGCGTGTTTGATTTGCCTCTCCCGCAAGCGGGAGAGGCAGCGAGACTTGGCAATTTATTGCCTAGTCGCAGCGGTGTGGGCCCACACCAAGTTTGACTAGCGAGCGAGCTCGCAAGTCTTCCTATCCTCTCCCGCCTGCGGGAGAGGGAAAAAGAAGGAGAAGTTATGAAACTGGATTCCACCATAGCAGCCGTGGTTACAGGCGGCGCATCCGGCCTAGGCGAAGCAACCGCGCGCGCGCTTGCTGCAAAAGGCGTCAAGGTCGCGTTGTTCGATCTTCAGGCTGAAAAGGGCGAAGCCGTTGCGGCTGAAATTGGCGGTATCTTCTGCGAGGTCAATGTGACCGACGACGATAGCGTTGACGCCGGTTTTGCCAAGGCACGCGCAGCGCATGGTCAGGAGCGTATTCTGGTCAACTGCGCAGGCACGGGCAACGCCATCAAGACCGCCGGACGGTCGAAAGAAGACGGATCGATTAAGCATTTCCCGCTCGATGCCTTCAACCGGATCATCCAGATCAATCTCGTCGGCACCTTCCGTTGCATCGCCAAATCGGCGGCTGGCATGTTGACGCTTGAGCCAATGGAGGACGGCGAACGCGGCGCGATGGTCAACACGGCTAGCGTCGCGGCGGAAGACGGCCAGATGGGCCAAGCAGCTTATTCGGCATCGAAGGGCGGCGTTGTCGGCATGACCTTGCCCATCGCGCGCGACCTGATGAGTGAGGGCATCCGGGTCAACACCATCCTGCCGGGTATTTTCAACACACCACTGATGAACGGCGCGCCACCACAGGTGAAAGAAGCGCTCGCCGCATCGGTGCCGTTCCCCAAACGCCTCGGCAATCCGGAAGAATATGCAATGGTCGCCTTGACGATGATCGAATGCGGCTATTTCAACGGCGAAGATGTCCGCATCGACGGTGCCATCCGCATGGCCCCACGCTGAGGCAATGAACGCATTCACCCAAATTCTGTACGACGTCACCGACGGCATCGCGACGATCACGCTGAACCGTCCGGAGAAGATGAACGCCTTCACCAATGTGATGATGCGCGAAATGTGCAGTGCATTTGATCTGGTGGATGCTGATGACTATGTGCGCGCGGTCATTGTCACGGGCTCGGGTGAGCGTGCATTTTGCGCAGGCGCTGATCTGACACCCGACGACGGCGGTCAGGTTTTTGCCAGCGGTTCAGCCGTCGAAAGTCTGTCCGACGAACGCGTGCGCGATTCGGGCGGAAGGCTGACGCTTCGAATTTTTCAGTGCAAAAAGCCGGTGATAGGCGCGATTAACGGTGCTGCGGTTGGCATCGGTGCGACCATGCAACTGCCGATGGATTTTCGCCTCGCAAGCGAAACTGCTCGGTTCGGTTTCGTCTTTGCGCGGCGCGGCATTGTGCCGGAAGCCGCCTCAAGCTGGTTCTTGCCTCGCCTCGTTGGCATGCAACAGGCGCTTGAATGGTGCATGACGGGCCGCGTGTTTGATGCAGCCGAAGCATTAAAGGGCGGCCTTGTCCGTTCGGTCCATGCGCCCGGAGATTTACTTCCCGCAGCACGAATGTTGGCCCGCGAAATCGCCGATAACACCGCGCCTGTTTCCATAGCGCTCACCCGCGCGATGCTCTGGCGATTGCCGTCCGCCGATCATCCGATGGCAGCGCACCAGATCGACAGCCGCGCGATCTATCGGCGCTCGCGCTCGGGCGATGCGAAGGAGGGCATCTCCAGCTTTCTCGAAAAGCGTGCGCCGGTGTACCCCGACAAAGTATCCACAGATTTGCCTGACTTCTTCCCTTGGTGGAACGAACCTGCTTATAAGTGACGTTAGGGAACCGGGGAGCATTATGGCAACGACTGGACCAAAGGTTGTAGGCGACGCATCAGAAAACGCGAACGCGCGCGATCAGTTGATCGAGGCGGCTAGTCAGATCATGCGCGAGGGCGATACTATCGACCTGAGCCTAAGCGAACTATCGCTGCGCGCGGGTCTCAACAGCGCCCTGGTCAAATATTATTTCGGCAACAAGAACGGCCTGATGCTGGCGTTGCTCGACCGGGATATGGGTAATATCGTCCACAGCCTCGAGGCGCTGGTCGCCAAGGACATGGTTCCGGAGGAGAAATTACGCCTCCATATCGGCAAGGTCATCGACACATATTACGCCTTCCCGTATCTCAACCGCCTGCTGATGCGCACCGTTCGTGATAGCGCGCCGGTCGAGGCCGCGCGCATTGCCGAACTCTATCTGCGCCCCATCGCCAAGGCCTATGAAGACCTGATCAGCGAAGGCGTCAAGGCAGGCAAATTCCGCAAAATCGACCCGCAATTTTTCTATTTTACCGTTACCGGAGCTGCCGACCGCTTTTATTCATCGCGATTGGTGCTTCGGCATTGCTACAATCAGGACGACTTCAACGAGAATATGCGCGATCGATATAAGGAGCATACCATCGACCTGATCATGCGGGGGTTGCTGGTTTAAACCCCCTCTCCCCTTCAGGGGAGAGGATACGAAGCCTTAGCGCTTGCGCTTAGGCGCAGTTGGAGAGGGGCAGCGCCCTATCAGCAACGGCAGCCCCCTCTCCGCTGCGACTAAGCGCCTTCGGCACTAAGTCTCGCTCCTCTCCCCTAAAGGAGAGAGGGTTAGTCCATCCCCAACGCCTTCTTAATCTCGTCACCATCGGCATCGAGTCGCGGTGGCTCAGCATGGATGGATAGGGGCGATGAAGCATAATGCACCGGATGCCGCATCGAACGATATTTGCCAATTTCGGGGACTTCGCGCTCTTCAAAAAAACCGACATCGGTCAGATGCGGATCGACCAGAACGTCGGGCATGCGGTTATATTTCATCGCCGGAATATCATTGGCGGCAAGTATCTCCAGCCATTCATCGGTTGTCCGTTCCGATGTTACTTCCTCGATCAGCGCATACAACTCGCCGGTGTTCTTGGTGCGCTCCTGATATGTTGAAAAGCGCGGGTCGTCGAACACGCCAGGCCGCCCGCCCAACTCGAAAAATCTCCGCCACTGGCGGTCGTTATAAGGGACGATTGCCAGATAGCTGTCCTTGGTCGGGTAAGGCCGACGCCGCGGATTGACTGAGCGCGTATAGCCCATCCGCCCGTTGCCCGGAACGAAAGTCTCACCCCACAGATTTTCGACCATGTGGAACCAGGTGAAGCATTCGAACATCGGCACCTGAACGAATTGCCCGCCTTGGCCAGATGCACGGGCCAGCAAAGCCGCCATCGTCGCGTTCGCTGCAAACAGCCCGCTGACCTTATCGGCCACCAGTGAAGGCGAATAAGTAGGCCGACCGCCATCGCGTTGTTCGGAAAGGGCTGCAAAGCCGGACGCTGACTGGATCAGATCGTCATAGGCCTGACGGTCGCTATATTCTCCGCCAGCGCCAAATCCCGCGCAGTGGACATAGACAATGTCCGGGTTGATCGCCTTCACCTCTTCATAGCCGAAACCAAGCCGCTCGATCCCCGCCATCCGGACATTGTGGATGAAGACGTCGGCCTCCTCCAGCAACGCCGCCAGTACTGCTTTGTCGCCGGGCTTCTTGATGTTGAGGTTGATCGCCTTTTTGTTGCGGTTGAGCGCAGCAAAAATCGGGCCATGCTGTCCCGTCGGCGAATCGCCCGCATGGCGCATCATGTCGCCGGGGATGTTGCCTTCATCATTCTCGATTTTAATGACTTCGGCGCCCAAATCGGCCAAGCATACGGTCGCCAACGGGCCCAATACCACCGTCGCCATGTCGACAACTTTGATGCCCTTCAGCGGCCCCGTCGGATCCTTGTCCCATTTGAGTTTCGGCCACGCTGCCATCGACGCTCTCCTTTATCCTTGTATATTTCACTAGCAGATTTAATCGTGCGGTTAAGACATATTTGGAAGGTCGCAGATGGTTGAGTTTGACGCAAATGCCCCGGTGATAATCGGGGTCGGCGAGGCGAGCCGCAAGACCGTGCCGGGCGAATGGCCTTCCCCGCGCGAACTGGCAGGGGCGGCTATCAAAGTTGCTCTCGCGGACACGGGTCAACCCGAAGCGGTGTCTGATGCCATCAACACCATCGCCGCAATACGCACCTTTGAAGATAGCGGCGTGTCGATGGGCACCGGCTCACCCGACAATGTCCCCGAGGCCTTCGGCGCCGCAGGCGGCATCAGCGCGCCGCGTCTGATCTACGCCGATGTCGGCGGACAAAGCCCGCAAGCGATGGTGAACCAGCTAGCGGGCGAGATCCGGCGTGGCGAGACCGGGCTTGCGATCATCGTCGCGGGCGAGGCCACCGGTACCGCCAAGCGTGCGCGCAAGGCGGGGGTCACGCTTGACTGGAAATTGCCTTCGGACACCCCGTTCGAGGACCAGCGCTCGGAATTCTCCATCCTCACCCGCCGCGAAATCCGGCATGGCATCATCTCGATGCCGCTTGCTTACTCGCTGCTCGAAAACGCGCGGCGCATCGGACGGGGGACGAACCGCCATGACTATCTGGTCGAAATGGCCCGGAACGGCGCGGCGGCTTCGGTCAAGTCGCTAACCCGCGAACATGCCCAGTTTCCGGTGGCCTTCACCACCGAACAACTGGTTGCCGAACATGAGAGCGATTATCACATCACCGACATCTACCGCCGGTGGCGCGTCGCGCAGGACGCGGTCGATCTGGGCGGAGCGATCATCCTGACCAGTTCGGGCAAGGCGCGCGAGCTAGGCATCGCGGAGAACCAGATGGTCTGGCTGGCGGGCGCAGCCGAAGCCGCCGAGCCGCCCTTGTCCGAACGCGACCACATCGCCAGTCCCGACGCCGTTGGCTTCACCATGCACGCCGCCCTTGGCCAAGCTAGTTTCCTCGCCACCGACTTGGGGCCGGTCGATATTTACAGTTGCTTCCCCGTCGCCGTGTCCGCCGCGGTTGATACGCTAGGCGACCCGGCGCGTGCACCCGGCGACTATACGCTGACCGGCGGGCTTGGTTTCTTCGGCGGGCCGGGCAATGGCTATACCATCTACAGCCTCGCGGCGATGGTCGAGGCGCTGCGCAAGGATGGCTCGAAACCAGCCCTCGTCACCGCCAATGGCGGCGTAATGTCGAAACAGGCGGTCGGCGTCTACACGGCCAGCCAGTCGCTTCGACCATGGTCCGGCGAGGTCATCAAAGGCTATGTGCCAAAGACGGTCGCTGTGGACGACGCCCCCCAAGGCAAAGCCCGCATCCTGACCTACGCCCGCCCGGTCACTAAAAACGTGATGGGCGATGCCACGCTGATCCTCGAAATGGAAAATGGCGCGCGGGCGCTGGCGGTGCTCGAAGGCGCGCCGGATATTGATCTTGGCGGCTTGGCAGTCGATGTCACCGCGCACGAAAAACGACATGCGGCAACGCTGATTGGATAATGTCCGGTTCAGGGAACCATGCTATCATCATCCCTCCGAGGAGAAATATCATGCGACCGATAGTGTTCAGCCTGCTCTTTCTGCCGCTAGCGACCCTTGCCGCTTGTGGAGAAATGGACTCGACGCCCGTCCCGCTCACCGAAAAACAGACCGAGCGGCTGGACAAGGAACTCGCGGGCAAAATAGCTGGCAAGCCGGTCAACTGCATCAGTACTTTCAATGCCGATAATATATTGCGGATCAGCGACGATATATTGCTCTATCGCGTGTCGGGTAACCTCGTTTACAAGAATAATCTGCGCTCGTCCTGCCCCGGCCTTGCCCGCGATAATGATATCATCGTCAGCGAACAGTTTGGCAGCCAGAAATGCCGTGGCGATTTACTCAAGCTGGTCGACCGCACCAGCGGCATTCCGGGTCCGGTCTGCAGCCTCGGCGAATTCGTGCCCTATCGCAAGGAAAAGACGGCCGGTTAATCGCGCACGAAAATCGCTTCAATCGGCATTGTAAACAGGTCAGCGATGCGGAACGCCAGCGGCAGCGACGGGTCGTATTTCCCCGTCTCGATGGCGTTCACCGATTGCCTTGAAACGCCAAGCGCATCGGCCAAATCCTGCTGGCTCCAGTCACGTTCTGCGCGCAGGACTTTCAGGCGGTTTTTCATGCTTTCCAGCGCGCGATTGACCGGCCGACGCCCAGGCCATGGCCAAAACCAGATCGCACCCATCCATTCCGGAACATGTGGCAACGACTTCATACACGGCAAGAACGCCAGACGCGTCACGATCACCAGCGAGAATGCCGTAGCGAGCAGTGTCAGCTTGGCGAACAATAGCGCTGATATTCGTCGTCGATTTCGACAAGCAGCCGGAATATTGCCCAGAACATGCCGATGATGGGAAAGGCCGAAATGAGCGCCAGGCCGATAAGCGTGGCTTGCGAATGCTCGGTGCTACCGCGCGCAAAGGTCAGGCTGCTGGTCAGGATCAGGACATAGGACGCCATGAACAGCAGCACCCTGACCGTATAGCGGCGCATATAAAGCGGCAGATTATTCCAACTCGTCATGGTTTGCTTCCTCGCGTTTAGACAAGGACACTTTACATGATTCGTTCAAATAGTCAAGTTACCTTGTCATAATGACAAGGAAGGTACTCAATTTCGCAGTTACAGCAACAACGCGCTGAAGTCGAACTGCGACGAATTCACCCAACCTTTACCCATCGCAACCGTGCCTTTGCGGTTGACCACGACGTGCCGCCACAGCGCATTGGCGGTCTTTGAGCGCAGATAGCTGGCGACGAGCAATTCGATCATGATCGGATCACCGACATTGCGCCATAACGCCGCGTTCTTGTGCGCGTCCCTCACATGGCCCGACGTGCCGGTTTTGCTGGCGAGGAAATCGCAGATGAAATCATCCGCGCCCGATCCCGCATTCTGGATGAAGGTGCGCACCTCGGGCAGGGTCAGACCTTCAAGCCCGCCATTTTGCGTGACGAGGTCGAAGAACCAGGCAAATTCGCGTTTGGTCGGCGCGGATCGCCCGCCCGAAGCCGCCCATTGACCGGCCTGCCGCAAGGCAATCCCCGCGACCTTGTCGATACTCTTGTCCTGTTCGGCGCGCATCGGTGCGGAGCCCATCAGTGCCTTCAGTTCTGCCTTGGCGGCAGGCTTCAGTTTGGAACTGCCACCGCTTCCTGTTTGCCAGCCGTTGACGATGGACAGGCCAGCGCTGACATTGCTGTTTGCCGCCTGCCACATTTCCGCAGCCGAATGTCGGCATGACATTAACAATATGCGCTTGCCCAACCGCGCGCAGCATCGGTTGCAGCGAGTTCGATCCGATATTCCATTGCAGCGCACCGCAGGAGATGCCCATCGCGTCAAAATTGCCCTCGACGCCTTGATAGGGATCGCCCTGTACCTCGAAGCCCGGTGTGATTTTTACCGCCGCTGCCTTCCAATCGGCGGGAACGCTCGCTGGTGCCGAAGCGGTGGGTGTCGTGCTCTGTGGAACTGCTGTTTGCCGTGCCACCGGAGGCCAGGCGATGCCCAACGCCGTCGCGGTGTTTGGGCCAACCACGCCATCAGCCTGCCCCGGACCGAAACTGGCATTCTGGAACGCCATCAATGCTTCCAGCGTATCGCGCCCGAAACCGCCGTCGATGGGCAGGAACGGGAATCCATGCTGGCGCAGCGCCTCCTGCACCTTGTTCACCCATTCGCCTTGCGAGCCGAACCGCACGAGCCTTGTTACCGGCGCTGTCGGTGCCGTCACCAGCTTGCCGATTTCAGCGCCTGAAAACAGCAAATAGGGAAAGCGCGTCTGGTTGTTGGCAGCCGAGCCGTAGGCATTCTCGATGAACTTCTTCCACGGCCCCGATTCGGGCAGGTTGCCGTTCGCGGGCATTGTCGGGCGTCCAGCGACCACCTGGCACCCGTTACTCGAAAACTTGCCCTCGATATTGTCCGAATAGGCGCAGTGCAGATTATCCCACGGATAGACGTCGGGAACAGTGCCCGATATATCGAGCCGGTCGATCAGGTCATAATCAAAATCGTCGGCGCTGCGCCACACCGGGAAAAACATCCCCTGACGAAAACCGCGGTGGCCGGTGGGTTTGCCAGGCTTGTGCACGCCCCGGTCATAGGCATAACGCCCGAGCATCAGCATATTGGCACCGATGCCGTTGTTCGCTCTGGCAGTCTGAATCGCGTTGATGTGCGGAACGGTGGAGCCGGGAAACAAAGCCAGTCTGCCTTCCGCCGGACGCCATTGCCCCAAGGTGCAACGCATCCGTTGATGGTCGTAACTGACGAGGCGGACGTCGTGGCTCTGGGCAAAGGCGGTCCCGCCGATGTCGAACGGGAGCAGTCCCCTGAAGCCAAAGAACACCAGCCCGTCGGCAGGCACAGCGAACGACGCGCGCTCGGCCAATAACTTCAATATGTCGTGCGAAATCACCAAATCGACCATGCTTACCTCCCGTAGCGGATGGACCAAATGCAGGTGCGACTCGTATTTTTATGAGAGTTGGTATTGTGAACCGCTTTGCCGGATTTACAAGACCAATAGGTGCTTAAGGCGCGCTCAACCAAAGCAGCGCCCCAAGTCGTGCTTGAGTCTTGCCCAAAGCGCGGTTCGTCGCCATAGGCGGTGGCATGTCCGCGATGTTCAAGATAACCCTTCCCGATGGCTCTGTGCGCGAGGTTGCGCCGGGATCGACCCCTGCCGATATCGCCGCCGCTATTGGCCCAGGCCTTGCCAAGGCGACGATCGCCGCGCGTGTCGATGGCGAGCTGCGCGATGTAATGCGGCCTTTCGACGGCGATGCAAACCTTGCTTTGGTGACCACGCGGGATGAGGCCGATGCGCTCGAACTGGCGCGACATGACTTCGCGCATGTGCTCGCCGAGGCGGTGCAGTCGCTATTTCCGGGTACTCAGATTACCTTTGGCCCGTCGACCGATGACGGTTTCTATTACGACTTTGCGCCACTTTCGGCACGCGGTCCGTTTGTCGATGACGAACTGCCGCTGATTGAGGCTGAGATGCGCCGGATCATCGCCGCCGACCAACCGTTGGTCCGCGAAGTTTGGAGCCGCGCGGACCTCATCGCCAAATGGCAGGCCGATGGCGAGACGTTCAAGGCCGAATGGGCCGCCGAGCTTCCCGAGAATGAGGAACTGACCGTCTACCGCTCCGCCAATTGGATGGACATGTGCAGAGGTCCGCATCTGGCTTCGACGGGCAAGCTCGATCCGGCGGCATTCAAGCTGATGCGCGTGTCGGGTGCCTATTGGCGCGGCGACCAGAAAAATGCGCAGCTGACGCGGATTTACGGCACCGGCTGGCTCAACAAGAAGCAGCTCGACGCGCATCTGATGCGGCTCGAAGAAGCCGCCAAGCGCGACCATCGCCGCATCGGCCAGGACATGGACCTGTTCCATTTGCAGGCCGAAGCGCATGGCAGCGTGTTCTGGCATCCCAAAGGCTATGTCATCTACCGCGCGCTTGGAGGATTATATGCGCCGCGCGATTTATGCAGCAGGCTACAGCGAGATCAAGACCCCGCAGCTGATGGACGTAAAGCAATGGGAGCAATCGGGCCATTGGGGCAAATATGCCGAGAATATGTTTGCGGTGCCCGACATCGTTCCTGACGGCGAGAGACGGCGCGCCGACGGTGGCCGCCGATGCCGACTGGATGGCGATCAAGCCGATGAATTGCCCGGCGCATGTCATCGTTTTCCGGCAGGGGATCAAAAGCTATCGCGACCTGCCGTTACGCTTCTACGAAAATGGCTGCTGCCACCGCAACGAAGCACACGGCGCGCTGCATGGGATCATGCGCGTGCGGCAATTCACGCAGGACGATGCGCATATCTTCTGCCGCGAAGACCAGATCGTTGACGAGGTACGGGGCCTTTTGCGCGCTCGCTCGACCGTATCTACAGGGATTTCGGCTTTCAAATATGCGGTCAAGCTGGCGCTTCGTCCCGAAAAGCGTTTCGGCAGTCGATGACGATTGGGACAAGGCCGAAAGCTGAACTGCGCGACGCTGTTGTCCGCGCTGGGCTGGCAACCGCCTGAATATGGCTGGGAAGAACTGCCCGGCGAAGGCGCGTTTTATGCGCCCAAGCTCGAATGGCATTTGACCGACGCGATCGGCCGCACCTGGCAGGTCGGTACGCTCCAGTCCGACCGGGTTCTGCCCGAACGGCTGGACGCCAGCTATGTCGGCGAGGATGGCGCGCGCCACCGCCCGGTGATGCTCCACCGCGCGATCTTTGGCACTTACGAACGCTTCATCGGCATATTGATCGAGGAATATGCCGGACGCTTCCCTGTCTGGCTCGCGCCGGTGCAGGCGGTGGTCGCGACGATTGTTTCCGATGCCGATGCTTATGGCGCAGAGGTGACGGCCAAACTCAAAGCCGCCGGAATCCGCGTCGAGAGCGATTTCCGCAACGAGAAGATCAACTACAAGGTCCGCGAACATTCGCTTGCAAAAGTCCCGCATCTGCTGGTCGTCGGCATGCGCGAGGCCGAGGAAGGCAAGGTCGCGATTCGCTCGCTTGGTTCAGACGGCCAGCGGATCATGACGCTCGACGAAGCCATTGCGATGCTCACTGCCGAGGCCACCCCGCCCGATTTGCGGGGTTGATGCTAAATCCCGCCGCTGCTCTGGCCGGAGTTGACCCGCTGTTGATGGCGGGCGCAGCGGCGATGACATTTGGCGCGGCCACTATTCGCGGGCTGACCGGATTTGGCATGGCGATCATATTGGTGCCGTTGCTCGGCTTGATCGTCACGCCCAGTGAGGCGGTGGTACTCGGGATACTGCTCCAAGTGCTGATCGGGCCGGTGGGCTTGAAGGTTATCTTCGCCGATGCGCACCGGCAGAGCGCGCTGACAATTGCAGCATTTGCGGTGGTCGCAACGCCGTTCGGCATCTGGCTGCTGAAACAGACGACGCCCGATGTCGCGCGGTTATTGATTGCAGTCATCGCCATCGGCGCATTCCTGCTCGTGCTGTTGCCGCAGCGCGGCGAGCTGCGCCCGGGGCCCAAGGAAACCGCCGCAACCGGTATCGCCTCAGGTATCCTGACCGGCTTTGCCGCGATGCCCGGACCGCCGGTGGTGCCTTATTATCTGCGCCAGCCGATCCCGCCCAAAGAGGCGCGCGCTTCGATGATGCTGGTGTTTTTCGCCACCGCGATTGCCGGAACAATTTCGTCTTTTGCGCTGGGCATAGCGAGCTGGAAACTGGTCTGGTTGTCGCTGATCCTGTTTCCGGCGGTGTCTGCTCGGCAACTGGCTCGGGGCGAAGTCATTCGGCAAGGTGCCTGCGCCGTTGTGGCGCAGTTTCGTGGCGGCGGTGCTCGGGCTTGCGGGCCTTTCGGCATTGATACGGCTGCTGAACTGAAAAATTTAGTGCTCCATTAACCACAGCTTTTAGCCCGGCATTTCCCATCACCGCTTACCAAGGCGGTCATGAGGGCCGTCATCGCATCATTGTTACTCGTCGCTGCCCCTGCCGCCGCGCTCAACGAAGGCTTGCAATGCGTGCCTTATGCCCGCGCTTTGTCAGGCGTCACGATCTTCGGCGATGCCCATACCTGGTGGGGTCAGGCCGACGGCAAATATGACCGCGGCGATGACCCCAAGGTCGGCGCAGTGCTTGCCTTCCGCCCGCACGGCAACATGCGCCTCGGCCATGTCGCCGCCGTACGCCGCGTGCTTGACGACCGGACGATCATCATCAGCCATGCCAACTGGTCGACCATCGGCGGCGTGCGGGGCCATATCGAGGAAGATGTCCGCGCGGTTGATATGTCGGAGGACAATGACTGGAGCCGAGTGCGCGTCTGGTACACGCCGAACGAGGCGCTGGGCAGCACGGAATGGCCAGTGCACGGCTTCATCTATCCCAAGCAGAAACGCGGCGAAAGCGAAGCGACGCAAGGCGGTGGCGATGTTGCTGAAGGACCGCGTGATGCCGGGAGTGCCGACCGCTGCGCCGGTGCGGATGGCGGCGGCGAACAGGCCTGCGATCAAAGCCGGATTTGGCCTGTCGGGCGATTTGCTCAGGGACATTGATCGCAAGGCGGTGAAGGAAACGCGGGTTGCGGCGAATCAATCGAAGCCCAATCCCATCGACGCGATCATGGCGAAGCTCGATGGCGAGCTGAACGCAAAACCGCCGAAAAAGCGGTCTTAGATTCACAAACTTCATAGGGTAGGCGAAACTACTGTGAAGTTAAGCGATGGGTTTGTTTTCGTGAAACTTGGACGGGGAAATTCACGCTGAGAAAGAGCCAGCGGGTAGAGTCTCAAATCAAATCCTACATTGCAAGCCTTCAGGGCAGAAGTTTTCAGGGCTTGCCTGCGGCAAGCAAGGCGCAAAGGCACAAAGAGATACGCTGTTCATTTCAGCACGGCGCTTGAAGCGCAACCACTTAGCGCCTTCGCGTCCCTTCTGCCAACGGCGAGCGCCTAAAATTCATGGCCAAACTATTTGCGCATGTCTTTGGGCGTGGCTTTGCTCCAGTAATGCTTGCCATCTTTGGGAGCGCTCCAAGGATTTTCGACATCCCACCGCTTTCCAGCAAAGCGGTCGCCATCAAGCGTAACCTCAAGATGTTGCTTTTGCTTTTTCCGAAGCTTGCGCGCCGCCTTCTTCTTCCACTTGGCATCGGATTTGGCTTTGGTATGGCCGAAAATCGGCGTTTTGCGGCGGGAACGGGACATGACTGATCTCCTTGCCAAGCCGCAAGCGAACAGTCGGTCCTTTATGGAACGAACCGCTGGCGGCTAATGCCGCAGATCAGTGGTACGATTGGTCATTCTCATGCCGCGGCCCTTGCATAGATGGCAGGGCGATAGCGAGCTTCTGGAACAACCATATTGTTGGCTAGAGCGGTTTCCACCCATCCTTCAATTGCGACAAGTGCTTCAGCAAGTGCTTCTTCAGCCGTATCGCCAAAGGCCGCGCACGATTTCAGGTCAGGCACGTCCGCCACCCAGCACTCGTCGCGCTGGGACCAAAACACATTGATATGATAACGCTTGTCCATCAATCTTCTATTTTTAGCCCGAACTCCTCGACAATATCAAGAAACTGATCGATTTGATAGGGCTTTGCCATATTACCCTTGGGCTGGATGCTTAGCGGGCGCGCCGCTCGCGGGTGCCTGTAGTTGTGATGACTGCCATTGATGCGGTCGAGGATGAAGCCAAACGCTTCCAAGATGCGTTGAAAATCGCGAAAGCGCATCGACTGCGGTGATGCCACAAGGCGGGCGAAGAGTTTGGAGGGTTTGACCATGTCGATTACTCATAAGTGGCGTTCTGTAATCGTCAATAATTCCAATAGGCCATTTCCAACAATGAATTCCCTGACCAGTTTTATGGCAGAAGTTCAGCGATTTTACCTTGCACTCCAATACACCGATCCCACTGAACGCGCCAAGCTCGTTACTTGTTTTTGTATGCTGCTTTCGTCCACTTGGCGGTCGGTCGACGCGTTTGCCGAAGCGAAGTATGCAATAGCACGCCAAGGCAAACTAGGAGATATGTGGGGCGGGTGGGGAGTGCATAATGAACCCGCTGAATGGCCATCTTTTCGAAAAAATGTAATTCGATCCGCAATGCTTAGAGCAACTGCAACTTCTTTTTGGGGTAGCCGACCTGGTAACGACTCATACTCGACCGCGCCGTACCTGACTCTCGGCCAACTCTGAATCTTAGCGCCCTCTGCTAAGCGCTGAAATGACCGTTCGACGGCGGCAACTGCTTCGCCGTTGGTCAAACTCTCGGGGATGTCGACTCCAATATCCAACAAAAAGCTTCGCAAAAACTGATGTTTTACAAAACGAAAACCCGGTTGACCGAGTAAAATAGCAATATTCTCTGCGGCCTTGACTAGCTTCGCATAGCGACGGTTGTCTGACCGTAACTCGGAAATCCATTGGTCGTCGGCATCCCAATCGTATGCCGCCCATGACTTACAAGATTGAACGACAACAGTTCGAATTAAGAAAAAGTCCGTTTGTTCGTTGTCTGACCAAGATGGACCAGCCCACTCGGCCAAAAGTCGCACCGCATCATGGTATTTGTCGGGAATGGACTCACTACCTGGAGCAACCCAAAGCGGTGTGACCCCTGTGAAATATTGGCTGTTGATACTTTGCGGGATTTTTTGGCGCCGTGGCAAAGCATTATCTCCCAAACTTCCGTTGCGTTTTCCCGTACCGCATCTTCCGCGTCCCCGGCTTTCCCTCGGTCGCTCGGCCCTTCGGCGCGGCGACATGTTGTTCGTGCGGTAACCCAAGCTCGGTCGCCTCGAGCGACCTAATTTCGTCGCGCAGCCTTCCTGCCTCCTCGAACTCGAGATCGGCAGCGGCGGCGCGCATTTTCTTTTCGAGCTCTTCGATATAACCGCGCAGATTGTGGCCGACCAAGTTGTTCGCGCCGTCCGCATCGATATCGACCAGCACACCGTCACGTGATGCGGTGTCGGCGACGATATTGTGGATGTCGCGCTTGATTGTTGCGGGCGTGATGCCGTGTTCGATGTTATACTCGTGCTGCTTTTCGCGTCGGCGGTCGGTTTCGCGGATCGCGCGTTCCATGCTGCCGGTCATCCGGTCGGCGTAGAGGATGACTCGGCCATCGACGTTACGCGCGGCGCGGCCGATGGTCTGGATCAGCGACGTTTCGCTGCGCAAAAAGCCTTCCTTGTCGGCGTCCAATATCGCCACCAACCCGCATTCGGGAATATCGAGGCCTTCGCGCAACAGGTTGATGCCGACCAACACGTCATACACCCCGCGCCGCAAATCGCGGATCAGCTCGATGCGCTCGAGCGTTTCGACGTCGCTGTGCATATAGCGCACGCGAAGCCCTGCCTCGTGCATGAACTCGGTCAAATCCTCGGACATCCGTTTGGTCAGCGTGGTGACGAGCGTGCGATATCCGGCCTCGGCGGTCTTGCGGCATTCGTTGATGCAATCCTGCACCTGATCCTCGACCGGCTTGATCTCGACCGGCGGGTCGATCAGGCCGGTGGGGCGGATCACCTGCTCGGCAAAGACACCGCCCGCCTGCTCCATCTCCCACCCGCCGGGCGTTGCGGACACGCACACCGTCTGCGGGCGCATGATGTCCCATTCGTTGAAGCGCAAAGGCCGGTTGTCGATGCAGCGAGGGCAGGCGAAACCCATATTCGGCGAGCGTCAGCTTGCGCCGGTGATCGCCCTTCGCCATCGCGCCGATTTGCGGCACTGTCTGGTGGCTTTCATCGACGAACAGCAAGCGCATTGTCGGGCAGATACTCAAACAAGGTCGGCGGCGGCTCGCCGGGGAGGCGTCCGGTCAGGAAGCGCGAATAATTTTCGATGCCCGCGCAAGAACCTGTGGCAGCAATCATTTCAAGGTCGAAATTGGTGCGTTGCTCAAGCCGTTGGAGTTCTAGCAATTTGCCCTCGATCTCCAGCTCCTTGAGCCGCTCAGAAAGCTCGAACTTGATCGCCTCGCTCGCCTGCTTCATCGTCGGCCCGGGCGTTACATAGTGGCTGTTGGCATAGACGCGTACCGTGTTCAGCTTCGCGCCGGTAGTGCCGGTGAGCGGATCGAATTCGGCAATCTCCTCGATCTCGTCGCCAAAGAAGCTGACCCGCCACGCCATATCCTCATAATGCGAGGGGAAGATTTCCAGATTGTCGCCGCGCACGCGGAAATTGCCGCGCGCAAACGCAGTGTCGTTGCGTTTGTACTGGAGCGCGACGAGCTTGCGGATCAACTCGCGCTGGTCGACGCTTTCGCCTTTTTTCAGGTCGAAGATCATCGCCGAATAAGTCTCGACCGACCCGATGCCGTAAATGCACGAGACAGAGGCGACGATGATCACATCGTCGCGTTCGAGCAAAGACCGCGTCGCCGAATGGCGCATCCGGTCGATGGCCTCGTTTACCGACGATTCCTTCTCGATATAGGTGTCGCTGCGCGGGACATAGGCTTCGGGCTGGTAATAGTCGTAGTAGCTGACGAAATATTCGACCGCATTTTCGGGGAAGAAGCTCTTGAACTCGCCATAAAGCTGCGCCGCGAGGATCTTGTTGGGCGCAAGGATCAACGCAGGCCGTTGCAGTTCCTCAATGACCTTGGCCATCGTAAAGGTCTTGCCCGATCCGGTAACGCCGAGCAGCACCTGATTCTTCTCTCCCGCCAGCGCGGTGGTGGTCAGTTCATGGATCGCGGTCGGCTGGTCACCGGCGGGCGAATAATCGGAGACAATCTTGAACGGCCGTCCCCCTTCCGCCTTGGGCGGGCGTTCGGGCTTGTGCGGGGTGAAGCTGCCGACGGTATCGGGTTCTTCAAGCCCACGGCGGATAATGAGTTCAGCCATGTTCGCTATATGTGCCAATCTGTTGCAATTGTCATCCCCTGTTGCGTTTTTTCAGACACAAGGACAGAAGGCGGAAACAAAATTCAAGGAGGGAGTTCCATGCGCAAATATCTTCTGGTCGCCGCCGCGACACTCGCGATGTCGGCCTGTTCAGACAAAGGTGCCGATGCCGACGGTGACGGCAAAATCAGCGATGCAGAGGCTAAGGCTGAAATGGGCTCGGGCGGCGCGATGGCGATGAAGCCAGGGCTTTGGGAAGTGAAGATCGGCTTTGACAAGATCGACGCGCCCGGCGTCCCTGCCAACCTTCAGGGCAAGATGAAGGAGCAGATGGGCAAGGGCATGACCCAGCAAAGCTGCCTGACGCAAGCGCAGGTCGACAAACCCGGCGGCGATTTCTTTGGCGCGCCGGACGAGGCGAACTGCACCTTTGAGGAACTGAGCCGTTCGGGCAATGGCATGAAGGTCGCCATGACCTGCAAGCCGGGTGGCAACATGACCGTCAAGAGCAAGATGGACGGCCAGTTTGCCGCCGAAACCTACACGATGAACATCGAGCAAAGCACCGAAGGCACGCCGATGGGCGCGGTCAAGATGACCGGTAAGATCGAAGGCAAGCGCGTCGGGGATTGTCCGGCATGAGTCGCACAATGACAGGCGGGGCCGTCGTAACCGGGGTAGCGCTCATCCTGCTCACACTCGCCTCCTGTTCCGACGACGGTGCCGACAAGGATGGCAATGGCGTCATCGATAGCGAAGAACGTGCTGCGGAAATGGACTATGACGCATTCATCCCCATGAAGGCTGGGCTATGGGAAACGAAGTTTGTTTTCAAGGACATCGACCTGCCATCGCTTGGCAAGGCGCAGAAGCAGCAAATCATGGATGAAGTTGCGAACAGTGCGTCAAGCCGGACCTGCCTGTCGGCGGCCGAGGCAAATAAGCCGGGGGCGGACTTTTTCGGCGGCGATGGTGCCGACAAATGCGTTTACAAGAAATTTGATGTGATGGGCCAGAATGTCGCAATGAAGCTTTCCTGCGGAATGGACGGCATGGGCAGCATCGACATGGACCTGTCGGGCGTGATGGGCGAAACCGAATTCAACTATGACAGCGCGGTCGCGGTCCGCTTGCCGATGATCGGCAAGGTCAAGATGACGGGCAATGCAGTCGGCAAACATGTCGGGGACTGTCCACCGGCATGAGTGACCAAGCGGCATGAGGCGGATTGCCGTCCTGCTGCTGGCGATGCTGGCGAGCGGATGCGCGCTGCCGGAAACGCCGGTTGAGACACAGGTGCCGTCGGCAACGATCAGGCCAGCGATGGTCAGGGTGGACTTTACGACGCGTGGCATAACCGGGCAATCGGCCGAGGGCGACGCCGGAGTGGTCGGGCGTCCGGTCGGCATTGATGATCCTGTTCGGGTGGCATCGATCTCGAAGCTCGTGGTGGCACTGGGCGTCATGCGGCTGGTTGAAGCGGGCAAGCTCGACCTCGACCGCGATGTCAGCGCCTATCTTGGCTGGCAGGTGCGCAACCCTGCCTTTCCCGATGCGCCGATTTCGCTGCGCCATCTGCTCTCGCACCGCAGCGGCCTGCGCGATAATGTTGACTATATCGTGCCCTTGGACGGTGACTTACGCTTGGTGATGGCGCAAGCGAAGGCGTGGGAATTGCTTTATCCGCCGGGCGCTTACTTCAGCTACGCCAATATCAATTCGCCGTTGATCGCCGCCGTCATGGAAGGCGCGACCGGGGAGCGTTTCGATGCGTTGATGGCGCGGCTGGTGCTGGTGCCGCTTGGGCTTGATGCCTGCTATAATTGGGGTGCAGGGTGCAGCGATGGGCGGCGGGTGCAGGCGGTGACCTTGCTTCGCCCCAATGGCGACCTAGCGCGCGATGCACCGATGAATGGCCCGGACCCTTGCGCTGTCTATCCCGCGAGCGACGGCAGCTGCGATGTAGCGAAGCTCTATAAGCTTGGCCGTAATGGATCGGCCTTCAGCCCGCAGGGTGGCCTCCGCATTTCGGCGCGCGATCTGGCGAAAATAGGGCAGGTTCTGCTTACGGACGGGAAGCCGCTGCTGACCCAAAAGAGCTTTGCTGAAATGATCGGTCCTGCATGGGTCTTCGATGGCAGCAATGGCGATGACAGCAAAGGCTATTTCAAGGCTTATGGCCTAGGCGTTCATTGGCTCGACGACAAAAAGGGCGGTCAGTGGATTGGCCATGTCGGCGAAGCATATAGCCTGCGTGCCGGCTTCTGGGTGAATCGCCAGACAGGGAAGGGTTTCGTCCGCTATGTAACGATGGTCGACGAATTCGCACCCGTGGGCCATTGCTTTGAAAGCTGCCCATGATAGCTTGGCGTCAAATGGCAGGAACAGGGGAGAATAATATGTCCGGATATCTCAAGCCGAAAAAGATTATCGTTCTTGCACTACTGGGCGGTGCCATATTGTCGGCTCCGGTTTCTGCTCGGCCCGATTATGCAGAATCCGTTAAGGCCGATTACGACAAATCGCTGGCGACTTTATGGGACCATTTTCACCGCAACCCCGAACTGTCATTCCGCGAATATAAGACTGCCGCACGCATGGCGCAGGAACTGCGCGCGGTGCCCGGCATGGTCGTGACCGAGAAAGTCGGGCAGACCGGCGTGGTCGGCGTGATGAAAAACGGTGACGGTCCGGTTGTGCTGGTCCGCGCTGATATGGACGGGCTGCCGGTGCAGGAACGCTCTGGCCTTGCCAATGCGTCGACCGTCAAACAGGTCGGTGTCGACGGCCTTGAAATGCCGGTGATGCATGCCTGCGGCCATGATGTGCACATTACCTCGCTGGTCGGCACCGCGCGGCAATTGGCGCGGATGAAGGACCGTTGGAAGGGCACGGTGCTGTTCATCGTCCAGCCCGCCGAAGAACGCGTCGGCGGGGCAGCAGCGATGGTGAAGGACGGGCTCTATACGCGTTTCCCCAAACCGAATTACGCGCTTGCTTTCCACGTCGCCGCCGAACTGGAAACCGGCAAGATTTCGGCGTCGGAAGGCATTCAATATTCGAGCGCCGATAGCGTTGATATCCGCGTCCCCGGTATCGCCACGCACGGCGCAGCACCGCATCTGGGCCGTGACCCTGTCTATATCGCCTCACAGATTGTTGTCGGGTTGCAGTCGATTATCAGCCGCGAAAAAGGGCCATTGGATGCAGGCGTTATCACGGTTGGGGCTTTCCATGCCGGAACGAAGCACAATATCATCTCCGAATTTGCCGACCTTCAGGTTACCGTGCGGTCGAACAATCAAGCAGTGCGCGACAATCTGATCAAGTCCATAGAGCGCGTCGCAGTCGGCATCGGGCGAGCCCACGGGTTGCCCGAAGACAAATTGCCGATCGTCAAGGTAACCGAATCGACGCCAGTGACCGTCAACGACGCGGCACTCGCCCGCCGACTGAACAGCGCAATCGCCAGTGCGCTGGGGGCTGACGTGGTAGTTCCCTTCCGCCAGACCAACATGGGTGCAGAGGATTTCGCTTTCTTCGTTGATCCGCAGTTCGGCATTCCCGGCTATTATTTCGCGGTCGGCGGAACCAAGCCCGAGTGGAAAGAAGCTGCGAAAAATGGCGGGCCTGCCGTTGCCGGGCATCATTCGCCCTTGTTCAAGATCGATCCCGAACCTTCGGTGCGGCTGGGCGTTGAGGCGATGACGGCGGCAGTGCTCGATTTGCTGAAGAAATAATGGCGCGCAAGCATCGCGGCTGGCAGGAAGAAGAGGAGGTGGAAGCACCGCCTGTTTTGACCTGCTGGCTATGCAGCCGCCCCATGGGCGAGGAGACAGTGTGGCACCACCCCGTGCCGAAAAGCCGGGGCGGGCGCGAGCAACAGCCGGTCCACCCTATTTGCAACAAGACGATCCATGCTCATTTCACCAATAGCGACCTCGAAAAGCGCTATTCGACCGCTGAGGCACTGCTTGCCCATGAAGAAATCGCGCGGTTTGTGGCGTGGATCGCCAACAAACCGCCCGATTTTAATGCCCCCACCAAGGGGAAGCGCTAAGCGGTCTTCGGCACTTCCCGCGTCTTCCACAGCGAGTAAAATATGCCGCCAAGGATCAGGGCAAAGGTCACCCCTAGGCTTAGCACCGGCGGGAATTTGTCGCCGTCCATGACGAAGTCGGAGACGAAGATCTTCGCGCCGATAAACACCAGCACCAACGCCAGCGCATATTTGAGATAGTGGAAACGATGCACCATCGCGGCAAGCGCGAAATAAAGCGCGCGCAAGCCCAGTATCGCCATGATGTTCGAGGTGTAGACGATAAAGGTATCGGTCGTGATCGCAAAGATCGCAGGCACCGAATCCACCGCAAACACAAGGTCGGCGAGGTTGATGACAACCAGCGCCAGGAACAAAGGCGTCGCCGCGCGGACCATCTTGCCGGTCTTTTCGTCGGGCACCTTCACGAAGAATTTTTCGTCATGGAGATCCTTCGTCACGCGCATATGCTTCGAGATGAACTTGACCACAGGGTTCTTGGCAATGTCCATTTCCTGCTCGCCGGTAAACAGCATCTTGACGCCGGTGGCGATCAGGAACGCGGCGAAGATATAGAGCACCCAGTAATATTCCTGAACGATGGCCGCACCCGCCGCGATCATCATGCCGCGCAGCACGATCACCGCGATGATGCCCCAGAGCAAAGCGCGATACTGATATTTGCGCGGGATCGCGAAGAAGGTGAAAATCAGGCTGATGACGAAGACATTGTCGATCGACAGCGCCTTTTCGATGAAGAAGCCGGTATAATATTGCATGCCCAGCATCGGCGCCCTTTTGCAACCAGACCCAGACGCCAAAGGCCATAGCGATGCTGATATAGAAGGCGGAGAGCTTCAGGCTCTCGCCGATGCCCATCTCCTTGTCTTCCTTGTGCAGAACGCCAAGGTCGAACGCGGTCAGCGCGACCACCAGCCCCAAAAAGCTCAGCCAGAACCAGACCGGCGTTCCCAGCCAGTCCATCAAATAGAAATTCCATAAATGCTCCTATTGAACGAAATCAGTCCAATCGGAGTTTCCGGCCACCGGCGAAGGGTCAATATCGGGGAAAGCAGACCGCCCGAATATGGTGCACCGGAAACTTCCGATGCGGCCGACATCACGTTCCTTCCGAAGAAGCGAAGCGCCAGAGGGGCCCGGTCCGCAAGGGCGTTATGGAGGGATTCGGTCTGATTTTCAAGGGGGATTTTGGCGGTAGCAGCATGAGGTGGAGGAATGGCGGGGTTGTTGGGGGAAGCTGACAGGCAGGATTTGGATTGAGAATTGAGATAGCCGCCGTTGATTAGCGACTTGGGACAAATTGGCTTTGATTTTACTTGCGAGTCATTTCTGTAACAATTTGTTGCAGCAACATCGCTTGTTCGGCATCGTGCAGAGATGCCAAATGAGAAAACTTCCATCACCACACGAGCATTCATTTCATATTCTTGGTCGTCACCAACGCACGAGGCGTGGACTATCAATCTTGCAACCAGATTGCGGGAAGATGGGGTTGATGTCATTCTCGATAAGTGGGACTTGAAGCCGGGGCATGATGCATACCAATTCATGGAATCAATGGTCACTGACAAAACAGTTACAAAGGTGATGATGATTTGTGACAAAGCATATGTCGAAAAGGCGAACGCTCGTTCCGGCGGTGTCGGCACAGAGAGCCAAATTATCTCGCCTGAACTTTACGGTAAAGGGGCACAGGACAAATTTTCGGCGTTGATGACTGACGAGGACGACGAAGGAAAGCCCCATGTCCCTGTGTTCTACAAAGGACGAATTTTCATTGATTTTCGCCATGCTGATAAATTTGAGGAAAGCTACGAAGAACTGCTCAGATGGCTTGTTGATCGACCGCAATACGTAAAACCTAAACTGGGGATCGTCCCAGAGACCATTCTCCAAACTCAGCCAGTTGCCACAGCAACGCAATCACGAGCAAATCGTGCAATGGAGGCCATTCGGCAGGGAAGTTCAAGCGCCGCCGGACTCGTGCAGGAATATGGCGACGCGCTCTACGCGGAATTGAAATTGCTGGGTCCGGTAGAAAAGCCTGACGAGCCCTTTGATGACACAATCCTCTCGTCAGTCGCTGCAATGAGACCCTATCTGCGTCAGCTGGCGGAAGTTGTGGCAGCTACAACTAAATTCTGCGAGGATGATCGAGTTTGGCAACGCGTTCTTTCCGTTTATGAACAACTCGGGACGCTGATGTTTCGCGACCCTGAACTGACACGCTGGAATACACATCAGTTTGATGCTCATAAAATCGTCATGCACGACGCCTTCTTGACTGTTATTGCTCTTGCTCTTGAGGCAGAGCGATTTGATTTGGTGCAGGCGGCTCTCATCAGGGCATATCTTGTTCGTGAACATAGCGGTGCTGACAGGCCGGCGACTTCTGATTTTACGGTGTTCTACCAATATGTGGAGTCGCTTAAATCCCGAAAGCAGCGACTCAAACTTAATCGAATTAGTCTTCATGCGGACATATTCAAAGAAGCGCATCCCAGTGGCAGCCTACCTAGCTTCGAGTCGCTGATGCAGGCTGATTTTGTTTTGTATCTGGCAGCGAGTGGGCCACGTAGTAGTGGCCGCTGGTATCCGTTCTCGTTAGTTTATGCATCTGATCGCTTTTCACCGTTTCCCCTATTCGCTCGTGCAGAGTCATCAATCTATCTGAAACGGATTGCTCCGATTCTCGGGGTCGAGACAGTTGAAGAATTTAAGCAACAAATTGCTGATGCGCAGGCCAGCCAACGCAGCACTCGCATGTTCGATCACCATGGATTGCACGTTACTTACCTCGCTAACCTAAAGCATCTGGGAATCTTGGCATGATTTAATGACCACTTGCAGGTTATGATGCCCACAGCCTAAACGTCCTCCATTAAGCGGCAGCCGCCACGAATCAACAGGCCCACGCCTTCAAATCTGCCCTTTCGCCACTAGCTGGCCCAACAGGGCGTTGACGCGCGTTTGCCAGCCGGGGCCGCTGCCACGCAGATGCTCCACGGTTTGGGCGTCCAGCCGGATTTTCACTTCGACCTTGGGAGTATCCAGTTTTGGACGCCCGCGCTTGGAAGGCTTCATTCCCGACAAAAAGGCCGCTTCAAGCGGCGGATTATCGTCGTGAATCTTTGGGTTAAACTTGTCCATAATAATATCTCATTTCATGTTTTTCTGCTGGGCGCAGGCTGATGATGCGAATAGTTTCGTCGCCGGAGCCCTCCGTGAAGGCCATCACATAGAGCCGGGCGTCAATCAGTCCGATGGCGACAAAACGGACCTCTCCATAATCGAAGCGGTCATCTTCGCGTTCGAGCGCCGTGTCCCAATCGAAGCTAGCCGCCGCCTGCAATGAAATGCCATGCTTGCTCTGGTTGGCTTTATCTTTGGCCGGATCGAACTCGACTCTCACTTATTTTATGTGCACCCATTAAATTACGATTGCAAGAGCAAAGTCATGATAGGAAATTTCCTCTTGACAATATGTTCTTATTATGTTCTATTTCACAGATGACCCATCCAACCCCCTCCACCGAACCAGCCCTCTCAACCGCCTTCACCCCCTCCCGCCAATCGAATGGCTGGACCGTCGAGCGCCAGCGCGCTTTTTGTGAGGCGCTGGCGACATGCGGGTTTGTCGAGCGGGCGGCGGCTTCGGTTGGGATGACGCGGCAGGGGGCTTATGCTTTCAAGCTGAGCACCGCCGGACGCGCCTTTGCGCTGGCGTGGGATGCGGCGTTGCTGCTCGCGCGGCAAGGGATGATCGACGATGCCTATGAACTGGCCTTCGAGGGCTCGGTCGAACGGACCTACCGCGATGGCAAGCTGGTGCAGGAAAAACGCAAACGCGATCCCAAAATGTTGCTCGCTACCATCGAGCGGCTGGGGTCGAAGGCGGCGCTCGGTTCCGCGCCGGTGCTGGCGGTCGCGCAGGAATTCGGTGCCTTTCTCGACGCGATGGAGGCCGAGGCGGCGGGCCAGCGAGGCGCCACCGGTGAGTTTATGGAATGCCGCGCCGAGTGGGGCGGAATGGCGAACCGCGCACCGCTGATGGATAGCAGCAGCCTTCTGCACCGTGCCGCGCTGAACGCGCCAGCACCAACGCCGCCGCGGTTGGAGAACCGGAGGCAGGGGTAACCGCAAAAACGCGATTTCGCGTCAAAACTGTCAAAAGTCGGGAAGGGGTCAAGCCTGGGACTGTCCCCGAACGGGGACTGTCCCTTCTCGAACGCGGGCGCGGTGCCAATAGGGAGGGCAGTCCCCATGCAGGGACTGTCCCTGTGCGAGGGTCAATCCCGCAGCAGCTCGTTGATTGCCGTCTTGGCCCGCGTCTGCGCATCGACTCGTTTGACGATCACGGCGCAGGATAGGCTCGGCCCGGGGCTGCCGTCGGGCAGCGGCTTGCCGGGCAGAGCGCCTGGCACGACAACCGAATAAGCAGGCACGCGGCCAACGAAGATTTCGCCGGTGGTGCGGTCGATGATCTTGCTGGTCGAGCTGATGAACACGCCCATGGAAAGCACCGCGCCTTCCTCGACGATCACGCCTTCGACGACTTCGGAACGTGCGCCGATGAAGCAATTGTCCTCGATGATCACCGGGCCGGCCTGCAACGGCTCAAGCACCCCGCCGATGCCGACGCCGCCCGACAAGTGAACATTCTTGCCGATCTGCGCGCAGCTGCCGACGGTCGCCCAGGTATCGACCATCGTCCCTTCATCAACTCGCGCGCCAATGTTGACGAAGCTTGGCATCAGCACGACATTCTTGGCGATATGGCTGCCATGGCGGGCTACTGCGCCGGGGACAACTCGAAAACCCGCATCGCGGAACCGGTTCTCGCCCCATCCGGCAAATTTCGATGGCACCTTGTCATAAGCAGGCGCACCCGACGCACCGCCATCGACCACAATATTGTCGCTGAGCCGGAAGGAGAGCAGCACCGCCTTTTTCAGCCACTGGTTGACCAGCCATTCGCCATCGCGCTTCTCGGCGACGCGGAAGCTGCCATCATCGAGGCCGGCGAGAGCGGTCTGCACGGCATCGCGTACTTCTCCTTGGGTCGCGCTGCTGATGCCGTCGCGGGCATCCCATGCGGCGTCGATGATCGCGGAAAGCTGGTCGGTCATAGGGCTCTTTCAAGGCTGTGGATTGACGAAAGCCACTTAGTGACATCGGCAATCTGATGGTCGATATGGTTGTCATGCGCGCCGCTATCAGCTTCGCCCGCATGTTTCACCCAAATTGTGGTCATGCCCATCGCTTTGGCGGGGACAAGATTATGTGCCGAGTCCTCAACAAACAAAGCGTGTTCGGGAACGACGTCGAGCTGGTCGCAAAAGGCGCGGTAGCTGGCTGGGTCGGGCTTGGGCCGATGCTCCATGCGGTGGATGTCGAATATATTCTCGAATACATCTTCCAGCCCGCGTGCAGCCAACACCCGCTGCGCATAAGGCAGGTCGGCATTAGTGAAGATCAGCTTTCGCCCCGGCAGTGCCAATATGTGCGCGCGCAGGTCCGCGCATATGGCGAGCTTCGACAGATCCACATCATGGACGAAATCGAGATAGCCATGCGGGTCAACATCATGTTCGGCCATCAGTCCGCCGAGCGTCGTACCATATTTCTGCCAGTAACGATGTCGGATGCCATGCGCCTCGTCCGAACCGATTTTGAAATAGCCTTCCACGAACAAAGCTATCCGGTCGCGGACCTGCGCCATGATATCGGCCTCCGGCGGATAAAGCGTGAGGTCGAGGTCGAAAATCCAAGTGTCGATATGCGAAAATTGGCGGTGCATCCTTCGCCGCCTAAACGCGTATTTACTTTATCACAACATGCCATGGTAACGTTAAGACTGGAGAAAGCGTAAAGCGTGCATTATCTAGGCATTCTGGGGAGAGGTCGCACTTTCATGACGTACAACGCAAATGGCCGCAAGATTGCAGTCGGAACTTCGGTTGTCTTTGCGCTGACATTGTCGGCCTGCGGAGGCGGTGGCGGCGGTGTGGGTTCAACGCCGCTCCGCCTCCGCCCCCGGCCGTGGTTGCGCCGCCACCACCCCCGCCACCGCCACCCCCTCCTCCGCCACCACCCGCAACGAACTTTGCGACCGCAGAATTCAACCGATCCGATGGGCCGGGTTACCATGGAGCGATCACGGCCTATCAGGCGGGCGCAACGGGTGCTGGAGTGACTGTCGGCGTTATCAATTCGGGCATCGATCCAAACAGCCATGAATTCGTCGGCAGAATCCATCCCTTGTCCGGCGACGTTGCGGGCAGCCGTGGCTTAGGCGACGATGACGGCCATGGCACAGCGGTCACGCGCGTGCTTGCGGCGGCGAAGGACGATCGTGACGTGCACGGCATCGCCTTCAACGCCACGATTCTCGCTCTGCGTGCCGATCAGCCCGGTAGCTGCACAACCGCTGACCCCGGCGAGGCCGAAGCAAATTGCTCGTTCTTCGACACGGCGATAGCGGCCGGCGTAAATCGCGCCGTCGATGCAGGGGCACGCGTTATCAATATTTCGCTCGGCGGACCAGGCGGGGCCAGCGCTACGCTCCGCAGTGCCATCGACCGGGCAACGCGCGCCGGAATCATCATTGTCGTGTCGGCGGGTAATGAAGGCAATGACACGCCGCCCAAGTTTGACCCGAACAACCCAAGCCCCTCGTCGCAGGCTCTGGTCGCCGCCGGTAACGGGCTCGTGATTATCGCTGCATCGGTCAACGACCAGGGCGTGATTTCCGATTTCAGCAACCGCGCGGGCAATTCGCAGAATGTAGTCCTTTCGGCGCTGGGGCAAAGCATTTGCTGCGTTTACGAAAACGACTCGATATTGCGCTTCGACCAAAACGGGCAAACATTTGTTCGCGTGTTCAACGGAACGTCGTTCGCTGCCCCGCAAATTGCGGGCGCGGCGGCATTGCTGGCGCAGGCCTTCCCCACGCTTACCGGCGCGCAGATCGTCAACCTGTTGCTGACCACGCGCGCGCGATGCGGGCGATGCCGGGACCGACGCTATCTACGGCCGCGGAATACTGGATATCGCCCGCGCCTTTGCGCCTGCGGGGACGACGTCGCTTGCCGGGACGACGACCGTGGTCGACGCTGAATGGCAATGGCGGTACGACATCAGGACCGATGGGCGACGTTGCGTTATCGATCCGCCCGGTGAACGCGGTGATCCTTGACGAATATGGCCGCGCATACGACATCGACCTTGCGCACGGTCTGCAGGCGACAACGCCGCGTTTGCGGCTCACACCTGCGCTGATTAGCCAGGGGCGTTCGGTCAGTGTTTCGGCAGGCAGTGCAGATCTCGCCTTCTCGATTAGCGGCGATGATAGTGGCGGCGCTCGCGTC
Source organism: uncultured Alphaproteobacteria bacterium (assembly GCA_963814305.1). Taxonomy (GTDB): domain Bacteria; phylum Pseudomonadota; class Alphaproteobacteria; order Sphingomonadales; family Sphingomonadaceae; genus Sphingorhabdus_B. The sequence continues at coordinate 117,140 of CAWFCI010000012.1, forward strand.
GCTCCGCTTTTGCTGACCGACGCCCAGCAAAACCAGTCGCGGATATTGGCGGGGCGGATCAGCGCGGCCCTTGCGAAGGACACGAGGTTTAGCCTTGGTATCCGGCAAGCCGCCGCAGGGCAGGTTGCGGCATTACAGGGCATGCAAGGCGGCGCGTTCCTGACGGCAAACGAGGCGCGCTGCGAAAGCGGGTTTGAAGCGGTCGCTGACAATTCCTTCGCATTGCGGCAAAGCATCGCTGGCTTCGGCCTGACCGGCAGCGCCGAGATTGGCGATGCGCGGCTGTTCGAACGGGCAGGCGCTGAATTTATCCGCAGCGGCACACGGCGGTATCCCTATTCGGTGGTCGGGCTTTCGCTCGACCGGCAGATCGGTCCAGCAAAGCTGGCGATAGGTGCCAACTGGATGCGCGAGGACGAAACCATCCTCGGCGCGCGCTTTGCCGATTTTATCGGTCGAAACGGCGCGCGCAGCCTGTTCGTCGATGGCAATGGCGAAATACGCTTGGGCCGCGACTGGATGCTGGGCGCTAGCTGGCGGCAGGGTTGGACCTACGCCAACGGCTCGGCGTCGCTGACCAGCCAACGCATGCTCAAAAGCAATGCCTTCTCGTTCGATATCGCGCGCTCCAATGCCTTTGCCAGCGGTGACCGACTGGCGTTTCGTATCGCGCAGCCATTGCGGGTTAGTAGCGGCGGCTTGGCGCTCAATGTGCCCGTGGCTTATAACTATTCGACGCTGACACCGACTTTCGGCGTTCGCCGTTTCAGTCTCGCTTCTTCGGGCGCGAGATTGCCAGCGAAGTAGCGTGGGTATTGCCGCTCAGCGGCGGCTATTTCTCGTCAAACCTGTTCTGGCGGCAGGAGCCGGGCCATTTCGAAACCGCGCCCGACGATATCGGCGTGGCATTCCGGCTGCAGTTTGGATTTTAAACCGTAAAACTCTCGCCGCAACCGCAAGCGCCGGTGGCGTTCGGATTGTTGAAGACGAAACCGGCGGCGAATTCATCTTCGACCCAGTCCATGACCGAGCCGACCAGATAGAGCACTGAGCCGCCATCGATGTAGAGCACACCGCCCGGGGTTTCGATTTTCTCGTCGAACGGCACGGCTTCGCTCACATAATCGACCGAGTAGGCGAGGCCCGAACAGCCACGGCGCGGGGTCGAGAGTTTGACGCCGATTGCGTCTGCGGGTGCTTTCGCCATCAGTTCGGCAATCCGCGCTTCCGACGCAGGGGTCAGGATGACTGCAGCAGGGCGGGCGCGTGTTTTGACTTCGGTCATAGCATTCCAAGCTCCAGACGGGCTTCGTCGGTCATATTGGCAGGGGTCCATGCGGGCTCCCAAACCAGCACCACCTCGGCATCGCCGATCCCCGGCACGGCGCCGACTCGAAGTTCGACTTCGCCTGGCATCAATTCGGCGACCGGGCAATGCGGTGTGGTCAGCGTCATCGACACGAGCGCATGGCCATTGTTGATCTCGACATTGTAAATCAGGCCAAGGTCGTAAATGTTGACCGGGATTTCGGGGTCGAAAATTTCTTTGAGCGCTTCGATGACGGCCTCGTAGAGCTCGCCATCGGGCTTGTCCGCTTCGGGCACAGCGGGCTTTTGCGCAAGGAAACCCTCAAGATAATCCTTCTTACGCTCGAACGTCTCGGCAGCGGTTTCAACGCGCGCTTTGGGCGGCTTTTCAACGCTATCAACTTCTTCAATCCGGATTTGCTCGTTCACCCGAAGATCCTCTTCACTCGTTCCAGTCCGCGCACCAGCGCCGCGACGTCGTTTTCATCACTGTAAATTCCAAAGCTCGCCCGCGCGGTGGCGGGGACGCCCAGATGGTCCATCAAAGGCTGGCAGCAATGATGACCAGCGCGGATCGCCACGCCCTCTTCGTCCAATATGGTGCCGATGTCGTGCGGATGCACCCCTTCCATCGAGAAGGATACGATACCAGCCGATTTTTCCGGGCCATAGAGCGTGATCGAATTGACCGAGCGCAATGCCTCGCGGGTGTGCGCCGCCAGCGCGCTTTCGTGCGCGAAGATTGCTTCTGGGCCGATAGCGTCGACATAGTCGATGGCTGCATGGAGGCCGATGACTTCAACAATCATCGGCGTGCCTGCCTCGAACCGCGCAGGCGCAGGGGCGTAGGTTGTCTTCTCGAACGTGACGCGGTCGATCATTGCCCCGCCACCCTGCCAGGGAGGCATCGCGTTTAGTATGTCGGCCTTAGCCCAGAGCACGCCGACGCCGGTGGGGCCGTATAATTTGTGGCCTGAGAACACATAAAAATCGCAGCCGAGTTCGGCCATATTAAGCCGCATACGCGGCGCGGCCTGACAGCCGTCGAGCAGCAGCTTTGCGCCGACCGAATGCGCCGCTTTGGCAGCGCGCTTTGC